>JAFYGJ010000004.1:0-112072 GCA_017543275.1 Lachnospiraceae bacterium | reverse complement strand
TGGAGAAGTCACCCTGCCCTTTGAATTACAGTTCAAGAGAGCATCAGCTGTACAGGCGGGTGATAGATAACTGTGAAGGAAGAAGTCTGCGGGAGATCCGGTCGTTTCTCTCGAAATACGATTGTGTCTTGTGATTGCAGGACGCAAATTATTATGTTCCATTCCAAAGAAAATCAAAGGTTTCTGTAGCAGACCGGACAGATTTGTGCTACAATGAGGACAATATCAACATGAGGAGACGAAAAACCTATGCTGTCACAGGAAAAACTGCAGGAATATCTTACCCGCTGCATGGAAAGCGCAGCGGATTTTGCGGAGATCTTTGAGGAATACGAGGAAAACGAAACGATCGAGACTCTGGACTGCCGGGTGGAGAAGGTGGAGCGCCAGATCATTTCCGGCATCGGCGTCCGCCTGTACAGGGGGCTTCAGTCCGTTTACGGGTATACGAATGAAACGGATGATGGGGCTGTTTTGCCGCTTCTTGACGATCTCCGGGACGCGATTGGGGAAGAGAGCGCGGAGGCCTTGGAAAAAGCGCCGGTCCTCCTCACCCGCGTGGAATACGAAAACCGCCATCCCGTGAAGGTCGATTACCGGACTGTCTCTCCCGAAGACAAAGCGGAACTTTTGTTCCGGGCGGAGCGTACGGCGAAAGGTCAGGATCCGCGGATCGTGAAGACCGTGGGGCGCATGCTGAACGTACGCGAGGAGGTGCAGATCGCCCGGTCCGACGGGCGGCTGATCGGAGATGTCCGCGTGCGGACGAGGATGTTCTGCGAAGCCTATGCGAAGGAAGGCGCGCTCATGATGAGCGGAGGCGACCGTCCGGGCGCCGGAAAAGGCCTGGAATTCTACGAGGAAGTGACTCCGGAAGAGATCGGGAAGGAAGCCGCGCGTCAGGCAATCGTCATGCTTTCGGCCAGAGACTGCCCCTCCGGCAAAATGCCGGTCGTGATCGACAGCGCCTTTGGCGGCGTCATTTTCCATGAGGCCTGCGGGCACGCGCTGGAGGCGACGGGCGTCGCGCGGAACCAGAGCGTATTCGCCGGAAAGAAGGGCCTTCAGATCGCCTCTCCCTGTGTGAGTGCGATGGACGACGGAACGATTAAAAATGCCTGGGGCTCGCAGAATATCGACGACGAGGGCAATTTCCAGCAGCCGCGGCTTCTGATCAAGGACGGCATCCTGACAAGCTATATGATCGATCAGCTGAACGGCCGCAGGATGGGAGAGCCCTCCACCGGCTCCGGCCGCCGGCAGTCTTACAAATTTGAACCGACCTCCCGGATGTCCAATACCTTCATCTGCGCGGGAACGGACAGTTTTGAGAGCCTGTTTGAAGGCATCGAACGCGGCCTCTACGCGAAAAAGATGGGCGGCGGCTCTGTTAATCCGCAGACCGGCGAATTCAATTTCGCGGTGCAGGAAGGGTATCTCATCGAAAACGGAAAGATCAGCTATCCCGTGAAGGGCGCGGCCTTAATCGGGAACGGCGCGGACATTCTGATGAATATCGACAAGGTCAGCGACAATCTCGCGCGCGGCCAGGGCATGTGCGGCTCGCTTTCGGGTTCGATTCCGACAGACGTCGGGCAGCCCGCGATCCGGGTTTCATCGATCACGGTAGGAGGTACGGCAAATGAATAAGGAACTTTGGATCGCCCGCGCGAAGGCGCTCGGGATCGATGAACTGGAAATCTATGAAATGCTGCAGTCGGAGCGTGCGCTGAACTGGTATGAGGGGAGCATGGACAGCTTCACGACGAGCCGGGTGCTCGGGACATCCCTTCGGGCGATTGTCGAAGGGAAACAGGCGGAAATGGCGCTGGAGCAGGCGGAGGATACGGAAATGGACCGGATCCTCGAATCCTTGATTTCGCAGGCAAAAGTTGTCAGCTCCTCGGATCCTGCGGCGCTCAGATCCCCCGAGAAGACCGACGAAGTGCAGAGTAAAAAGCACTTTGTCCGTCCCTCGGTCCCGGAAATCAAGGCGGTTTTAGAGAAATTGGAAGGGAAAATCCTTGCGGCGGACCCGCGGATTTTCCAGGTCGGCTCCGTATCGTGGCAGGACACGACGGAAGTGCGCCGGATCCATAATTCTCTCGGCCTCTCCATAGAAGAATCTTCCGTCGTTCAGATCGTAATGGCGGAAGCGGCTGCAAAGGAAGGCGAGGAGATTAAGACAGCTTATAAGATCGAGGTTGTGGAAAACCTTGCGGACTTCGATGCGGACAAATTCACGGCGAAGCTTTCGGAGGAACTTCTCGGAAAACTTGGCGGAAAGAGCCTTCCGACCGGCCGCTATCAGGTCATTCTTGAAAAGGATGCGATGACAAGCCTGTTCATGGCCATGGCATCGATGTTCTCCGGGGAACAGATCAACAAAGGTATTTCGCCGCTTCGGGACAAACTCGGACAACAGATTTACTCGGAACTCGTGACAGTTGTAGACGATCCGCGGAATACGGACGCGCTGGAAATCTGTAATTACGACGACGAGGGCTGTCCGACAAGACGGAAGGAAATCGTGAAAGACGGTGTGTTTACAACCGTTCTGCACAGCACAAAAACCGCCATGGCAGCCGGGACCGAGAGTACCGGAAACGGCTTCAAGGGCAGCTACAGCGCACCGGTTTCGGTCCGCCCCAAAAACTGCATGATCGTTCCGGGCGAAAAAACACTCGAAGAACTTCAGGAAGAGATGGGGGAAGGCCTGGTGATCACGGATCTTGCGGGACTGCATGCCGGCATCAATCCGGTCACGACGGATTTTTCGCTGCAGTGCTCCGGCTATTATGTCAAGGAAGGCAAAAAAGTTTTCGGCGTGAGTCTTGTCACGATCGCCGGGAACTGGCTCGCGCTGATGAAGGAAGTTGTCGCAGTCGGCTCGGATCTTGAGTGGTCCTACCGGTCGATCGCCTGCCCGTCCGTCCTGTTCTCAGGTGCGGCAATCAGCGGAGAATAAAGGAGAAACACATGGCCTGCAAAGTAATTGTTACCGGAAAACACACAGCGGAAACCATCCAAAAGTTCCAGAGCGTTCCGGACTGCGACATCCGCTTTTATGAGACGCTTTCGGAGATTCCGGAAGAAGATGCCCGGGACTGCGAACTGCTTCTTGGCGGCGTCAGCCGGGAAATTGTGGAGAAAATGCCGAATCTCCGCTTTGTGCAGCTTTTCAGCGCAGGCGCGAACGGATTTTCGTGGCTCCCTGAACGGGTGGTTTTAGCGAATGCCTACGGGGCCTATGGGGATTCGATTGCGGAGCATATGCTGACGACGACCCTGATGGCGATGAAGCGGATGCCCGAATACCTTGAAATGCAGAAACGGCAGGGCTGGGAATTGTTAAAGGATATCGACCGCTTTGAAGGCTCGAAAGTGCTTTCTGTCGGCATGGGTTCGATCGGAACCGCTTATCTTAAGAAGGCCGCAGCACTTGGTGCAATCTGTTATGGTGTCAGACGGACCGTTCACGATCAGCCGGATTTTGTCGAAGAACTGACAACGCCCGATGACATGGACCGGCTTCTTCCGGAGATGGATGTTGTCGCGCTGAGCCTCCCGGGCACTGCGGAAGTGCAGGGCATGTTTGACGAGCGGCGCCTCCGGCTCATGAAAAAGACTGCGATCATTCTGAACACCGGACGCGGCAATTCGATTGTGACGGCGGATCTTGTGCGGGTGCTTCAGGACGGGCATCTCAAGGCGGCCTGTCTTGATGTGATGGACCCGGAGCCGCTTCCGAAGGATCATCCGCTCTGGACGACCCCGCGCGTGTATATTACGCCGCATATTTCCGGCGGATACCGGGCTGGCGTGAATTACGGCCGCGTCATGGATACGGCGGTGCGGAACCTGACGCTTGTGAGCCAGGGCAAGCCGCCGATCCATAGCGTCGACCGGACGCTCGGATACTGATCGGGGAGCGGGAACAGGAACCGGCATATTACATGGAATCAAGGAGGCTTTATGAACTGCACCCAACACATTACCTATCATGTCAATGGAAAAGCTTACCCGGAGCACCTTATTCTTCCGGTCACGCCGGAAGCTGACGAACCGCATCACCTCGAGTCCGGCGTGATCAATCTCTATCCGGAACTCTGCTATCAGACGATTGACGGATTCGGCGGCGCGATGACGGATACTGCATCTTATCTTTTGGGGAAGATGACGCCCGAAACCCGCGAGGCGCTGCTGCGGGAATTCTTCACAAAGGAAGGAAACGGCTTCTCGCTGATCCGCATTCCGCTGGACTCCTGCGACTATTCGGTGGAGCCCTATCAGGCAGTCGCAGACCCCATTGCAGACCCGGAGCTTCTCACTTTCTCGATGGAGCGGAATTTTAAAAATATCCTCCCGGCGGTGAAGGAAGCGATTGCACTCTGTGACCAGGAGGTTTCGGTGCTCGTTTCGCCCTGGTCCCCGCCTGCACAGTGGAAAACGCCCCCCGCGCGCCCCAAAAACGACGCCTCGGTCTACGGCGCATTCCCCGGAATGCGGGAGAAAAAGATTGACTACGACACGCCTTCCCGGAACAACGGCGGCAGCCTGAAGAAGGAATACTACGGTCCTTGGGCGAAGTACCTCACGAAAATGATCGAAGCTTACCTTGCAGAGGGCGTCCCGGTCACGATGATGACGCTGCAGAACGAATCGATCGCGGCGACGGGCTGGGACAGCTGCGTCTGGACTGCTGCGGACCAGAAGGAATTCCTGCGTGATCACATGGTTCCGGCGATGAAAGAGGCAGGGCTTTTCGGAAAGGTCGGCATTTACATCTGGGACCACAACAAGGAGCGCGTATACGAATGGGCTCGTGAAGTGATTGACGACGAGACCCGCGAAATGATTGAAGGCATTGCCTTCCACTGGTACTCAGGCGACCATTTTGAGACCCTTTCCATGACGCAGGACCGCTGGCCGGGGCTCAAGATGATGATGTCCGAAATGTGCCCCCTGCACAAGCCGGGACAGGTCGGATTTATGGGCATGTTCAGCAAAAAGACGCCGGAAACCGTCGAGTACGACGATGCGGCGAACTACGCACACGACATCATCGGCAACCTGAATCACGGCATGGAACGCTGGATTGACTGGAATCTCTGTGTCAACCAGGACGGCGGTCCGAGCCATGCGGGCTCCGGCTTCACTGCATCCGTGATTGCAAATGAGGACGGCAGCTACCGGAAAGACCTGATCTTCGATTACGTCGGTCATTTTTCAAAATACATCCGCCGCGGAGCGCAGCGGATCGGCGTAAGCTGCTGTGATCAGAAGGTCGAGCTCACGGCTGCGAAAAATCCGGACGGCAGCATTGCACTGGTCATCCTGAACAGCGGGACTGAGGATCAGGGCTATGCAATCCGGATCTGCGATCAGGTAATCCGCATCAGCGCGCCGGTAGGCACGATTTCGACGCTGATGATAGAGGAGTAAAGGCTGCGGAATCATCCGCCGAAAAAAACAATAAAACAGGCAATAACAGAACAGGAGAATCCATGAAAGACAGCATGCTAAGACGCATTCCAACCGGTGTCGTGTATGAGAAAGGACATCTCATTTCGGCGGCGGACCACGATTCGGAACCAAGATTAGAAGCCGCGAAAAAGACGCTGGCATACAAGATCCTGACAGCGCACAACCAGTCCGGAAATCCGGACAAACTGCAGATCCGTTTTGACGCGATGGCTTCGCATGATATCACCTACGTCGGCATTATCCAGACTGCGCGCGCATCAGGCCTTCGGGAATTTCCGATGCCCTATGTGCTCACGAACTGTCACAATTCCCTCTGCGCGGTCGGTGGTACAATCAACGAAGACGACCATGTTTTCGGCCTGACCTGTGCGAAAAAGTACGGCGGCATCTATGTTCCGCCGCATCTTGCGGTCATCCACCAGTACGCACGGGAAATGCTTTCGGGCTGCGGGAAAATGATCCTCGGATCGGACTCGCACACGCGCTACGGCGCTCTCGGGACCATGGCAATCGGCGAGGGCGGACCGGAACTCGTGAAGCAGCTGCTTTTACAGACCTATGACATCGACCGGCCGGAAGTTGTCGCGGTGTATCTCACAGGCGAACTGCAGCCGGGCGTCGGCCCGCAGGACGTGGCGATCGCGCTTGTCGGTGCGACCTTTGCGGACGGTTTTGTCAAGAACAAGGTGCTGGAATTCGTCGGCCCCGGGATCAGCGGCCTGTCGGTTGATATGAGGATCGGCATTGACGTTATGACGACCGAGACCACCTGCCTTTCATCGATTTGGGAGACGGATGACCGGGTACGGGAATTCTATGAAATCCACGGCCGCGAAGAAGACTATCAGGAAATGCATCCGGACCAGGGCGCGTACTATGACAGCGCGCTTGTCGTGGACCTCTCTGAGATTGAGCCGATGATCGCGCTTCCATTCCATCCTTCGAATGCCTATACGATCCGGGAACTTTATGAAAACCTTGACGATATCCTGTACGAGACCGAACAGAAAGCGAAGGTCTCATTCGGCGATAAAGTGCAGTTCACACTTCGGGATAAGGTACAGAACGGAAAGCTTCTTGTCGAGCAGGCCGTGATCGCGGGCTGTGCAGGCGGCGGATTCGAAAATCTCTGTGATGCGGCGGATATCCTCCGCGGCGGAAGCATCGGAAACGGTGAGTTCTCCCTGAGCATCTATCCGGCCTCCCAGCCCGTGTACATGGAGCTTCTCAGAAACGGCAGCATCGCGGACTTAGCGGCAGCAGGCGCGACGATCCGGACCGCTTTCTGCGGCCCCTGCTTCGGCGCGGGCGACGTTCCGGCAAATAAAGGACTCTCAATCCGGCATTCAACCCGGAACTTCCCGAACCGCGAGGGCTCGAAGCCTGCGTCGGGACAGATTGCATCGGTTGCTCTGATGGATGCGAGATCGATTGCGGCAACCGCGCTGAATCAGGGTATTCTCACGCCCGCGACGGAACTCGATGTCAGCTTCACAAAGCCGAAATATTTCTTCGACGGCAGCATTTACGAGAAGCGCGTTTACAACGGCTTCGGGAAAGCACAGCCGGATGCAGAGATCAAGCGCGGTCCGAATATTGTCGACTGGCCGAAGATGGAGCCCCTGAAAGAGAACCTTCTCTTGCAGGTCGTTTCCGAGATTCATGATCCGGTCACGACAACCGATGAGCTGATCCCCTCGGGCGAGACCTCGTCCTACCGTTCGAATCCCTTAGGGCTTGCGGAGTTCACGCTTTCCAGGAAAGACCCGGACTATGTCGGTCGCGCGAAAGCAGTCCAGAAGCCCGAAAAGCAGGCAGAAATGCTTGATCGGGCGAATCAGGCATTACAGGCTGTCTTTACGGAATGCGCCGAAAAAGCGGCAATTTCGCCCGAAAACACGACGGTCGGATCGACGATTTACGCGACAAAGCCCGGTGACGGTTCTGCCCGTGAGCAGGCGGCTTCGTGCCAGCGCGTTCTTGGCGGCGCAGCGAATATCGCCCGCGAATACGCGACAAAGCGTTACCGTTCGAACCTCATCAACTGGGGCATGATTCCCTTCACCGCAGCGGGCGAGCTGCAGTTTAAGAATCTCGACTGTGTATTCGTTCCGGGCATCCTCGGAAAGATTCTCGCGGGAGAACTTGAGGCACAGGCTTATGTAATTCCTGCGGACGGAACTGAGGTGAAACCCTTTATGCTGCAGTGGGCTGCCCTGACTCCGGAAGAACGCGAAATCATCGCAAAGGGCTGCCTGATCAATTACAATAACCGGGATCTGTGATATGGATACATACCTTCCGACAGACGACCGGATCCTGATTCTCGGACGCACAAAGCTTCAGAACCCGCTTCCCCTTTTCTGGACCGGCAGCGGGCTGGAGTTTATGACGGACGGATCGGAGCTTTCTCTGGAAGTTGAGACCGATTATGAAGTGTATGAACAGTGGATCCGGATGGAAATCGACGGTGCGTCGGTCCTTCGGATGCCGCTGGAACGTGGCAGGAAGACGATCACGCTCTTCCGGAATCTGAATCCGGGCGTGAAGCGCCGGATCCGGATTTTGAAGGAAATGCAGGCGCTTCCGCAGGATTCGCGGGCGCTGCTTCTTGTGCACAGCATTAAAACCGATGGAGAACTCTACCCGGTTCCGCCTTATCAACGGCGTATCGAAGTCATCGGTGACAGTCTTACTTCCGGCGAAGGCCTCGCCGGAGCGCGGGGTGAAGGCACCTGGGGCTCACTCGTACATTCGACCGAAGGGCACTATGTGGAGCGGCTCGGGGATCTTCTGAACGCGGAAGTCCGCCACATCTCCCAGGGCGGCTGGGGTGTATACATCAGCTGGGACGGATTTACAGACTGCGTGATTCCGCTGTATTATGAACAGATCGCCGGAATGCTTTCAGGCGACCGGAACCTTGCGCTCGGTGCGAAAGAAGCTTATGATTTCAGCTCCTGGCCAACCGACGCGGTGGTCATCAACCTCGGCACAAACGACGGAACCGGCCTCGGCGTTCCGCTCACCCCGAAAAAATCCGCAGTATTTATCGCGGCGGTGAAGGATTTCCTCCATACCCTCCGGCGCTGCAATCCGGATGCCTACCTTCTCTGGGCCTATGGCATGTGCGGAATTCCGATGGCGCCGCACATCCGGGCTGCGGTGGAAGCCTATCAGGAAGAGACCGGTGATTCACGGGTATCGTTCCTCTCCCTGACGCCCTCACCGGATGAATGGCTCGGTTCCCGCGGCCATCCGGGACCGAAATCCCACGCGCTTGCGGCCGAAGAAATCGCGGAAGTGCTGAGAAAAGTGCTGTAAGGACATGAAAAGCCGCCGGATTCTTACCGGCGGCTTTTCATGTCCTTACCCTGACTCTCAGAACTCTGTTACGGCGAACTTTTGAAGATCCGGGTCCAGATCCTCATAAGCCTTGCTCATGCTTATAATAAAATCCACATTGTGGAGATTGCTGACGTAATTAAGCTGATTGACATAGTCCTTGATCCGCTCCTGGTCGTCGTCGCGGTTCTCTAATTTCGCGAGCTTCAGGAAGCTGTCAAGATAAACCTGCTGAATGTCGTAATTGGAAGAGACGATTCCGAGAATGAATCCCATGAATTCATCACCGCTCCGTAAGGGATAGCGGGAAGCGTCTACGAGACGGATTTTGTTATTCAGTTCATACATATGATTGAGGCTCTTGTCGATGTAAACAATCCGGCCGTCAGCCTCTTTGATAGCCGCGTTGGCGGTGTCGAGAAGATATTTGGTTTTTCCTCTGCCCTTGGCGCCGATAACCAACTGAATCATATTTGGTGTCCTCCTTTGCCGTGAAAAAAGATGCGGCACTTTTCTTGTCTCTATTATAGGAGATTCGGCCGAAAAAAGCAAGCCTAAAAGCCGTTAACAAACCGTGAACGCGGTATGAACAGACGAAATGCATAAAGTTCACTGAAAATTTATTTGACGAAAGGCCCGGTTTCAGAGTACAATGAAGGACAAACAGACTGGGAGGATTTCTTCATGGATAAACTGGTCATGACAATGACGGAGGGCTGGCGCTTCCACTTGGGAGACTGCGATGATGCCTTCGGGAAGGGATTTGACGACAGCGGCTGGCGGAAGGTCATGGTACCGCACGACTGGGCGGTCGAAGCGCCGTTCTCGCGGACCTGCTCCTCCGGGACAGGGTATCTGCCGGGCGGCATTTCCTGGTACCGCCTCCGGTTCCGTCTGCCTTATGAATATATCGGTTCGCGTGTGCGGATCGTTTTCGATGGCGTATACAAGAACAGCCAGGTCTGGTGCAACAGCTATTATCTTGGGAAGCATCCGAACGGTTATACGGAATTCTCCTATGATATTACCCATGCGGTGCAGTTCGGACAGAAGGAAAATATACTTGCGGTGCGCGTGAGCCATCCGGACATCTCCGACTCCCGCTGGTACACTGGTTCCGGCATCTATCGGAAAGTGCAGATTTTCCTGGAGAATCCGGTGCATCCTGAGTTTCACGGCGTATTCTTCTCCTCGGAAAATGTTTCCAGAAAACATGCGGACATTGTGGTGCGCCATGAGATCCGAAACGACAGCGACAGCAGTAAGACGGTGCGGATTCATACGGAGCTTGTGCACCGCGTAACAAAGCGCGCGGTTGCGGTCTGTGAGGGCGAGGCGGAGGTTCCTGCCGGCGGGAGCGCGGAAAAAACGCTCCGGGGCATTGTGGAGAATCCGCTTCTGTGGTCAACCGAGGACCCGCTTCTCTATACGCTTCGCTCCTGGTACCAGACGGATTCGGAATGGTCTTTTGTGGATGAACAGAAAGTCGGCATCCGGAAGATCGAATTTGACCCGGACCGCGGCTTCTTCCTGAATGATGAGTCCCAGAAGATCAAGGGTGTCTGCCTGCATCATGACGGCGGACCGCTTGGTGCTGCCATGAAGGCGGAGGTCTGGCAGCGGCGGCTTGCGGTGCTCCGCGCCATGGGCACGAACGCAATCCGCATGAGCCACAACCCGCATATGCCGGAACTCTATGATCTCTGCGACGCGATGGGCTTTCTCGTCATGGATGAGGCCTTTGACGAATGGGAGGCTGCGAAAAACAAGTGGTGGCAGGGACATAATGTCTATCCGCCGCGCCATCAGGGCTATTTCGAAGATTTCCCGGAATGGCATGAGCGGGACCTTCGTTCCATGGTGCGGCGTGACCGGAACCATCCTTCGGTAATTCTTTACAGCATCGGCAATGAAATCGATTATCCGAACGACCCCTACTGTCATCCGAAATTCCAGGAAATGACCGGAAACAACGACAATGGGAAGCCGAAACAGGAGCGGCAGTATAATCCCGACAAGCCCAACATGGAACGGATTTCCGTGATCGCAAAGGAGCTTGCGGCGATTGTGAAGGAAGAGGATATCACGCGTCCCGTGACGCTTGCATCAGCCTTCCCCGAGCTCAGTTCGTACCTTGGATTCCTGGATCCTCTTGATGTGATCGGCTACAACTACAAAGAGGAGTATTATGACCAGGATCACCTGAGATTCCCCGACAAAGCCATGATCGGTTCGGAAAACGGGAAGAGTGCCAAAGCCTGGCAGGCAGTTCTTGACCGGGACTTTGTCTGCGGACAGTTTTTGTGGTGCGGAATCGATTTCCTGGGTGAAGCAAAGGGCTGGCCTATCTACTGCAGCGAGGCGGGGCTTCTCACGACTGACGCTTTCCCGAAGGATATCTATTATGAGCGCGCGAAGCTCTGGGGCGGAGAAGCGGAAAAGCCGCCGTTCTCCGATACCGAGGCCGTCAGCGCGGAGGTTTCGCTGTGGCAGGACGGCGACCTGATTACAAACCGGCGTTTCGACGACGCTTCGGACGATGTCGGATACATTTTCCAGATCATCGTGGAACTCCGGGATCAGGAAGGCAACCGGACGACGGATGACCGGATTTTCCAGGTACAGGTCGAAGGGACAGGCGAGCTTTTAGCGATTGATTCCGGCTGCGTCTCGGATCTCACGCCTTTCTCGGAAAACTACCGGAAGACCCAGGACGGCAACATGGTCGTCTATGTCAGGCGGACTGCGCGCGGCGATATCAATGTGCATCTTCTGTGCATTGACGAAGAGAAATGCATGCTGAAGGGCAGGAGATTTGACCTGCAGATTTAAGGGGACAAAAGGAGAGACATCATGGAAAAACTTCTGGTAAACCTTCCTGAATTCAATGAAACACAGCGGCAGATGATCCGGAAAGCCGCTGACCTTAAAAACTATACGGCGGTCTTCTTCGATGAGACAGAAGATGCGCTTTCGGAGGCAGCGGATGCCTCGGTCATCCTTTCCGGGAATCCGGCGCTTGTGCCTGCGGCGAAAAAACTCCGCTGGTTCTGTGCGCCTTCCGCCGGCGTGGATCATTTTGTCAGGGTATGGGACGCTGCGCCGGATCAGGCGATCCTCAGCAATTCCTCCGGCGCCTACGGCGTCACGATTTCAGAGCATATCGTTCTAATGCTTCTTGAACTGATGCGGCAGCGGGAACAGTACCGGGAAATCGTTTCCCGGCGCGAATGGGTCCGCAATCTTCCCGTGAGAAGCATCCTCGGATCCCGGATTACGATGCTCGGAACCGGCGATATCGGCCAGGAAACGCTGAAAAAACTGCGCGGCTTTCGTCCGGCATGCATTGTCGGCGTGAACCGGAGCGGGCAGAATCCTGGCGGCATGTTTGACCGGGTTGTACCGGTATCGGAACTCACCGAAGTCCTTCCCGAGACGGAGGTTCTCATTATGTCGCTTCCGGGTACGAAAGAGAGTACGGGGCTTCTGTCCCGGGAAATGCTTTCGCTTCTCCCGGACTATGCGATTATCGTCAATGTCGGACGGGGAAACAGCATCGATGAAGAGGCGCTTCTTTCGGAGCTCCGGTTAGGACGGCTTTTTGCAGCGCTTGACGTTTTCTCGACGGAACCGCTGCCGCAGGATTCGCCGTTCTGGGACTGCCCGAATCTTCTTCTCACGCCGCATATCTCCGGAAACATGACGCTTCCCTACACGGTGCAGCGGATCTGTGAACTGTTCCTGTCGGATTTTGAGCGGTTTTTCCGGGGAGAAAAACCTGAGCGGACTGTAGATATCAGGAGGGGCTACTGAGGCATTTTCAGCACCTGCCGGGCAAAAAAACTTCTTGCACTTGCAGAGGAATTCGTATATACTGAGAGAGGAAACGGAACATAGTTTTCCTGTGTTTTCCATATGGAATCTGACAGAAAATCTGGTATAAAAGAGGGTAAATGCGATGACGAAAAATGTAAGTTTTGATTATTCAAAGGCAACGTCTTATATCTCGGAAGAGGTGCTTGCCAACATGAAAAAGCGCGCTTTAGAGGCGAAAGAGGTTCTGGTTTCGGGAACCGGTGCCGGCGCGGATTTTACCGGCTGGATTGATCTTCCGGTGAACTACGACAAAGAGGAATTTGCCCGGATCGAGAAGGCGGCCGCGAAAATCCGTGAGGATTCGGATGTGCTCATCGTGATCGGCATCGGCGGGTCGTATCTTGGGGCGCGTGCGGCGAATGAGTTCCTGAACCACAGCTTCTACAACAACCTGCCGAAAGCAGAGCGGAAAGCGCCGGAAATCTATTATGCCGGCAACTCGATCAGCGGGACCTATTTAGCGCATCTTTTAGAGATCGTCGGCGACCGGGACTTCTCCGTCAACGTCATCAGCAAGTCCGGTACGACCACGGAGCCCGCGATTGCGTTCCGTGTATTCAAGGAACTGGCAGAGAAAAAATACGGCAAAGAAGGTGCGGCGAAGCGGATTTACGCGACGACAGACCGCGTAAAAGGCGCGCTGAAGAACCTGGCCGACGCGGAAGGCTATGAATCCTTCGTCGTTCCGGACAATATCGGCGGACGTTTCTCCGTGCTGACGGCAGTCGGACTCCTTCCGATCGCGGCAACCGGTGTGGATATCAAAGCCCTGATGCAGGGCGCTGCAGACATGCGCGATCTCACGCTGAATGCGTCGGTCGACGAGAATGATTCTCTTCTGTATGCGACAGTCCGGAACTATCTTCGTGAGGACGGACGCACCGTAGAGCTTCTGACCAATTATGAGCCCTGCTTCCATTATATCGCAGAGTGGTGGAAACAGCTGTACGGCGAATCCGAAGGCAAGAACCGCAGAGGCCTGTTCCCTTCATCCTGTGATTTCACGACAGACCTGCATTCGATGGGCCAGTACATTCAGGACGGCCTCCGGCTGATGTTTGAGACGGTTGTCGATATCGAAGGTTCCAAAGCGACCGTGACGATCGGCAAAGAGCCGGTGGACCTGGACGGCCTGAATTATCTTGCCGGAAAGGATATGGATTTCGTGAACCACGCTGCGCTGAACGGAACGCTTCTCGCGCATACCGACGGTGATGTGCCGAATCTCGTGATCCATGTGAAGGACCAGACCGCTTACACGCTCGGACAGCTGTTCTACTTCTTTGAATTTGCCTGCGGCGTTTCGGGCTACATTTTAGGGGTGAATCCCTTCAACCAGCCCGGCGTCGAAAGCTACAAGAAGAATATGTTCGCGCTTCTCGGAAAGCCCGGATACGAAGAACTTCGGGCAGAGCTTCTCAAGAAGATCTGATCGAAATTACGAAAATGACTGCGGCCGGGCGCCTGAGCGTCCGGCCATGCTTTTGTAACAAACGGAGACACCATGATTTTTGACACCCATACCCATTATGACGATCCGCGGTTTTCGGAAGACCGGGAGGAAGTCCTCCGGTCTCTCAAGTCCTGCGGCGTCGGAACCATCTGCAACATCGGATCGGACCTTGAGACTTCCCGGACGAGTGTTGCGCTTTCAAAGGAGTATCCTTTTATCTATTCAGCCGTCGGTATTCATCCGGAGAATGTGCTGGAAACGACCGAAGAGGACATCGATACCCTCCGGCAGATGGTGATTTCCGAGCGGCTTGAGGTTTCCAGGGCGCAGGAACAGATTGCGGCCGGTGCGGACCTGTATTATCTTCCGCAGAAAAAGATCGTTGCGATCGGGGAAATCGGCCTCGATTATTACTGGGAAGAAGTGCCGCATGAAGTGCAGAAAAAGTGGTTCATTCGTCAGCTGGAGCTTTCAAAAGAGCTGGAGCTACCCGTTGTGATCCACTCCCGGGATGCGGCGAAAGACACCTATGACATCCTGCGCGAATACAGAACCGGAGAAGGCGCGGGCATCATGCACTGTTTCGGCTACAGTAAGGAAATGGCGCGGCAGTTCCTGGATCTCGGATATTACATCGGGCTCGGCGGCGTCGTGACATTCAAAAACGGCCGGGTCGCGAAGGAAGTCGCGGCATATGTTCCCCTGGATCGTCTGGTTCTGGAAACCGACTGTCCCTATATGGCGCCGCACCCGCACCGGGGCGAGCGGAATTTCTCGGGTTATCTGCCGCTTGTCGCCTCGGAAATCGCGGCAATCCGCGGGATTCCTGCGGAGGAGCTTGTGCGCGCAACTGAAGAAAATGCCCGCCGCGTGTACCGGCTCTGATGCGCCGCGGTTTTCGGGCAGCGTGAAGGGAAAAGCTTTTATGATTTATTTTGATATGGACGGAACCCTGGCAGATTTTGAAGGCGGCGTCCGTGAAATCTGCGGCTTAACAGCTTCTGATAAGGATCGTCCGAATGAAGAACAGGATAACCGCATGTGGGAGGGGATCCGGGATGCCGGCAACTTTTATTATCAGCTGAAGCCGATTCCGGGCGCGATCGAGCTGTTTCGGAAAGTCTACGAAGTCTATGGCGATGAATGCCGCATCCTGACAGGCATTCCGAATGAAAGACGCGGTATCGTGACTGCCGTACAGGACAAAAAAGACTGGGTCCGGGACCGGATCGGGCCGGATGTGATCGTCATCGTTTGCCCGAGAAAAGAGAAACAGCTCTATGCGACCGATAATGGGGATCCCTGCGTCCTGATTGATGATCTTGCAAAAACCATACGCGAATGGGAAGCGGACGGCGGGATCGGGATCCTGTTCCAAAACGCCGAAGACGCCGAAAAAGCGCTTCGGGAGCAGGAAATTCTCTGATATCAGTGCGTGTCAGCAGCAAAAGACCGGCTCTTGTCATCCGGTCTTTAATAGAGTATAATGATGGCAAATGCGAATGGGGACAGGAGAGAAAATGCCCTTAATTGACCCGAAGGAAACCATTGCGGTCCTGAAAAAATACAATTTCATCTTCAATAAACGCTTCGGGCAGAATTTCCTGATCGATGAGCATGTGCTTCGGAAAATCCTGAAGGCTGCGGAACTCACAAAAGACGACGCGGTCCTCGAAATCGGTCCCGGGATCGGGACAATGACGCAGGCGCTGTCGCGGGAGGCAGGCCGTGTATTTGCCGTGGAAATCGATGAAACCCTGATCCCGATTCTTGAAGATACGCTCTCCGGCTGTGATAATGTCACGATCATCAACGAAGATGCGCTGAAACTGGATATCGCAGGGCTCGCGGCGCGCGAATGCCCGGGGAAGAAGCTGAAAGTCGTTGCGAATCTCCCCTATTATGTTACGACGCCGATCATCATGCGGCTTCTTGAAGAGCATCTGCCGGTCGAATCGATTACGGTCATGGTACAGAAGGAAGTTGCTTACCGCATGCAGGCCGGACCCGGGACGAAGGACTACGGGGCGCTGTCGCTTGCGGTGCAGTATTATGCGGAGCCCTATCTTGCGGCAAATGTCCCGATGAACTGCTTCATGCCCCGCCCGAATGTGGATTCGGCGGTGATTCGGCTTCGGGTGCTTCCGGAGCCCTCCGTGCAGGTTCGGGATCCGGAGATGCTGTTCCGGCTGATCCGGGCAGCTTTCTCGCAGCGGCGGAAGACGCTTTCGAACTGTCTTCGGAACAGTACCGAGCTGTCGTTTTCCAGGGAGGAAATTGACACGGCGATCCGGGCAATCGGAAAGCCGGATTCGATCCGCGGTGAGGCACTGACGCTTCAGGAATTTGCGGCGCTCGCAAATGCTTTTATGGAGGAGATTTAATGGCATCCAGTAAAGATTATCTGGCATATATTCTGGATCAGTTATCGGAACTACAGGGGATTACCTACCGGGCGATGATGGGCGAGTACATCATTTATTACCGGGAGAAGGCCGTCGGCGGAATCTATGACGACCGCTTCCTTGTGAAACCCGTAAAGTCCGCGCTGGCGCTGATGCCGGATGCCCCGAAAGAGCTGCCCTATGAAGGAGCGAAGGAAATGCTTCTTGTGGAAGAAGTCGACAACAGGGACTTTCTCCGGGAACTTCTTGATGCGATGTTTGACGAGCTTCCGGCGTCGAAGAAAAGGAAATAAAGAGCTGATTTTGGATGGAGACAGAGTTGGGAACAGAAAATCATCCATTGAAGAATATAAATCCGGACGAGCGCTTCATGCTCGAAGCCCTTCGGCAGGCGAAAAAAGCTGACGCGATCGGAGAGACGCCGATCGGCTGCGTAATTGTGCAGACAGAGACCTATGATAAAGAGCCGGTCGAACCGCGGATCATCGCGCGCGGCTACAACCGCCGGAACACCGATAAGAGCACGCTCGCGCACGCGGAAATCACTGCGATCCGGAAAGCCGCGATAGTACTCGGCGACTGGCGGCTCGAGGGCTGTACGATGTATGTGACGCTGGAACCCTGTCCGATGTGCGCCGGCGCAATTGTGCAGGCCCGGATTCCGCGGGTTGTGATCGGCGCGATGAACCCGAAAGCGGGCTGTGCGGGATCGATTCTGAATATCCTGCAGGAGCCGAAGTTCAACCATCAGGCGGAAGTCACATCCGGTGTGCTGCAGGAACAGTGCAGCCGGATGATGAGCGGGTTTTTCAGGGAACTCCGACAGAAAAGGACCACGGAAAACCAGGAAGATAATCAGACCGGTGATCAATAAAAGCCGGTTATCGTAATACAGCGCAGGAGAGCATCAATGAATTACAGAAAACTTGGCAGAACCGGACTGATGGTCAGCGAAATCGGTTTCGGCGGCGAATGGCTGGAGCGCCATGAAGAACAGGAATCCATTGAACTGATCCGTTATGCGGAGTCACAGGGCATTAACATCATCGACTGCTGGATGCCCGATCCGAAATCCCGCAGCATCATCGGAAAAGCGATCAGGGATTCCCGTGAAAAATGGTTTGTACAGGGTCATATCGGATCCACTTATCAGGACGGACAGTATGTACGCTCCCGTGATCTGAAATACGTGATTCCGGCTTTTCAGGATCTGATGGAAAGAATCGGCGGGGGCTATATCGACCTCGGGATGATCCATTATATCGACTCTGAGGAAGACTGGGAGCGCGCGATGAACAGCGAATTCATCGACTATGTGCTGGATCTTCACGATCAGGGCCTGATCCGTCACATCGGCATGAGTACCCATAACCCGAAAATGGCGATCCGTGCCGCCAAAAGGGGACTCCGCGGTTTCCGGGATCCCGCCCGCAGGGCAGAGCTTGAAATGGTGCTTTTCAGCGTCAACCCGGCCTTTGACATGCGTCCCGGGACGGATTGTGTCGAGGAGCTTTTCGGCGGCTATGAGGAAGGCTACGCGGGGATCGATCCCGAGCGTGCGGAATTTTACCGGCTTGCAGAGGAGAAGGACATCGGCATTACCGTCATGAAAGGGTATTTCGGCGGTGCACTTCTCGATCCCGAACGTTCGCCTTTCGGTGTTGCCTTCACCCCGGCGCAGTGCATTCACTATGCGCTGACACGGCCCGGTGTACGGTCGGTTCTGGTGGGCTACGATACAATCGCCCAGATCGACGCAGCGGTGTCCTATGAAACAGATGCGGATGACGAAAAGGATTACGCGAGCGTCCTCGCGAATGCACCGATGCATTCCTATAAGGGCACCTGTACCTACTGCGGTCACTGCCGTCCCTGTGTGATGAATATCGATATCGCGATGGTCAACAAATTCTACGACCTTGGGATTCAGCAGCCGAAGGTGCCCGCGAGTGTGCAGGCGCATTATGAGGCGCTGGGAATTACGGCCGCCTCCTGTATCGGCTGCCGGGACTGCGAATCCAGATGTCCCTTTGAGGTGCCGATTGCGGAACGGATGGAGAAGGCGCTGGCGCTTTTTGGCTGCTGAATCAATGCTTGGAGCTTAAAACGGTATGAATAATAAAAAGAAGCGGGCGCTGCTTCTGGCGCTGATCGCAATTGTGGTTATCATCGCAATCGTCTGGGTGATCCGGAACCGGGATACGGATTCTGGGTCCGGGACGCTGGCCTTTACGACACTGGCGGACACAACGGAACCGGAAAGCGTGCCCGACCCCGGGCCGGATGAAACGGTAACAGAATCGGAAACGGAGGAGACAGAAGGAAGCACCGAAGAAACGACCGAAGCAGAATCCCCGGAGACAGAACCGGCTTCCGAAACACCGGCGCCGACGACCGAAACACCGGCGCCGACGACGGCGGAAACCACTGCGGAGACGACTGCAGAGACCACCGAGCCGGACAACGCTGTCACCGAGAACGGAATTACGGTCACCGAAGACGGCGAATACACCGACAAAGATCATGTTGCGCTGTATCTTCACGCCTTCGGAAAGCTGCCGTCAAACTACATCACCAAAGAGGAGGCGGAGGATCTCGGATGGGTTTCAAGTCTCGGAAATCTCTGGAAGGTCGCGCCCGGAAAATCGATCGGCGGCTCGCATTTCGGAAACTATGAAAAGCTTCTGCCGACCAAAAAAGGGCGGAAATACTACGAGTGCGACATTGATTACAAAGGGAAAAGCCGCGGCGCCAAGCGCATCATTTATTCAAATGACGGACTGATTTTCTATACGGAAGATCATTACGAGTCATTTGAACAGCTGTATTGAGAAAAATATGAAAGCGATTATTCTGGATTTTCATGATTTTAAGGACCCGCAGGAGGTGCACGGGTATTTGGCGAAGCGCCTTTCGTTTCCGGATTATTACGGCCGGAACCTGGATGCGCTTCATGACTGTCTGACAGATCTTTCGGAGGACTGCTGCGTGACAGTCGTGCGTGGAGGAAAAGACTTTGAGGAAGGCTTTCTTGCGGTCTTTTCAGATGTGCTGGAGGAAAACCGGCATTTTTTCTGCACGGGGAGCGGAAGATGAAAAATAAAACTTTTCCGGAGGCGATCCGCTGCGCATTCCGCGGGCTTTGGTACGCGTTCCGGACAGAGAAAAACTTCAGAAGATATCTCGTAATTGCCATCGTGTTTCTTGCGGCGAATCTTCTGCTGCGTGTTCCGCTCCTGGCTCATATCATTTACATTGTTACGATCTGCGTGACCTTTGCTTTTGAAGTCGTCAATACGGCGATCGAGCACATCTGTGACAGCATGACCAACGAACCGCGGCCGGATATCCGGCTGATTAAGGATCTCGCGGCCGGGGCGGTGCTGATGAGCTCGCTGTCTTTCTTTATTTCCGAGATCATTTTTATTGTCCTGCAGATTGTGAACCTGTGCCTGGGAGGCGGCGCCGAATGAGAATCATTCTGACAATGCTTCTCACCATGTCACCGGTGGTCCTCGGCGCGGCGGCGAACATGCTTTTCACGAAGACTGCTTTTTTCCGAGCCAGAAGGTCTCCGATTGACGGCGGGAAAAAGCTCGGATCGGAGCGGATTTTCGGCGACAGCAAGACCTGGATCGGCTTCATATCCTATATCGTATTCTGCACCGCCGCACATCTTCTTGTGGGACTTTTGTGCAGGGCTTTCGAGATCGATTCCTGGAACCAGATGTATTCCCTGCATCGGAATACGACTCTATACAACATTCTTGTTGGCGCACTTTTCGGTCTTGCGTATGCCCTTTTTGAACTGCCGAATTCTTTTTTGAAACGGCGCTTTCACATCTCGCCGAGCGGGCATGCAAAAGGGTGGAAAGGCGTGGTTTTCTTTATACTGGACCAGATTGATTCGCTCGTGGGCTGCGCGATCGTGATCTGGATCCTGACTGATGCAGGTTTCTTCAGACTGGTACAGTATGTGCTCCTCGGGGCACTTGTCCATGTGCTGGTGAACCTGCTCCTGATGGCAGCACACGCCAGAAAAAGCCTGTAGTTGTTTTAGCAGGGAACAAGTCCTGAATGTGAGGATACGCCCGAGCCGAGGGTTATCGTGCTGCTTCCGAAGGTGACCTGGAACCGTCACCGAGGGAGCAGTACGATCCCGCACGCGAGTTTCGAAGATGCCCCGCAGGCGGGTATAGCGATACTCTGGCAGGTTAAGGAGGAAATGGAAATGAAAGCACTGAAACGGCTGTATATTTATCAGAAGGAGATGTTCCCGATCATCCCGAGGCTTTTCGTAGGCTTTCTGATTTTTGCGGAGATCCACTTCATTGTCCTTCTGAACCATGGCGTCACGGATTTCTCGATCGGAATCCAGGAGGTGATCTGCGGGTTTACAGTCTTCAGTTTCCTGTTCTGGCTGCGGATTGCGGACGATTTCAAGGACTATGAGCTGGATAAAAAGCTCTTCCCGGAACGGCCGCTCCCGTCAGGCCGCGTCACGAAAAAGGATCTCGGCATCTTTGTCGGAATCCTGATCGCGGTGACGGTGGTCCTGAATGCGATCTTCATGAACAACTTTATCTTCTGCGTGCTGCTGTATACCTACGGTTCGCTGATGGCAGTTTGGTTTTTCCAGAAGCATAAAATCGCAAAATCCCTGCCTCTTGCGCTCGTAACCCACAATCCGGTGCAGCTTTTCATCAACGTCTACGTCATCTCTTTCACCGTTATCAAATATCAGATCCGGGCATTCGACCTGATCAATGTACTTGCCTGCTTCACCCTGTATTTCCCGGCGCTGATCTGGGAAGTCTCACGAAAAATCCGCGCCCCCAAAGACGAGACCGAATATGTCACCTACTCGAAGCTCTTTGGCTACAAAAAGAGTACGCTTTTCGTGGCGATTGTGACAATTGTGGATATTATTACGAACTTTATTCTGGTATGGAATCTCAATAAGATCTCGGTCGGTGTGCTGTTCCTCCTGGTTTCGTGGATGACCTGGAAATTTATCCAGTTCATGAAGAATCCGGAGCGCTTCAAGATCGTCAAAAAAGTCGAGCTCTACACCTATCTGCAGGAATCGACGATGGTGCTGACAATTGTATGTTTCCTGATCTTCGGAAAGATCGGATAAGAATTTCGGACCATGAAAGCGAAAAACCTAAAAAAACTGCAGAAAAACGGCATCTGCGTTCCGGAATTTATCGTCGTGGAATCCGATCGGGAAATCGACCTTTCCTTCTCGGATTCCGCGCTTTTTGCCGTGCGCTCCTCTGCAGAAGCGGAAGATTCCGCAGACCGGTCTTTCGCGGGCCAGTTTGAAACCATGCTGAATGTGCCGCGGGAAGAAGTCCCGGAAGCGGTGCGAAAAGTCCTTCAAAGCGCCGGGCAGGAAAATGTCCGCGCCTACCGCGAAACCGTCGGGCAGGAGAAGCCGGAAGCTGCGAAACCCGGGACACCGGGAATCCGTGTGATTATCCAGCGGATGCTCACGCCGGAGCTTTCGGGCGTCGTCTTTACTGCAAATCCTGCGGGTATCCTGAACGAGACTGTCGTCACAGCAGGCGCCGGTCTCGGAGAAGGGATTGTCCGTGACGAGGTACCGGTTACCACCTGCTATTATAACCGGGACGACGGGCGCTCGCTCCTGGTGCAGGATCATGGAGCGCCAAAGCCTCCGGAAGGTCTTGTTGAGGAGCTGTCGAAGCAGGGGCAGCGGATCGAAGAAATCCTCGGCTGTCCGGCGGATGTGGAATTTGCCGTCGAGAACGGCACCCTGTGGATCCTCCAGGCACGGCCGATCACGACCCTTCCGAAAGCGACCTCCCCCATCGTGCTGGATTCCAGCAACATTGTCGAGAGTTATCCGGGCGTTTCGCTGCCCGTGACGCAGGATTTCGCGAAAGATATCTATTATCATGTCTTCCGAAACTGTCTGCTTCGGCTCTCAAAGGATCCGACGCTCGTGCAGTCGATGGACGAAAACCTCCGCCATATGGTCGATACCGCGAACGGACGGATTTACTACCGGATTTCAAGCTGGTATGACATTCTAAAGCTTTTACCTTTCTCGAAAAAGATCATTGAAATCTGGCAGAATTCCCTCGGCGTGAAAAACCGGCTTGTGGTTTCGGATCAGGTGCAGCCGCGCTTTTGGACGAAATGCCGGATACTGCTTTCGGTCTGCCGCTACCTTCTGACCTGCCCGAAGGATATGCGGGAGCTGAACACCTATTTTTCCGGGCGGATCGGACTGCTTCGGGAAGAAGTGGCGGAGGCGACAGATCTTCCGGCGCTCGGCGCGCTGTACCAGAAGCTCCTTTTAGAAATCACGGAAAAGTGGGACATCACGCTCGTAAACGACGTCTGGACCTTCCTGTTTACCGCGCTTTCCGGGAAGAAGGGGAAGGAAAAGCTTGCAAATGTGGGGAATCTGGAAAGCATGAAGCCGGCTCAGGCGCTTTCGGATCTTGCGGCCCTGTACAGAAAAGAAGGGGAGAGTGAAGCTTTTTCAGCGGCCTTTGAAGACTATATCGATGCCTTCGGCGACCGCTGTCCGGAGGATCTGAAGCTCGAAACCCGGACCTTCCGGACCGATCCGGACAACCTTCGGTGGCTTCTTCGGGAAACGGAGCTTCGGGAGCGGGAAGATCCGGAAGCAGATGCGGGACATATCGATCAGAAAACAGAGAAACGCAGCGGCCCGATGCTGCGGCGTGCGAAACAGGGCATTGCGAACCGGGAAATCTCCCGGATGAACCGTTCGCGGCTCTTCGGCATCATGCGGGAGATCATCCTGAAAAGCGGAGAGATCCTCGCACGGGAGCAGAGGATCAGCGAAACGCGGGATGTGATGTATCTGCGGCTTTCGGAGATTTTCGGGGGAACGGATCAGGAGCAAGTTTTGGAGGCAGAAAGGCAGCAGGAAGTTTCGGCGGATCGGGACTTCCGTGTTCTTGTGGAAGAGCGGAAAAAGCTGATCGCACAGGAGAAGGAGCTTCCGGCCTTCGAACGTCTTGTATTTGCAAAAAACGTTGTAGACCACCGGGAACGCGGGGTTCGAAAAGAAGGCAGCGCAGATTCGAAGGAGCTGTTCGGAACGCCGGTGTCCTTCGGGAAAGCGGAAGGCGAAGTGCTGATTGTCCGGGACCCGAAGGCAGTTTCGGATACCACCGGGAAAATCCTTGTAACCGTCTCGACCGACCCGGGCTGGGTTCATATCCTCCGCGATGCGGCAGGCATTATCGCCGAGCGCGGATCGATTCTGAGCCACACCGCAATCATCGCACGGGAACTGAAAAAACCATCCATAGTCAATGTCAGCGGAGCGACCGTAATCCTTCGGGATGGAGATTATGTGCAGCTCGATACGGAGGCCGGCGCTGTCCGGGTGCTGTATCGTGCCGGACAGGCCGGTTCTCTGAAGAAAACAGCGGGGCGGTCATGAGTTATACAGTTTTATCGGACAACGATGCAGCGCTCCAGGAGCTTTTCCTCCGTCTTCCGAAGCTTCTCTACGACCAAAAAACCCGGATGCAGGATGAAAAAACAGAACGCGCAGTCCTTCAGGGAAGGCATCTTCTGAGCCCGGATTTTACGGTATATCCCTTTGTTGTGACGGATGGAAAGCGGCCGGTTTCAAGGGTGCTCCTGACCGTTTATCCGGATGATCCGGCCGCGTATTTCGGCTATTTTGAATCCGAATACGATCCGGAGGCGGTGCGGCTTCTGTTCTCGACTTTGGAAGATAAAGCGCAGTCGCTCGGTGTCAAAACGCTTTCCGGTCCAGTCAATGCATCCTTCTGGATCGGCTACCGGCTGAAGACCGACGCGTTTTCGGATGCGCCCTTTACGGGAGAGCCTTACAGCCTGCCGTATTATGAAGAACTGCTTTCCGACGAAGGCTTCCGGGTTTCCGACCGCTATGTGTCGGATCTGTACCGTCCGGTACCGAAGGATTATCAGAATGTCCGGCTCGCGCGCCGGAAAAAGCAGTTTCAGGAGCGGGGAATTACAGTCCGGGACCTTCAGCTGAATCGTTTCAATGAGACCATGGCGGAGATCTTCGGGCTTCTCACGAAGCTCTATGCGGATTTTCCGGCTTTCAGGCCGATTGACCAGGAACGCTTCAGCACGATGTTTTCGGATTACCGCAGGATTGTCCGCCCGGAGCTTGTGAAATTAGCGTACGATGAAGATAAGCTCGTCGGCTTTTTCATCTGCGTTCCGGACTTTGGAAACCGCGTGTACCGGGCTATGACGCCCTGGAACATCCTTTCCATCCTCCGCGCGAGGAAGCATCCGAAACGCTGCATCCTTTTATATCTCGGCTGTGAACCGGAATATCTCGGCCTCGGTGCGGAGCTCGTGTATGAGGTGCTCTTAGAGCTTCAGAAAAACGGAGCAGAACCTGTCGGCGCCCTGATCCACGAAGGAAAAGTAACGCAGAATTACGCCCGCGACCTCCTCATGGGGACGCATGGATATGCGCTGTACAGGAAAGAACTGAGTCATTCGGGAGCAGGTATTAGATGACTTACTGGAATACTGCAGAAATCCCGAGCCGAGGGTTATCGTACTGCTTCTGATCAGACCTGGAACCGTCACCGAGGGGGCAGTACGATCCCGCAGGCGAATTTTGCAATGAAACCGTCGAGGACCTGCTCCCGAATGGGTCAATGGTGCGATTCAGAGAAAGGAGGAAAATGATGGATCCAAAATATGAACCGCTGTTTACCCCATGGAAAGTCGGAAACGTGGAGATCAAAAACCGTATTGTGATGCTTCCGATGGAAGGCACGAACATGATCCAGTGGGAAGCAAAGACGGGGTTTGTGAAGGGCATCGGGGAGTTTTACCGGGACCGGAAGGACCAGAACATCGGCCTGTTTATCCCCGGACTGATCCCCTTAATCAGTATAGTCGGCGAAAAATGGGTCTATCAGCATCCCGAGGTGTTTGAGCCGGCAAAGCCGGTGATCCGGGAGATTCACGAAAGCGGTGCGAAAATCTTTTTCCAGATCAGCGCCGGATCCGGCCGCTCGATGCTGCTGCCGCCGATTCTCCGGCCATTTGTCAAGAACCGTTTCCTGAAAAAAGCCTCCTCACCGCTTGTAATGACGAAGTGGTGGTGGTCAGCGCCTGACCCCGATGAACCGAATGTCTGGGATCCGGACGTCAAAATGGACCATTTCACTTCGGAAATGATCAGCCGTTTCGTGTACGCATTCGGCCAGACTGCCCTTCGCTGCAAGGAAGCCGGTGTAGACGGCGTGGAAATCCATGCGGTGCATGAGGGCTACCTTCTGGACCAGTTTGCGATGCAGTATACGAACCACCGGGACGATGCGTACGGCGGAACACTTTCGAACCGGCTTCGTTTTGCCTGCGAAATTGTCCGGGAGATCAAGAAGGTCTGCGGAGAAGATTTCCCGGTGTCTCTCCGGTATTCGGTCTGCTCCAAGACGCGCGGCTTCAATGAAGGAGCGGTCCCGGGCGAGGAGTATACGGAAGTCGGCCGCAGTATGGAGGAGTCCGAGCAGGCGATCCGGATTTTAGAAGAGGCTGGGTACGATCTCTTCAACTGCGACAACGGCACCTACGACGCCTGGTACTGGGCGCACCCGCCGGTCTATGCGCCGCTGAACATCAACCTCTCCGATGTGGAGCATATCAAAAAGTTCACGACAAAACCGGTGGTCGCAGCAGGACGCCTGCAGTTTTCAGAGGCTGCAGAATCGATTGCGCATGGCCGCATTGACGCGATGGGTCTTGGGCGCCAGCTTCTCTGCGATCCGGAGACCGTGACAAAGCTCCGGGAGGACCGGATGTCCGAGATCCGCCCCTGCATTTCCTGCCACGGCGCCTGCCTGCCCTTTAACGGGCTGAACGGGAAGGGAACCGACATTGACCCGATGCACCTCGAGATGGGCCGCTGTGTGCTGAACCCCTGGACCAACAACGAAACGAAATACCGGAAAGACCCTGCCCGCCACCCAAAGAAAATCGCAGTCATCGGCGGCGGCATCGGCGGAATGGAGACCGCGATCCAGGCGGCCAAAAGAGGTCATCAGGTGGACCTCTACGAAAAGTCCGGAAGGCTCGGCGGCGTCTTTAACGAAGCCGCAGCGATGTCCTTCAAGGAAAAGGACAAAGAGCTCCTTTCGTGGTATCAGGAGAGGCTTTCGGAGTCCGGCGCCGGGATTCACCTGAATACAGAGATCACAGACCTTACAGCCCTTCAGGCGGATATCATCGTCGCGGCGACCGGCGCGCATCCGCGGAAGCTCCGGATCCCGGGCGCGGAGCGGGCGGTCACGGCGCAGGATTTCCTTGCCGGAAAAGTACAGGCCGGCGATCATACGGTCATCATCGGCGGCGGACTCACCGGCTGCGAGATCGCCTATGAGCTGGCGCTTCAGGAGAAGCATCCGGCGATTGTGGAGATGACGGGGAATCTTGTCGGCGCAAAGGGCATCTGCATGGCGAATTCGACGATGCTCCGGGAGCTTCTGCGGTACCACAAAGTACCCGCATACCTGAATGCTTCAGCTGAGTCAATCACGGAGGACAGCATCATCCTGAAAACACCCGAAGACACCGTCACAATTCCGGCCGACACGGTCATTCTGTCCGTCGGTTATACGCCGGATTGGCAGTTCGCAGGCGAAAAAGACAAAAACGGAAAACACAGGAAGCCGCGTACCGTCGGATCCGCAAAGCTGTACTTTGTCGGCGACTGTGATCAGGTCGGAAGCCTGAAGACGGTGATTAAGCAGGCTTACGAACTGGTGCAGGAGATTTCATATTGAGAACATGCAAAATGCGGGGACAGGTCCACCGTACTGTTTTAGTACAGCGGACCTGTCCCCGCATAGTGTACGGACGGCTTTCATTACCGGTGAAATCTGCAGCTGTAATCAGGAAAGATTTCCGTTCGAATCACAGGAAAGAGTCAGCGTATGGGTCTCAGTGGAAATCGTAATTCCGAGGATCTTATAGGCGATTGTGATTACTCCAATGGCTGTATTTCCAGCTGCTGTGGCATTATTACTGGTAAGGGAATAGTGACTGTCATAGAAGGTGACGTTGCAGCTGGCAGAAATACAGTTTGAAGAAAACCCATCATAAGTAAACGTTCCGTTCAGCACTGCAACCCAAAGTACCGTGCCGCTGTTGGATTTTTTAGTATATGTTACAGCTCCTGATTTTGTTTTGAGTTCGTTGGTAGATTTTTCATTTGCCTGATCGGAAACAGTTTCTTCTATTTGAATTATGATATATCCCCCGTCATCGCAAAAAAGGATGTTTTTATGTTCGGCAGATATATCAGATAGTGGGGCGGCGAAACAGAAATTTACACACATACATGTTATAAGGATTCCGGCTATGATTAACATCATTATTTTTTTCATAATTATCCTCCAGTCAGACTTCTTCGAAGAGAGTGTTTTCTTGTTCAGGATTGGACAGATCTTCAATTGACCGCTCTATTGATCCGGGATAATGATCCTGAAAGGATTTTCTCATTATCCATAAGTTGACTAACCAGGCAATCAGTGCAATTACCAATGCAGCAGCAAACATGATGAAACCAAGCTTTAAAGAAAGAAATTTCCTTTTATCCTCTGTTACAACATGTTCGGCGGAGATGTCCATAAAATTTTCAGTGAAATGAGGATCTATACAAGCTGTTCCAAATTCGGTTTGCTTTGAAGAGGCATCTGTAAGAATTATATCAGAATATTCTTCTGATGATATCGTGTCCGTCGCAGATCCTTGTGTTATTGGATCCGCTGATGAAGAGTACAAATCATATGTCACAGGTCTTTCATCCTGTGCTTGATAAGACGGCTGTTCCAATTGTAAAATGGTCTCAATAGAAACATGATAGAACTGCGATAGTTTGACGAGATCAACAAGAGAAGGTATCCGACTGCCCTGCTCCCACTTTTTACAGGTATCCGGACTGATATTGCATAGATCAGCTACTTGCTGTTGAGTCAGATTACATTCTTTTCTTTTACTACGTAGAAAAGCACCGATTGCTTTTCCATTTAATTGAATATCACTATTTGTCATAGTTCATCCTTATTAGACCGACAGGACAAGTTTTGTCATAGTCATAGTATATCTCTGATATTATAATGTGAAAAGCAAGTCCGGTCAAGGGGACAAATCTGACTTTTTCGGCATCAAGAAGGGGACAGATTTGACCTTTTTTCCTGAGGGGGGGTATAACCATAAACGCAGGAATCTCAGAGGGACAAGTATGGCGCGCCAGATTTGTCCCCTGTACAAATGGCGAACGTTATAGTATGTTGAACTCACAAATAACAGGCTATGCCACCATGTGGTGTTGCCTGTAAAAAATGAGGAGGTTCAGCATGAACAGAAAGAAGGAAGCCGGAAGAAGAGTTCCCGGTATGACAAAGGTACTCGCTGTTGTTATCGTTATGGCGATGGTTATGATGATGAGCAAGAATGCGTTTGCAGCAAGTACGTATACAACGTGGACGATTTTAGGCCATGATTGTTACGCTTCTTTGGGAATAGGACAAGTATATGGAACCGGCGAAACGACATGTGCAGCAAGTGGGTCGGAATGTACTGTTACAGTTACACTTGTGTATTATTATTACTCCGAAAAGTTACAACAGGTTGTTCAAGGGAGCAGTACCCAATATGGCAGAGGATATGGCTCAGCATATGCCAATGCTTTTGGAGGATCAAATGATGCTGCTGATTATGCCTCCAGTACACATACAGTCACGTTTGCCAATGTCGGACCGATGACTAAATATCTATACATACATATATAAAATGAGTTGCCCGACAAATGGGCAACTCATTTTATAGTGTCAGATCCTATATAATGGAGCAATGATAGATGAAAAGAGCAACAATAATCTTGATTTGTATTTGCATAATATTGCAGCAGCTATTATCATCTTGTGGTTACAGGCCAGAGATTCTTTCAGAATCCGATGATATATCAGATTTCAATACAACAACTGTTTCTTGGTTTTCGTCACGTAGACCAGTCGTTGTAACGGAAGATGGACTATATTATATCATGGAAGGATGGCTATATTTTGCGGATTTGAATACTTATAAAGTTCATCCACTCTGCTCTAAGCTTGGCTGTAATCATGAAAAAGAAGAATTTTCATATAAATGTGATGCTTTTGTAGGAACTGATCCGAGATCTATAGGGTCATTTCTTGAACTAAGGGGAAATAAACTCTATGTTAGCTGTATGAATGCAGAGATGAATCACTGTCAGTTGGTTGAAATGAAAGAGGATGGTTCGGCAAGAAAAGTGTTGATTGAAGATATAAGCAATATTGACATTAACTCTATGATGTTTCATAGGGGATATTTTTATTATACAACAAATGAGCAAAAAGAAAACGGCAAGTTTGTTCAACAGATTCGAAGAACTCCAATTAAAAAAATAGGTGAGAGCTCAGAGGTATTGGTTGAAGTAGACAGGAGTGAAAAGGAATTTTTTTCTGTGCTCCCTTTTTTGCCGCTGAACGATTCGCTTTTTTTTACAGAACAAGCTCCGGGAGAAGACACAGGGGCAGACCTCTTTCAGTATGATTTTATAAAAAAAGAAAAGAAAGTTTTAGCAGAGTCTGAAGCAGTCAATATCTATGGTGCAGTAGACGGCCATTTAATCCTCTTAGGCAAAGAAGGAAAACACATTGAATACTCTCCAGAAACCGGGGAATTTGAAGAAGTTGTATGGCTGAATAAGCTGCATGAGGAGCATCTAGACTGGAAATGCCAGGCCGGATGTATAAATGAAGATTTTGCATTAATGTTTATTGTAACCAATACAGATGGCAAGCTCAGTCTTAATCCGGATTTAGTAGTTGTTAATCGAGAAGGAAACGCTCTGTGTGAATTAGTGTCCAGTGCGCATGCATGGACTTCGCCGCAGGTGCTTTCAATTAGAGGTGAAAAATACCTTGTGATTTACGGTCCGAATTTTGGCAGCAATAATACTTTGGATTTGTATAAGGTTAGAGATCTGATGCAAGGAAAAGCAGAGCCAGAGAGAATTCAGAGTAATTAAACGAGGAAATCAGGTTTGGAAATTTGAAATTGTTGGTATATGAATTCCGAAAGCTTCTTTCGAAGCCGGTTTTCCTGTTGCTTGTGTTTTTCATGACAGCAGTGCTTTTGGTGCGCTTTTCTATGAGCATAAGCGAGCTGGATTATGTTGACCGGGCTTTGTATGAATCTGTTCGAAAGGAGATGGAGGCGCTTCCACGAGAGGAGGCGCTTCTTCGTCTGCAGCGGGATCGGGACGGGCTGATGCTTGTCTCCTTTCAGAAGATTTACGGGGATACGGAAGAAGGACAGGTGCTCTTTCAGCATCAGTTTTCGGAAATTGCAGAGCAGTACGGGATGAGCCTCGAGGACTTTATCTCAGAGTATGAAGCATACGTCTCAGATGACGAGGAGCGTGAAAAGCTGCAGTCGGTTCTGAACACACTCCTGGAGCAATACAATTACCGGGAAAACTACCGGGAATTCATCAGGGAACTTCCGGAGCGGGCGGAAGGACTGTCCGCCATATCGATCTTTTCGTATGTCAGTTCTTTTTCCAACCGCAGCATTCAAAAGAGCCTCCGGGACTACTTAAGTCTCGGGGAGGCGGAAATCCGCCCGGACTATGACCAGGGAGTAAAAGCGGTGGGATCGGACTATGTCTCGATTCTCTTTGTGTTTATACTAACTCTCGGGGCGGCGGTGATCCTGTTTTCGGAGGAAGAGGAAAGCGGGCTTATGAGGCTCCTTCAAACAACGAAAAGAGGGCGCACAGAACTGGCTGCAGCGAAATGGGCGGCTCTCCTTCTCTGCTCCATATCATTTACACTGTTCATATACGGCGGGGAGGTTGTGATCGCCGGGATCCGGCTCGGCTTCGGGGATATCACGCGCTCGCTGCAGTCTGTTTCGGATTTTAGGGACTGCTGTTACCGGCTGAGCGTCGGCGGGTATCTTGGGATGAGCATTTTGCTTCCTATGGGTTCGGCAGCTGTATTTGCTTCCCTTATGGCGTTCCTTTTTATCTTCCTGAAAAGACCGTGGATTGCAGCAGGAGCTGTGGCGGTTTTCATTGGATTGAATTATTTGCTTTATCGTTTCCTTTCAGAGAATGCAGCGCTGAACGCATTGAAGTTTGTCAATCTTTTCTCTCTCTGTGATGCTTATTCCCGGTACTCCGTTTACTGCAATATCAATTTCTTTGGCATTCCGGTGTCGGTACTGCCTTCTTCGTTTCTGTCGGGAGCGGTGATGCTTCTTGCGGGCGCTTTTTTCTCTGTCTTTTGCTTCTCGAAGGGGATCGGGCTTCGGATTACATTTCCGTTATCTTTCAGGCGGAAGTCCCGGATCAGGGGAAGTGTCCGGGTTTTTATTCAGGAGCACTACCGGATGTATATCGGAGCTTTCGGAATACTTGTGATAGCCCTGATGCTATTTCTCGGATACCGGAAAACGGAACAGGGAGAACTGCTTCTCTCCAATGCGGACTACCTGTACTATACTTACGGGCAGGAAATCGCAGGAGAGATTACGGACGACACAGCTTCGTGGTTTTTAAAAAAGCAGGAAGAGCTGAACCTGGAGGCTTCGGGCGGGATTACGGAAGATACGGAACTTACGGAAGAGGAACGGACGGCGGCGCTTTTTGCGGCGCAGATGAAAGCCCGGGAGATTGAAGAGAAGCGGCGGGCGCTTCAGAGGATACAGGAAGAATATATTCTTTTAGAGACGGCACGATCAAGAGGAATCCCGGTGCACTATATTTCGAAGATCCAGACCGACCCGGTTTTTTTTGAAGGAAATACATATCTTCTGTCTGCGCTCCTGATGTTCCTGATCCTATGCTTTTCCTGTGCACCGACGTTTTCACAGGATGAAGAGAGCGGAATGGGAAGGCTGGTACACACGTCGAAATACGGAAGAAACCGGGTCTTCTTCTCGCGTTATCTCACAATGCTGCTCTTTTATTCCTGCGCATTTCTGCTGTTCTTTTTGCCGTATCTGTATAACTGGGTACGGTTTTACCGGATGACGGACTGGGGTGCGCCGGTGCAGAGCGTGCTCCGGTATGTTCACGCCGAAGGGAATATGACGCTTCGGGGCTTTTCAGTGCTGTGGATTCTCGGAAGTTATATTTCCGGTACGGGTTTCGTTTTTCTGATGGCACTTCTTTCGAGAGTCTGCAGGAAAAACAGCACGACCATGATAGTTTCGGCTGTTGTCATCGCGGCGGATTTTCTGGTGAATCTGCTTGGCTTTTCTGTGATGTCTTCGCTAGCTTTAAGCTCCGGCTTTGCGGTGACGGAGATTCTGGAAAGGGGCGGGAGAACAGGGATCATTCTGGTTATCCTTTTCAAAAATGCAGGGATTACGGCGGCACTGATGCTACTGCATAGAAGGGTGTTTACAAAATAAAGGACCGGAAAGGGAAAGCGGTAGATGGAGAGGAGTGCTATGGCGAGACTGACAATGGAAAATCTGAGCATGCGGTACACCCGGAATGCGCCTCCTGCTCTCCGGCGCTTTTCCTATGAATTCGAGGATGGCGTCTACGGCCTTTTAGGCCCGAACGGCGCAGGAAAGTCGACGCTGATGAACCTGATCGTCGGGAACCTGAAGCCGACAGCGGGAGAAGTGCGGTATGAAGGGCAGGCCATCGAATCACTTGGAAAAGAATACCGCAGCCTTCTTGGCTATATGCCCCAACAGCAGCAGCTCTACGAGAACTTCACGGTAAAGCGGTTTCTGTACTATTTTGCGGCGCTGAAAGGGCTGGAATCGGATACAGCAAAGAAGCGGATTACGGAGCTTCTGGAGCTCGTGAATCTTCTTCCTAACGCGAACCAGCGCCTCCGTTCTCTCTCGGGAGGCATGAAGCAGCGGGTGCTTCTTGCCCAGGCACTTTTGAATGATCCCAAGGTGCTGATTCTGGACGAGCCGACGGCCGGACTCGATCCGAAGGAGCGGATGAATATCCGGAATTACATCTACAGTATCGCGGAGGGAAAGACGATCATCCTGGCGACGCATGTGATCTCGGATATTGAGCAGATCGCGAAGGAAACCATTTTTCTGCGGAAAGGAAAGCGTGTGCTTTCGGGGACGCCGGACGAGGTTCAGCGCGCCGTCAGTCCGTATGTTTTTGATCTGGAAGTGCCAAGGGCGTCGTATGAGGAGCTGAATCGCCGGTTTCCCTATAACCGGGTGATCGGAGAGCGGGAAGGGATGGTCTCGATAAAGATCATTGCGAAGGAGCCGCCGCAGATCGCAGGAATCCGGCAGGCGGCGGTGAGTCTGGAGGATGTCTATATGGTGCTGTATCCGTGAAAAGCAGCGGATAGAAAGCGGTTATTTTACAATCCATGTGGAATTCTTCTTTGGACCTCTGCGTTCAAGGACTTTCAATTCCTGCAGTCTTGCAACGATTTTCCTGACACCGCCCAAACTGATATTACAGGCTTCTGCTGTTTCCTGAAGGACGGCATTATTGTGAGCCTGCAAATACAACAATACTTTGCGCTGATTGTCCGTAAGAGCATCCTCTACCGAATGCTGCAGTTTTCTGGATCTGAGTTAATCCGGTTCATATCCGAACGGAATCGGTACGATCAGCATGCCATCTCGGAATGAGAATTCTTCTTTTCCATAAAATCCCTGTAAAATCTACTGTTAAAATCTACTTATTTGTAGTTTTAAGACTATAAAAGAAGATGGGGTGTAGAATTGCGCATATTGAAAAGTTTCCGGATAAGGCATCGGACTATATTGAAAAGTCCCCTCTTTTCGTGTATAATTCCACTGAAAAGTATCTGACAAAAAACATGGCTGACAGCATATTCCGCGTAGCGCGAAGCAACGCGGAATATGCTTTTAGCGACGCTGTCTTAAATGACCATACGGTCAGGAAACAACATCCTAAGGAGGTTTGACCATGGCTTTTTATCTTGGGCGTAAGGCGATCCGTAAGGTGCCGGGGACCGTCATCAAGGCGGCGCCGATTCCGAAGCCGGAACTTTTAGAGGGCTTCGGAAGCCGCAAAGAGGTCGGAAGGATCTGCGCGGAATCCGGCTACGAGTCGGCGTTTCTTGTGACCGACGAGACCCTGTTTTCTCTGGGGCTTCATAAAAAGGTGACGGACTCGCTGGAGGAAGCGGGCCTGCGCTTCACGGTCTTTCACGATATCCATTCCGAGCCGACTGTGGAAATCGTCGAAAAGGGGCGGAAGGCCGCGGCTGAATTCGGGGCGGACTGCGTCATCGCTTTAGGCGGCGGATCGGTCCTGGACAGCAGCAAAATCATTGCGGCAGGCGCGAAGCACCCCAACCTGCCGATCCAGCACTATCTGCATAAATTCACGATCGCGGAGGGCGGAACGCTTCCGATGATCAACATTCCCTCGACAGCCGGAACAGGTGCGGAATGCACGGTAGGCGCGGTCGTCAAGAACGAACACGGGACGAAATGCTCGACGGTGCTTTTAGGGCTCGACGTCGCTTTTGTCATTTTGGACAGCGAGCTTTTAGTGAACGCACCGCAGAGCGTCACAACCTGGTGCGCGGTGGATGCCTTAAGTCACGGCCTGGAGGGACTTCTTGCGGATGTCGGGTCGACGGAGGAGGATATTTATAAGAGCCGCGAGTGCGTGCGGCTGATCCTCGAAAACCTGCCGGTTCTTCTGCGGGATCCCAAAAACATCGAAGCGCGGCAGGCGACACTTCTTGCGGCTCATTACGGCGGGAACGCAATCAATACGCAGCTTGCGGGCTATGTGCATGCCTTTGCGCATTCGATCGGCGGGCTTTACCATATTCCGCACGGGAAGGCGATCGCCTGGTGCCTTGTGCCGATCACGGCCGCACAGGAAAATGAACGCTATGAGGAGCTTGCGGCTTTGGCGGCGCACTGCGGGATCGCGTCTGATGCGGATCCCGTCGAGCAGGCTGCAGACAAAATGCTGCTTTCGCTTCGGGAGCTTCTCGATCTCTGCGGGCTCGAGCGGGGCTGCAGCGCGCTTTCGGAGAACGACTATGAGGAACTGACGCGCCTGATCGACGCCGATTCCATCAACTATTCGCCGTCGCGGACGCTTTCGGACAGCGAAATCCGGATGCTTCTGGACCAGATCAGGAGGGGGTATTGAGATGAGTTATACACAGGAAACAGTTCATGAAATCGTAGAAAAGCAGCGGAAGTTTTTCCGGAGCGGGAAAACACTCGATGTGAACTGGCGCATCGAACAGCTTCGGAAGCTGAAGCAGGCGGTTATGGACCATCAGGAAATGCTGCAGGAAGCCCTGTATGAGGATCTCGGGAAAAGCCCGATGGAAGCGTATCTCGTGGACATCGGTCCGGTGATCGTAGAGGTGAACGAAATCCTGCACGGGCTCAGGAAATGGGCGCGCCCGGAGCGGCATTTCAGCGGGCTCATGTGCTTCCCGAGCACGCAGACGACCGTTTACAAGCTGCCCTACGGGGTCTCTCTTGTGATCAGTCCCTTCAATTTCCCGATCCTTCTCACGCTCGGGGTGCTTGCCGCAGCGATTTCGGGCGGAAACACGGCGGTTTTAAAGACCAGCTCCAAATCCGCAGCCAGCACGCGCGCGTTGAAAAAGCTGATTGCGGATACCTTCCCGGAGGAATATGTGACGCTCATCGACGGCGGGCATGATGTCGCGGACATGTGCCTCGCGGAGCGTTTTGACAAGATTTTTTATACCGGTTCGCCGGCAGTCGCGAAGCATGTGCTCGCGGAGGCCGCGAAGAACCTGACCTCGGTCGCTTTAGAACTGGGCGGTGAGACCGGAAACTGGGCTGTGATCCGAAAGGACGCCGATCTTCACGACGCCGCCCGGAAAATCGCCTTCTTCAAGCTCTGCAACGCGGGCCAGATCTGCATCAACATCAACCAGATCGCAGTAGCGGAGGAGGTTTCCGACGAATTTCTTTCGGAGCTCAGGAAAGAATTTGTCCGCCAGATCGGAGAAGTTCCTTACGAAAACCCGGACTATCCGAAGCTGATCAGCGGCTCGGTTTACGACAAGTGCGAGCGGCTTTCCGGGGAATACGCAGACCGGATCGTGTTCGGCGGCTCCGGAAACCGGGAAACCCGGCGTTTCTCGCCGACCGTGATTTATCCGGTGGGGATCGATGAGGACATCGTGCAGCATGAACTGTTCTGCCCGATCCTGCCGGTCGTACCATACAGGGATACGGAGATTGACAGCCTGATGGAGATCATTGCAGACCGTGAGCATCCTCTGGCGATGTATGTGTTTACGTCGGACATGAAATGGGCAAAGCAGGTGATGCGCACCCAGCAGTTCGGCGGCGGCTGCATCAACGAGGTCTGTGTGCATATGATGGTGAAGGGCGTGCCTTTCAACGGCACCGGGCATTCCGGGATGGGTGCCTACCACGGCGAATGGGGCTTTAGGGAATTCACACACCCGCAGACCGTGCTTAAGGGAAAGACCCGTATGAACCTTCCGCTCCGGGAACACCCCTACTCCGGCGAACCCGGCCGGAAGAAGATGAAGCTTCTGAAGCTGTTTGAGAAGTGAGAAACGGGGGGACGGAAATTCCCGGTAGACAATCCGAAAAAAGCGTTGTAAAACAGACGGGACGGAGGGAGGTACGAAAAATGATGATCAGAATGCAGTGCCCGAACTGCGGTTCAGCCATAGATTTTGACGACTCACGCGAGTTCATGTTTTGCCCATACTGCGGCCGCAGTTTCATCTGATGGTTCAGTGCAGGCGCGAACGCTGGTATTTTGGGCCGGGCGAGAGACAATGCTTCACGCTGAATCCCGGCAAGCATGTGCTCCGTTTCTGGGTTGCAAATCATGCCTGGGACAAGGTCATTGTGATTCCCTATGACAACACGCCGGTCAACATCCGGGTGGACTATTCGCGCCGGGTACAGATTTTTATTGACCAGCCCCGCTGGAAATAACACCGGCGCTGCCCGCGCCGCAGGCCCCGAAGCAGGCGCTGCTCATGTGGTAAGCCCCTGTTCCTTGAGGTGGTCGCGGTATAGAGACGATTCCGGGTTTCCTCAGCAGAAGAAGTCAACGGGCAGCGCTCATTTCCTGAGGCAGCCGCGCTTCAGCGCCTGTTCCGGGTCTCCACAACAGAAGACATCAACGGGGGGGTTCTGCTCCCTGAGGAGACTCCGGCCGGGAGACGGTTCCGCGGCTCAATATTCCATCGACTCAGCGGTCACGCGATAGGTATATCCGCTGATTACATTGCCCTTCCTGTCGTATGTTACTTCAACCGCCAGCAGGCCCGGCCCTTCGTCGAGATGCCAGATATCACTGATCCCCGAGTCGCGCTCTGCCCCAATTGAACTGTACGGTTCGCCCCAGGCAGCCCACAGTTCTTCGCGGGTAAAGCCCTCGAGCGCCGGCCAGAGAGAGGTTCGAATGCGGGAGGCGATTTCCGGAAGCGCCGGAACCGTATGGGAATCCGTTTCGTTTTCCGCCGGAGCGGCGCTTTCCGATGCCGCAGCTTTTTCGTCGAGGTTTGTGGAAGTCTCCTCTTCCGGCTGATCTGTTATCCACACTGTCATGGATTTGAAACACTTTTCCGCTTCTTCCCGGGAAACGTAGGAGCCCGCCGAGAAACCGGGTCCCTCCAGATCTTTAAATACGGCAACGTATACATACAGCGTTTGATCCTGATGTTCCGCGTCGGTTCTCTGATTGAAGAAATATTCATACAGTTCCGTCGATCCTTCCTCCTGCAGCGTCCCATATCTTCTCGACTGTTCCCGCTGCTGTTCGTACATCGTAGGCAGTCCCGGTCCTATTGCAGAACCCGGTGAGGTAAACCGGAGCTCGAAAACCAGCTGATCTCCCTTATAAATTTCATAGTCCGGCAGGGGATTCGTTGTTCCCGCCTGTCTTTCATCAAACTCTTCAGACGTCAGATCTCTGTAAGGAGCAATGCCGCTGTATTCTTTTTCCAACTCGAAAGAAAAATTAATCGTATATGTCCCTGAAATACGGGAATAGTCCGGGATCATGACCGGGTCCCAGCCGTAATCCTGGAAGGAATCAATCGGAAGATTGTTTTTCCGGATGTATTCCCTGAGAGTCTGAAGCCGCGCGGACCAGATCGGGTCTTTCGCCGAATCGTTGCAGAGGTACATTTCTTTCAATTCTTCATCGCCCTCACTGAAGCGGAGAATGTCGTCGATATAATATGTGCCCAAGCCATCGTTCCGCTCAAATTCTTCAACAATCCATTCATCGGAGTCGTCGGATTTTCTGAGCGTCACGACGCCCGCTCCTGGATATTCGCCGCCGAACAGTGTGACAAGATTCCGGTCTTCCAAACGATAGGTAAAGCCCCAGAAAGAAGCATATACTTTAATGCGGCCGTCCTCCTGCTCCTTGGTTTTATGGAAACAGAAAGCCGGAAGCGAGACGACCAGGCTGTTTTCGCTGTATTCGCCTGTCGCGAGCATTTCTTTTTCATAGGTGTTACGGTAATAATCCATGACATATTCCGTTACGGCGGCCTTCACCGGATCATCGCCGGTATAGTGATAAAGCGGAAGGTCGGAAGTGTCCGGGATCATGACCGGATCCTTGTTTTGATCCTGAAACGCGCTGATATCGAGTCCGTTTTCAGCAATATACTGCTGCATCGTCTGTATGCGGGCTTCTTTGATATGGGGTGTCTCTATTCCTCCGGAGCCGGAAAGCAGCGTTTCGAGCTCCTCATCTCCCTCGGCAAAGAGGATAATACCGTCTTTGTAGCCGATGCGGTCGTGCCCGGGCCGCTCGAAGCTTTCTATTTCCCAAGTGTTCTCTGCATTATTCCCGGAGAGAATAATCCGGAAAGGACCGGGGGTTTCGCCTCCGCGAACGGTGAACAATGTCGTTTCTGCAAGCCGGTAAGTAAAAATCCAGCAGGTACCGACAACCTTCAGCCTTCCGCTGTCCATCTCCTCGGTTTTCAGAATACAGCAGGCGGGAAGTTCGACTATATTCGGTTTGTTCAGGTCACCGGGATCTTCAACATTCTCCCGATAGTCGGTCATCAGAAAGTCCATGACCGCGGCGATTGCCGGATCGCCGCCGGTGTAGTGATAAAGCGGAAGACCGGAAACGGTCTCAGGTTCATCCGGGGAAGGTTCGACGGAAGCGGAAGACGGATCCGCCGATTCGGAAGTTTCTGCATCTTCCGTGCCGCTTTCCTGCGGCTCGGAAGTATTTCCCAAAGCGGCCGGATTTCCGCCTCTTGTGTAGTTTCGGATAATGAGGACCGCCGCGGTACCGATCGCGGCGACGAATACCGCAGCGGCTGCGAGAAGCACCGCCAGACGTTTCCGGCCCTGCACTTTTTTTCCGTTCCGGCGGAGATGGTCCGCCTCCTCCAGGTATTCTTTTCGGACGCCGTTCAGGGCATCCATCAGTTCGTCGGTCTGATTCTGTTTATCGTAACGCATCATTCGTAACCCTCCTCCAGCAGAAACTTTTTCAGCGCCTTCCGCTCCCGGTAAAGGACCACCTTGATCCGGGATTCCGTGGATCCGGTGTATCCGGCGATATCCCGGACGGAGTCCAGATAGAAATAGCGCATCAGAAAGATTGCGCGGGCCTCCTTCGGGCGTTTGGAGAGGAAACGGTCCAGAAGCTCCTGAAGCACGATGCGGCTGATCAGTTCTTCCGTTTCATCCCTCCCGTCGGACAGCACTTCGGACAGTTCTTCGTAGGAAAGCGCGTATTCCGAATCCGCCCGTTTCTTCCGATGGCTTTTCCGGAATGCGTCGATCGAAACCTCCCTCGTGATCAGCGCGAGATACGCGGAAAGTGTTTTCGGCCGGTTCGGCGGAATCGTATTCCAGACACGGAAGAGCGCTTCGTTTACACACTCCTCCGTGTCTTCGCGGCTTCCGAGAATATTGCCGGCGATTTTGCGGATATAGGCGCCGTATTTGTCGGAGGTTTCCCGGATTGCCTGTTCATCACGGGCTTCATACAGTTCAATGATTCTGCTGTCATCCATGGGAACCGTCCCTCCTTTCGTTTTCGCAGCCGCGTTCCGATCTTCCCCGGCTTCCTGCAGGTCTAAGACGGATGTGATTCGTTTGGTTCGGCTGTTATGGATATCGTCGGTCTGAAGAAAAAGGTTACAGTGATTGCCGAAAAACCAATAATTAACGTAACACAGGATACCGACAGATTCAAGATTGTTTTTTTCTTTTCCTGCGTGTATAATTGAGGCAGAATCAGATAAACGAGAGGCGGAAGATGAAAGTTTTTTATTCGATTGCGTCGGTCAAGGGGCCGGATGATTCAAAAAATCCCACAAATTTCAACATCAACGGTGCGGTACGGCCGCCGGAAGAGGAAAGCATCCGGTATTCCTCGATTTCGATTCTGGATAAGCAGAAATATGAGGTAATTGAGGAAAAGGAGGGCAGAAGCGCGGCGGCTCGGCTCAGCCTGAAAAACTGCAGCCTTTCGGCGGAAGCCTCCGACGGCATGGGGATTTACCGGGTACGCGATGGAGAGATTCTCCGCCTGATCGGGAAAGAGGCGGAAAATTGTTCCGAAGAAGCGGTTCCCGAATGCTTTGAGAGCGATTCTCTTCCGGGCGATCTCATGATTCTCTGCAGCGGAGGGCTCGAAAAAACGCTGTCAGCGGACCGGATTTTTGCGGTTGCCGAAGAAACTGACCGTATCCAGGAGATCGCCTCAGCCCTGCAGAAAGCAGCCGTTACGGCGGGCTGCGGGGAGTCTCTGACAGTACTTGCCGTCCGGCGGGAACTGTAGAGGAGAGGGAAAAAGTCCCGGCGTCCGGATACCGATAAAGCGATCGGGATGATCTTGATGCTTGCTTTTTGCCGCAGCATACAGTAAGATGGATTTGGAACAATGATTTCGGAGGATTTCTTATGTCGAACACAGTAACAATACGGAACATTTACCCGATCTGCACGGCGCCGGAGCGGATTCCTCTGGTGATCGTCAAGGTCGAAACCTCGGAGCCGGGGCTTTACGGCATCGGCTGCGCCACCTATACGCAGCGCTGGATGACAGTCGCACATGCGGTAGAGCACTATATGAAGCCGCTTCTTGTCGGAAAAGACGTGACAAGGATCGAGGATATCTGGCAGATGGCTATGGTCTCCCCGTACTGGCGGAATGGTCCGATCCTGAACAACGCGATCTCGGGCGTCGATGAGGCGCTCTGGGATATCAAGGGCAAAATGCTGAACACGCCCCTGTACAATCTTCTCGGCGGCAAGGTCCGGGAAGCAGCGCGGGTATACCGGCATGCGGACGGGCGGACGCTCGAGGAAGTCGGTGATAAGGTTCAGCAGTACATCGAGGACGGTCTTCAGGTTATCCGGATCCAGCACGGCGGCTACGGCGGATCGCGCGGGAATTCCTATATCGAATCCCTGCGGCCGGAAGGCGCCTGTGAGGGCGCGTATTATGATCCGCTGGGCTATGAGCTTTCCGTAACGAGGCTCTTTGAGTATATGCGGAACCGTTTCGGCGAACAGATTGAGTTCTGCCACGACGTGCATGAGCATCTGGACCCGATCAACGCGATCCATCTTGCGAAAGAGCTGGAGAAATACCGTCCCTTCTTTTACGAGGATCCGCTTCCGCCGGAACAGGTGGACTGGTTCCGGACCATGCGCCAGCACGCGGCGATTCCGATCGCGATGGGTGAGCTGTTCAACAATCCGAATGAGTATATGAACCTGATCTCGGAGCGGCTGATTGACTTTATCCGCTGCCATGTTTCGCAGATCGGCGGCATCACGCCCGCGAAAAAGCTCGCTTCGGTCTGCGAGGCTTTCGGCGTGCGCACAGCCTGGCACGGTCCCGGCGATACTTCGCCGGTCGGGCACGCGGCTGATGTGCATCTTGACGTTTCGAGCTGGAATTTCGGCATTCAGGAGTGGGCCGGCTTCTCCGATACGATTAAGGAAGTCTTCCCCGGCTGTCCGGAGCTGAAGAAGGGCTATGTCTATCCGAACGACAAACCCGGCCTCGGCATTGACATCGACGAAAAGCTTGCGGCGAAGTTCCCCTGCAGTGAAGCGCTTCCGCAGTGGACCAACTGCCGGCGCCCTGATGGCACGCTGAACCGGCCGTAACAGAATGAGGAGGAGCCATGAAGACACTTCAGTCGGTTTATCGCACCCTTCCCCCGGATCCCCAGGCGATTGTCCTGGGGCAGGGGGATTTTCCTGTCTATGGAGACGGGCTTCACGATGACACGAAAAACCTGCAGCAGGCGGTGAATGCGCTGAAAAAACGGGACAATTTCGGTATCGTTTTCCTGCCGGAGGGAAAGTACCGGATCAGCGACACGATTTATATGCCGAAAGCGATCCGCCTGATCGGCTTCGGCGAAAAACGGCCGGAAATCATCCTTCAGGACCATGCGCCGGGTTATGATCAGATACAACCGGAGAATAAATCCGGCGGAAAGGAAATGATCTGGTTTGTGGACCGGGCGGTCGAGAAGCCGGAGGACATCCGCGACGCGAACCCCGGGACCTTCTATTCGGCGATCTCCAATATCAATGTGACGATCGGGGCAGGCAATCCTTATGCGGTCGCACTTCGGACGCATTACGCGCAGCATTCCTTCACCTCCCATATGCTGATTGACGCGGGAGACGGCCTTTGCGGCATGTACGACGCCGGGAACGAGATGGACAATGTGCATTTTGTCGGCGGCGATTACGGCCTTATGACGACAAAGTGCTCACCCGGCTGGCCCTTCATGGCGACGGACTGCAGCTTTTCTGGGCAGAAGAAGGCCGGCATGTATTCGCAGGAGCTGGGTCTTACGGCAGTCCGCGTGGACTTCCGGAATGAACCGAAGGCAATCGACGGCCCGGACGGCTTCTGGGACAAGATTTACCTCGAGGACTGCATTTTCGAGAACATCAGCGACTGCGCGCTGACTGTGCACCTGGAGGAGAATGCATTTACGCAGTGGAACCTTGAGCGGGTCTGGTGCCGCAATGTGCCGAGGCTCATGAAACTGTATACATCCGGGAAATGCATTGACGCGCCTTCGGACAACTATTTTGTCCGGCGGATGACGCACGGCGTGATCCTCCGCGATATGCAGGACGACGGCCGGATTGAAACGGTTTCTGAGATCGAACCGCTTTCAGTATTCTCTCCGGTGATTGAGACGGATATTCCGCTTCTGCCGGACACTGGAGAATGGGTGAATGTAAAGGATTTCGGTGCACTCGGGGACGATGAAACAGACGATACCGAGGCGATCCAAAAGGCAATCGACTCAGCGCGGATCCTGTATTTCCCGCAGGGCTGGTACAAAGTGAGCGATACGATCGCGCTTCGGGACGATTCGATCCTGATCGGTCTGAACCCGATCTCGACGCAGCTTCGGCTTCCGGAGAACACGGAAGCATTCGACGGTCCCGGGCAGGCAAAGCCGCTTCTTTTTTCCGGAAAAGGTACGAATATCCTGAACGGCATCGGCATCGATACCGGGGCGCGGAACCCGAGAGCCTGCGGCGTGAAATGGCTGGCGAATGAGAAGTCCTATGTCAACGATGTGAAGATGATCGGCGGCCACGGCAGCATGGACAGGAGCGGCTCCTTTATGATGCCCTACAACATGTCTCGGACGGCCGATGCGGACCCGAAGAAGCGCTGGGACGTACAGTACTGGAGCTTCTGGGTCACGGACGGCGGAGGCGGTGTTTTCAAGGATATCTGGTCGGCGAGTCCCTATGCAGCGGCGGGTTTTTGCGCGGATCATACCGATACCCGCGGCCGGATTTACTGCCTGTCGGTCGAGCACCATGTCCGGAATGAAGTGAAGTTCAACGCGGTCTCAAACTGGAAGGTCTACGCGCTTCAGACCGAGGAGGAAACCGCGGAATCGCAGCAGTGCCTGCCGCTTGAAGTAACGGACTGCAGCGATATGAGTTTCATCACCTATTACGCTTTCCGGGTGATCTGGCTCCCGAATCCCTACCCTTGCGCAATCCGCACCGACCGGAACGACGGCGTGCGGTATCTGAATCTGCACAATTTCACGCAGGTGAAATATACCCTGATTTACCAGATCATTGATTCCAATACCGGATCGAAAGTCCGCCCCTGGCAGATCGCGTACCTGGAGCAGGAGAAGCAGGAACGAAGCTTTCCAATGCTTTCCGAATCAGTTCCGACCGAACTGTACAGCGGATTTGAGTTTGCCGACGGTGCCTGCACGGATGCCGCGGGAAACCTGTATTTTGTGGACGGACGCTGGAACCGGATCTTCCGGATCGACGCCGATTGCGGCGCGCTGCGCCTTATTCGGGACGTGCCGCTTCGCCCGCTGTCTCTCTTCTCCGATACTGCAGGGAACCTGATTGTGATCTGCGAATTCCGCTATCCCGCGGACGCGACGAAGGACGGCGAAAAGCTTATCTTCCAAAAGCCTGCGGATGCCGCAGGAACCGCTTACGGTATCTGGTATTACCGGGATGCGGTGATCGTGCCCTATGCGATCGACCCCGAAGACCCGGAGCACACGATGCAGCTTCTGCCGAAGGTGAAGCTGTCGGAGGCCCCGAAACCGGTTCAGGCGCTGCACCCGGCGAACCGCTGGCGGGACGACAATTCCTATCTTCGGGCCGCTTTTACAGAGCCGGATTACGCCTACATCGCGCCGGACGGTGTGACGATCATCCCGGAATTCTATGACCTGATCCGCAGCAATTCGCTTCTTTCGGCAGTTCCGGGGAAGAAGTTCTTCTCGGTCGACGAATACTACAAGCGGATTATCGAGTCCGACGTGAAGGAGAACGGCTGCCTCGAAAACCCGCGCGTTTTCTGCGAACACGGGGAATACAGCGTCGCTGTTTCCGAAGAAACCGGACGTGTCTATGTTGCGGAAGGACATATTCTGGTGTATGATCTGAATGGGGAGTACATCGAAACGATCCGTACCCCGAAGCGCGCCGGAACACTTGCAATCGGCGGGAAGAATCAGGAGATTCTGTATGTGACGGCGGAAGACAGCGTATATGCGTTCCGGATCCGGTAAATATATGTTTGGAGTATGAAAAAGATGGGAATTATCTATCAGGAAGAACGCCTTTCGGCGGATGAATACATTGATTTTCTGAAGCGGACCGATCTCGGCTCTCAGTACCCGAAAGAGCGCTTTTCAGAGCGGATTGAAAAGCTTGTGAAAAACGTCACGATCAGCCTTACGGCCCGGGATGACCGGGGAAAGCTTGTCGGCGTACTTTTCGGGCTGACGGACTTCTGTTACTGGCTCTATGTCACGGATCTCGGCGTGGACCGGGATTTCGTGCGGCAGGGAATCGGCAGCACACTGATGAAAAAGGCGCACGTTCTTGCGGGCGGGGAGAAGGACATCGCGGTCTATCTGATCGCAAATGAGAATGCCGTGCCCTTCTATGAGAGTCTCGGAATGAAGTTTGCGGATGACGTGATGCAGTACAACCATATCGACTGGACGGAGTTTACGGTGGAATGAAGACTCCGATCTGTGATTTTGTTCGAAAATATGCGGAATCCGGGACAGTCCGCATGCATATGCCGGGGCATAAAGGCAGAGGACCCCTGGGAATCGAAGCGCTGGATATCACGGAGATTTCAGGCGCGGATGCGCTGTACGAAGCATCGGGGATCATTGCGGAGAGCGAGCGGAATGCTGCGGAGCTGTTCGGGACTGAGGCAACCTTCTACGGGACGGAAGGCTCGAGCCAGATGATCCGCGCGATGCTGTATCTTGCCGGCCAATGGGCGCGGGCACGCGGAAAAAGCGGACGCATTATGATCCTCGCGGCCCGGAATGTCCACAAATCCTTTATCCAGGCCTGTGCGCTTCTGGATTACGACGTGGAATGGCTGTACGGAGAGGAACCGGGATACTTAAGCTGCGTGATCCGCCCCGAAACCCTCGAAAATCTGCTCAAAAAGGCCCAAGAGAAGGCACACAGACTGCCCGACGCATTCTTTATCACCTCACCCGATTACCTCGGCAAAACGGCCGATATTCGCGCTCTTGCGGGCATCTGCCACCGTTATGACATGCCGCTTTTCGTGGATAATGCGCACGGCGCCTATCTGCATTTTCTGCGGGAGCCGCAGCATCCGATGGACCTTGGCGCAGACCTTTGCTGCGACTCCGCGCACAAGACGCTTCCGGTCCTGACAGGAGGCGCGTATCTTCATGTCGGAAAAGCAGCAGAGGAAAGACAGAGGAGCGCCGGAAGGCAGGATTCAGCCGGATTCTTTGCCGAAAATGCCCGTTCGGCACAGGCGCTTTTCGGATCGACCAGCCCTTCCTATCTGGTGCTGCAGTCGCTGGATTCCTGTAATGCAGTTCTTTCGGACGGGTACCGGGAGAAGCTTCGGGATTTCGTACGGAAGCTTGATGCAGTCAAAGAAGAGCTGTGCACGTCGGGTATTCCGGTCATGGATACGGAGCCGCTGAAGCTGACGATTGAGGCTGGCAAGACAGGATCCGGCCATTCTGGGACCGAACTTGCCCGGAGGCTCCGGGAGTATGGAATCGAATGCGAATACGCGGATTCGGAACATCTCGTGCTGATGCCGGGCCCGGAAAATACGGATCAGGAGCTTCTGCGGCTTCGGGAAGCGTTATTGGAAATCTGCAGTGAAAAGGGCGCTTTCGAAGCGAAGGCGATCCTTCCTGCTCTTTCCCCTGCCGAACAGGTTCTCACGATCCGGGAAGCGGTTTTCGCGCCGCATGAGACAGTCCCTGTTCGCGAGGCTGTGGGAAGGATTGCCGCATCTCCCACCGTTTCCTGCCCGCCCGCGGTACCGATTGTCGTAAGCGGGGAAAGGATCAGCGAAGCGGCGGTACAGATGATGCAGCACTATGGAATCGAAACCGTAGAAGTGACGGCCTGTGATAAATAGAAGGATCTTCGGATCATTTCACAAACGCAAAAACCCGAGGCGTTCTTTCTTACAGCAGCAATAATAAGGAGACCGACATGGCGAAATACTGTATGAATTGCGGTTATCAGATGGAAGACAGCGCGGTATTCTGCATGCGCTGCGGGCAGGCTGCGGAAGCAGTCCGGATGGAACCGCGTCCGAAGAATGCCCAGGCGCTCTGCCCTTACTGCGGCAGGGCACTGGATCCGAAAGACAGGTTCTGTACCGGATGCGGCAGACCGGTCAGCGCGCAGCAGGATAACGTGCAGGCGCAGACAAAACCAAGTCAGCCCCAGCCGATGCAGTCCCGGCAGCAAACGCAGCAGGGAGTACAGCCCCAATTGCGGACGCAGCCTCAGCAACCGGTTCAGCAGAAACCACAGGCACAGCAGCCGGTCCAAAAGAGACCTGTCTCGAAAGACCAGACTCCGCAGCCTGCTCAACCCCAACCGCGAACCCCGCAGGCGCAGCAACTCCATCAGCAGCCTCAGCAGCCAGCCGGGGCTTCTCCGGCCCGGACTGCGGCTCCGGCGGCAGCGGCAGTCCCGGCGGCAGCAGCGGCTCAGACTGTACAGCGTGCCGCGGCGAAGATTACCGGCTTCACGCGGCGGATCGACTTCCCGGAAGGACAGAAGCAGGTAGGATTTGAACTCCTCCCTGACGCAGCTTCCGGATCAGGCGCAGCGGCTACGATCAGCAGAATCCAAAACCCCTTTGTCACGCTTTTCGGTGGCTTCAAAACCCTCGTTTCCGGCTTCCCGAAACTGTTCCAGAATCCGAAAGCCCTGATTCTTGCGATCGGGATGACGGTCTTCTGGATTGTTTTCGGCATTATCGACTGGGCCGGAAAATCAAACCTCTTTACGGATATCCTCTCCTGGCCGATCTACGCGAAGGGCGGCCTTCGGGGCGGCTTCTTCGGCGTCATCGGCGGAATTGTCGGAAAGGGCCTCGTAGGAGCCGGGTTCAGTACGCTCATCTGCGGCGGCGCGAAGCGGCTGATTCCGGGAATCAAAGGAATCTTCAGCGGCGAGAGCCGCCTGTTCCGAAAAGGCGGCCTCAACCTTGGGAGTCTGCTCCTCGGTTTCGGGCTCGCCGGACTTTTCTATGTATTTACAGCCGGGAACGCCGGGCGTGGGGGAAGCATGGTCGGCATCAGCGGCATCTTCCTCTCCTTAAGCTCAATCACAAATAAGACCGGGTTTATCCGTTCATTCGCATCCTCTCTCTCCGCACGGATCCGACAGGGCAGCAGCGAAAAGGCCCTCGTACCGCAGCAGTATACGAGTTTCCTCTCCGGCACCACGGGCGGCTTTGCGCTTTTTACCTCCTTATCGGGCATCTTCGGTCTTCGGGAAACCGGTTTTGTCTGGTATATCATCCTGATCCTTTTTATCGCGGCAGGCATCGTCCTGCTTCTTCTGGGAAATAAGCGTTCTGCTGCGGGAAGGGCCGCGGCGGTTCTCGCCGCGCTGCTGCTGTTTCTGATGAACTCTGTGCTGTTCTCCGTCCCGGTCCGGGCTGACAGCAAAGAGAAGACCGGATACTGGACCTTAGAGGAAACCTATACTGAGATGAACGACGCGCTGATCGAAGGTGCCCGGTCCGACCTCCTGCTGGAGGGCTCTGCGGAAACAGGCTTCCACTACAGACAGACAATCATCGAGGACGGATACCGTTTTTCCTATACCAATCTGGATGAACGGGAACATGGAGGCGGCAGCTGCAAAGGCGAATTTTCGGACTGGGTCTACACATTCTCGCAGCCTCCTCAGCGCATTGAAGGCGGAACGGAGCTTGAGATCGAAGCAGACGTAAGCTGTACATATTCCTGGCCGCATCCTTTGGCGAACTGCGCCCAGGTCATGATCGCGTGTCTGTCTGCTCCGGATTCCAACGGCTACAGCTATTTCAGGGATTCGGATGATCGGTATGTCATCTTAGCGGTGGAAAGGTGGGTGCAGGAGGGCAAAGGAACCTCTGGATACGGCGCATATATAGATCCTTTCCACGGTACCTTCAAAGCCACGATCCCGAAAGGCAATTCCGGATGGGGATACAAAGAAGATCTCTATATCCGTTTCGACTGTTCCGGCGGGGGATCGTACAAGCTGACGACCTACTACCACTACAAATGGGTCGATACGACACCTGCGGAAGTTCTCCCGGCGGAGGACAGCTCGGAGGAGACCGAGGAACCGGAGAACGAGCCTGATTCGGAAGAGGAACCTGAACCGGAGAAAGATACAGAGTCAGAGAGCTCGGAATGGGAACCCATCATCCAGACAACGGAAGAGGATGCATGGGTGAACCCGGGTGAAGACGAAGGCACCGACATCATCAGCCTGATCGTCACCGGCGTTCTGGGAACGGCAGTCGGCGCCGCGGCAATCGGCGCGAGTACGGAGGACGAGAAGAAAAAGAAGTCCTTTAAAATGTACATTTACAAGGAATTCGGCAATACCATCCGCCCGGGCGAGCGCGTTCCGGTCTATGCCAGGATTGCGGAGATCGGAGAAGGCGGGGAAGTGGACCGGCCGGATCTTTCCAGGAGTATCGTCATCCGGAATCATGATGAAGTCTTCGTGACGGAAATGCAGGCAGCTCTTGCCGGATCGTACAAGTGCGCGACGGTCGAAGTGAGCCCCGAGCAGGAGGTGTCGAACGAAGGCGTTATCGATTTCATCTACCGGGGTGAAGGCGGCGTCTTCATCAATATGGTCACCTTCCGGGTGAAAATGCCGGAGATCATCTTCTATCAGGACAACATGGCGCTTGTCGCGAAGGATGATCAGGGCGCCGGAATCGGCTTCACGGTTGACGGCCTGGATCCGGAGAAGATCGACATCGACCTCCGGTTTACCGAAGGCGAAAGCTATGAAACCGAGCTGGTGCAGGCCGTAACGGATCAGGATGAGAAAATCCCGGGTACGTATTTCGCGCTGCTTGCAGACATCAACGAGGATCCGGGCGAGCCGGGCACTTATGCGCTCCACACGCTGCAGGTGACGGCGACGGACGGCAGGTATACGGCCGTCGGCGAATTCCCGGTGTACCGCGTGACGCTCGGGCTCTATGTCGGCGCGGAAATGCTGAACTGCTACCGGATCCTGAAAAAATCAGCCATTGGAAAAGAAGCATGGGACCTTGAGGCCTCGGACTTTGAAATTGCCTGGACGAGCGTTCCGGCGATGGTCGTCTGTGTGAATGAAGAAGAGCACTATATGTACTACAAGCCGGTACAGCCGAAGTTCACATTGACGCCGCTCGATCCGGAGGACAGCCTGCAGCAGGAGCGTTTAGACGGCCTCGGAATCGAGGCGAAACTCGTGGATACCGGCGACAGTATCTCGGAATACGCATTCTACTGCACGAAATGCTTCCTCGAGCCGCCGCTGAGGCTGCGGGTGAAGCTTCATGCCGAGTGCTTTGACAGCGAAACCGGAGAGAAGTACAGTTGCGACAAAACGGTCCTGCTGCTTTCGCAGCCCTACCAGAAGACACCGACGATATCCCAGCTCGAATTTGACGACAAGGTGCGTGAGTGGCTCCATAACGCCCAGAATATCATGGAGGATGTTCCGGGCCTGATGGACCAGATGTGCTGCGAATATGTACTGATGACGGATCTCTGGATGGGCTATGACGAACATTTCGGTTATGACCCGATCCTGATCGCACAGCTGCAGAAAAACTTCGAAACCGCCGTTTTCCGGGCGCGCAGGCTGGCCTTGAAGGAGCGGCAGGATATGTTCCTCCTGTATGACAAGAGCTACAAACACGACGACAGTATGTGGGCGGCCATCTCCAAGAGTTTTGCGATGGTCAGCGAAGATTACCTGGATACCTGGGGCGGGATTGCGGTCCGGATGGCGCTTGGCATGGTTACCAGCGGGCTTTCGGAAGTTCCATTTACCGCGATGGACGTCAATAAGGCTCTGAATGATTATCGGGAGGAGACGCCGCTTCATGAGCGAACCTGGGGGCGCACCCTCTATGTAGGCTTAAAGCCGGTCATCATCGCGGGAGCAATGGCGTCGGTTTTCAAAGCGGTCGGATTCGTGATGGGCGGCATCCGGGCGAACATTCCCGGAAGTGTCCGGTTCCGGATCGGCCGGTATGTCGTTAGCGCAAATCGGGCCGTTATCCGCAGACTCCCGCTGAAGCTCCAGACGGCGCTGAAAAAGACAGATAAGGCCATCCGGCTTGTGAATAACGGACTGAAGGAGCTGGCGCATGAAATCAATTCCTATGATCCGAGAGTAAAGTGGCGGGCACAGCGGGAAGCAGCCGCAGCCGCAAAGGCGGAAAATGCCGCAGCGAAAATACAGGCGGAAAAGGATGCGCTCATGATGCGGAATGCGCCGCGCTCGGAAAAAGGAAAGGTCATGGATACGCTGCAGCAGGCCGGAGAGCTGGACGGCGCGAAGAAGGTCGACCGCTTCAAGAAGGCTGTCGACCGCTGGAACTCGGGAGATCGCTCCGGAGCAGCTGCGGGTGAACTCCGGGATGCCTATTTTGAAGTCAACAAAAGCACCTATGCGCAGAATGCGCTGGAATTTGACGGCAAAACCGCCGGAGAGATCGCGAAAAAGGCGAAAATCCCGAACCGCTACATCCGCTTCTATAACGAATGCAAGGCGCAGTACCTCGACGACCGCGCAGCGCCGCTCATCAAACGGAAAGCCGCAAAGATCGCAGGCGTCTCCGAGGACGACGTGATTGTTTACCGTGCGACGGGGAAAACGGCAGAGGATATGAATTTCAAAGTGTCGCATGACTCGGACAATTCGGTGCTGATCAATGACAGAAGAACCCATTCGACCTATTACATGTCCCGGGTCGATTCGGATCAGGCGGTTTATACCGCTCACTGCGAAGCGACCGGGCAGAGTTATACGAGTATTGCCGATGCAAAGCAGAAGTGCGCCGCGATGAAGGTGGTGAACGTGACGCCCGATCATCCGGAAGCTTACAGGGAATTCCAGAAGCTGAAGACCGTGAATGCCGTGAGCGAGCGCGGGATGCTGGACAATATGGAAACTGCGAAGTTCAAGATGACGAACGACATTCGTGAAATGGATCGCGGCGTTGATCTTCTGATGGCTGATAAGAAGGAGATGGCAAGAGCATTGGACGAGTGTCGCCGCTTCAACCTGCGGGAGATTCCGGAACTGAGCAAAGAGACGATGAAGTGGGTCAACTATACGGAAAAGGGAATGGAAGGCTATCACCAGATCCCGAAGACTTACGACCTGAACGCCGGAAAGGATATTTACGCACAGTCTGCAGGTATGAAGTCCGGCTTTACGGAACAGAGCAGACTGACGGTCGAGCGCTGCCGGCTCGTGGAGAATCAGGGCCCGCACCGGATCTCGATGGGCGAGATGCATGATCTTCTGGAGATGCAAGGAACCACACATGAGAAGATGATGTCGGATATGGTGCTGGATTTCAGGACCATCAACAACAATGTCCGCACGGCTAACCAGAGCAGCAGCTGGTTCATGGACCCCGATCCGGGAAGCAGCACGATGGGCGGACTTCAGGGACTCAGCGGAGGTCTTCTGAACGGACAGAAGGAGTGACGGGAGGCAATCAACTCAGGGCCTTGAAATGACAGGGAGAAAAGTGTTTCATGAACAGGAAAGAAAAAGGAAGCAAAAGACGGTTCGGTACAGCAGTACTCGCGCTGATGCTGGTATTGGGCTTGATCCTGTCCGGATGTACGGGGAAGCAGGGCAGCGGTACCGGGACTTCGGAGGCGCCGTCTGGAATAACTGCGGCAGCTGACGAAACCGGAACGGCGGCAGAAACGGAGCAGGAAACGGAAAGCTCTGAAACAGAGACGGAGGCTTCTGCAGCGGACAGTTCCGAAACGCCCGGCGATACCGAAAGCACCGGGGAGGATGATTTCTGGCAGGAGATCCACGATACCTTCGATGATTTTGCGGAGAAGGATTTTGAGGGAACGGATGTTGACGGCGGTTTCCTGCGGACGGGACAGTTCCCCGAAGCCGATCTTGTGAAGCCCGAAGTGCTGGGGGATCCGGAGCTCGCCGAGATGGACCGGGCGATGCGCGCCTACCGCGCGAAGGGTAATCCGGAGATCATCAACAACGCACCGGGATTCTTTTACTATGACCATTTTGATGAGGGAAAACGGGCGATCTACGATGCGCTGTATGAACTCGCGCAGGATCCGACGACGACCGATCATATTGTCGCATTGAAGACAGACCGGGATATCCAGTCGGACGAATTCGAACAGGACTTTTACACAGTCTGGATGGCGATCGCCTGTGACCACCCGGAACTCTGGTGGATGTACCTCTGGAACGGCGAGGTCGCATTCGACGCCTATGTCGGCGAGGAAAGCGATACGCTCTATTTCCGGTTCACGAAACCCTACGAAAACTTTGAGGAAGATCTGCAGACCTTTAACGAGGTCACGCAGGACATTATTGATTCGATCGATCCGGAGCAGTCCGACGAGGAGATCCTTCGTGAGGTGCACGACATCATTATCAATATGTGCACCTATGATTTTGATACGCTGAACGAGAACCGGTGTGACTTTGCCCATACGGCATACGGCGCCTTTATCGCCAATTCGCTCGGACAGGAGCACTACTGTGTCTGCGACGGCTATTCAATGGCTTATCTGTACATTCTGCAGCAGCTCGGCTTCTACGGGACCTGCGTGTACGGCTGGGTGAGCAATGCGGGATCCGGCGGCAGTGTAGGCGGGCATACCTGGTCCGTGATTCAGGCGGACGGAATCTGGTATGAAATTGATTCTACCTGGGACGACTACACGAACCTGCCGGAGATGGCGGAAGCCGGCTACGGCAAGGACAGCGTGCAGTATCAGCTGTACTGTGAAATCGCTTCGGATGAGGAATTCATGGACCGGCTGCTGCACTACCTGTTCATGATCACGACGGAGGAAATGAACCATTATGAACCTTCAGACGATCTCGTGTACTATTCGAAGGACGGACAGTACCGGGTCTCCATGGTGAGCGCGACCGAGCGTGTACGCTGCGACGACGATCCAAGCACTGCGGATGTCTTTCAGGGGATGATGGCGGCTTACGTTCCGGAGGCGGACGGGGAAATGCATAATGATGCGTTTTTCCGAAGAGAGTCCCCGGAGGAACCGACGGAGGATGAGACAGAGAATACAGACGAACCGGATGAGAGCAGTACGGAGGAGGATGATACCGAAAGCGAAACGGAGCCTGTACCGGACAGCACCGAGGCCGATACCGGCATCGAGGGGATCTATTATGTTTCTTCGCGCAACGGCTATTCGGAACAGGACCTGATCAAAAAGTACGGAGAAGAGTATTATGTGGATCTGCCGATGTTTGAGCTCCTTCCGGACGGAACCGGGACTCTTTCGGACGGCGAGCGCATTACGCCTTTCCGCTATGTATTTGAAGCCGATAATCTGTTCATCCGCTCGGAGCGGGGCAGGCAGCTGATGCTGGTGTACCGCGATGGAAACTTCATCCTGCAGAGCATGTGGGGAAAGACATCGTACGTATTCTCGAAGATGAAGTAAAAAAAGACAGGATGAGATAACAGGTCCGCCGCCGCACTCCATTCGGTGTGCAGCGACGGACCTGTCATCATGTTCGGCTTATTCTGCTCAGTTTCCTGCCTCTCCGTTCTCTTCAGCGAAGAGGAAGCGCAGGATTTCAGGCAGGTATTTGCCCCAGGCGGCGTTTGAGTGGTTCTGGCGGGTGTCCAGAAGGTACATGGCGCGGTGCCGGTCCAGACCTTTTTCTTTGAGTTTCCGATAGACGGCGAGGACATAATCGACTGATGTGACGTCAATGCCCTGGTCGCCGTTGTAGAAAGCAAAGCGGTGACCGTCGAGGCGGCTGATGTCGTAATTGTCCAGATAGGTAAGAAGCGCATCCAGTTTAAACATCGGGAAGCCCGGAGAGCAGATCATCGCGCGGCCGAAGACCTCGGGATTCCGGAGAATCATGAAATACGATGCGGAGCCGCCGGCAGAGATGCCGCCGATGGCAGTATGCTCCGGATCCGGAAGCGTCATGAAGTTTTCGTCAATCAGGGGCTTCAGCGTGGAGACGACGAATTCGGCATAGGTATCGGTCGTCGAAGGCTCGTCGATGATCGGGGTGCGGAAGCCGTTCACAGATCCGCCGCGTTCGCCTCTCTCGAAGGGCGGGGTCAGCTCCGAGCCGCGGGTCGGCGCCGTGTCAATGCCGACGGCAATTGCGGAAATGCCCTCCTTCCGGAGCGCAGAGAGTGCGCGGTCCGCGTCAAGCTTGAAGTCGCCGTCGCCGTTTCTAAAAACGCCCTGCCCGTCATGGAAATAGATGACGGGGAAACGCTTCACGCCGTCGTAATCCGCCGGAAGCCACACGAGAATGCGGCGTGTTCTGTGATCGGGATAGGGAATCATTTCCAGTTCGAAGGTCTGAATTGTTCCCTCGGGGATCAGTTCAGGATGGTCATATGGTTGCAGATTGAGTTTCATCGGGAGTTCCTCGCTTTCAGGAGAAATATTCATAAGGGAATCTTAGCACCGTCTCCGGGAGAATTCTTATACAAATCACTTTTGTATTTTCAAAAAGCAGATATTTTATCGGAAAGCCCGTGGTAAGTCCTTCCGGGGCAGGTACTCTTCCCTTGAAAATTCTTTCCGTCTCTGTTAAAATATCAGCAGAAACGGGCAATTACCAGGAGGGACAGAATCAGATGACGGCACTGGATCGGGGTTATGCGCTCCTTCGCGAATGGAAGGGTGATGACTATATTTTCGGACTCGGCGTTCTTCCGAAGATCGGCGGACTGACCGCGCGCTTCGGGAAGCGTGTGATGCTGGTTTCGACAAAAACCTACGAAAAATGGACAGATCAGGTCATCGAATCGATCCGCAGTGCGGGCGGCGAACCGGTTCCGCGAGAGGTGGTTCTCGGTGCGCGCCCGAACGCCCCGCGGGAGGATGTCTACCGGATCGAAAGCGATATCCTGCATTACCGGCCCGATGTGATTGTGAGCTTCGGCGGCGGCTCGACGATCGACGCGGTGAAGGCAGCGATTGTACTTTCGGTGCTCGGAAAAGAAGTGAGCCCCGAAATCGACCATTATTTTGGCACGGGGATCGTTTCGGCGGAACTGGAACGGACTGGCTGCAAGCTGATCCCGCATATCGCGGTTGAGACGGCGAGTTCTTCGGGCGCGCATCTCACGAAATACAGCAATATCACCGATCCGGAATCTGCCCAGAAGCTTCTCATCGTGGACCCTGCGATTGTTCCGCAGGCGGCGCTTTTTGATTACCGCACGAGCTGCTCCATGCCGAAATCCGTCACGATTGACGGCGCTCTCGACGGCATTGCGCATACCTTTGAAGTGTTCTGCGGCGCAAAGCCCGCAACTTATGAAAAGGCAAAGACCCTCTGCGAAACAGCGCTCGAACTGATCCTTGAAAACACGAAGGCAGCGATTCAGGACCCGCAGGATGAAACAGCCCGGGAGGCTTTGGGCGTTGCGACCGACCTCGGCGGCTATGCGATCATGGTCGGCGGGACATCCGGCGGACACCTGACGAGTTTTTCCCTGATCGATGTCGTATCGCACGGAACCGCCTGCGGCATTATGAACCCCTACTATGCCATCTTCTATGCCCCGGCAATTCAGGAGCAGCTTTCGGCTGTCGGGAAGGTACTTCTCAGGCACGGATTCCTGGATCAGGATCCGGAGGCACTTCTTGGGCGGGAACGCGCAGAAGCTGTCGCAGAAGGCATGCGGGCCTTTGCGCGTTCAATCGGTGCACCGACAACGCTTTCGGAACTTCCGGGCTTTACGGAGGCACATACAAAGCGGATCCTTTCGGCGGCGAAAAAACCGGAGCTTCAGATGAAGCTTCAGAACATGCCGGTTCCGATGACAGCGGCGGATGTGGATCCCTACATGGCGCCTGTAATCCGGGCGGCGGTTTCCGGCAACCTGTCTCTGATCCGAAACAGGGAATAATCCAGCGCTTTTGGGCCTGAGATCGGCTTTTTGACAGTGCGTGTCGGTTTTTCGGTAGTGCGGTGCACTGCCGATTTTTTATACTGGTTAACAGGAAAAAACCCACAGGAGGCGGCAATGGATCAATTTTATGTTCAGCTGGACGGCTTTTCAAGACAGCTCGTTCATGACTATGAAGGCGTGATGATGAAGGTGGCCCGGCTCGGCTACAGCGGCATCGAGATTTTTTACGGACTGCACGGCGGATATTCGCCGGAGGGGCTCCGGGATTTCCTGAAATCGATCGGCATGGTGGTGCTGAGTTCGCATGTCGACATTCAGGACACCGACCAAAACCTGGACTATCTGCCCGGCACCGGCTGCAAATACATCATCTGCCCCGGGATGGCGATCACAAGCCGGGAGGAGGCGCTTCAGGCCGCGGAGCAGCTGAACGCCCTCGGTGAGCGCGCGAAGGCTGTCGGCATGAAATACGGCTATCACAACCATTCCAATGACTTTTTAGAGGTCGACGGCAAAATGATCAACGATATCCTGATCGAAAACACCGATCCGGATTTAGTGGCTTTTGAAATCGATGTCGCCTGGGCATACCGGGCGGGCGTGGATGCGGCCGAATACATTCGAAAGCATTCCGGCAGATTCGAACTGATTCATGTCAAGGAAACCAAGGCCCAGATGGGGAAACTGAGCTTCATGAAGCCGCCGAAAAAGGGCTTTCGGATGGAACGGGACATTTCCGGATGGCCCAAAATGACACCGGAGCAGGCGGCAGAAATGGACAAATTCCTCTCAATCAACTGCGAACTCGGAAAGGGCATTGTGGACATGAAGGCCATCAAGGCCGCCGCGGATGCGCAGGGCTTTACGCCGTACTATATCGTGGAGCGGGACTATGCCTGGACTGGCGATATTTTCACGACGCTCGCGGCGGATTCGGGATATTTAAGAGCACTGTAAAATGATTTGTCATTTCAGCCGGAGTGGAGAAATTCCATAAGACAGTCGACTCCCGGACGGGATCCCTCGACTGCGCTCGGGATGATAATACGATACAAGGAATAAGCAAAAGGAGTTTATATGCAGAACATCGCCATTATCGGATGCGGCAATATGGGCGGCGGGCACGCGCTCGCAATCGGATACGGAACCGGTTATACGGACTGGCAGATCCCGCAGGTGATCGATGAGGAAATTGAAGCCGTCACGACGGACATCAGCAAAATCCTGCACCTGTCGGGTATCTGCGACATCGACCCGGTTCGGCAGGAATGGGCGCGGAACGAAGGATTTTATGTATATGAGAGCTATGAGGAGATCCTGAACGATCCTTCGGTGGATATCGTCCTGATCGCGCTGCCGAACCACCTCCATGCGGAATACGCGATCCGCGCGATGCGGGCCGGAAAGCATGTCCTGTGCGAGAAGCCGGTCTGCCCCACATCGGCGGAACTTGAGGAAGTGCTGAAGGTGAGCCGGGAAACCGGAAAGGTCTTCTACCCGCGGCAGAACCGCCGCTGGGACCCGGACTACCTGCTGATTAAGAAAATGTACGACGAAGAGCTCGCCGGGAAACCGCTGAGCCTGGAGAACCGGATCGGCGGCGGAGGCGCGGACGGCCCCTTCGGCTGGCGGAAGGAAAAGCGCTTCGGCGGCGGGATGATGCTTGACTGGGGCGTGCACCTGATTGACCGGATTGTCCAGTTGAACCAATCCAAAATCAAACAGATCTTCTGCCAGGTCATCAACCTGACCGGGACAGACGTGGATGAAGGCTTCAACCTGACGCTGGTATTCGAAGACGGCTTCATCGCCTACATCGAGAGCGGGACCGGGCATTTCGACAGTATTCAGCCCGCCTGGCGCTTAAACTGCACCAAAGGCATCGGCGAAGCGCAGGCCATGACCGGCGAGGGCGCCTGCGTGCTTTTAGGAAAGAAGCGGGAAGTGGATTTCTCCGCCACGCACAATGCGCTTCCGACAAGAAAGCCCACCGTGAAGCGTGGAGAAGAATTCAATTTCTTCCTCCATATGCCGAAAAATGTCGATGAAATCCCGCTGGAGCGGCTCGTTTTCGACCGGAACTCCCTCTACCGGAACCTCGTCGCCTGCATCGAAGGCCGCGAAGAGCAGATCGTCAAAGGCGAGGAAGCCCTGCGCGTACTCCGGATCATGGAGGCGGCGCTGAGATCCGCTGAGTTGAATTCCTTCGTGGAGTTTGAGTAATGACAGCAGCGGGTCATGACACAATGACAGTGCTGTGTCATGTCGAGCGGAGCGAAGCGGAGTCGAGACATCCCATACGGATATCGACACCCTGATGGGATCCCTCGACTCACTCCGTTCGCTCGGGATGACATAAAAGCAAAAAACAGGCCCCAATCACACTGATTGGGACCTGTTCTCGTTTTACTGATACGTTTTACTCTTACTTGATATTCTTTTCCAGCCAGTCGTAGTTCTTGAGGTTCATCGTCAGATGACGCGGCAGGCCTTCAACCATCATCGGCTCGTAGTGGCCCTGGATCAGCGGGCGGACATAGTCCAAAAATTCCTCGGTAACGTAGTTGCCTTCCTTGTTGATCCATTCGCGCGGAACGACCTTCTCGCCGTTCGCGATACGGTGCACGTCATAAACGCCGGTAGTGCTCATGTAGGGATCGTCGGAGATACGTTCGATAACGGCCATCATGCCTGAGCTGCCTTCGTCTGCGGCCTTGACGGTCGCGCCGCCGACATTGAACGCCTCGTCGACGTCGATCTTGCTGGCAAGGTGCGCAGCCGCGCGCTGCAGGGTGGAAAGTTCCACGGCACGGGTCTTGCAGCCGACTTCCTGATGAATCACTTCCGCAAGATAAGCGGCGGTACCGGTCATCTGGATGTGGCCGAACGCGTCCTTGGTCTCGGAACCGGAGGTGAATTCGCAGATGTATTTGCCTTCCTTGGTGCGGATGCCTTCGGAAACAACCGCAACGACGACGTCCTTCTTCTCTAAAAGTTCCTTAACGCTCTTGACGAATTTCTTGACGTCAAACGGAACCTCCGGCAGGTAAATGAGGTCCGGACCATCGCAGTCCTCACCGGTAGAGAGGGCAGCTGCACCGGTAAGCCAGCCCGCGTTCCGGCCCATGATTTCTTCGATGATGACGTTCTTCTTCTGGTAGGAGAAGCCGAGAGCGTCGCAAATGATTTCCTTGGTGGAAGTGGCGATGTATTTCGCCGCGCTGCCGAAGCCGGGGGTGTGGTCGGTGATCGCAAGGTCGTTGTCGATGGTCTTGGGGCAGCCGACAAATTTCTGGCGCGCGCCGGTCAGAAGCGAATAATCATAGAGCTTCCGGATGGTATCCATCGAATCGTTGCCGCCGATGTAAATGAAAACTTCGATATCCAGCTTGTCGAGAAGCTCGAAAATGCGCTTGTAGACTTCCTGGTCCTCATGGATTTCCGGAAGTTTGTAGCGGCAGGTGCCCAGGAATGCGGACGGTGTACGCTTCAGAAGCTCCAGATCCAGTTCGTTTTTCACATAATCCGAGAGGTCGATATACTGCTCATCCATGAAGCCCTGGATGCCGTAACGCATGCCGTAAACCTTATTGAATCCACGCTCTTTGGCGTTCTTGAAAACGCCTGCAAGGCTGGAGTTGATGACTGCGGTCGGTCCGCCGGACTGGCCGACAAGAACATTGCCTTTTCCCATTATTTTTCATCCTCTTTCTGTATTTTTCTTGATCGCTGCTAATAAATCCACAGTTAAAATCATTCTATCACAGGAAACTCAGAATTTCAATCCCTTTTTCTTACCAGGGCCAGCGTTTCTCCGGATTCGGGAGTGCGGGGAAGACCATATTGAATTTCGGCGCAATTGCCTGGAAATGCTGCAGAAGTTCGTCGTCGAAATTCACGCGAGGATCAGCCTCCCGGTCGAAGATCATGGTGACGAGTGAATCTTCGGTGCAGGCCTTCCACTCCGGAAGCTTATCGTGGTTCGGATTGCCGGTCTTTGCGAAGTTCGTGAAGGCGCGGCAGAACTGCTCCTGCACATGCTCCGCGACGCCGTCTTCCATATGATAGACCGGACCGTCCTCGATATTCCCGAAGGCGAAGGCCATATCAGCCCCATGCCAGGCGCGGATACCGTGATCGATCGGGAATTCAAGTGTCATGAGGTAATTATAGGTCGGCGCACAGCCGGCTTTGACGCGCTTATTGATCATGTCCTTCGTAGTCGGGCGGAAAGCGACATCCGTCGCAAGCGCATGGAGGATATTGATTCCGGGATAGGCTTTTTTGTAAAGTTCGATCAGCTTCTCGCCGTCTTCCGCGCCGAAACGCTCCCGGATGATTGCCGCACGCTCCTGATCCGGGACCGCGTTCGGGTCGTCGACGCCGATCCGGCCGAATTCCAGTAGTTCGGTACCGAAGATGGTCGGAATGCTTTTCTGGTGCTCCGAGACCGGGTTATCGCCGATGTAGCCCTCGTACCAGCCGTTCTTCCGGGGACCCCAGCCGACGGTGAGGCCTTTTTCGCGGAGCACATTCAGCGCACGGCTTGTTGCGACTTCAAGCACATGCGCGGGGGCCGTGAGAAGCGCCTGAAAATCGTGCTCCGGGGAGCCCAGTTCGTCCATGATCGCTTCCGCGATTTCGCGGCCGGAAGCAGAGGTTCGGACAAGCCCGTCATCGTCCGGGATCGATCCGGACATCACGATCGCCTTGTGGAATAGGCCTGCCGCCGCCGGAATCTGCTCCAAAGCCGCGACTTTTCCGCCGCCGCCGGACTGCCCGAAGATCGTGACGCTATCGGGATCTCCGCCGAAGGCACGGATGTTGTCATGAATCCACTGAAGCGCCGCGACAAGGTCTGCCATACCCGCATTGACGGAGTTTTCATATTCCGGGCCGTAGTCGGAGACATCCAGGAAGCCGAGGACATTCAGACGGTGGTTGACACTTACCAGCACGACGTCTTCATTCCGGGCGAGGTTGTCGCCGTCATAGAAAATGGATTCGATGGCAGAGCCGTCGAGGTAGCCGCCGCCGTGAAGCCAGACCATGACCGCACGCTTCGCATCGGGGTCGAGCGTCCCGGTGAAAATGTTCAGGTTCTGGCAGTGCTCGGATTCCGGCCAGTAGCGGTGCGGAATCCGGATTTCGTCGCGGGGCTCGCGGGTTTTCGGGCCGTCCGCGCCGGGGCAGATCACACCGAAATCCAGCGCGTCTTTGATGCCGTCCCAGGAATCAGGCTTTCTGGGTGCCTGGAATCGCTCCGCTTCCGCATAATGAACGCCCAGGAAGCGATACACGCCGTCTAAGAAATATCCGCGGAGCATTCCCTGTTCGGTCTTCGCGACCGGCCAGTCAGGTTTCAGGATAAACTGCTTTTTCATCGTCGTTGTCCTTTCTTTTCTGTACTGCGGAGTCTATAAAATCCGCTGTCCTTTATTCAGGATCATCACCGGGGTGAGATCTTCCTTTGCCAGAATCACATTGCCGAAAGCACCCGGCTGAAGCGTCCCGTAGTCTGGATAGATTCCGATTGCGCGAGCCGGGTTTTCGGACGCCGCACGAACGGCCCACTCCAGCGGAATGCCCATTTCTGAAACGGCGGTTCTCATGCAGTCATAGAGGTTTGTGACGGAACCCGCGATCGTGTCCGGATGTGCGTTCAGCACTGCACGGCGTTCGCTGACGGTGACCGATAAGCCGCCGAGTTCATATTCGCCGTCCGAAAGCCCTGCAGCTTCCATGCTGTCCGAGATCAGGATGACATGCTCCGGACCGAATGTGCGGAAAGTGAAGCGGACCATGGCCGGATGTATGTGCACGCCGTCTGCAATCAGTTCAACATCCGCTCCCTGCTCCAGTGCGGCGATGACCGGTCCCGGGGCGCGGTGCGAAATGCCGGGCATCGCGTTATAGAGGTGCGTCAGCTGCTTCACGCCCAGAAGGAAGGCTTCGGAAGCCGTCTCATAGTCTGTGCAGGTATGTGCGAGGCTGATCCGTACCCGGTCCTGCATTTCACGAATAAAGTCCAGGTTTCCGGGTTCTTCCGGCGCGACGTCGCAGATCTTTATCAGGCCGCCTGAGCGGGCCTGCAGTCTTCGGAACATCGCTTCATCCGCAGGGAGCACATAAAGAGGATCCTGGGCACCGGGCTTTTTCGGACTGATGAAGGGTCCTTCAAGATGGATGCCGACAAGATCCGCAGCGGGACTTTCCGAAGCATTGCTTCCGCCGGCATTCCGGCGCTCCTGCGAATACCGGAAGGCTGCAGCATTGTCCATGGCAGCGCTCAGGGTTTCCTCCGGCATGGTCATCGTCGCGGGGCAGATCGCAAGGACGCCGTGCCGGGCTTCGTATTCTGCGATCGCCTGCAGACCTTTCGCGTCTCCGTCGCAGAAATCATGTCCCGCCGCCCCGTGGAAATGAATATCCACGAGTCCCGGGAGTGCATAGAGCCCCGTTCCGTCGATGATTTCTTCACCGGGGAGCGGAACAGATCCGGGATCGGCAATCCGGCCGTTTCGGATGACGAGATTCCCTTCCCGGAAGGAATAATCAGAAGTATAGATGCGTGCGTTTTTGATAATCATAGGATTTACTGCCTGCCGGGTTTATTGATGGATAAATTGCAAAAAGAAGATTCCGCGTTGCTTCGCGCTGCGCACTCCCGCAACGCTTGAATTACAGTATACCGCAAAAACTGAAAAAGGTGAATGCCAAATTGAAAAAGTTGTGATATAGTAGAGGTACGAAAATCAAGAGAAAGGGTGCGAGACCGATGGACGAAAACACTTACAGGGCGATTCTGGACGCCTACCCTTACGAAATTGTATATGCAGACCGGGAGCATGTGGTCCGCTGGATGAATCAAGCTGCGAAACGGCGGTATCAGGGCCGGCTTGAGATCGGACAGAGCCTGTTTTCCTGCCACAACGAAAGCTCCTGCGGGAAGATTAAAGCCTTCCTTTCTCGTGCGGATGCCGGTGAGGAGGAAATGTATGAGGCTTCCAATACCATCCGGGGCGAGCGGGAGTTCTTTGTACCGGTCCGAAACGATGCGGGGTTCGTGATCGGGTATTTTGAGCGGCATGAACTCTGCTGGGACATGGCTGACCCCGCTGAGCCGGTCGGTGAATACTGGAAAAGAGACTATAAAGGAGCAAAAGAAGCATGAAGAAAGACCTGAAAAAACAGATCCTTGAGACAGACATACCGGACAGCCAGCTTGCCCTGTTTTATCTCGGACAGGTGGGCTTTATCATCAAATTCCGGGGGCAGTATCTTCTTGTGGACGGATATCTGACAGGAACGCTTTATGACCCTGAAAAGGGCTGGGGCCGGTATTACCTTCCGCCGATCCTGCCGGAGGAACTGGACTTTATTGACGCGGTTTTCTGCTCGCATGACCATCTGGATCATACGGATCCGGGGACAATCAAGGGAATACTGTCGGTAAACGACCATGCGAAATTTGTCATCCCGGCGGCTTATGCGGACAGGGCGGCGGATGTATACGGAGTTCCGAAGGAGCGGCTGACTCCGGCACATGCCGGTGCGTCGTTGACCGGTCTTCTTCGGGACATTTCGGTGCTTCCCGTGCCATCCGCGCATGAAGAGCTTCACCAGGACGAACAGGGCGACTATTTTGAAATGGGCTACGTCTTCGAATTTGCGTCGGGCATCCGCATTTATCACTGCGGCGACTGCTGCCTCTATGAGGGACAGAAGGAACTGGTCGGGAAGGTGGATATCGCGATGCTGCCCGTAAACGGCCGGAGTTTCTACCGCTATCACCGGAACATTATCGGCAATATGACGCTCGAAGAAGCGGTGACTTTCGCGAAGGAAGCGGAAGCCTCACTTTTCATCCCGCTGCATTTTGATCTTTTCCCGGGAAATACGATCCCGGCAGCTTATATCCCGGAGGCTGTAAAAGAATACGCCCCCGGTATGCCGTACAAGATTTTCCAGCCCGGTGAGCGGCTGATTTATATGAAGTGAGGAGGCCTTTTATGATCAGACTCGGAATCTGTACCCCTGTTGAAAACGCACCGCTTCTGAAGGCAATCGGTTACGACTATATCGAACTCGGACTGTCCCGGATCGCCGGGATGGAGGAGCAGGAATATCAGGAACTTCTGGCGGCAGTGAAGGCATCGCCGCTGCCGGTGGAAACCGTGAACAGCATGGTGCCGGCGGATTTTGTGCTGTGCTCAGAGGAGGGCACAGGCGAAAAGATCCGCGCCTACCTGAAGAAGGCTTTTTCCCGCGCGGAAGAGCTGGGCATCCGGATCGCGGTTTTCGGTTCCGGAGCGGCGCGGACAATGCCCGGCGACATGTCTGAAAGTGAAGCCTACAAGCTTCTCTCGCAGTTTCTCAGACTCGCCGCGCGCATTGCGGAGGACCATTTTATTACCATCGCGATTGAGCCGCTCAGAAGCGCCGAATGCAATATTATCAATCTGGTCAGCGATGCCCAGCGCCTCGCTTCCATGACAGGAGCCCGGAATATCGGGGCGCTTGCGGACCTGTATCACATGATGCAGGAGGGAGATTACTATGATTCTCTCGAAAACGGCATCGGTGTCATCCACGCGCACATCGCGGAAATGGATCAGCGGGGCTTTCCGAAACTGTCCGACCCCTGTTACCCGGAGTATGAGGAGTTTTTCACGCTTCTGAAGAACAGCGGTTACGACGGACGCGTTTCGATTGAAGCCCGTACGGACAACTTCGAACGGGACGCAAGGGAATCCTTCCGGCTGCTGGATCATCTCCGGCGATAATCTTTGGTAAGAGCAGGTTAAACAGGGACAGGCTGCGCTTCACCTGTCCCTGAAATTTTTTTGTGATATTTTCGTCTGCCGTGCATCTTATAAATGTACGGGCAAAGTAACCGGGCATCCGGATCGGAATCACGCGAAGAAAGGAGGAATGCGCTTGGATAATCTTGAGACCCTGTTCGAAAAGCATTATTCGGACGTGTTCCGCTATCTTCGCGGACTGACAGGCTCGGAGGATCTTGCGGAAGAGCTCACGCAGGAGACTTTCTACCGGGCGCTGCGGGCGCTGAAGGATTTCAGGGGCGACTGTCCGCCGCGCGTCTGGCTCTGCCAGATTGCGAAAAACCTGTATTATGAACACCTGCGGAAGCAGAAGAAGACCGTTTCCCTGGAGGAAGAGGAGAGCCTCCCGGAGCTGCCGGATTCCGGCGTGCCTTTTGAAACCATGCTGGAAGACCGGGACACGGCACAGGCGCTGCACCGCGCGCTCCACGGCCTGCGCGATCCCTATAAGGAAGTCTTCTCGCTCCGGGTTTTCGGCGAGCTGTCTTTCCGGGATATTGCAGACCTGTTCGGGAAAACAGAGCACTGGGCCTGCGTGACTTACCATCGCGCGAAAGCCATGATCCGGGAGGGAATCGCATAACTCGCCTGCGGGATGGTACTGCCCCTTCGGCGTAGGTTCCAATACGCCTCAGAAGCAGCACCATAACCCTCGGCTCGGGGTATTCTCGGCCGGTATGGGCGTAACTCGCCTGCGGGATGGTACTGTCCGTAATTTACCACATCAATTCGGAGGATGAAATGTCAGAAAAAAAGGAATGTGAAATTGTGCAGGATCTCCTGCCCTTATATGCAGAAAATATGGTCAGCGAAGGCAGCAGGAAGATGATTGAGGAGCACCTGCCGGGATGCGGGGACTGTACGGCAGCGTATCAGAAACTGATCGCGCCGGATCCGGCGCTCACGCTGCATAAGTCCGAGGCGGAAAGCCTCAAAAAGTTCGAAAAGAAACGGAAAATGCGGCTCGGATGGAAGATTGCGCTGATTGTGATCGGTGCGGTGATCCTGCAGTACCTGCTTGTGTTCGGGCTTGTATTCCTGATGAGCGCAGGCAGTAAGGTCAAGGATGACCAAAATGTCAATAACTACAGCAGCTATATGGGCGCCGATTCGGACGAAGAATACCGGAATAAGTGGGGCATGGACGAGTCCACTTTCCCGCAGACCGTCACAAAGGATATGGAAGTCCGCGAATACCGCATGACTTACTACAATCCCTGGGATGCACAGTACCTGAGCTATCTGACCGTGCATTACAGCGACGAGGACTATGAGAAAGAACTGCAGCGCCTTGAAGCCTATGAATCCACCGCTTACAAAGGCTATTACGGCGTGACGGGCTTTTCCGATCCCGAAAACCCGCTTGCAATGTTTGCGGATTCCTACCAGGGCTTTGTCTATGCAATCCGGACGCCCGGTGCAGACGGGGAGATTGAGGAGAATACGATCACCTATGTGATGATCATTTTCTGCAATTACTTCATGGACCTGAAGTATGAGAAATACATCCCGGCACGCTACCTTCCGGAAGGCTTCAATGCACATTCAGGGAATCCTTATGAAGAATCCAAACGTAAGGAGATGTAAGAACAGGACACATTGATCTTGACAGGAACCGGCGGATTTTCTACAATACCCTTAAACAGAGGAAATGCAGAGAAGCCTTTGTTTCGGGGTATTTCTCTGATGCGGCATGGTGTGAAACAGGAGGAGGTTTCCATGAAAGAATTCTACATTGACAGCGACGGTATCAAGCTGCATGCGAAACTGGACAAACCGAAAGGCGCGGACAAATGTCCCTTATGCATCGTGATTCACGGCTTTACGGGGCATATGGAGGAGACGCACATTATCGCGGTTTCCAAGGCAATGAATGAATGCGGAATTGCGACGCTTCGGGTGGAAATGTACGGACACGGAAAGAGTGACGGTGAATTCAAAAATCATACGCTTTACAAGTGGGTGACGAATGCGCTTTCGGTCGTCGAATATGCGAAAAGCCTGGATTTTGTAACGGACCTCTATATCAGCGGGCATTCGCAGGGCGGACTTCTCACAATGCTTATCGGCGGCATGTGCGCAGATGATTTCAGGGCGATCATTCCGCTTTCACCGGCCTGGATGATTCCGGACGGCGCGCGGGCGGGAAACATGCTCGGAATTCCCTATGATCCGAAGCATATCCCGGATGAACTCAGCGCGGGAGAGCTGACACTTTCCGGAAACTACCTGCGTGTCGCGCAGACCATTCATCCGGAGGACGAGATCGTGCGCTACGAAGGCCCGGTTCTGATCATCCAGGGGGACGAAGACGAGGCTGTCCCGCTTTCCTACGCAAAAAAAGCAGCGGAGCTTTACAAAAACGCGAAACTAATCATAATCAAAGGAGATGACCACTGCTATACAAGGCATCTTCAGGAGGTTGTGGAAGCAGTCAAGGAATTCTTCGCATAAACAGATGAGACACGGGACTGGTTCCCGTGTCTCATCTGTTTATGTTCGATCAGATTAATTATTTCTGTACCACCTCAACCGGAACAGGCGCCGGATGGATGACTTCAACCGTGCGGCTTCTTGCTTTTCCGCAGGAAACCAGCAAAAACGCTGCAAGGGCAATCAGTGCAAATACAAGAATCTTTTTCATGGCATCCGGCCTCCTTTTTTTCTCTATGTCTATAAAGACGAAAAAACCGGGCTGCAGGTTGCATCTATTTCAGGTTTACAGCTTAATATTGACCCAGTTTCCTTTCTTCACACGGATGTGCAGCAGGATCCAGCGGACCATCGCATCGATGACGAAGCTGATCCAGGGGCCGGTGAAGGCAAACTGTGCATTCGGGAAGGCCTTGTTCAGCGGATAGCAGCAGATAAAGGTGAGAAGCGGCCGCAGGATTGCGACGCTGATCAGGGATACTAGTGCGACATAGCGTACATCGCCCGCACCCCGAAGACAGCCGGCGAGCATAACACGCATGTTCTGCGGATAGATGCCTAAAAGCAGGACAAGGAAGGAAACCGCACAGCCGTAGATGACGAGCTGGTCCTCCGTGAACAGCGTCGGCAGCCAGTTCCGCCCGAAGAAGGTAAAAAGCATGATCGCGACGGACATGAAGATTGAAATCCGCTCGCCGACCCGCACATAGGCCATGGCTTTTTTCTTGGTGTTTGCACCGAGAGACTGCCCGACGAGGGAGGTACAGGCGGAACTGACGCCGTCGCCGAGACAGAAGGTCAGGGAACTGACCTGTCCGACGATCTGGGAAGCCGCGAAGGCTGCCGTGCCGACGCCGGCGATCAGTTTGCCGTTCAGAAGGAAGCCGATCCGCATGCAGACTGACTCTAAAATAGTGCCGGAGCCGACTTTGATAATGCTGCCGAGTGTCGCGCGGTCGAAGCGGAAGCCCTTAAAAGGCCGGAGCGACAGATAGCCGCTCTTTCGCATGACGACGATGATTGCAATCACGCTTGAGACACAGGTTCCGATCGCAGTCGCGATGGCGGCGCCCCGGACGCCGAGGGCCGGGAAGCCGAGATGGCCGCTGATCAGGCAGTAGTTCAGGAAAATGTTCACGAGGTTCGCCGAAACATTGACGACCATCGTAATCCGGGTCTTGCCGATGCCGCGCATCGCCGAACAGATGCAGATCGCCCAGCAGTTCGGGATGAAAGCCATCGAAATAACCCGGAAATAAATCACCGCGTCCGAAAGCGTTTCCTCGCTGCCGCCCGCAAGCTTTAGAAGTGGCGTCGCCAAAAGAATGCCGAGCGCAGTCATGAGGATACCGATGAAGGTCACAAGGAGCAATGACTGCCGAAGACAGGAGTTTGCCTGATCCTGCCGGCCTTCTCCTTTTCTTCGTGCGATGACGGCCATCGTTCCGGTGCAGATTGCCTGTGCGACGAGGAGAATAATCATGCGCGGCTGGGCGCAGAGCCCGACCGAGGTGATCGCCGCCGGCCCGAGCTTTCCGACCATCATCGTGTCGAACGAATTCATTAAGGTGAGAAGCAGCCCCTCCAGAGCCGCCGGCCAGGCGATCTGGAGGACTTTTTTATACATGGAGCCAAGCGGCTCCTGATCCCCTTCGTCCCGCGTATAGCGGAAGCCCAAAAGGAGATTAGAGAATTTATTGGAAAATTCCATGACAGCAGTTCCTTTTCACGATCAGATATATTACAATACATTATAACACGTTTACAGGAAAAAACACGGGAAAATGAAATTTTCCTAAAAATCTTTTCCAGATCTGTAACCTTTCGTCGCGTTTTTCCGCTTATCAGGGTGAAGGAGGGCAGAGTCCATGGATGACCGGTCGATTATCAATCTGTATCTTGCCCGGGACGATCAGGCAATTGCCGAGACCGAAAAGGCCTACGGCGCGCTGCTTGTGCGCTTTTCAGAGCGGATTCTTGAAAACCGCGAAGACGCGGAAGAGGTCGAAAACGACACCCTGATTCAGTGCTGGAACCGGATTCCGCCGAACACACCGTATGAGTATTTCCGGGCTTTTCTTCTGAAAATCGCGCGGCACCTCTCTTTTGACCGGCTGCGGACGATGAAGGCACAGAAGCGGAATGTCGAGATCGTCGAACTGACACGGGAAATGGAAGAGTGCCTCCCGTCCGGCGGGACGACCGAAGATGAGGCGGAAGGAAATCTCCTCCGGGAGGCTCTGAATCGCTGGCTTCGGAACCTTGCGCCGGACAAACGTGCTTTTTTCATCCGCAGGTATTTTTTTGCCGAGAGCATCCGTGAAATTGCAGAGGCGACCGGGGCGAAGGAAAGCCGTGTAAAGGTGACCCTGTACCGTACAAGAGAGGCGCTTCGTACATTTCTGGAAAAGGAGGGATATCGGATATGAAGGGTGAAAAACTTCTGGAGGAAATGGAACACGTGGATCCGGAGCTTCTGAAGGAAGCAGAAGGATACCAGGTGAATAGAGCAAGACAAAAAAAGCAGTTGGTTACAATTATCGCGGCGGCAGCTGCGGTCGTCCTCACAGTCAGTGCTGTGGGGCTCGGCGTCGGAATGAACCTTCGGCAGCGGGAAGGAAACGGAACCGGCCAGGAGGAAAGCGTCAGTCCGGCAGATGAGACGGGTACGGCTGACGGGACGGCAGATCAGGAAGGAAACGAATCCGAACACGGGGAAAGCTGGGAAACGAGGGTTTCTTCGCAGGAGGAAACCTTGCCGGAAGCAGAGACTGAACTCTGGCGTGAAAAGAGCTGGGAGGAGAAGACGCTTCCGGAGCGTTTCCGTGAATTTGACTATCAGGGCGCACAGTACTCGCTGCGGGCGGCGGCGGAGGCAAGCCGCGCCGGAGAAAAATTAGCGGATGTGACGCTCCGGGGAGAGGACCCGTACACCGGCAGCCTGTACGAGACGACGGGCGAGGTGTTCCGCCTGAACGGATTTTCTGAAAAAACAGCTGTCGTGCTGCGGTTTAATGAAAGCGGAGAACAGTTCGTCGCGATGAGCCCGGATTACCGGCCGGCAACGCTCGGCGCCTTTCTGCTTGAGGCAAATGCCGAGGAACTTATTACGGTTCCCGGAAAGGCGTATTATCGCTACTACGACGCGGAAAACCGAGTCCATACTGTTACCTTTGAAGGCGTAACAAAGGAAGCCGTGCTGTCGTGGCTTCGTGAAAATGCTGCGGCGGAGGGTGTGGATTTTGATTCGGTCATGAACCTTCCGGAGAATGTTGTAAGTTATATCAATTGCGGTGTTTCCGCAGCGGATTTCGAGCGCATTAACGTATCGCTCAACTTTACGAAAAGCGGCTATGTGTGGACAAACCTGTTTGACGTCGGTCTTTCCTTCCATGTCGGAGAGGAGGCTGTGCAGCAATTTGAACAGTACCTGAAGACGAACCTGCAGGGTTACGAATATGTACACGAAGCGAATCCGGAAGCCGGGACGACAGAAGAGGAGGGAGCGGAGCCGGGATTCGAGACTTCGCAGTCAGAAGGCGCGGGAACCGTGGAAGAGTAAGGAATCTGTCTTTCTGTATTACTCCATTACGCCTGCTTTTCGAATCGCCCGCCGAAGGAGCCGCCCGAGAACCGTCGCAAGCACAATTTTCCCGAGGTCAATCGGAATGAACGGCAGGACACAGACAGAAAGCGCATAGGAGAGTGTCGCTTTCGCCTGAATCATGAACCAGGCGGTCCCGAACAGGTACAGGGCGGCGGTCCCGAGCACAAGGCCGAGAACAGGGAAGAGGATATTGAGAAGCTTTTTCTCAGAACGGGGCATTTTCAGCATGAAAAGCCCGCCGATCAGCACAAGAAACAGATAACCCAGAAGATACCCGCCGGTGGGACCTGCGATTTTCGCGATTCCGCCGGCGTATCCTGTGAAGACCGGAAGGCCGAAAGCGCCGAGGAGAAGGTAAACCGCACAGGCCGAGAGTGCGGATCTCAGGCGCAGCACATAAACAGACAGGTACAGAATCAGGGTCGCAAGCGTTACGGGGATCGGTCCGATCGGGATCGTCAGCGGTGCAAGGACCGAGAGAAGCGCCGCGAAAACAGCGGCGGTTCAAGTTCATAAACGGTGTTTTTTCATAAGTACTTATTTTGAGTCAGGGGGACATGAAGATCGAAATCCGTTTGCCGACTCGTACATAGTCTTTGGCCTTCTGCTTCATGCTCGCACTGAGGGACTGCCCGACGAGGGAGGTGCAGGCCGACGATACGCCGTCGCCGAGACAGAAGGTCAGGGAGCTGAGCCACCCCACGATCTGGGAGGCCGCAAAGGCTGCCGTGCCGACACCGGCGATCAGCTTGTCGTTCAGAAGGAAGCCGATCCGCATGCAGACCGATTCCAGTATGGTACCGGAGCCGACCTTGAAAATGTTTCCGAGTGTCATGCGGTCGAAGCGAAAGCCTCTGAAGGGCCAGAGCGAGTTTTCCGACATCATCGTGTCGAACGAATTCATCAGGGTGAGAAGCAGCCCCTCCAGAGACGCCAGCCTGGTGATCTGGAGGACTATTTTGCACATGGAGTCCAGCGGCTCCTGATCTCCTTCGTCCCGTACAAAACGGAAGCCGAGAAGGAGATTCGCGGCTTTATTGGAAAATTCCATGACTTTAGGTTCCTTTTCACAATCAGATGTATTACAATATATTGCACGTTTGTGAAATAAACACGGAAAAAAATAATTCGAAGAAATTATTCAAGTATGCAACTTTTTTGATAGATTTTCCGCTTATTATGGTGAGGGAGGTGGAATTCACATAGAGAAACAGCAAGGGATTGATTCTCAAGAAAGTTAAAAAATGTGACGCGTAAACCGATCAGTGATCAAGTAATTTATATGACAGCGGTGTTGGAATAGTTAATCATGAAAAAAATGATAGTGAAATAACCAGAGAGTCTGCCAGAAGAAGAGCAGAGAAGGAGATTATTATGAAGAAAATTATTGGTGTTGTATGTATTGCTATTATAACATTATCCCTATTGGGAAGCAGTTATCCTGATTCGGAATCAAGGGTAGTAACCGGCTTTTCCGTTTATACTGACAGTATTCCTGCAAGTGCGATTAATTATGCAGAAGAAGCAGCTGAAGCTCAAATAACTATGCTTTATAATATAACTAATACCATTGAGACTGAAAGTATACAAGGACCAAAGTTTGATGATCGGGATACTATTAGTATCGGGAATGGATTTTACAAATATCGAATAAATGAATGTGGCGAGTTGTATCATAATGAAATAATTTACTTCCCTGTTTTTCAGAGAAATACTATTGTATGTTTTCTGTCAGTAATACCATTATCGGGTGGATTATGGACCTCATCATGTTCAACAGATATTGCTGAAAACATTGTAGGAGCTTATCATTCGGGTATTATTTTTGTTAATGATGAGGATGATGAGTATTATGTTACTTCTGACGATATAACTTTCCTAAAAGAGCATGATTTGACTTCTGAGCAAGATGAAATAAGTAAAACAAAGTGGGCTGAGGATACTCTCAGGGATTATAGCCGTATTGGGATATTTACGAGTGATATCAGATCTAAGGTCAATACTTTCATTTTGACTAATAAGCTTGAAGAATTATCACCATATGACGGTCGGAAAAACTTGCAAATTAATGAGTATATAATAAATGACAACGCAACTGGATTCAGGGGGCCAAATGGCTTCTCATGGAATTATGAAAACGATAAAGCGCTAAACATGGATTATTGCTTATTAGAGCAGAAAGATCATTATGGAAATTCTGTAGCGATTTGCTGGGCGGCTTCTGCAGGCACTATTATTCGCTATAGAACTGGAAACAGGACAATTGATTCTATTGGATTATGCGATCAGTATAATATAAATATATATGCACCCAACTATACTGGATTATCTGTCACAGATGTTAATCCTATGATACACGATTATGGCGAAATACAGTATTCAATAAGATATACTCCCGCGATTCACCAGACTGAAATAAGACACAATATCAATAATCAGTTTCCTATCTATATGTCAGCTGGATATTACAATGCAGTAGGAATAAGAGAATCTGGACATGCCGTTACAATTACGGCGTATTCAGTAGTAAATGGAGTGATGACATTGATGTTTTGGAATGCTGCAAAAAATGGGGGGCATGGTCAGTTTGAGACAACTGTTTATAGTGAAACAAATGTGACTACTTTCAGCATGAACAACAAAACATATATATGGGATAGATCTTTATTGGTAATGTACCAATAAAGTTGGGAGATAAAATATATGGGAACAAAAAGCTGGAAATTGACGGGGAACAGCATTCTCCTTGTGGCTATTATAATAAATCTTTTGGCCTGTCAGTCCTTGCCTCAGAATATATCTGTTGATTCAAACAAACAGGCAGGTGAAATAATACTAACAGAAGAAACTCGGGAATCAACAATTCCAGAAGAAACAGAGGATTCAACAATTACAGAAGAAACTGGAGAAAACCGATTGAAGAGGTTGGATTATTTAGATGAATCAGAGATGAATTCAAAAGCGGAAGAGACTGGAACAAGTGAGTCCGGTAAATTCTATAACGATAGAAACGAAAATTCATCTGAAAGTTTCCCGACTCAGTTGGAAAGAAAGTTTTCTGTTTATTCAGAAGAGATCCCGAAAGACGCCGTGAATTATGCAGAACAAAACTGGGATAATCAGATTTCTTTTCAGCTTCATGCGTATGAACCGAATCAAATTCCATATGATAGAGAGAAGCCAGTTACGATGGGACAGGGGTTTTATATGTATCAATGGAATGGGAGAAATCTCACTAATAACGGCACCGTATACTTTCCGGCAATTCAGAACGATTATATACTTTGTTTTATGGCTGTAATGCCTTTGAATGAAGAGGGGAACCTATGGACATCATCTACAAATTGTGAATTGACTGCCATCTTAAATGAACAAAGTTTTGAAAATGGTATAATTGTTTATGATGAACAAGGGAACGCATACTATATATCTGATCAGGTCTTTCTTTTAGAAAAGTCATCAACATATTATGGCAGTGATCCGATTTTAACCGAAGATCCTGAAAAGATGGGGGCCGTTCAGGCGGCAGTTTGGGAATTGATTCTGAGTGAGAAGGTAAGACAAATAAAAGAATAACGATTGGAAGTATTGTTACAAACTTTGGTGCCGTATATCAGGCGTATCAAAAATCCTTTGCACAGCGGAAGGGTAAAGAAAGCATGGAAGATCGGCTGATCATCAATCTTTATCTTGCGCGTGACGAGCGCGCGATCATAGAAACCGAAAAGGTGTATGGGGAAGAGATTCTCCGATTTGCGGAACGGATTTTGAAAAGTCGAGAGGATGCAGAGGAGATTGAAAATGATACCTTTTTAAGCTGCTGGAATCGGATCCCACCGAATAAGCCGTATGATTATTTTCGAGCATTCTTATACAAAATCGCGCGGCATTTAAGCTTTGATCGGCTGCGCATAGCCGGAGCAAAAAAACGGGACGCTGAGATCGTCGAGCTAAGTGAAGAGATGGCCATGTGCCTCCCCTCGCAGGGAAACACCGAGGATGCAGTGGAGGAGAAGCTTCTGCGGGAAACGATGAATCGGTGGCTTCTGACGCTTCCAGCGGACAAACGGGTTTTCTTCATTCGGCGTTACTATCTCCTCGAGGGAATCCGTCAGATCGCTGAAGAATACGGTGTCTCGGAGTCCCGGGTAAAGGCGAGCCTGTATCGTACGCGGGAGGCGCTTCGGAAATATCTGATAAAGGAGGGTTATGCGATATGAAGGGAGAAGAGTTTTTAGAAAATATGGATTTGATTGATGAAAAGCTGGTACAAGAGACTGTTTTAAACGGACAAAGTGTAAATATCCAGAGAAAAAAAATTCTAATCGTATCGCTTTCAGTGGCGGCAGTGCTACTTGCAGCATGTACAGTGGTTGGGATCGTACTTATCCATCACAGTCAGGAGGAAATTTGGAAAACAAAGATAATTTACCATGATGGAGAAGGTGTCAACGAGTCGACTACGGAAACTATCGGGAATGGAGAGACGACGCAAAACTCTTATGGTGAAACATTGGCGGAGACTAAGGATAGTGCTCGCGACGGCGAGATTTTCAACGAAACAGTTTCGAAAATAACCGGGGATGGAGATACCACAAATGATCTCTATGCCGAAAGGCCCTGGGAGAAGATGCCGCTTTCAGAGCGATACCGCGAATTCGATTATCAGGGCCGGACCTATTCGGTCAGGGCCGTTGTCAGCGCGGACCGCGCAGGAGAGAAGCTTGCGGACGTCAACGTGAAGGGAGAGCATCCTTTTACCGGGGAAGTGCATGAGACAGCCGCGGAGCTTTTCCGCTTCAATGCCTATACGGAAGAAGCCGCGGTACTGATCCGTTTTTCAGAAAGCCCGGATTACTATGCGGCGGCTGATCTTTTTTACGCGCCGAAGACGCTCGGGGATTTTTTAGAGGGCATCAATGCAGAGGAGACGCTTTTGGTTCCCGGCTATACGGATTATCTCTGGTATGATACGGAAAACCAGGCTCACCGTATCGTTTTTGAGGGCTTTACAAAGGAATATCTGATGTCGTACCTGATGAAATATGCGGATGCGCCGGGAGAGGATATGATGTCGATGCTGCAGAAAGGCCGGGCGAACAATATCAGCTACATGACCTGCCGGGTCGGGGAAGTGGAATTTGACCGCCCGAATGCTTCGTTCTGGTTCACGAGGACCGGATACCTGTCGACAAATCTGATCGACGCGGGCTATTCTTTCTATGTCGGAGAGGAGGCCGTACAGCAATTTGAACAGTACCTGAAGACGAACCTGCAGGGTTACGAATATGTACAGGAGGCTGATCCGGAGGCCGGGACGACAGAAGATATGGGTGCGGAGTCGGGATTTGAGACATCGCCGCAGACGGAAGGCGCGGAAACAGTGGAAGAGTAAGAACGTACAGACCTTTTTTACCCCGGGTCTGTCCCGATGCATTACCTGAAAAGCCCTGCCTTTCTCAGCGTCCGTCGAAGAAGCCGCCCGAGGATCGTCGCGAGCACGATTTTCCCAAGGTCAACCGGGATGAAGGGGACAACGCAGACAGAGAGTGCGTAGGAGAGCGTTGCTTTTGCCTGGATCATGAACCAGGCGGTGCCGAACAGATACAGGGCGGCGGTCCCGAGCAGGAGGCCGAGAACCGGAAAGAGAATGTTGACCGGTTTTTTCTCAAAACGAGGCGCTCTTCGCATGAACAGTCCGCCGATCAGCACAAGAAACAGATAACCTAAGAGATACCCGCCGGTGGGACCCGCGATTTTCGCGATTCCGCCGGCGTATCCTGTGAAGACCGGAAGCCCGAATGCTCCGAGAAGGAGATAAACCGCGCAGGACGAAAGCGCAGACCGGGTCGGGAGCACATAGATCGACAGATACAGGATCAGCGTCGCAAGCGTCACCGGGATCGGCCCGATCGGAATCGTCAGCGGCGCAAGGACCGAGAGAAGCGCCGCGAAAACAGCGGCGGCTGCAAGTTCATAAACAGTAGCTTTTTTCATAACTTTACCCATATCCGAATCATAACACTTTTTTATCCGGTTGACAAGGCGGCGCCTCTGAAGTACGATATAGACAGTATTTCAGAAGAAAGGATCGGGACCATGGAAATCAGGAATCAATGCGAGCTTTATGAGCTGTACCAAAAACCGCAGTCCGGCATCCGCTATGACTCGCCGGAAATCCTGTTCATGCAGGCGGCAGCGGCGGGTGAATTCGAAAGGGCGGCGGGTTATTTCCGCGAGAAAAAGCAGTTTACGAAGGAGCTGCCGGTTGTCGACGCACCGTACGGAAGGTTTGAAGGAAGAGAGCAGATCCGGGATTTCGCGGCGGGTTTTGCCGCGCGCTTTGAGGCATCTGGCTTTACAATTCTTCCGATGTTCCAGACCCGCGCAGGCGGACGGTCGGTGTCGGAGCTTGTGATTTCCTTTGTGCGGGACGGGATGATCGACCAGGTGCCGATGTTTGTTGTAGCGGATCTTGGCGCGAAGAACACGCTCGAGGAAATCCGCCTCTACTGCCACTGCACCTTTGTGCCGCATATGGAGCCCTACCGCAGGCCGATGTTCAAATCGGCGCATCTTGAAATGGGGGATCCGGGACTTCTCACTGGCGCCGTGAAGGAATACTATACCGCGCTTCACCATATGCCTGCAGTCGACGTCGAACGGATTCTTGCCTGCATGCATCCGGACTGCGTTTTCGGCGGCTACGGTCCCTACAACAGCCGGCCGCACGAAACCGGCATGGAAGCCCTGCGCCGGACCTATACCCATATGGCGGACTATATTCCGGCGAAGGTTGCGATGCGCTACGAGACGCTGATCGACGACGGTGTGACCGGCGTGATCGAGTGGGTGCATGTCATCGCCGACAAGGGTCGTGAGGATCTGCAGCGGGTAGCGCTTTCCGGCATTGCGGCCTATATGCGCGGGGAAGACGGGCGTCTTTCGAGCATCCGCATCAGCGACTATGCAGGCTATGAGAAATACATCGACTGGTCCAAAATGGATCTCACGAAGGAAGAAGCGGAAGCGGTCAACGCAGTCCATGAATTCCCGGCCGGCGTCGGGATGAAAGATCAGGAGACCCTGTAAACCCTGGAGAAAAGCACATGAAGCCGATTGAAAACAAATGCATGCTGATCACCTATGCCGACAGTTTCGGCGGAGATCTGAAAAGGTTAGAGAAGACGCTGGATGAATGTTTCTCCGGGATTATCGCGGGCGTTCATATCCTGCCCTTTTTCCCTTCCTCCGGAGACCGGGGTTTTGCCGTGATCAATTATGATTCCGTCGACCCGCGCTTCGGCACTTATGACGATATCCGACGGCTTTCCGAAAAGTATTTTCTCGCCGCGGATTTCATGCTGAACCATATCTCGATCCGAAGCCGCGAGTTTCAGGATTACATGGAGAAGGGCGAGGATTCCGAATACCGCGACATGTTCATTCACTGGGAGGAATTCTGGCCGGAAAAGGAACCGACGGAGCAGGACCTCAAGGTGCTGTATTTGAGAAAGCCCGGCGGTCCGAAGCGCGAGTTTACGCTGAAAAACGGTGAAAAAGTGAACCTCTGGTGTACCTTTTTCGAGGAACAGGTGGACATCAACCCGCATGCCCGGGCAACGCAGGAATACTATGACCGGAATCTGAAAAAACTCGCATCCTTCGTGCCGATGGTGCGTTTCGATGCTTTCGCCTATGCATCGAAGGTGCCGGGAACGAGCTGCTTTTTCGTGGAACCGGAGATCTGGGATGTGCTGGAGATCAGTACGAAACCGCTCAAAGAGTCCGGCTGCCGGATGTTTGCGGAGATCCATGAAGAGTACCGGATCCAGCTGAAACTTGCGGAGCGCGGGCACTATGTCTATGATTTTGCGCTGCCGCTTCTTTTGCTGCACGGGCTCGAATTCGGACGGACCGACCGGCTTCTTCACTGGCTTCAGATCTGCCCGCACAACCAGGTAACGACGCTTGACACCCACGATGGGATCGGAGTCGTGGATGCGGCGGGACTCCTCACGGAGGAGGAGATCGATTCGATCAGCACGATTGTCCGCGACCGCTATATCCGCGAATTCAAAAAGCTCCCGCAGGAAATGCAGGAGCGCGATATGTTCTGGTCAAGCCGCATTCGGATGGGTGCGGGGAAGGAGAAGATTTACCAGCTCGGCGGTACCTTCTTCAGTGCGATGGATGAAGACGAGGACGCGTATCTTCTGGCCCGGATCGTTCAGCTCTTTACGCCCGGAATTCCGCAGATTTACTACGTCGGACTTTTAGCAGGGACGAATGATTTCTCCTGCCTTCTTACGGGAACGGGCGGCCGGGAAGTGAACCGGCACAACTTCACCGAAGAAGAAATCCGGGAAAGGATTAAAGCGCCTTTCCTGCAGCGCCTGTATGAGGTCATGCGTTTCCGGAATCAGTGCGAAGCCTTCAACGGAAGCTTTTCGTGCTCCGGCGGGGACGACGGGAAGATCGAAATGCGCTGGGACAACGAAGGGATCAGCGCGGTTCTCCGGGCGGATTTCAGGACGAAGCAGTATCAGATCCTGACATCAGATCCGTCAGTTTCTTTCCATTGAAAAACTGACGCTGCAGTTCATCATATTCCTCCCACATGGGGAGGGTCTGGCAGATATTTTTCCGGGGGCACTCGACTCCGCCGTCCTTCAGGCAGGCAACGGGGGAAAGGGTGCCCTCTGTTTTTTCGAGCACTTCTCCGATGGAATATTCCCCGGGCTTTCTCAGAAGCTTATAGCCGCCGCCCTTTCCGGAGGCGCCGGCGACAAGCCCGCCCGTCACCATGTCCTTCATAATGATCTCCAGGTATTTCTTGGAAATCTCCTGCCGTTCGGCGATATCCTTCAAGGGAATATAAGTCCCGTTATCATGTTCCGCTAAATCCAGCATCACCCGGATTGCGTAGCGTCCTTTGGTGGAAATCATGGGGCGTCTCCTTTCATTTACCCGATTATACCATAGGTAAATAGGTAAATCAAGTCTTTTTCACTATAAACCTATTGACACAGTAGGTAAAAGGGTGTATACTGAATTTACAGATTTGGACAACAATTCGAAAGGAGCGAAGACGCAGTGATTTATGCTGATAATGCCGCAACGACACGGATGAGCGATACGGCAATTGAAACCATGACAGCCCTGATGAAGGAGTGCTACGGCAATCCTTCCAGTCTCTATGGGACAGGGCAGAAGGCGAAAGAAATACTGGAACAGGCCCGCGAAGAGGTGGCGGCACTGATCGGGGCAAGCGCGCGGGATATTTATTTTACCTCCGGCGGATCGGAAGCGGACAACCAGGCGATTCGTTCTGCTGCAGAAATCGGCCGCAGGAAAGGGAAGATGCACATCATTTCCTCGGCCTTCGAGCACCATGCGGTGCTGCATACGCTGAACAGGCTGGAAAAAGAGGGCTTTGAGATCACCCTGCTGCCGGTTCATGAGAACGGGCTTGTAGTCCCTGCGGAGCTGGAGCAGGCAATCCGGTAGGACACCTGCCTTGTTACGATCATGACCGCAAACAATGAGATCGGTACGATCCAGCCGATCCGGGAACTCGGTGCGATCTGCCGGAAGCACGGCGTGCTGTTCCATACAGACGCAGTCCAGGCAATCGGCCATATCCCGATCGATGTCGAGGCTGACAATATCGACATGCTTTCCGCGTCGGCACATAAATTCCACGGCCCGAAGGGCGTCGGATTCCTCTATGTGAAAAAAGGCATCGCCCTGACCAACCTGATCGAAGGCGGCGCACAGGAGCGCGGGAAACGGGCCGGAACTGAAAATGTTCCGGGCATTGCAGCCATGACAGCGGCGATGAAGGAAGCGGTCGCGGCGATCCCGGAAAACACGGCGCACCTGACAGAGATGCGCGACCGGCTGATCGCAGGGCTTTCCGAAATCCCGCATTCGGCACTGAACGGAGACGCGAAGAAGCGGCTTCCGGGCAATGTAAACTTCTGCTTCGAGGGCATCGAAGGCGAATCCCTGCTGCTTCTGCTTGATGACCGGGGCATTCAGGCTTCCTCCGGATCCGCCTGTACCTCCGGATCACTCGATCCAAGCCATGTAATTCTTGCGATCGGGAGAGTGCACGACGTCGCGCACGGATCGCTCCGGCTCACGATCGGGGAAGAGATCACGGCTGCGGAAGTGGATGAAATCATTCAGTCCGTGAAGGAAGTCGTGACCTATCTCCGGGGCTTCTCTCCGGTCTGGCGGGACCTCATGAGCGGAAAAAGAGAGTTTATTCTGTAAAGGAGAAATACCATGGCATTATACAGTGAAAAAGTGATGGATCATTTCCGCAATCCCCGGAACGTTGGGATTATCGAGGATGCGAACGGTATCGGCGAAGTCGGAAACGCAAAGTGCGGCGATATCATGAAGATGTACCTCAAAATCGAGGATGATATCATACAGGATGTGAAGTTTGAGACCTTCGGCTGCGGCAGCGCAATCGCTTCAAGCTCCATGGCGACCGAGCTAATCAAGGGAAAGCCGGTTTCGGAGGCGATGAAGCTGACGAACCAGGCGGTCGCCGAGGCATTGGACGGCCTTCCGGCCTATAAGATGCACTGTTCGGTGCTTGCGGAGGAAGCAATCCAGTCTGCGCTGGAGGATTACCAGAAAAGACAGACGGAAAAGGCTGAATAAAAAAGCGGAAAATTTATTAAATACCTATTGACATAGTAGGTGAATGGTGCTATAATGCACCCAATCTCAAAAAGAAAGGGCAAAAACAATGCTGTACCTGAAGATCAGACAAAAGCAGTACATGTGCTGTCGAATGCTTAACTCCCGGGCAAACCATATGGCCGGGGCGTTCGACTGAGCTTTTGACGCCCTGTAATATTAGAGAATCAGCCATTGCCCGGGAGAATGAAGGAAAAGCCTCCCGGGCTTTTTCTGTGTCTGAGAACTTTACAACATTACTTGAATAAAACCGAAAAGGAGATTATAATCATGAGTAACTATCGTTTTGAAACTTTACAGCTTCACGTCGGACAGGAAAACCCGGATCCCGCAACAGATGCACGTGCGGTACCGATTTACCAGACGACTTCATATGTTTTTCATAACAGCAAACACGCGGCCGACCGTTTCGGACTGGCTGATGCAGGAAATATATACGGAAGACTGACCAATTCCACCCAGGAAGTACTGGAGAAGCGGATTGCAGCCCTCGAAGGCGGTTCGGCAGCCCTTGCGGTCTCATCCGGCGCGGCGGCGATCAGCTACACGATCGAAGCGCTTGCGGCGAACGGCGGACACATTGTCGCGCAGAAGACGATCTACGGCGGCAGTTTCAATCTTCTTGCGCATACGCTCCCCCAGTACGGGATTGAAACCACTTTTGTCGACGCGCATGATCCTGCGGAAGTGGAAGGCGCGATCCGTGAGAATACACGGGCAATCTACCTTGAAACCCTCGGAAACCCCAACAGCGATATTCCGGATGTGGATGCGATCGCAGAGATTGCCCATAAATACGGCCTGCCGCTTGTCGTGGACAATACTTTCGGAACGCCTTACTGGTTCCGGCCGATCGAGCACGGCGCAGACATCGTGGTTCATTCGGCAACCAAATTCATCGGCGGACACGGAACCTCCCTCGGCGGCGTCATCGTGGAGTCTGGAAAGTTCGACTGGAAAGCGAGCGGGAAATATCCGAACATCGCGGCCCCGAATCCGAGCTATCACGGCGTTTCCTTCTATGACGCGGTCGGGCCGGCAGCTTTTGTGACCTTTATCCGTGCCATTCTGCTTCGGGACACCGGCGCTTGTATTTCGCCCTTCAACGCATTCCTGTTGCTGCAGGGCGCAGAAACACTGTCGCTCCGACTGGACCGGCACGCGGAGAATACAAAGAAAGTGGTCGAATTCCTTTCCGCTCATCCGCAGGTCAGGAAGGTCAACCATCCGGCGCTTCCGGATCATCCGGACCATGAACTGTACAAAAAGTATTTTCCGAACGGCGGCGCGTCGATCTTCACATTTGAGATCGAGGGCGGGCAGGAAGAGGCCTGGAAATTCATCGACAATCTGCAGATTTTCTCGCTTCTTGCGAATGTTGCAGATGTGAAGAGTCTTGTCATTCATCCGGCTTCGACAACGCATTCGCAGCTTTCGGAAGAGGAGCTTCTGGACCAGGGCATTACGCCGAGCACAATTCGTCTCTCGATCGGAACCGAGCATATTGACGACATCATTGAGGATCTGGAGCGGGGATTCGCAGCAGTAAAAGCCTGAGGAAATGCTTATGTGTCATCCCGAGCGCAGGCCGCAGCCGAGGGATCCCGTGACTTCACGGACATCCTGATGGGATTCCTCCACTCGCTTCGCTCGGTCGGAATGACAAAAGGGCAGAATATGGCACAGCGGGCTTTCGCCCGACATGACAAATAATCAAGTAATACATTTAGAAAGGAAATCACCATGTCAAACATCTACAAAGGAACTTTAGGACTGATCGGAAACACACCCCTCGTAGAGGTGGAAAACCTGGAAAAGGCACTCGGCTTAGAGGCGACCGTACTTGTGAAATTAGAGTACTTCAACCCGGCCGGCTCCGTCAAGGACCGTATCGCAAAGGCGATGATCGAAGACGCGGAGGAGAAAGGTCTGCTGTGCCCGGATTCCGTTATCATTGAGCCCACATCCGGCAATACCGGCATCGGACTTGCGGCAATCGCAGCTGCGAAGGGCTATCGGATCATTCTGACAATGCCTGAGACGATGAGCGTGGAGCGCCGCAACATCCTCAAGGCCTACGGCGCGGAAATCGTGCTGACGGAAGGCGCGAAGGGAATGAAGGGTGCGATTGCGAAGGCGGAGGAACTTGCACAGGAGATTCCGAGAAGCTTCATCCCCGGCCAGTTTGTCAATCCTGCGAATCCGGCGATCCATAAGGCAACGACCGGTCCTGAAATCTTCCGGGATACAGACGGAGCCGTGGATATCTTTATCGCAGGTGTCGGTACCGGCGGAACGCTTACAGGCGTCGGCGAATACCTGAAATCTCAGAAACCGGAAGTGAAGATTGTCGCGCTCGAGCCGGAAGATTCGCCGGTCCTTTCGGAAGGCCGTTCCGGTGCGCACAAGATTCAGGGCATTGGTGCGGGCTTCGTTCCGGATGTGCTGAACACCAAGGTGTATGACGAGATTATCAAAGCGCCTGCGGGAAAGGCTTTCGAAACCGCGAAACTTCTTGCAAAGAAGGAAGGCATCTCGGTCGGCATCTCCTCCGGCGCGGCACTCTGGGGTGCGATCGAATTAGCGAAACGACCGGAAAACAAGGGAAAGACCATTGTAGCGCTTCTCCCGGACAGCGGTGACCGCTACTACTCAACGGCGCTGTTCACAGAGTAAGCAGAAAGAACGAAATAAAAACGCGGGGACAGGTCCCTCGTACCATTCCGGAAGGAGTGTGACGACGGACCTGTCCCTGTGTGATAACGGCCCATAAAAGAGTTGACGAACCGCTTTTTGCCGGTGTACAATAATCGTAAAAATACAGGCTTGGGAGGCATCATGAAAAGAACTTTTTATATTGCAGACTGGAACAGGGAAGGCGGTGTTTATGCACTGGATTTTGATTTTGACAGCGGCAAATGCGGCGCTGTGAAAAAAGCTGCTGAAGGGCAGAATACTTCTTATTTTGAGACGGACGGCGAGATCCTCTATGTACTTTCGGAGATCGGCGGGCCGGGTAAATTCGCGGGAAAGGTCGAATCCTTCGAGATTGCGGACGGTGGTGAAACACTGAAAAAGCTGGACGAATTTGTCGGAATTCCTTCCGGCTGTCCGCACCTCAGGCTTTCAAACGACAAAAAGACCCTGTATTTTGCAAGCTACGGAACCGGCGCAGTCGCGTCTCTTTCGGTGGATCACGGAAAATTCGGGAAGATCACAAGCTGCATTCCCTATGAAGGCAGCAGTGTAAACCGTTTCCGTCAGGAAGCTTCCCATGCGCATATGATGTGCACGGATCCTTCGGGCGCGTATGTGTACTGCTGTGACCTCGGAACAGATGAGGTGCGGATGTATCGGATCGGGGAAGACGGCGGGATGACGGATGCCGGCGTGCTGAAGACGCCTCTGGGCTACGGCCCGCGGCATATGGCTTTCTCGCAGGACGGGAGATATCTCTATGTCCTCTGTGAGATGAAGTACCGCCTGCTCGTGTACAGGCTTTCGGGCGTTTCCGGCGAACTGATCCGGGACATCGATATCACGCCGGGTCTTCCGGATTCACAGTATTCCGGTGCGGCGATCCGATTCTCCAAGGACGGGAAGCTCCTGTTCACTTCAAACCGCGGGAAGGAGCACAGCATGATCGACGTTTTCTCCATGGAAGACCCGGAAAACCCGGTACTTGCCGCGACGCTGCCGGGACTTTCGCATCCGCGGGACTTCATGCTTTTGGAGGATTACGGAAAGCCATATCTGATTGTGCTCAATATGATCCGCGAGACTGTGGAGTTTTATGCGTTTGACCGGGAGAATCTGTGCTTTACGCTTCAGAATTCGGCAAAGGGCATTCCGGCTCCGGTGTGTATCGCCTGAGACAGGAATTATCATAACGAATCAATTCTGACCGGATAACGCGATTGATCTGAAAAAGCTGGAAAAGAGAGGGGGAGACGATGTATCGGCGGATTTCACATTATTACCCGGGCTGCGACGGGACAAAGCTCGCAGTGGACCTGTACCTGCCAGAAACAAAGGAGAAGGTTCCGGTACTGTTCCGGATTTCGCGGAATGTACGCCGGCCGGATCTGGAAGATGCGCGGGGACAGGAGTTTTTCAGGCGTGAACTTGCGCAGTTTGAGTACTTCCTGGAGCGCGGCTATGCGGTCGCAATCCCGGAGATGCGCGGCGTCGGCGCATCCTATGGCACGAATGAGGGTTTCTGGTCACCGATTGACGGACGGGACATGGCTGCTTTGATTGACGCGGTTGCCGAAGAACCCTGGTGCAATGGAAACGCCGGGATGTTCGGCGGATCGAACGTCGGTGCTTCTCAGCATTTTGCGGCGAAAAACCTGCCGAAACATCTTCGCTGCATCATCCCCTGCGACTGCAGCGCGGATCTGTATTACCAGAATTATCCGAACGGGGTTTCGATTCTGCCGGATATGAAGATGCCCAAAATGCCCGCAAAACCGGGGGTGCCGGTTGACGAAGACCCGGCGCCGGATTATCCGATGGCGCATGCGGCGGTACTGGGGCATGACTTCAACATGGGATTTCTGGAGCAGTATCTGCCGGATATGCACCGTGACAGCATCAATTACCGGATCGGGTATGCGCCGAACATGGAAATCCCGGTCTGGAACGAAATGGATCGGGTGCGTTTTTCCGGGATTGCGGTCTATCCGTATGGCGCCTTTTACGAGCCCGGCTGCACGAACAAGATTTTCGAATACCGAGCCTGGGGCGGAAAACTGCTCCTCGGTCCCTGGCGTCACTGCGAGGTTTATCAGGAGAACTGCGATTTTCCGGAGGGCGTATTTGACTGGAAGACGGATCACCTGCGCTGGTTTGACCATTTCCTGAAAGGGGAGGACAACGGTGTCACGGAGGAACCGCCGGTGCTGTATTATACGACGGACGATGAAAAACCCTGGCACAGGAGCGCAGACTTCCCGCTTGATGACCAGACGAATCCTTCCTTGTATTTGACGGCAGAAGGTACGCTCACGGAAAGTGCGGCAGGCGGTGAAGCGGAACGGCAGTACCGGGTCCGGGATGACATCTCCATCATCGAAGGGATGGGGCGGCTGAACCGGCGGATCGACAGGGATCTTCGGGAAGAAGCAGCCAAGTGCCTGACATTTACGACGGAAGTGCTGCCGGAGGATCTGGAACTGACGGGCTTCCCGGTCGTTGAGCTATATGCAAAGTCGACATACAGCGACGGGATCTTCCTTGCAGAGCTTCTTGAAATCCTGCCCGACGGGAAGGCACATTTCCTGACGGACGGTATGCTGCGCGGCAGGTCCGCGAAGCTTTCCCACCATCCGATCCTCGACCCGATCGGCGTTCCTTATCACAGCAGTCTCCAAAAAGACGATGTAAAGCTTTCTGCGGACCGCCCGACCTTCCTTGCCTTCCATCTTGAAAGCCTGTCGAAGGTGGTGAAAAAAGGCTCGAGGCTGCAGCTTCTGGTGCACTGCGGCGGAAACGGTTACCGCCAGCCGGACGGTCTTCCGGCGGATACGGAAGTCACGTTCTGCTTCGGAAAAGATACGCCCGCGCGGCTGAAGCTTCCTGCGATCGCACCGCACGCGCACGAATTTGCATCCGGAGACGCAAGTGTATTTGTATTCAAAAAAGCAGTATACCGAAAAGACGAAAGCGGCTGGAAATCCTTCCCCTGCCTGCAGGTTTATCCGTCATCCGACGGCCTGCACTATGTGACGGGCGCCTTTACGGCAGTCCGGGAAGAGGCAGAAGGAAGAGCGCAGCTTACAATCAAACCCTGTGAGGCTTTCCCGGATGGCTTCCGCGCGGAAGCCGATCTTCCGAAGCGCCTGAAATTCATAAACGCGGATCCGCAGATCACAGGATCGGTCCCGCCGGAGATGAAAGCATATCTTTCACGCAGCAGCGTGAAGACACCGACGACATTCAAAAACCTTTATGTGGCAACCGTTCCGGTTGCAAAAGGTCAGCCCGGAGACCGGAATCCGCAGATGTGTTCGACATTCGATCTTTTTACGGACCTGATTCTGCCGAAGAACGATCCGGCGCCCGGTGAGAAGTTCCCCTGTGTCGTCCATATTCACGGTTTCGGCGGGAACAACCATCAATATGAATCCTGGTCACAGCGTTTCCTCGACGAAGGTGCAGCAGTCGCGAGCATCGACTACCGTCTGATGCCGCCTGGGATCTGGCCGGTGAGCGCCGTGGATGCGGCGGGCTGCATCCGATACCTCAAGGCGCATGCGGATGAACTGCGTCTGGATCCGGATCGCTTTGCCCTGATCGGCGGTTCGATGGGCGGACATCTGACTGCCTGGCTTTCGGCAGTAAACGGACAGGAAGAAATCGGCGATATCGGCGGAAATACAGAGTATGATACTTCGGTACGGGCTGCAGTCGCGCTCTTCGCGCCGACGGATCTTTTCGGCTTCGGTGAAGACTGCGCCGCACAGTGGCCGCATCAGCCGGACAAGGTTGCGAATGCGGACGGTCCTTTTGCACCGGTTGGGTCAATGATCGGCTACGCAGGGCCCGGAAAGGGAATGGGGGAACTGAAGACACACCTGAATCGTCCCGAAGAGCCTTACAGAAGCTATATCGAACTGGCAAAAGAAGCGAGTGCCGTTACACAAGTGACCGGAAAATCCGCGCCGCTCTGCCTCGTGCACGGTATGTTTGACTGCGGAATCCAGGTCCCGATGGGACAGAGCCTTCGCATGTTTGAGGCGCTCACGCGGGCCGGTGTCAAAAGCCTGTGCCTTCTGAACAACAACGGTATCTACGGAGATGATCCCGAAGTGCAGCGGGCGATGGGGGATTTCATTCTGAGCAGGCTGTAGAAGCGAAAAATACATTGGAAAACCGGACAGCGCTTTACAAAGGCTTCGCCGGATGCTAAAATAAAATCAATCAGAAAAGATCGTGTAGAAACCCACACAAAATCATGAAGGAGGGACTCAGCATGTCCAACATCACAGCAAGAAAGAAAGATCCCGTTGTCGAAACGACAAAGGGCAAGGTGCGCGGATTTCTGTATGACGGCGTCTACAATTTCTGCGGCCTGAAGTACGCAAAAGCCCGCCGTTTCCATCAGCCGGAAGAGATGGATCCCTGGGAGGGGATTGTGGACGCGACATCCTACGGCTATATCAGCCCGGTGCTCGCGGACCCGAGACCTTCAGGCGAAGTCATCTGCCCGCACCGGTTCTGGCCGAACTCGGAAACCTGCCTGAACCTGAATCTCTGGACCTCTTCTCTGGATCCCGCAGCCAAAAAGCCTGTTATTGTCTGGTATCACGGCGGCGGTTATGCAAATGGCTCGGCTTTGGAGCAGGTCTGCTATGACGGTCAGAATCTCGCGAAAGAGCGCGATGTCGTGATCATCACCGTTAATCATCGTCTGAATGTTTTCGGATTCCTGGATGTATCGGATTTCGGCCCGGAATATGCGAATTCGGCAAACTGCGGCATCGCGGACCTGGTCGCATCCCTTCGGTGGGTGCGCGACAACATCGCAAAATTCGGCGGCGATCCCGGAAATGTTACGATCATGGGCCAGTCGGGCGGCGGCGGAAAGGTCAATACGCTCGGCCAGATTCCGGAAGCAGCGGGCCTTTTCCACAAAGCAATTCTTTTATCCGGTGGCATGGGCGGCTTCAGGAGACGTCAGAATCCCGCGCCTTCGGATCTCCTTCCGAAAGCGATCATGAAGGAAGCCGGTGTCAGCACAATCGAGGAGCTTGAGAAGGTTCCGAAGGCACTCTTCATCTATGCGGTCAATGTGGCAGGCAAAAAGCTCGAAAAGGAAGGCTATAGCTTCCACTGGGGGCCGAAAGCAAACGGCTGGTATCTGGGCGACCCGACTGAAGTCGGCGTTTCGGAGTACTACAAGACGGTTCCGACCCTCGGCGGCACGGTTTTCTCGGATCTTGTGAGCGGAAAGTTTGACAAGGATTTCGACGAATATACCGATGAAGAAGCGAAGGTCATGATCGGTGAGAAGTACGGTGAAGAAAACGTCGATGCGATTGTCGAGGCATTTCAGGAAGCTTATCCGAAGAAGCGCCTGATCGACATTCTCTCGCTGGATGTCAATATGCGGAACGGCGCGAAGAATTACCTGACGCTCAAGGCGAAAGAGAGCTCGGCTCCGACCTGGAACATGCTGACGACGCTGACCTTCGACTACGAGGGCGGATCGACCGCATGGCACTGCTCGGACCTCGCGTTCATCTTCGGTAATTCCGAGAAACTGCCGCTTTACGACGGTATGGGCGAAGTAACAGCGCGGCTGAAACGGGAGATCAGCGCCGCGATCTGCAGCTTTGCACGGACCGGCGACCCCAATAACGCCGATACACCTGCCTGGAAGCCTGTTACCGCGGATTCCTTCAATACGATGGTATTTGACGAAGTTGCGGAGTGCAAAGAAGACTTCGACGCGAAGGTGGGTGAAGTGATCCGCGCAACGAACAAAGGCGGCCGCTTCGGTATGTGGAGCGCCTTCGGCAATCCGGACGGCGAATCCGACAACGACTGGATGTTCTGAACTGATTACAGAACATTGTCTCAGAAAGAGAAAGGATTCCGGGCAGCGCCCGGGATCCTTTCTCTTTCTATTTCTGTGGTTTACCTTCTCACCGGCTCGATCCGGAAGCGGAGGACGCGTTCCTGATCCCGGAGGTACAGCTTGTACTGATCGAGCGGAATGGGGCCGCAGGAATTCGAGCCGATACCGGTTTCCGCGAGGTCGATGTCGATGACCGTCAGGGAGCCGCGCTCAAGTTCGTATTCATGCCAGGCTTTGGTCAGTGCCTGGTCGGTATAGTCGTGGACCGTGAAGGAGAAAGGCGACTCCAGTGCGCTGAAGCGGAGGCCCGAACCCCGGAAGTCGGAGACGAGAAGCGAACGTGTGTCAATTCTCGTGCCGTTTGCCTGCATCCGGGCGTAGCTTGTGTGGAGGTCCGTCACCTTCGACTCGTACCAGCCGATATCGGAGGCGTAAGCACGGTCAACATAGTTCTCGCCGGGGCCGCGTCCGTGCCATTTCACGGTGTTGAAGGAAGCCGGGATCGCGAGCGTCATACCGAGGCGCGGCCACCAGAAATCCTCTTTTTCGGCGCGCGGGAAAGCCCGCTCCGAGAAGGTGGTTTTGATATCGATTGTGCCGTCCGCGTAGACGGTCCAGTATTCATCGGTGTCGGCGACAGTCGCAGTCGGATTCGCGCCCCAGCGCTTCTGGAACCGGAGCGTGATCTGCCCGAAGCTCTGCCGCACAACGGCGTGCGAATCCCAGGTGATCAGGGTTTCGTCGTCGCCGAGAATCACAGGATCTTCTGTGAGACGGGAGACCAGCCGGTCAATGCCGCGCCCGAGCCATTTTTCGCAGATACCGTGGCCGAAGGAAATATCATTATCGGTCGGCGCATGCCAGAAATTCGGGCGAAGCGGAGATACGAGAAGCTCCTGCCCGCCGGTTGTATAGCCCGAAAGCTCACCGTGCAGCAGGTCAAACTCCAGCGTGAAGTCCTCGCCGATGATCCGGTAAAGCTGGCCTTCTCGGACGGAGGTCAGGGCTGCGCCGGTATTCACGGAAGGCTGCGAAACAGCAGTTTTCCCTTCGTTCAGCACAAACTGGTCGGAGGCCATGAGGAAGCCTGCGGGCGCGAAGTTTGCCGATTCCCGAAGTGTAAAGCTGAGGTTCAGGAAGGCTTCTGCATCGGGCAAATCAACCGGGATCGAAAGCTCTTTTTCCGAAAGCGGCTGAAGACCGGCAAGGTCCAGATCGCCGGAAGAAAGGACTTTATTTCCTGAGACCAGTTCCCAGCGTCCGAGAAGCATGCCCGGAACGAAGGAATCATGTGCGGTCAGCTTTATGATCAGCGGGTTTTCTGAAATCAGCGAAGCATGCAGCGGCTGGTAAACCTTTTTCAGTTCTGTCATCGCCGGGTGAGGAACCTTGTCGGAACTCAGGAGGCCGTCGTTGCAGAAGTTTCCGTTCGCGCCGTGCAGTTCAAACGGCATGCCGTAGTCGTTTCCGCCGGCCCAGAACTGCTTCCCGTCCTCGGTGAAAGCCCGGAGACCGTGATTCTGCCATTCCCAGACGCAGGCACCGAAAAGCTTTGGATAACGGTAAATGAGTTCCCAGTATTCTTTGAGATTTCCGGGGCTGTTGCCCATGCTGTGTGCGTATTCGCAGACGAAGAATGGACGGTCGTCCGGGCGGTTTGCAAAATGCTCCAGAGAGACAAGGGAAGGATACATCGTCGATTCGAAGTCGGTGCAGTCGGTCCAGGGCGCGTTTTCCATCGCTTCCCGGAGCGCATAGCGCTTCTCCGGATCTGCCATCATTTCTTCGGTCGTAAAGTGCGGCATGATCCGGGCCGGCTGGTAATGTACAAGCCGGTCGTCGAGTGTCCGTGCACATTTTGCTGCTTCGTCGTGGTTTTCGCCGTAGCCGGATTCGTTTCCGAGTGACCAGGCAAATACGCAGGGATGATTCTTATCGCGGCAGATCATGCGGGCGGTGCGGCTCACATAAGCATGGCGCCATGTGATATCCTTTGAAAGCATATCCCAGTCGATCGCGGTCATCCCATGGCATTCGATATCCGCCTCATCCAGCACATAGAGACCGTATTCGTCGCAGAGATCATAGAAATACGGGTCGGAAGGGTAGTGACTCGTCCGGACAAAATTGATGTTGTGCTGCTTCATGAGAAGCACATCCTGAAGAAGCGCTTCCCGTCCGACTGCCCAGCCGCGGTCCGTATTGGTATCATGATGATTGACACCGCGGGCCTTAATCGGAATGCCGTTCAGAAGGACCTCGACGCCGCGCCGTTCGATTGTGCGGAAACCGACGCGCACAGGGATATAAAGTCCGTTCGACTCCAGAATCAGTGTGTAGAGATTCGGCTGTTCTGCCGACCAGAGTTTCGGGTTCTGAAGCTGCATCGTAAAGCTGCAGGTATCGTATTCCGCGCTGTAATCGGGGTTCAGGTCATCTCTCGGGAAGCATTCGACAGCAGATACAACCGTGTCTTTGTCATAGAGCCGAGCTGTGAGTTTCGCGTGATCCGAAAGCAGCCGGTCTTCGCCGATGATGCCCTGCCCCTCCGAGCGGCGCAGCTTGACTTCCGCTTTGAGAAGACCGTTCTGATCCGCCTTCACCGAAACTTCCTGGATTGCGTCCTCAACCGGTTCCGCTAAAAGCGCAACATCGCGGAAGATGCCGGACATATGCCACATATCCTGGATTTCAATGTAACTTCCGTCACAGAAGCGCAAAACCGTCACGGCGAGCACGTTTTTCCCGGGATGCAGGAGTTTTGTAATATTGAACTCCGAACTCATATGCGAGCCCTTGGACATTCCTGCTTTTACGCCGTTCACATAGACATAAAACATTGATCCGACGCCCAGAAACCGCAGGATGACCCGCTTATCTTCCATGAACTTCGGCAGTGTAAACTCCCGGCGGTAGCAGCCGGTGTCATTGTCTGTCGCGACATAGGGCGGCTCTACCGGGAACAGATACGGCGCGCCTGAATACACAGGATGGCCGCCGTAGCCCTGCATCTGCCAGCAGCCGGGGACCTCAATCCTGCCCCAGCTTTCATCCGGTTCATAATCCGGTTTTGTATAGGCTTCGTCCACAAGAAGCGGTGATTTTTCAAGACGGAAATCCCAGATACCGTTCAGAAGCCGGTAGTACAGGGAAGCGTCTTCCGATCGGGAAAGCGCCTTTTCTTCGCTGTCGTAGGGAATGAAATGCGAACGGTAAGGCAGATTGCCCTCCTGCTGCAGTTCCGGATCTTCCCAGGGGTATGTTTGCATGGCAGTCCTCCTTTTCTGAAACGGTCCGCAGAAATTTGACTTCTCGCGGACCGTTGTGTCATGTATTTTTAGTTCTTTTCTTTTCTTTTGAAAATATAACTCCTGAACAGGATCAGGTTCATTACGAGGAAGAGTCCGCAGGCGATCAGAAGCACGAGCCAGGGCTTTTTTGGTGCGAGCGTCGCAAGAAGCATGATCGGGAAGCCCAGGATCATCGCAGGGAAGTTCTGGTATACGAGGTTGTCCGCGGTCGGGGTCTTGAAGTCCGGATCGACTTCCCGAAGCAGCATGACGCCGGTCGAAGCGGTTCCTGTCAGCATGCCGTACATCGCGAGGAACTGTTCATTTTCGTATTTGGGGAACAGCTTTTTCGCAATGAAGCGGTTATAGAAGAAGGTGATGAGAAGGCCGGTCAGGGCGAGGATCAGAATGATCCACCAGTAGCCCCGGAGCACTTCAATCCGGATCGCTGCGACGCCTGCAACCACCATGATGTCGAACCAGAAATTGCTGATCCGTGTCATCAGAAAGGAATTGCAGTATTCGCGCTTCCGAAGCTTTGTTTTTTTCAGAAGCTTCATGATCTGTTTGATCAGGATTGCGCCGAGTACGCCGAAGAGGAAGTTGAAGCCGTAGACAACCGAACGGAAGGAAGGGATCAGTTTTCCCAGCACCATCATAATGATATATGCGAGGAAATATGCGCACAGCACCAGCGCGATCTGAACGGTCAGTTTGTCAATCGCGCCGTTCATCGGAATCTCATCTTCGGACTGGATATCCGACTCCCGAAGCAGTGCGCCTTTTTCATCCGACCAGCTGTAGATGCCGCGTTTTTTCAGCACATTGAGGTAAATGACGCCGCCGATCGATGCGGACAGGAAGCCGCAGGCCGCGATCGTGAGGCCGAAGGAGCGTCCGCCGGTAAAGCCGTAATCTGCCTCATAGATGCTGCCGTAGTTTAAGGCCTGGCCCGTACCCTGGCCGTAGCCGAAAGGCAGCAGAAGTCCTGCTGCAACGAAGAAATCCTTCATCAGTTTTGCGGCAATGATGGAAATCAGAAGACCCGCAATCGCCTGGATCAGGTAGCTTGCGACCGTCGTTGTGCCGGTATTCAGAATGTCCCGCCGCCGCTCCTTACTGAGGACCGCATTGTCCGAGCGGAAAGTACTGGCGATAAAGCCCAGTGCGAGTGCGTGGTAAGTAATGATTTCGAGCATATTGACACCGTTTCCGCCGAAAAACTCCGTGTCAAAAAGCGCGGTTCCGGTGATTCTGCGGTATACAGAGGAGATCAGAAGAAGGATAAGGCCGGCGACAACTGAAGTCGGAATCAGTGATTTCTGAAGCACTTTGATCAGGCGCTTCAGGCCGTTTGCGAGAAGCAGGGAAAGCAGGATCGATCCGCTCATGCAGACAAATCCCCATACGCTGGTATCCCAGAAATTTGACATGACATTTTCCTCACTTGGAAAGGTTTCTATTCAAAGGCTATTGTACCACAACAGCCGGAAAAATCAATCTTTTATCCGGAATCGGGGGAGAAATCAGGCCGGTTTCCTCCGGACTTTAATGGTTGCGGCGTAGGCGCTGTTGCAGAGCCCGAGAATCGCAGACAGGATGAAGAGCGTTTCGACGCCGATCCGCTGCCAGATCCAGCCGCCGAAGAGTGCGATCAGGATCGTGATCAGATGATTGACGGAGACACCGGTGGAAATTGTCGCCCGCATCTCTTCGGGATTGTCGGAGATATCCTGCACATAGACATTTGAAGCCATCGAAGCCATCGAAATGATCGAGTCGAGCACATAGTTCACACAGCAGATCACAAAAGCGACATTCATCGGGAACAGATGGTGCGCGAAACCATAGAAGAAGCAGACAATCACGAGAATCAGCGTGTCGGCGATCATGACCGGCTTATAGCCGATCCGGTCGATCAGCTTCCCGACGATTGGTGCAAGGAAATACGAACTGATGGCCGTCACCGCGAAAAGCAGGCTGATGACTCTGGCATCCGCGTGATACAGAAGGATCAGCACATAAGGCCCAAAGGTAAAGAAAACCTGTTTCCGGGCGCCGTAGAAGACTTCCAGCATATAGTATTTCGTGAATTTCTTCCGAAAGTAGAAGCGGCGCTTCGTGTCGTCGGTTTCGCTTTTTCCTTTGATCCGGAAAGACAGCAAAGCCGATACAGCCAGGATTCCCGCCGCGATTCCGAAGAAGATCCGGAATGGGCTGTAGGCTGCGAAAACCGAAAAGGAAGCGATCACGATGAGATAGCCCGCAAGCGTTCCGATCTGCGAAACGGCATTCTGCTGTCCAAGAGCCGCGCCGCCCTTGCCGGGCTTTGCATAGTTCAGGGAGAGTGTGTTTTTCATGCCGAGCTGGATGTGTTCGCCGAGAGAATGCAGCGCGATCGCAAAGGTCACGATGATCTTCCCGGGGCTTACGATGGAAAGCATGCCCATTCCGGCGAGCATAATCAGCGCGCCGATCTTGTACATGGTTTCCGCGGAGAAGGTATAGAACAGCGCCAGGATGAACACGAGAAGCAGCCCCGGCAGCTCCCGGAAAAACTCGAGGACACCCCGGTCAAACTCGCCCATTGTGACGATTTCGGCGAGATAATTGTCAATCAGGCCTTTATACAGCCCATAGCCGAGACCGGTCACGACCAGTGAGATCAGAAAGATCCTGTAGGGGGAATTTTCCCGAAAAACAGCAGCGAATCGTTTCTTCATGATGCAGACACCTCCGGATGCTTTATTTGGATTCTGCTGACAAAGCGTCGATATGACCTTTCATTTCCTTTACAATATCACGGATGCTTTTCTTGTCCGTGTCGATCACGATATCTCCCGGGCAGGGAGGAAGATGAAGCCAGTAATAATTCGGTTCTCCCCGGTCGCCGCGCTTTCTGTGCCGGTTTTTCAGCGCCTCCTCCGAACATACCAGCGTGAAGCCGATGATCTGATATTCCTTCGCCGTGATTCCGCTCAGGATATCTCCGCGAATTTTCTCATCCGTCAGCACGACGGAGGTGAAAAACACATATTCAAAATCGGAATCCAGGTAGTTCGACAGGACAAAGGACATGCTTTTATCCCCGTTCCGAAGCCGCGGGTCCGCTGTCGAGAACGGATGCACACACCAGCACCAGTCTCCGTCAAGGTATGCGCTGTTGTCATAACATTCAAAAAGCCGGGTACCGACTGCCGATTTCCCGACACAGGGGGATCCGCTGATGAGAATCAGCTTTTTCTGCATAGTATCTGTCTCCTTGCTGAAGCTTTTACTTTGAATCTATGAATCACAGATTCTGAGCAGGTTCTTGGCGGAGAATTAACTGATATTTGAATCGTCACAGTATTTATAGAGAAAAGCGCCGGACGAACCAACGCTTCTCCCTCTTGATATCATTGCTGTATTCGAGAACGAACTTTATTGTGCATGGACAAGGAGCTCTTTCTGTACTTTAAGAATCAGCTCCATCGGATATTCATCATCTTCATGAATTCGTTCAGGAGACCGGTTTTTTCGAAGCTTTTTTGCAATCATTTCTTTGTCCCGACTTAGAAATCGCTTCATTCCGCGAATCTTCCATCATTTTGCACATAATAGCAAGGCCTGTTGAGAGTGTGTCTCTGGAAAGTTTCCATGATCCCTTAAAGGTTTTGCGACGATTTTTGTGACTCTAAATATTCAATAAGTATACCTGCTTATTTTCAGTTACCGATCTGTCAAAGGCTCTGATACTGCACAAAAACGGCAGATCGGATATGTGGCAAATGGTATACTCTATGCAATAAAAGAATATCACAAATATCATGGATCGTCAAGCAAATGGCCAAATGAGGCCTTCTGTGTAATGATTACTTATGGCGTCTTTTTGAGGCGTGATATTATTGCCGGTAAGGTCGTACAGATAACCCGATTGCCGGAAAAACATCTGTTGACTGACACATCTTTTTCGGCTATAATATGGTCAGAATCAAAATCAGCCGAAAAGGTGGTGCTTTATGGTATACATCAGCCGACATATGGAATCCCGTATCCTTGAATTGAGCAAATCATACTCTGCGATCCTCCTGACCGGGCCGCGTCAGGCAGGCAAAACAACCATGCTGCGTTCTCTTGCGGAAAGGGAGAATATCGGGCGAAAGTACGTAACACTGGATGACTTCACCGAGCGGGATATGGCAAAGAACGACCCCGCTCTGTTTCTCCAGCTTCACAAGCCGCCTGTACTCATTGATGAAATGCAATACGCCCCGGAACTTTTTACCTATATCAAAATCCACATCGATAAGTATCACAATCCCGGTGACTTCTGGCTGACGGGTTCACAGATTTTCCGTCTCATGCGCGGTGTGCAGGAATCACTGGCAGGAAGAGTTGCACTGCTGCATATGTCGCCTTTGTCCCAGCGGGAGATCGTCGGTGCGCCGTGTGTGCCTTTTACGGCGGATCTGAATCGTCTGCTGACTGAGCAGGATCAGATTCAGCCGGTCACTACACCGGAACTGTTTGCCCGCCTGTGGAGAGGATCCATGCCGGGGCTCATCAGCGGACAGACGCCGGATCGGAATATCTTTTACTCGTCCTATCTCTCCACCTATGTGGAGCGTGATGTCCGGGACCTTTCCGGCAGCGTCGATGCCCTGAAATTCAACCGCTTTGTCACGGCCATTGCCGCACGCTGTTCCCAGCTCCTGAATTATAATGCGCTGGCGCAAGATGCGGATATTGATATCGCCACCTCAAAGGCATGGGTCAATATCCTGGAAACACTGGGGATTATCTTTCTGCTGCATCCCTATTCCAACAATGTGCTGAAACGCACGATCAAAACGCCGAAGGTATACTTTTATGACACCGGACTTGTCTGCTATCTGACAAGATGGTCTTCCCCGGAGGTGGCTGAAAGCGGCGCGATGAATGGCGCACTGCTCGAAAACTTCACCGTGTCAGAGATCATGAAAAGCTATCAGAACGCTGGGCTGGAACCGTATCTTTATTTTTATCGTGACCGGGACGCCAAGGAAATCGACGTGGTTCTTGAAGGCGACGGCAGACTCTGCCCGCTGGAGATCAAAAAGACTGCCACACCGGACAAACGGCTGACCCGAGTTTTCGGCGTGATCGACAAAAGTCCCCTTCAGCTCGGTACCGGTGCGATCCTCTGTATGGCAGATCATTTCAGTGCCTTTGACAAAGATAATCTGATCGTGCCAATCTGGATGATATAAAAGGAAAAACACCTTGTCATCTGTCATTCTCCTGTTTCTGTCAGGATCGTGTGAATTTGGGTGGATTTCTGTGACCAAAGCAGAAAAAAGGGCAGATAATAAGTGAAGGACAAAACCGGGGAAAGGAGGAACGCTGATGGAAGACAGGCGCATCGTAGATCTGTACTGGCAGCGGGATGAGACTGCAATCGCCGAAACCGAAAACAAATACGGGCGTTTCTGCTTTTCCATCGCAAACAATATCCTCCGGAATCGGGAAGATGCAAAAGAGTGCGTGAACGACACCTGGCTCGGGGCATGGAACGCGATGCCGCCCCATCGGCCGGAAATTCTCTCCACCTTCCTCGGAAAAATCACGAGACGCCTTTCACTCAGAAAATGGCGCGCCAGGACCGCAGAAAAACGCGGCGGCGGAAGCATGGAGCTGTCCATAGAGGAGCTCGAGGAGTGTATTCCGTCCAGGCAGAGGATTGATGAAGGCCTTGAAACAGCGGAACTTGCGGAAATCATCAGTACTTTTCTTGAGGCGCTTCCTCCGGAAGAACGGCGGGTATTTATGCGCCGATACTGGTATTTTGACTCGATCCGGGATATTTCCCGACGGTTCGGATTCGGGGAGAGCAAAGTGAAAATGATGCTGAAGCGCACGCGTGATAAACTCCTGATATGCCTTCAGAAGGAGGAGATCTGGGTATGAAATCCGAAAAACTGCAGGATGCGATCGGTGAAGTGAAAGATTCGCTGATTGTGGATGCGGAGACGGAAGCGATTGGAAAAAGGAACGGCTGGATCAGATGGGCGGCTGCTGCGGCCGCTGTGGTGCTGGTACTGACCGCCGGCATCCTGTATATTTCCGGCGCAATCGGAAGGAAAGCGAATCCTGATGAGAAGAGCAATGCAGTCACAGAACAGGATCGTCATGATGAACAAAGTGATGCGGCTTCGGAACAGGATCATTCCGGCCCGGCGGTTGTTTTTTCAGAGCGGGGGCTTGACGCGGAATATGTCGAAAACCCGGCGGAAATCGCTGTAAACGAGATGCCGTATATTTCCAGAGAGGAGGCAGTCAGAAACCTGAACAGCGCCAAAGCGGTTCTTGAATGCACCGTCGAAGAAATCAGCCGCATCAGAGTTTCGGAACCGGGCAGCGACAGCGTATGGTTCATTACAACGATGACGCTTTCCCTGAACCGTGTGATCCGTGGAAGTACGGAAGAAGAGCGCTTCCGGGTCGTCAATGCCGCGGTTACGAATATGCCCGTCGATTTTTTCTATTATCCGGGGCTGGAAGAGTGCAGGGAGCAGATGCACGCGGTCTTTACGCTGCGGGAGCTCAGCGACACGGATGTCTGGACAATCGGCGATCAGGAGATTTCCGTGAAGGAACTGGGAGATTATTCCGTGATCAGCTGCCTGGGGTTTGACGGCACGAATATTCAGTACCAGAATTACAGCATTCCGTTGACGGAACTGGAAAACTGAGTGCCTTCACCGGTGCAACACATAACCCGGAAGAGGGATTTTCACTTTACATATAAAAAACGGACTGCCAGAAAAAAGGCAGTCCGTTCTCATATATCGGCAAAATGCCGCTCTAATTACCTTAGCAGAGCATCCATCCGGCTTTCGTAATCCTTATCGATCAGGATAAAGCCCTCCTCGTGCTGAAACCGTTCTGTAAATTTCCGGTTTTCCGCTTTCAGCCAGGCAGCGGTGAATTCGGGATCCTCCGGTCTGGACTCGATTTCTGCCTCATGGGCCCGGATCTCGGAAAAGCAGGCATCGATGTAGGCATCTGAGAATGCGAGGCAGATAAAGCGGATCTGAGAGCGGTATTCGTCATCAAAATCCTTCTGCCAGTCGGCCGGGACATAGCATCCTTCCACGATCAGGTTCTGGTGGTTTTCGATTGCTGTTTTTATCATCTACCGGACAATCGGCCAGAGATAGTCGGTCAGTGCATCATCCCCTTCCGGCGTGAGTGCCGTATTGCCGCTTCGGATCAGACCCATTTTCAGGTGATCCACAGAAAAGTATGGATAGTGATATTTTTCGAGCATCTGCTGGGCGAGAAGGGTCTTCCCGGTGTGGGATGCCCCTGTGATCAGTATTACCATCTTGCTGAAGTCCCTCACAAAGCCGTTACAGTTTCAACACCGCCGGAATCTCTTCGTCTTCCCCGCAGAGTTCGGGCTTTTCTTCGAAGCCCATGGACAGATACAGTTTTCTTGCCACTTCATTTTCCGGTTCATAGGAAAGCCAGGCATATTCCGCTTCCCCGCAGGGGAAAGTGCGGATGAAGTCCAGAATGAGCCGGAGCGCTTCCCTTCCATAGCCGTTTTTCTGATAGCGTCTGTCGATCATGAAGCGCCAGATGTAATAGCTGTTCTTCGCAAAATCCAGGTTGTCCCGCCAGACGCAGTTATAGCTGATCATCAGGAATCCGACGGGCTTTTTGCCGTAATAGATTCCGAAGGGGTAGACCGTTTTTCCGTCTTCCGTCATGGCAAAATATGCGTCAATCATGCTGTCGCTGTTCTTGGCGACAAAGCTTTTCTGTTCTTTGGAGACCCTGAGTTTCAGAATGTCGTCAATGTCATCCCAGGTTACTTTTTCCAAATGTACCTGATCCATAAGGGTAAAGTCCTTTCTTTTGTCATCCGTTATCCGGAAACTTCTCAGATTAAATCCTGTTGTTGTCCGGAGCGAGGGAGCTCTTGTTAATCGCGCTCCGAGGTATTTTGGTATCGGGCCATGTGCGCCTTGATCGCTTCAAAGGTTTTGTCGCTCATGTAATGCTCGATTCGGCATGCGTCGTTCGCGGCGGTTTCTTCATCCACGCCGAGATTCATAAAAAGCTTTGTCAGCACGGTATGCCGTTCGTAAATACTTTTCGCTTTCTTTTCTCCGTCTTCTGTCAGCCTGATATAGCCCAGACTGTCCGTATAAACGAGACCATCGTGCTTCAGAAGTCCGATGGCACGGCTGACGGAAGGCTTCGAAAAGCCCATGTATTCGCCGACGTCAATTCCGCGGACTGCTGAGGATTTCTGGGAAAGGATATAAATTGTCTCCAGATACATTTCACCGGATTCCAGGATAGCCATAAGTTACTCCTTTTACTTTGTTGGTTAGCAGAAGCTTATCATATTCTGTCAGGTTTTTCAATCTATAATCTGTCTTTGCGTTTCCACAACGATCAGCGGAATCCGCGATTCTTCGGCGGTCAGTCCGGCGTGGCCGCCGGGCATGACCTGCGCCTCATAGTGTGTATTGAAAATGGAGACATCCGATACGGCAAGCGCTACATAGTCGCCGATCATGTCCCGAAGCCCCGGCCGGTCTTCTCCCGGTCCGAACAGCTTCTCAGCACGTACTTCTTCCCGGGTCAGAAGCAGGAAGTTATCTCCGAAGTTCCGCACCGAATTTCTTCAGGATTGAATTCGCCAGATTGACAAGACAGCGGCTGTAATCCGGCCCGTCGGTTTTAATTAAGTTATACATAAATACTATCTCCGAAATATCCAGACGTTTTCCTGACAGAGGGATTCAGCCCTGATCCGTAAAACTTCTGAGGAAAACACTCCGGCCGGATGCAGATCATGACATGCTATCGCCTGAAGAATATCCGATGTATCGATATTGGAAACGATATAAACCGGCAAAGGACTGTCTTCAAAAAACTCTTTCGCGTGTTCAAAAATCGGAGGTTTTATCCAATGATCAAACATCATTTCACTTAATTCTTTTGCATCGGCATCGGAAGCAAAACGCTCCAGAGTATGCACCAGAGATTTTTCTTCCAGTGCTCTCTGCGTTTTAAACGAATCGCCGTAAGAATTCAGGAACATCGTCTGAAAATCCTTCCACCAGAATACACCCGCCTCAGAGGGATCTTCCGCTTTTCCGGTCGCACATATAATCTTTGTGATGCTTTTTATCACTTCACCGTCTTCATGCACGATGGTTCCATAAAAATCCACAAAAAAGCTTTGATATTCATTTTTTCAACATCTTGCTCTATATCATTCCAAAATGCCTCAGTGCCTGCATGATTGCCTCTTGCATTTGTCGATACTGCCTCTGGAAAGGCAGACAACCGTCTCAACATGCTTCGTAAAACCGAAGAAATCATACGGCCAGGCGCCTTCTGCCCGGTACCCGAGGGACTTCAGGATCTGAAGATCCCGCGCGAGAGATTCCGGTCCGCAGGAAATGTAAATGATACGGGAGGGGCCGAGTGATGCCGCTGCGCGCAGGAACTCCTCCGTTGCACCGGAGCGGGGCGGATCCATGAAAAGGACGTCCGCGGTTTCGCCGTCTTCGGCGAGGGCAGTCATAAACTGTCCGGCGTCAGCCTGGATGAAGCGGGCGTTTTCGACATGATTCCGGCGGGCGTTTTTGACGGCGTCTTTGACCGCTTCCGGGTTCAGCTCGACGCCGAGGAGTTCTCCGGCCTTTCCCGCGGCGATCAGGCCGATCGTACCGGTGCCGCAGTAGGCGTCGATGATCCGTTCCTTACCCCGGAGAGCCGCGAGTTCCATGGCCTTTTCATAGAGCTTTTCCGCCTCCTGGGGGTTGACCTGGTAGAAGGACTGCGCCGAAATCCGGAAGCGCATACCGCAGATTTCATCCTCAATAAAGCCCGGACCGTACAGGATAATGTCACGGTTTCCAAGCACCATGCTCGTTTTCCGGTTGTTGAGATTCAGGACAACCGAAGTGATTTCGGGATGCTTTTTTCGAAGCACCCGGACAAAATTGTTTTTGGAAGGAAAAACAGGAGAGGTCATGACAAGAACGACGAGGATTTCGCCGGTCCTCTGGGCCGTCCGAACAAGCACATGCCTGAGAAGTCCGTAGCCGGACTGCTCGCTGTAAACCGTAATCTTGAAAGAGGGCAGCAGGTCCCGGATCGTATGGATGATTTCCTGCGCCTTTTTGTTTTCGATCTGACAGGAATCGACGGAGACAACCCGGTGTGAATCTTCTTCATACATGCCCGACAGAAGCCGCCCGTCCCGGGTGCGCGAGAAAACCGCATGAACCTTGTTACGGTAGTGATACGGATTCTGCATGCCGGTGATCGGATGAACGGGGCAAAAGCCCTGAAGAAGTTCCTCCAGGGCTTTCTGTTTCATTTCAAGCTGCTTTTCATAGGGGATCCCCTGATAATCGCAGCCACCGCATTTTTTGGCGTAGGGACAGGGCTTCATGAAGGCGCATCCTCCGACAGACCGTAAAAGGCGCGGATCTCGGGAAGCTTTTTCTGTGCCGTCTTCCGGCCGATTTCGTAGACAAGCTGAAGCTCCGAAGGATCTGTCGTCGTCGATTTGACCGAAAGCGCTTCCGGCGGGCGGATGACGAGGATGTTCCCCAGTTCCTCCTGCTCCCGGACATAGGCGGTCTGTTCATTGTACATGATGTGGCGGTTCTGAACGGCTTCGATGAATTTCGGGAAGTGCGCATAGCGGGCCCGGACAAACTTCATCAGCGGGTCTTCGCCCTTGACATAGTCGATGGGGCGTGTTTCAATGACCAGGTTCCGGTCATAGCCCATGGATTCGAAAAACCGAAGCGGAATCGAGTCTGAGATCCCGCCGTCTAAGTATGGGCGGCCGCCGATGAGGACAGTTTTGGAGACAAGCGGCATCGAAGCGGAAGCGCAGATCCATGCAAGGTCTTTTTTCTTTCCGTCCGTGCAGCGGTAATAGACCGGCGAACCCGTCAGAAGACTCGTTGCGACGACGTAGAACTCCATCGGGTTTGCCGCAAAAGTCTCGGTGTCGAAAGGATCCAGCTTTTCCGGAAGCAGACGGTAGCAGAACTCAAAATCAAACATGCTGCCGGTTTTCAGGAAGGATTTTACCGATCCGTAGCGCCAGTCTCCGCAGTATTTCCTGTTGTAGCGGATTGTCCTGCCGATCTGCCTTGACTTCACATTGCAGCCGAAAGTCGCGCCGGCGGAGACGCCGACTGCGCCGTCAAATTCAATACCGTTTTCCATCAGCACGTCGGTGACGCCGGCGGTAAAAAGTCCGCGCATCGCACCGCCTTCCATGACAAGGCCTTTTTTCATGAAGCCTGTGCTCCTTTCGGGGTGTTTCTTAACAGAGAAGCTGCTCAGGTTTTTGACTCAATCCACTGAAGAAGATCCTGGAAGACCTGGTCTCGGTCCACTTCGTTCAGGATTTCGTGCCGGTCTTCGGGATACATTTTCAGGGTAACGTCCGTAAAGCCCAAAGCGTCGTACTGCGCCTTGACTGCCGGACAGGCGGGTTTTCCGCCAACGGGGTCCAGTTCGCCGGAAGTGATGAGAAGCGGAATATCACGGCGGATGGTGTCAAAGCCTTCCTGTTTGGCAACCTTCTTCAGCACAGTGAAGAAATCATAGAAAGCCGCCGAGGTGAACATGAAGCCGCATAAAGGATCCGCGACATAGCGGTCAACGTTCTCGTCATTTCTCGAGAGCCAGTCGACAACGGTGCGGTTCGGTGCAAAGGGCTTGTTGTTCGATCCAAGCGCAAGCCCCGTCAGGAATTTGCTGCGGTAATGGTCGCCCCGGAAGGTACGGCTCAGTTTTGCACAGAATTTTCCGACGCCTGCAAGCGCGCCCGGGACATTGCCGGTGCCCATGATGATCGCCCCGTCAAGTTCCTTGCTGTAAACTGCGAGATAGCGCCTTGTCATGAACGAGCCCATGCTGTGCCCCAGAAGGATGATTTTTTTACCGGGGAAGCGCTTTTTCGCCTCCATCGTCACAAGATGAATATCGTCGATGACGATCCGATCGCCGTCCCTGTCGGCGAAAAAGCCGAGGTCTTCGTCGCTTTTCACGGTCTCGCCGTGGCCGAGGTGATCGTGCCCGACGACCGCAAAGCCCTGATCCGCGAGAAACGATGCGAAGGGGTCGTAGCGGTCGATGTATTCCGCCATGCCGTGCGTCAGCTGCACAAGGGCTTTCGGTTCGCCCGAAGGCAGCCACCAGAAGCCGTGCAGGCGGTTCTTTTTGTCATTGGAATCAAGATAGAAGGTTTCTTTGGTCATAGCGCCTTGTCCTTTCCGGTCTGTATTTCTGCCAGAAGTATAGCATATATTTGCCGTGCGAACAAGAGCGGGAAAGGCTTTTCGGGGTAGGAATTGTGGTACGGGCGGAGAGAACCGGCATAAATATCGGGAAAACGCTTTCCCGTCCATCAATAACTGTACGGAAGTAACCGTTTTGCAGGAAGTTCTGAGTACGGAAGATCTCAGACTCTGGTATCAGGTCTCGATTTTGGATTCGGAAATCGGCTATATCCGCTCGGATCTGCTGGAAAGAAAAGTTACTATGGACTACAGCGCCTGGATCGGCGAGGCCGGAAGCACGACTGGAACGATCAATATCCGGACCGCCCCTTCCGTATACGGCAGTCTTTCTTCACTTCACGCACCTCTTTCCAATGGGGATCTGCTGAACGTGATCGGAGAGACAAGAGGAGATGACGGTATGGTCTGGTACCAGGTAAGAATTGACGGCATTGATGCCGGCTATATCCGCGCTGATCTTGTGACGATGCATGTTGAGGATTATTATCACGAATGGGACGGTGTAGTCAGCACACCGACAAGCGGAGTCAATGTCCGGACACAGCCGACGACTTCAGCACCGATTCTTACAGGGAGTCCGTTTGCGAATGGCACGGTGGTTCATGTGATCGGAGAAACACTTGGTGCAGACGGATATACCTGGTACCTTCTGAGGATCGGAAATCTCGCGGGTTATAGCAGGTGTGATTTCATCGAGACGCTGAGTACATATTCCGAGTGGCGGGTAAAAGCAAAGACTACAACCGGCACGCTGAATATCCGCTCCGGTGCAGGAACATCCTATCCTCAGATTTCCGGCTGTCCGAGCGTATCGAATGGCGATGAGCTGAACTTCACCGGTATCTGGCCACCTTCCTGCTGTCCCTTTCCGTGGTGCACGGCGGAACCAATGCCTATATTCATGCGAGAAAAAAGAAGCGGGCTGTCTTCCTGACCGCGCTTTTCACGGCTGGGGCAGCGACAGTCGGACTTTTTCTGGTGCCGTATCTGGACCGGCATTTCAAGAAGGTGGAGATCGTTTATGAGGAGAAGATGCAGGGAGAGAAACTTCTCACGGCGGAAGACCCGGATACGGCGGTGGTCTTTTTTACACGCGTCGGGAACACGGATTTTTCGGAGAATGTGGACGCAGTATCCAGCGCATCGCTTCTCGTGGCATCCGGAAGGCTCATGGGGAATGCGGAGTTTCTGTCGGAGATGATCCATGATATTTCCGGTGCTCCGGTACAGATGATCCGGCTTACAGACTACCGGTATCCTTCTTCCTATCAGGATACGGTAACCATCGGCGGCCGGGAACTTCGGGAACGGAAACGGCCGGCAATCGCGCCTGTTGAGGTCTCGGAGTATCAGCGGATCATTCTGGTTTATCCGCTCTGGTGGGGAACAATTCCGATGCCGGTTGCAAGCTTTTTGGAGAGTCAGGATTTCACGGGAAAGACGATTTACCTGATGGCAACTCAAGGCAGCTCCGGCTTCGGATCGAGTGCGGCAGATGTCCGGAAAAGCGCGCCCGGCGCGGAAGTGATCGAAGGCCTGAGCATTTACTGCGACGATGTGCCGGACGCCCGGGAGAGGCTGTATGAGTGGCTCACAGGACTGCAGTGACAGATATGCCTTTCGGAAGAAACCGGACAAGCCGATCACTCGGGGAAAATCAGAAAACCAGCATTGAAAGGGGGACAGAAATGAAACGCTTCAAAATGCATAATACCGAACTGGAAATTACGGCCATCGGACTCGGATCCACGACGATCGGAAGCGCAGTGGGCCGGGAAACATCGTTCGCTTTGATGGACTGGTGGCTTGATTACGGCGGAAACCTGATCGACACCGCGCATATCTACGGTGCTCCAACTGGACGCTTCCAAGGATTCTTGAGGCGCAGGCTTTTGCCGAAAAAGAAGGCCTTCGAGGATTTATCGCAAACCAGATCGCCGGCGGACTGGCGAAGCAGGACGAGATGATGACGAAATACACGGATATGCTTTGCCTGACCCCGGAATTCCTGGAGTACCATAAGGCCTCTCAGATGACAGTGATGTCCTATATGTCCATGAACAACGGATACTTCCAGAAACGGATCAAAAACCAGCCGCTGAACCCCTTCAATGAACGCATGTACGGAAATGAAACCAATGAGCGGATCCTTAAAAAGCTTCGCGAAATGGATGCGGAGGGAATCGACCTTACCGCCGTCATGTTCCAGTATATCATGAACTACGGCATACCGGTGACGGCGCTGTTCGGCTTCTCGCGGGTCAGCCAGCTGGAGGAACTGATCAAGGCCTCGGAGACTGTTGTACCTGAGGAGGACCTTCGGGACCTTTATCAAAATCCCGGGAGAACCCCCCTTCCTCTAAGCGCAGCGTAGGTGGGGTAGTTCAAAAGATCCGCTGGGAAAAAGAAACCGGCTGAATGACGCGCCCTTTTCCGAGGGGATGCGAAGAGACGCTGTAAATCAGAAGACGCAAGTATAATATGTAATCAGAAAGGGCACGGTTCTCCGTGCCTTTTTCAAATCCTCCGTTGACATTTTTAGTAAATCATGCTAAATTGTAGTAAAATAAGCTAAACATTAAAGTAAATATTACCTAAAAGCGCGGCTGTACGGATGATGAACCATTAAGGAGGCGTATCAATGTTTACAGAGGAAATCAGAAAACATCTGGTAAATGACCTGATCCCTTTCTGGGACCGGCTCCGTGACGACGAGTACGGCGGATTCTACGGTTTCATGGATGCAGATCTTGTGTTGGACAAAAAAGCGAAAAAGGGCGGAATCCTGAACAGCCGGATTCTGTGGTTTTTCAGCAATGCCTATCTCCTTCTGAAGGACGAGCGCTGCCTTCGGGACGCGAAGCAAGCCTATGAAATCCTGCGGGACGCTTTTACGGACAAGGAGTACGGCGGCATTTACTGGTCCGTAACCTATGACGGAAAGCCGGCGGACGATCAGAAACACGCCTACAATACGGCTTTTGCGATCTACGGCCTGTCATCTTATTATGATGCGTCAAAGGACCCTGAAGCGCTTCAGCTTGCGATGACGCTGTTTCATGCCGTAGAGGAGAAAATGCGCGATGAAGGCGGATACCTTGAGAGTTTCTGCCGGGACTTCGGGCCGCTTGAGAATGAGAAACTCTCGGAGCACGGCGTGAACGCGGAGCGGACGATGAATACCCTCCTGCACATGCTGGAAGCCTACACCGAGCTGTACCGGGTCTCGCATGATCCGGAGGTCGGAGCCCATATCCGTGAAATGCTCGACATCGTGCATGATAAGGTCTACAACGCCGAAAAGCGCCGCCAGGAATGCTTTTTCGACCTGGAGTATCATTCGCTCGTGGATCTGCACTCCTACGGCCATGACATTGAAGCCTCATGGCTGGTGGAGCGGACACTCGAGATCCTGTCGGAGCAGAAATATACCGACAAGATCCTGCCGATCCTGCATGCTGTACGCGACTGCACGCTGGAACAAGGCTTTAGCGGCGAATATCTCTACAACGAGTGCGAGAGGGAAGATGATAAAACCGCCGTCTGGTGGGTCCAGGCGGAGACGATCGTGGCGCTCGTGAACGCCTATGAGAAATCCGGAGAGGAAGCATATCTTCGGAAAGCGGAGAAGGTCTGGGAATTTGTCAAAAAATACCTGATCAATTTCGAGGCCGGCGGAGAGTGGCACAGCGAGACCGATCCGGACGGCACGGATCATAAGCGTCCGATGGTCAGCCTCTGGAAATGTCCGTACCCCAACGGACGAATGTGCATGGAAGTCTTGAAGCGGCTTGAAAGGTAAGAAAGAAGCACGGCGGCATCACTGAAGAAATCGGCTTCCTCCGGACGCCGAATTCGGAGGAAGCAGTATAGGAACGAAAGGACAGAAGACACGATGGTAGAACAAATCAAAGTCGGTGTCGTCGGCTGCGGCGGCATCTGCAAGGGCACTTACATGGAAAATATGGTCAACAAGTTCGCGATTATCGATGTCGTGGGTGCCTGTGACCAGATCGAATCCCGTGCGAAATGGATGGAGGACCACTATCCGGGCGTCCGGGCGATGAGTCTTGAGGAGATGATGAATGATCCTGAGATCCGGATCATTGTCAACCTGACTTATCCCGAATCCCATGTCAAGATCACTAAAATGGCGCTCGAACACGGAAAACATGTTTATGTGGAAAAAATGATGGCACCGACCTTCGAAGAGGCGAAGATGCTCTACGATCTGGCGAAGGAAAAAGGCCTGATGTACACGACCGCACCCGACACCTTTCTCGGTTCCTGGGAGCAGGACGCCAGGATGTATCTCGACAACGGCATCATCGGCGAACCGCGTACGGTTCACGCGCAGATTTCGAGATTCTATGATCCGGATACGCCTTTCTTCGACACGGAACCCCGGTATTTCTTCTTCCCGCTGCATTACGGCGGCGGCTTCCCCTTTGATCTCGGCGGCTATTTCATCCACGAGATGATCAACCTTTTCGGAAGCATCAAACGGGTCTGCGGCTTCGGCGGCAATCTGTTCCCGGAGAGGATTTACAAAAATCCGAAGCATCCGAAGTACGGTCAGAAATTTGAGGTAAATACTCCTACGACGCTGATCGCGGCGCTGGAATTCGAGAACGGGGTCCTGGGAACCTTCAACATTTCTTCGGAC
>JAFYGJ010000099.1:0-2006 GCA_017543275.1 Lachnospiraceae bacterium | reverse complement strand
CCAGCTTCTTTCCGGCAATGAATTTCAGTGCCTCCAGAACGTCTTCATCGCTGTATTCCCGCGGTTTCATCAGCTTTTCAAGCACCGCATCCCGCTTTAAAAACGTATCATCCGCATACTTCGCAATGATTTCCGGCCGTAATCCCAGCAGGATGCCCAGGGCAGGAATCCAGTCTTCCACGGTCCGGAAATCGGATGTCTGAAAGATGCCGGCTTTCACCGACTGATTCACAAAATCACGGATCTTTGCCAGGCGGTCTTCGTCGGAAGCGGCACCGATGCCGTTGAGCAGTTCATAGACATAAATATAAGCCGCGGATAAGGGAATCGGCTCATAGATTCCCCTGCGTATTTTTGTCCGCCAGGAAAAGTAACCCCGCAGCTGGGGTGTATTCAGATCCCGGTAGGTGGAAAAGTAATGAAAGAAATCTCCCTGCCAGGGATAGTCATCTTCGTAGTCCTTCATGAAGACGGCCTGTCTGTAGAAGGTTTTATTGCGGACAGATTTGAGATCGCCGAGCGTGGAGTTCATCTTCCGCATCTGCAGGATCTTCTCCGGCACATTGACCCTGTCCGGGCGGTAGGAGCTGCCGGAAAAAGGCAGGGCGGTGTCGCGGTGCACGGGCTGCGACGGACCGGTATTCTGATTGAGGACAACGGTATACCCGCGGGGTTTTCCGTACGTTACAGCCCGGTCAAACAGCGTGCGGACGACTGCCGCGCTGGTTTCATGCGTAAACGCAATGCCGGCCCAGTGGTACCCCTTCATGCGTACCGGAAGGGTGAGCCAGGAAGCGCGGAACTCCCGCAGGCAGCTCTGTTCGCATTTGAGATCGACCCGTTCAATCAGCTCGCCGGTCTCACTGTCCCACTGGCGCATGCATAAGGCAATCCACTTGCCGGTATCCGGATGGGAAAGCACGGAAAAACCGGGCCAGTCCGCCCATTTGTGTTCTTCTTCGATGTGATACGTATTCTTTGCGTATTCAAGAAGGTCTGACAGTTCCATTGCGTTCCCTGAGATCCGGCAGAGACCGGTATCTCTACTGTACCACGGTATTTTTGCGGGTTGGTATTTTTGCGGGTTAATGATATCCCTGCCCGCTCCGGAATTTTTTATATATAATAAGATGCGGTAAGGAATGTACTTTATGAGCAGTATAGCGCTGTATCAGAAATACCGGTCCCAGTCATTTGATGAACTGGTCGGCCAGGAATATGTTGTCCGGGCGATCCGCAACGCAGTGAAAGAAAACAAGGTGGGACACGCCTATCTTTTCTGCGGACCCCGCGGAACCGGCAAGACCTCCATGGCAAGACTGCTTGCGCGGGCGGTCAACTGTTCGAATCCGGACCACGCTCCGTGCAATGAATGTGAAAACTGCCGCGCGGCGATCGAAGGAACCCACCCGGACATCATTGAAATCAATGCGGCGAATGAAACCCATGTCGAGGATATCCGCGACCTGATTGACCGGGCGCGTCTTTCCCCGATGATGGGAAGACATAAGATCTATATCATCGACGAGGTTCACCAGCTTTCCTCCAGTGCCGCAAGCGCACTGCTTAAGACGCTGGAAGAACCGCCCGAGCACGTTATCTTCATTCTGGCGACGACCGATCCCCAGAAGCTGCTGAAGACGATTATCTCCCGCTGTCAGCGGTTTGACTTCTCCAAGGTGGATACCCCGAAGATCCAGGCTCATCTGCTTAACATTGCGGAACAGGAAGGCTTTGAACTGTCGCCGGAAGCCGCCGCAAAGATCGCGGAGCTCGCTGACGGCGGAATGCGCGACTCCCTGTCGATTCTCGAACAGGCCCGTGCCTACGGAAACGGACAGATCACGGAGGAAGTGATCGATTCGATCTTCGGTCTTGCCTCCCAGAGTGAACAGATTGCCCTGCTGGAAGGGATTCTTGCGGGAAACCTCGGCGATGTGCTGACCCGAATCAAGGAATGCGAAATGCACGGCACGGATCTCAGACGACTGACGGAGGACCTGGTT
>JAFYGJ010000098.1:0-21902 GCA_017543275.1 Lachnospiraceae bacterium | reverse complement strand
TTTTTTCGCTGTGCGGTTTTAAGATATCTCCATCCTATCACACCAATGCTTCGTTGTCAAGCAGTTGTGTGATGTTTTTAGATATTTTTTCTATTCTGCTTGCATTTCGCTTTATCACATGTTAATATAAAGATACGATTAGAGGTAAAAAAATGAAAATGGGAGACAAAATCAGGGAATGTAGAAAGGAAGCTGGTTATACGCAGGAGGAACTTGGTAAAATATTGAAACCAGCCGTAAATCGCGCAGCCGTGAACAAATGGGAATGTGGGTACGTAGAAAATATTAAGCGCACCTATATAGAGCAAATGGCTGAACTATTTAATGTTCAGCCAAGCGAGCTGATGTGTTTTGATACGAAGGTTGAGATTCCTAATCCTACTAAAGTTTTGTCCGAACAGAAAGAACGTCTTATGGCATATTATGATGGATTGCGCCAAGAAGACAAAAATCAATTAGTGGCATTCACCAAATATTTTGAAAGATTGTGTCAAGAAGACAAAAATCGATTAATGGCAATCACCAAATATTTTGAAAGATTGCGTCAAGAAGACAAAAATCGATTAGTGGCAATTGCCAAGTTGTTCACGAACAAAGAACAGAACATAAACCCAAACATTTCAGAATAGGTTCGGCAAAGAAACTATTCATATTCTTAGCCGAACCAAAGGAGGTTTAATGGCTAATATAAGGAAAAGAGGATCTTCGTATCAGATCGAGGTTTATGCCGGATCTGATGAACATGGTCGTCCGATCCGGAAAACAATGACCTTTCACCCGACGGCTACGGCAAGCACAAAAATCCAAAAAGAAGTCCAAGCTGCGGCAGCAGACTTTGAACGACGGATCCACGCTGGTAAATTCTACGAAGGCGAATCCATGCGTTTTCGAGATCTGGCTGATAAGTGGCTTGATGTTATTGAAAAGAGCGATGAGGTTCACACCGTCGAAGGCTACAAGTCTGCCCTAAATAACAGAATCAATCCTGCGATCGGTCATATACCAGTTGGGAAAATTACGCCTATCCATTTACAGGACCTCTATCACAAAATGCTCGACGATGGCTTAAAAATCGGAACGATCAAAAGACACCACTCTATTATTAACGGAATTCTAAAATATGCTTTTAAAATGGAGTTAATTCAATCCAATCCCTGTGATCGTGTCACGATCCCAAAAAGCTCTAAGAAATACAACTATCAAATATGGACCAGTGATCAAATTGATAAATTCTTTTCTGCTTTAAAACAGCAATACACTCATCACTATGCAGAACGGAGGCGGGTAGACAAAGCTGGAAATATCTATACTATTTCTGCTTACAATCTTGAAACTGGTATTTCATCTATGTACACGGCACTTTATACGCTCAGTATCTTCTCTTCGTGTCGGCGCGGTGAGCTTGCGCCGTTAACGTGGGAAGATGTTAACTTCGATAAAAAGGAATTGTATATCCACAAGGCCGTAAGCATTACAAAAACTGGTATAATAATGAAACCCCCAAAAACGAATGCCGGGTATCGCCGGATCAAAATTCCGGACAGATGTATAACAGCACTTAAAGAGTGGAAAAAAGATCAGATACGATTATCATTTGAACTGGGATCAATGTGGGAAGGATTGACAGGAAAGGATTTCGATAAGAACTACATTTTTATTCAAAAAGATTCCGGTAGGATGATTCATGTGGACACCATCGGCAAGAAATTCAAGAATATTCTTAACGAGTATAACAAGAGCTGCAAAGATCCTTCTGATAGATTACCTGAGATTCGATTACACGATCTGCGTCATACTGGAGCTTCATTGTTGCTTGCAAATAACGTGGATGTGGTTACGGTTTCACACCGACTCGGTCACGCTAAGCCTTCAACCACAATGGATATTTACTCCCATGCTATCCCTTCACAAGACCAGGTTGCATCCGATGTTTTGGATAATCTCGTAGGTAGCAGTTAAAGTCAGTCCCAATTTCAAGACAGAGCTAATAGAACCAAAAAAATAGGCAGTGATAGACATATAAGCAGAATGTCATCGCTGTCTATTTTTGTTCGGTAAGACAAAGGATATCATCATTTGCGAGAATTCGCGAAATTTGGCCCGATAAGCCCTGTGAAGGGCAATTTATGATATTTTTATCGAACGCCACTATACAGGCTCATAAAAGGCCATTTTACGCAATTCACGGCATAACCATTATACCGGAACAAAACAAAATTTAATAATGTGCTTCCGGATATTTTTGAGTGAGATAGATCCTTTTAGATATGCGATTATACAAATAACTTTGGTTTCCGATTCAAAAATACACGGGAAATCACAAAAAGGCATGTGATTTCCCGTCAAATTCCCGTCAATCTTCTTTTTTCCCAGTTTTGAGTGACCGTTTTTTGAGACAATACTTTCAAATTTCGGCTTAAATGCTGGATCATTGAAAGCTCCCGGTGGGACTCGAACCCACGACCTGCGCATTACGAATGCGCTGCTCTACCGGCTGAGCTACAGAAGCAGGCGACTCACGTCACTTTCCCTATTATACACAAACATTTGGTTTTGTCAAGAAGGATTTCTCTTCGTGTTTTTGTTAAAAATACCCGAAGGATTTTCCTCTCCGCCCGAAATATAGAAAAAATCATGAATTGCGCCGGACCTAAAAAAGTGATAAAATTATTTCCAGTGGATTAACAGCAGAAGGGTTTTCTGCATTGTATTCAACTTTCCATAGGAGGAGCCATTATGAGTTACACAGATGAGATTTACGCACGCGTTGTGGAAAAGAACCCCAATGAGCCCGAGTTCCATCAGGCTGTCAAAGAAGTCCTCGACTCCCTCGCAGTTGTAATTGACAAAAACGAAGCACTTTACCGGAAAGAAGGCCTTTTAGAGCGTCTTGTGGAGCCGGAGCGCATTATCAGCTTCAAGGTTCCGTGGGTTGACGACAACGGCAACGTACAGGTAAATCGCGGCTACCGCATCCAGTTCAACAGTGCGATCGGTCCCTACAAGGGCGGTCTCCGCTTCCATCCCTCTGTCAACCAGAGCATCCTGAAATTCCTCGGCTTTGAGCAGGTTTTCAAAAACTCCCTGACCGGTCTTCCGATCGGCGGCGGCAAGGGCGGCTCCGACTTTGATCCCAAGGGCAAATCCGACCGTGAAGTGATGAAGTTCTGCCAGAGCTTCATGACAGAGCTCTATAAATATATCGGCGCTGACGAAGACGTTCCGGCCGGCGACATCGGTGTCGGCGGCCGTGAAGTCGGTTATCTGTACGGCCAGTACAAGCGCATCACCGGCCTTTACGAAGGCGTCCTGACCGGCAAGGGCCTGACTTACGGCGGATCTCTTGTCCGTACCCAGGCTACCGGCTACGGCCTTGTTTACATCGTTGACGAAATGCTGAAGGAAGTCGGCAAGAGTTTCGAAGGCAAGACCGTCATCGTGACCGGTTCCGGCAATGTGGCAATCTACGCAGCTGAAAAGGCAACCCAGCTCGGTGCAACTGTTGTGGCGCTCTGCGATTCCAACGGCTATATCCACGATCCGAACGGTGTCAATCTCGACGCTGTCAAGGAAATCAAGGAAGTCAAACGCGGCCGCATCAAAGAATATCTCGATTATGTTCCGTCCGCAGAGTATACCGACGGCAAGGGCATCTGGAATATCCCCTGTGACATTTATCTTCCCTGCGCAACCCAGAACGAACTGGATCTCGACGGTGTCAAGACGCTTGTTGCGAACGGATGCTTCCTTGTTGCGGAAGGCGCGAATATGCCTACCACGCGCGAAGCAACCGATTACCTCAAGGAGAACGGCATTCTCTTCATGCCCGGCAAGGCGGCAAACGCCGGCGGCGTAGCCACCTCCGCGCTTGAAATGTCCCAGAACTCCCAGCGTCTTTCCTGGACTGCTGAAGAAGTTGACCAGAAGCTCCACCAGATCATGGTTGATATCTACGCCAAGGTCTCTGATGCCGCGAAGCGTTACGGCGTTCCCGGCGACTTCGTTGCAGGCGCCAACATCGCGGGCTTCGAGAAAGTTGCAAACGCGATGATCGCTCAGGGCCTTGCACTGTAATCCCTTCGATCAAAACTGTTACGAAAACCCCGGGGCTCACTGCCCCGGGGTTTTTATGTGCTGAAGGCGACAAAAAGCCCCCGCCCTTTCGAGCGGGGGTTTTTGTACCTTTCAGGTACGAATTGCTTAATCGGCTTTCAGTTAATTATTTTAAAGCCTTCCAAGCTTCGTACTGCTTTGTAGCTTCGTCGAGAACCTTCTGATAGCCAACGGTCTCAAGTTCAGCAAGGTAAGCGTCGATGATCGCATCAACGTCCTCGATGTCGTTAACGACAGGAGAACCAAGCTCGAGCGGCTCACCGTACTTGCTGTTCAGATCCTGGCATGCAGTCCACTCAGCTTCAACAGCGCTCTTGTCGAAACGGAAACCAGCAGCGCAGGAAGTCTCAGCTGCGTTGTTGTGGTCTACGTAAGACTGAACCTTGTCAACCGGCTCATCCTTCATCAGGGTAAGCGGAACAACAGAGGTGGATTCCCAAGCGGAATGGCAGTAGGTACCATCATTGTTGACAACGACAACGCCGTCTTCAATGGTGTAGTCTTCGCCTTCGATACCATAGGTGTACAGGTCAGCAATCTTCTGATCGGTGTACAGACGGCCCATGAAAGCGACGCAAGCCTTAGCCTGCTCTTCAGAACAAGAAGAGGTAACTGTGAAGCAGGAGCCAAGGGTTGTGGTCGAATGTGTCCACCACTTGGTGATGCCTTCGATCATGACTTCTTCCTGCTCATCACGGGTTTCAGAGTTCTTCAGAGAGTCGCCGGGAACGTTGGTCCAGAACTGAAGTCCCCAGTTCGCAGTCTTGTTCAGGCCCTGAGGAGTGCTCTTGTCAAGGATTGCATCATTGATGTATCCCTTGTCATACCAGTCACGCATCAGGTGTACCCACTTCTTGTAGCCTTCAGTAGCAACAGCGTTCACAACCGTGTCGGTCTTACGATCAACAGCAAGAAGAGAAGAGCCGCCGCCGAAGAAATCGTAATCGTCAAGAGCGATACGATAGAAGAACTGGCAAGCCATGTACGGGTACTCAACACCGGCATCCTTGCACTCCTGGAAGTAGGTATCGAATGCAGCCATTCTGTCATACCAGTTGTCCTGAGAAGTAACTTCGGGGAACTCCGGATCATGTCCTGTAAGCTCGACAACCGCCTTCGGGGTCTTCATGTCGTAGCCTTCGTAGGTCTCCTTGTAGACAGGAGTGAACAGGACTTTGCCGTCGTACTTGGAAGCTTCCCAGACGCCTTCCGGCATAGCATCCCAAAGCAGGGTGCCGGGAAGAAGGTCGGTAATGTCATACGCAGCATTGGTACGCCACAGATCGTCACAGCCGATACCGCCGCCCCACCAGGAAGCGTTCCACAGAAGGTTGATCTCACCGCCTGCAAGAGCCATGGTAACCTTGTCGGAATACTCGGAGCTGGCGATTTCATGGATTTCGATTTCAACTGCTTCGCCAAGCTCGTCCAGTCTTGCATTGATTGCATCCTGAACTTTCTTTACCTGTGCGTCGTCAACAGCAGATCTGTTGTACAGGCAGCGGAAGATCGTGATCTTAACCTTGTCGCCAGCCGGAGCCGGTGCATCGGTCTCGGGGGCATCCGTTTCAGCAGCCTTCGTGGTCTCAGCTTCGGTTGCCTTGGTTGTTGCAGCTTCAGTCTTCTCGGTAGCCTGGGTCTCAGCAGGTGTGCTGGTGCAGGCGACAAGACTGAAGATCATTGCTGCTGCAAGGAGAGCAGCGAGAATTTTCTTCACCATTTTGCGAAAATTCCTCCTTTTAAATTTTTATATTATCACCTTCGTCCGAGGTGAAAATATTTATAATGGTACAGCACCGCGGAAAATATTCAAATCCCGGCGGCGAACCATATTCACCGATCGGATTAGGATTATTTTCCAGTGTTAAACGTTTGTCAAGGTGCTTGTTTACAGATTGTTTACATATTGTTCATATCTGCAACGCCCTTACTATACACTATTTTGAATAAAATGTCAACATAAGATTTGTGAAATCAACATAAAACAGTTATTTTCCACAATCCTTTGCATCAGCCCTTGACGGAACCGACTGTAAGACCTTTGATGAAGTACTTCTGGAAGAACGGATATACGACAAGGATCGGTCCGACGACGACTAAAACAGTCGCCATGGTAATCGTATTACCGGGAAGTTTGTTGCCCATGATCGCCATAACTTCCGGCGGAATATCCTTGGAGTTCATCAGCATTTCGATGTTCTTCTGGATATTGACCAGCAGGAGCTGCAGGGGTTTCTTGTTCTTGGAATCGATGTAGATCAAAGCACTCTGCCACTCATTCCAGAAACCGGTTGCCATCATGAAGCCGACAGCTGCAAGCGAGGGTTTCATCAGCGGAAGTGTGATCTGGAAGAAAGTTCTGTAATCTCCTGCTCCGTCAATCTTCGCAGCTTCATTCAGCTCATTCGGGATACTGTTCGCGATATAGGTTCTCAGGATGATGATATTCATCGTGCCTACCGCATGCGGAAGAATCAGAATGATCAGGGTATCTTTCAGATGATACCAGCCGGTGAAAATGAGGTAAGCGGAAAGCATACCGCCCTGGAACAGCATCGGGATGATGATCCAGATATTCAGGAGCTTCCTGAGCTGGAAATCAGGACGGGTCAGGGAATAGGCATACATGCTCTGAAGCATCAGGCCTGTGAAAGTACCGACGACCGTAATAAAAATTGTGACGCCGTAGGATACCAGAAGCTGTCTGCCGTATTCAAACACTGACTTCATGGCGATCATGGACCAGGCATCCGGGAAGTAGCTGAAACCTTTTTTCAGGATTGACGACTCATCAGAGAAAGCGGATATCACTACCAGCAGGAAAGGCAGGAAGCAGAACAGCGTATACAGAAGCAGGAGGAAGAACAGCACATACTGCCCGGGTCCCGGCTTTTTGTGTTTTTTCGCCATCCGGAGGATCTCAGGATCATTTGTCAACATTTTTTCTTTAGCCATGATTGTACCCTCCTTTCCCTTAGAACAGCGAGTTCTGCGGTGCCATCTTCCGGACGATGCCGTTCGAAAGAAGCATCATGAAGAGACCGACAACGGACTGGAAGAATGTCGTCGCAGCGGTAAGTCCGTAGTTCGGGTTGTTCAGCAGCTGGTTCAGCACGAATGCGTCGATCGTCTGTGTCTTACTGTGCAGGTTGGCGATGTTTCTCGTAACCGTGTAGAACAGACCGGTGTCGGAACGCATGATGCCGCCGACCGAGAGAAGCAGCATGACGGTAACCATCGGGACCAGCATCGGAAGCGTGATGTTCCAGATCTGCTGCCACTTGTTCGCACCGTCGATTTTGGCCGCTTCATACAGTTCCTGATCGATACCGGCGAGCACTGACATGTAAAGCACAGATCCATATCCGACGCCGTGCCAGATATTTACAATTGTCAGGATCCATGGCCAGTATGATGCTTTCTGGTAGAAACTCTTGATTTCTCCTCCAAAAAGCGGAAGAATTGTTCCGTTGACAATACCTGCCGGTGACTTTGACAGGAAAGCGTACACAACGAAAGAGACCGCCGCGTAGGAAATAAACACAGGGATGATCATGATTGTCTGCATGACACGTCCGGCATTTTTGAATACGAACTGGTCAATCGAAATCGCAAGTACGATGTTCAGGAAAGTACCGACAAGCGTGAAGATGAAGTAATACATGATTGTATTCTTCGTGATCGTCAGGAACTTATCCTTATTGACAACCAATAGCTTGAAGTTGTCCGGGAAGTTCCAGGAGCTGCCGAGAATACCCTTGGTGTAATCGAACTGTTTGAATGCGATGACGAGACCGAACATCGACATATACGCAAACAGCAGGAGTACCAGGAATGCCGGCAGCGCAAGCACGACATGCGCCCTGTTCTTCCAGGTGTTCGAAAAGAAACCTTTCATAACGTTTTTCTCCTTCCCCCATTTAGTTGTGATAACTCGCCTGCGGGGATGTGTTTTCGTAAAAATGACCATCCCGCGCCAGAATCTACTGTGAGTATTATACAACTTTTATAAGGAAATGCAAGCACTTTTTAAAAAAACGGACATATTTCACACGCATTTCAACCGAAATCATGTGAAATATGTCCATACCCGATTTTTAGCAGATTATTCCGGTCTGCTGATGACGACTTTGCCGTCCTGAAGCTCTAATTTCACCTTGTTTCCGTCCAAATGCAGGCCTTCCAGGACCTCTCGCGGGATCTGCACCCTTCCTGCCCGGTCAAGGATTGAATACTCATCCTGAATCTCGCTCTGTTCCGTAAAAGCGGTAATTTCGTTCATCCGGTTCCGGTAGCTCTGCTTCATGATCATCTCCGAACTGATCTTGCCGTCCCGGATCGCAGCGACACGGTGTACTTTCTTGCTGAGCATCCGGTCATGTGTGACAATGATGATCGTGAGCCCGGAACTCTCGTTAATCTCCTTGAAGACATCCAGGATGTAAGCACCGGTTTTGACGTCTACAGAACCCGTCGGTTCATCCGCGAGGAGAATTTTCGGGGAATTAGCAAGCGCAATCGCAATTGCAACACGCTGCTGTTCGCCGCCGGACATCTGGGAAAGTTTGGAATCCTTCCGGTGAGACAGCCCGACCATCTCTAATAGTTCCAGTGCCTTTGCGCGCTTTTTCTGGTCGGAGTTTGTGAAAAGCATCGGCATCTGTACGTTTTCCGCCGCCGTCAGATACGGCAGCAGGTTTCTCGCATTGTTCTGCCAGACGAAACCGACCGTATTCCGCTTGTAGTCCACAAGCTCGCGCTCGTTCATCTTGAACAGGTCCTTTCCGTCGACAATGAGCCGGCCGGCGGACGGACGGTCCAGGCCGCCGATCATGTTGAGGAAGGTGGATTTACCGGAACCGGAATTGCCAATGATCGCCATCAGCTCTCCCCTTCCGATCAGGATATCCAGTCCCTGCAGCGCCAGTACCTCGACGTCCTCAGTTTTGTAGATCTTAACCAGGTTGTCGCAGATGATGATATTGTCCTGCGATTCCTCGCTTTCCGACGGCGCCGCCGCGTTTAATTCCGAGACACTGGTCTTCTCTTCTACCGGTTCTTCCGGAAGTCGATCCTTCAGGCTAAGCTCGTCATTCTTCTTCATGGGTCAGTCTGCCTCCCTCCAGCTCGTATACCTGGTCTCCGAACTCCATCAGCCCAACGTCGTGAGTCGTCATGACGATCGTGACGCCTTCCTTCTCGCAGAGTTCCTTGAAAATCTTGACTACTGTGAGTCCGGTCATCGTATCCAGAGCACCTGTCGGCTCATCCGCAAAGATCACCTCCGGCCGGTGGGCGATCGCCCGCGCAATCGCGATACGCTGCTGCTCGCCGCCCGAAAGCTCCTGCGGCATATGGTCCGCCCGTGCCGAAAGGCCTACAAGATGCAGGCACTCCATCACCCGCTCTTTCCGGTCTCCTTTATAGCCCGCCATCCGAAGCGCAAAATCCACGTTTTCATAGGCGGTCATCATCGGAATCAGCGCGATTGACTGGAATACGAATCCGATCCGGTTTCTTCTCAGGGTGGTCCTCTCCTCTTCGGAAAGCGCGGTGATTTCACGTCCCGAAAACTCCACGGTTCCTTCCGTCGGCAGATCCAGTGCCCCGAGAATATTCATGAGCGTAGTTTTTCCGGAACCGGAACGGCCCCTGAGGATCGTGAGCTTTCCCTTCGGAATCTCGACGGTAATGTCCTTCAGCGCCCAGAAATCGTCGCCCTGGGTTTTAAAAGCGCGTCCGACACCTTCCGTTTTCATGATATTTTCCATATCAGTCTATCTCCTTCTTCTGCCCCATCAAATCTGCCATGGATCAATCTTCTCCCAGCTTCAGCGCCTGTGCGATCTTTAAGCGCCGGATAATCACGCTTAGAATCGTAAGGCAGACTGCCAGCATCAGGATGACAATCACTGCGAGCCGGATCATATCCGCCTGCGAAGCCGACACCGACAGCGGAACGGTCGTATCCGCCGAGGAATAGCCGATCTGGATCAACGGCATGAACAGTTTCGACGTTACAAAGCCGTCCGCCACACCGATCAGGATCGCAAACAGCGAAATGTACAGGTGCTCGTTCAGAAGCATGACAATGATTTCCTTCATCGACATGCCCATCGCCCGGAAGATACCGAACTGAAGCTCCCGCTCTCGGATCGACAGGATCCAGTAAATCAGGAAACCGACGGTACACAGCACCAGCGCCACACAGAAGCCGACGGTCAGAATACCGTTCGTGCCCTGCAAGATCGATCCGCTTCTGCTCTTCTGGATTGACGCAGACAGATCCGTGAATTTCTGGAAGCTCAGATTGTTTTCATCCCTGAATTTATAGATGAAAGCGGTAGAATCTCCAGCCTTCATCCAGATCTCATAAGGCGTTATTCCGAACTGTTCCTGGATGTAGGACAGATTTGCAACCACCAGGAATCTTTCGGTCTCACGATATATACCGTCAGTTCCCTTCACATAGTTTCGTCGGATATACGAAGGAAAATAATCCACAAAGCCGACGACCACGCCGCGGGCCGATTTTCCGCCCCGGTTGCGGAAATAAACCGTATCTCCGAGAGCAATTCCGTATTCATCACGGAAATTGGTAGACAGAAGAATTCCCTTTTCGGATTTTGCAAGTACGTTCAGATAATTGTACCAATGTTCCGGAAGAAGTTTCATGTCGAAACGCGCAGTCTCGCCGAATTCCTTCGTGTGTATACCAAGAAGCTGAACATTCGAGACCTTTCCGCCCTGAACGCTGACTGAGACATCATTGTCATTCAGGACCTTTGTTATGGATTCCGGACCTTCCAGGTTCATATACCGTGAATAATTCGGCTCAAAATACTGGAACTCAAGCGAGGGATCTTCCGCAACCGCCTGGGAGTTGTCCGCCCATCTCTCCTTCACGACGATATCTGCACCGGTAATGTATTCGATATTCTGGTCGGAGTTCTTGTTGACCGTATGCGCCGCCACTGCGTCAAAAACACCGATCGCAAGCGTCATGAACAGAAACACCATAATAAAGTCCTGGGACTTTCTTGTCCGAAGCACCCGGAGATAGGAGGTATAAAGCGCCGGGCTCCATTTTTCCCGGAAAATCCGGTAGATCAGCTGCTCGATGTACGGCAGGATTCTGAGAAGGAACAGGCCGAATCCGAGCATGAACAGGGATGAACTGATGTAAAGCATCGGATCGAGCGCAGCACCGGAAAGTACCTTCTCCGACAGAAGCTCCCGCTGGTTGTAGAAGGAGAACAGCCCATAACCCGAAACGCCCAAAAGGATCAGGTCAAAGAAGAAACGCTGCCAGATCGGCTTTTCGGAACGCTTCCGGTTTTTCCGCTGCCGGTGGTTGACAATCGTAACGCGCGAACGTTTGATCACCGGAATAACCATCGCAAGGATCGAGAGCACGGCCGCGCTTCCGAGATACAGCAGGGATTCCTTCGTGAAAATCACCTTGAGATTGTGCCGGCGCACAAACTGCAGGAAAGCATTTGCAGAACTCAGGATCCGTACCAGAAGGTACGAGAACGGCACGGCGATCACAAGCGAGATCAGCGAGAGCACAATGCTCTGAAGCAGATAAATCCGAATCAGCTGTCCCCGGCTCACGCCCCGGCTCTTTAAGACCGCGATCTCTGCCTGCTCCATATCGAGCATCTGCCGCGCCACCATAAAAATGAAGGCAGCGAGAATCACCAGAATCGGCACTTCCAATACGAAGAAAGTGATTCGGACACGCTTTTCCGTCGACAGAAAATCTGTCAGAACTGTTCCGTAATTGTTGAAACAGGTGTGCCAGCCGCCCTTCTTGAAAACCGCTTCATAATTCTCGGTTTCAGCCAGGATATTGCGGATCTGACTCACGCGCATGTCAGAATAGTCGTAGAAGACAAACCAGTTTCCGGATACGCTCTTCTCGAAATCTTCCCGGACAAACAGCCTGTAGAACAGGTCCTGGTCGATGAAAACCGACGTCGTATAGGTGGATGGCGCGGAGGCCCAGTAAATATCGTCGCTGGACTTTGATGTGAAGGCGCCGGCAATCCGGATCTGGACCGGGGATCCATCCGCATATGTGAACGAGTTCATCGTAATGACCTCGCCGATCAGGTAAGCCTGATCCCGCAGGCACTTCAGCGGGACAATTGCATCCACAATACCCTCATCATCCGGTTCTGTGCGGTACATACTGCCCTGTACGATCTCGATATGGTCATTAAGATCGCTCATCGAACTGATCCGGGCCGTGCGTTTCCTGTTTTCGCGCGAAAGATCCGTCGTGGTGGAGTCTTCCGAGATATATACATACTTGACCATCAGCTCGATCGGGAGGCCGAACACCTCGGAGGACTTTTCCAGAAGTTCCGTCTTTTCCGCAATATAGGCCTTGTCCCGCGGGAAAGCCGTCGTCTTGACCTGCAGCGACATCGGATAGCGGTTCTTTTCCTCGATATAGTTGCCGAGGCTTGTCTGAAGCGCGCGCTGCAACGTCGTCTCTGTATAGATCGGCGTCGCTGCGGCAATCGCAAACAGCAGGATATTGCCCACCAGAAGGGCTGCCACCATCCATTTTTTATTCAGGAGTTTTTGCAGTACAAAATGCAGCATATTCCCTCCTTACTGCAGGACAAGGACGTCGCCCTCTTCGAGCCCGTCGATGACCCACGCAATCTGGTTCTTCAGCGCCATCACCTTGACGGGACGGCGATGAATTACATTTTCATCATCCAGGATTTCTGCGTAATAATAATTCCCGTCCTTCTGCAGTGCATCCGTGGAAACGACGAGGACGTTCTTCATGCAGCTGTCGGTAAAGGTCACCTCGATCCGGACCGCCCGGACATCCAGCTGCCGCAGGTTGTCATTGATGCTCAGAATATCCTCCATATTGATTTCGATAATAGAGGTGGTATCGGTCCCTGCCGTCATCATGGAGCAGTTGATTACGCATTTTCCGTCGAATACATAATCGTCACCGCGATACCCGACACTGACCTTCACCGGAAGGCCGAGGGGAATCGAGGCGTTTGCGCGAAGATAGATCTTCGTCAGGTCTGTCACGGACATGACATGCTCGCCGTCCCGGATGATCCTTCCTGCCGTCATGCCCAGCATGTAGCTGAGCCGTCCTGTAAAGGGGCTGTCGATCGTCGTACGCTTCAGCTCTTCCTCAAGTTCGGCGATTTCCTTGTCCAGAGACTCGATTTTGTTATTGTATTCATATGTGGCTTTCTCAGCCTCAAGATTCAGGATCTTTACACGGTAGTCTAAAAGCTCCGCGGTATAGGGATCTCCGGGCATAGCCTCCGTGTGCTGTTTGACAAGCTTCACGATTTCCTTATCCCGGGCTGCATTCGCATCATTGTACTGACGCTCCAGCTCTTCCTTCTGAAGCTGCAGCTCCGTGAGCCGGATCTCATCGACATCGGGATCGATTTCAAATACAGAAGCGCCCTCTTTTACATCGTTTCCGTAAACAGCAAGATCCTTGACAAAATACGCGTCTGCCCCTTTGTAGTAGATTTTATGTTCTACCGGAAGGTAAATCGTTGCGGAACAGGTACGCTCGCTGATTGCATCCGTGCGTTCCACAACCGTAGTCCGGTAATTTGCGCTCTCGTCGCCGATTTCAGAAAGCGGAATCAGGTCGGATGCCTGCGCCGTCACACCGAGAAGCAGGGCAATGAGAGAAAGAAGAAGTATGGGAAGCCGTTTATTTCGTAACATAGAACACCTCTCCTTCATAGACGCCGGAACGGATTTCCGTTCTGACCTCATTGCCGACTCCGGTTGTCACATAACGCTTTTCGGAACCGTTCGCCGTCTCCATGGACAGATAGAAACCGCCGCTGTCGGAAGAAAGCGCATTTGTGGGAACATAGAGCACATCCGGTGTCTTCCGTGTCACGGTTACGACAGCGCCTGTATCCCCGGCCGTAAGTCCGTCGGCCTTTTTCACGCGGAATTCGCTGTAAGCCGTTTCCCCAGCCGCAATCAGCGCAAGATAATCCTGCCGGTCCATCGGCAGATACTCCAGCTCGTACCGTTCTCCCTCAATCCATCCGTAATACTCTTCTGAGAGCAGGTATTCCGAAACGAGGGTTTCCGTCCGAAGCAAAAGGTCGCTGTCGTCCAGAATCCGCAGGATCGGCTTGCCTTCCATCAGGTACATGCCGTTACTGAGGTTCTCATCCAGGTACACATAACCGCTGCAGGGGGCTTCAATTACAAGATTCTCAAGGTCCGCTTTCAATTGTTCCAGTGTCCGCTGAAGCGATTCCTCCTGGAGCTGTCTCTTTTCAATCGCCTGGGCTTTCTGCTGCTTCAGTTCATCCACTTCCAGCTTCTTCATGGAAACCGAACGGGAAGGTGCGCCGGTTCCGGAAAGATGCGTCAGTTCTCGGTTCTTGCCTGCAATCTGCAGGTCCATGATCTGATCGTCATATTCACCGATCGTCAGGAGGTCCGCAATTGCCTTCTCCGTGCTTTCAATCTGCTTTTCCACCGCTTCCCGGTCAAGTTCGATCAGGATCTCGCCTTTTTTGACTTTCTTGCCGCTCCAGGTGGTAATATTTTCAATTGTTCCGGAACCCTTCATATATACCTGGGTAACCCGCGGAACCATGGTGCCGTAAATGGCTTCCGTCTTCTCGATATCACCGCGCCTGACAATATCCGTGTCCTGTTTTCCCCGGACCGGCTCCAGAAGTTCCGGTACATTCTGGTTTTTCACCGCACAGCCTGTGATCAGAAAAAGCATCAGAAGCAGCGGGAGGATTTGTATGGTTCTTTTCATTGTCCCTGCCTCCTTCATCAGTTAATGATCACGGTGTCGCCTTCCGATAGACCCGAAAGGATTTCCGCGCTTGTCCGGGAAAGGAGACCGGTTTCCACTTCCCGGTAGCATTTCATGCCGTTCTCGCCCGGATAATATACCACACTTCTGTCATTGATCTTATCAATCGCGCCGATCGGAACCATCAGGCAGTCTGCGGCACGTTCCAGCTCCACTTCAACCTTAATGGTCTTGCTGTCCGAAACTTCAAATGCAGGAGAATCCAGCACGACGTAGATATAGCCTGCGGAACCCTCCTTGTGACTGGTCTCTTCAATGCCGAGCGTTTTTTCCGTTTCGACCACGCCGACATATTCCACGTCATCCACCGTGATCGGAATCGTCATGCCGGACTTGAAGTAGGGCCAGTAAATCGTCGATGCCCGGAACAGTGTCGTTGTCGAATCTGCAATCGACATCACACGTTTTCCGCTTGAACTCTCCGTCTCCGGGGTAAAGGACATGATGTATGTAATGACGCCGTCAAAAGGCGCTACAAGCTGCCGTTTTGCGATCTCCACGCGGCACTCCTCGATCCGGAGTGCATTAATAGTCCGGCTGTCTTCGATCATGCGCGCATTCTCGTCATACTGGGTTTTCAGGGACGCCTGTGCATCTCTTCTGTCCTCCCAGGAATCCGCGTACTGGAGATTGGCCCGTTTCACCGCGATTTCCCGCTTTTCCTCGTTCTGCTTCAGCTGCAGTTCGTATTCGGCGTCTCTCTCAAGAAGCGTTTCCAGCTGCTGTTCATAACTGCTGATATCCAGCTGTCCTAAAAGCTGTCCTTCCGAAACGGTCTCGCCGACACTCACAAAGAATGCGTCGATGTGCTCGCCCGTAACCGTGAAGCGCAGATCTTTTTTCTGCCGCGCAACGCTTTTCAGATCCAAAGGCGCCGTCAGTACAACATCGCCCCGAAGACAGGTTGCCGTCGTATAGTCGCCCGGCATCTCCTCCACGAAAAACGGTGCTGCAGGATAGGTCTCCTCCTCCGGAATCAGGCCGCACGAAGCGCACAAAAAAGACAGCGACATCGCGGCTGCCGGCAGGAGTCTTTTCAAAAGCCTCAAGTGTTTCTTCATTGTCCCTGTTTTCCTCTGTCTCATTTTTATCCGGGAATCGTCCCGGCTTTCTGGCATGAACGGTAATCCGAATGTTCATTCCAGTATAAACGCAGTTTCTTCAATTTGCAACTTAATTATCTAATGTTTTTTTACAAAAAAACGCGCTTTTCAGGAAAAAGAGGCGCAGGTTTCCTGTGTTTCCCCGTGCCCCTGTTTCAATTCTTATGTGTCTCTGCCGGATCTGTGGTTATCGGCGACGCTGATTCGCACGACAGCCCGTTTATACTTGGCCTCCTGGATCCGCCGGTCCGTCTTGGAAAGATTCGGGTTCTGGAGTCTCTCTCTCGCCTTCTCTTCCGCCGCCTGCGCGCGCAAAAGGTCAATATCTTCCGCCCACTCAAAGGTCGTTGCAACAACGCTGACTGCTCCGCCCGCTACGGACAGAAGACCGCCGATGCAGGCCGCATGCCGGGTCTTTCCGTCTGCCGTGATCCGCGCCTCCCCAATGCCGATCGGGGTCACGAGATCGATGTGATTCGCAAGAATCCCGAGATCCCCTTCCGCGGTCCGAAGGGACAGCATCTCTGCTTCCCCGTCGTAAAAACTGCCGTCCGGCGTTACGATTTTCAGGTGAAACTGCGTCATGCCTATTCGCCCCTCTGATAGTTTCGAATCACGTCGTCAATCGTCCCCGCAAAGAGGAAGCAGGACTCCGGAATCTCGTCGTGCCGTCCTTCAATGATCTCCCTGAAGCCGCGGATCGTCTCGGAAAGCGGCACATAGACGCCGTCATAGCCTGTGAACTGCTCTGCCACATGGAAGGGCTGCGACAGGAAGCGCTGTACCTTCCGGGCGCGGTTGACGATTGTGCGGTCCTCTTCCGACAGTTCGTCCATACCCATGATCGCGATGATGTCCTGCAGTTCCTTGTAGCGCTGCAGCATCCGCTGTACGGACCGCGCAACCTCGTAATGCTCTTCCCCGACGATTTCCGGCGAGAGAATCCGGGAGGTGGAATCCAAAGGATCGACAGCAGGGAAAATGCCCAGGGACGCGATGCCGCGGTCCAGGACCGTCGTCGCGTCAAGGTGTGCGAAGGTCGTCGCGGGCGCCGGGTCTGTCAGATCATCCGCCGGGACATAAACCGCCTGGACAGAGGTGATGGAACCGTTCCGGGTTGATGTAATCCGCTCCTGCAGCGCGCCCATTTCCGTTGCGAGCGTCGGCTGGTAGCCGACCGCGGAGGGCATGCGCCCAAGAAGCGCCGATACTTCGGAACCGGCCTGGGTGAAACGGACCCTGTTGTCGATGAAAAGAAGCACGTCCTGCTTCTTCACATCGCGGAAGTACTCTGCCATGGTAAGTCCGGAAAGGCCGACGCGCATTCTGGCTCCCGGCGGCTCGTTCATCTGGCCGTAGACCAGCGCGGTCTTCGACAGAACCCCGGACTCCTTCATTTCATAGTACAGGTCGTTTCCTTCACGGGAGCGTTCGCCGACGCCTGTGAATACCGAGTAGCCGTTGTGCTCCGTTGCAATATTGTAGATCAGCTCCTGGATCAGCACCGTTTTTCCGACGCCCGCGCCGCCGAAAAGGCCGATTTTTCCGCCCTTTGCGTAGGGGCAGATCAGGTCGACTACCTTGATGCCGGTCTCTAAGATCTCCGATGCGCCTTCCTGCTCCGAAAAGTCCGGTGCCGGACGGTGGATCGGCCAGCGTTCCTGCGTATTCGGGACTGGCTGTGAATCAATCGGGTCCCCTAAGAGGTTGAACATGCGCCCGAGGCATTCCTCACCGACAGGAACCGTGATCGGACCCTCAAGATCCAGCGCTTCCATGCCGCGCCGGAGGCCGTCGGTCGAACTCATTGCAACGCAGCGCACCATGTTGTCGCCGATATGCTGGGCGACTTCTGCCACGATCCGCTGGCTGCCGTTTCGGACCTCTACTGCATTCAGAAGCTCCGGAAGCCGGTTGTCCTCAAAACGGATATCCAGCACGGGGCCCATGATCTGTACGATTGTACCGATGTTTTTCCCGGTCATGTGCGTACTCCTTTGGTTCAGATATCAGATCGTCTGTTTTCGGATCCTTCCCCGGCGAGATCAGCCGGAGGAACCGGAGACGATTTCCGTGATTTCCTGCGTGATGGCGCCCTGACGGGCACGGTTGTATTTCAGGTTCAGGTCGGCGATCATATCGTCGGCATTCTTTGTGGCGTTGTCCATCGCGGTGCGCCGCGCGCCAAGCTCCGATACGACGGATTCGGCAAGCGCGCCGTACAGGAGGCCGCCAAGATACTCGGGAATAATGGCATGGAACACCGCAACGCTGTCCGGCTCGTAAATGATCAGGCAGTCACGGTCGGCGCGTTTTCCGGTCTCTGGCGGCAGAAGCGGCAGCAGTTCCAGCGTACCAGGACTCTGCGCAAGGACCGATATATATTTCGTGTAAACAAGCGTCACCCGGTCGCAGCCGCCGTCCGAATAAAGCTGTGCAACCAGCCTTGCCATCGTGAAGCAGTCGCTGATCGAAACGGAAGCCGCTTCCGCATACTCCTCGGTCAGGATTTCAATGCCGCGGGATTTGAAAAACTCCACAGCCTTCTTCCCGATCGGAAGCACACAGGATTCCTGGTCCTTCATACCTGCATACGCAAGCTTCAGTACGCCGCTGTTGTAGCCGCCTGCGAGTCCGCGGTCACCGGCAATCACGATATAACAGGCTTTTTTGACTTCCCGCTGCGTAAGATATGCCGAATCAAGCTCGTCGTTGTTTGCGGCGATGTCCATCAGCGTGTCGTACATGGTCGAAAAATACGGGCGGCTTGATCGGATCCGCTCTTCTGCCTTGATCATCCGGGATGCCGCCACCATTTCCATGGCCTTCGTGATCTGGCGCGTATTCTCCATGCTTTTGATGCGGGTCCGGATGGCTTTTACTGATACGCCTGCCATAAGATCACTTCTCCAGGAATTTCTTGGTATAACGGATAATGGCTTCCTTCAGCGCCTCTTCGTCTTTCGAATCCAGCACGCCGAAATGACGGATATCCGACAAAAGGTCCGCTTCACTCTCCTCAAGATAGGCATAGAAGCCCTGCTCGTAGGACGAAATGTCGCTGACTTTCACTTCTTTCAGGTATCCGTTTACAACTGCATAGATAATCGCGACCTGTAGCGCCACATCGACCGGTGCGCCGTTTTTCTGCTTCAGGACCTCCACAATCCGCTGTCCCTGTGCAAGCCGCGCCCGCGTGTCCGCATCAAGGTCCGAACCGAACTGGGCAAAACTCTGCAGCTCAATGTACTGGGAATACAGCAGTTTCAGGGAGGCGGCAACCTTTTTCAGCGCCTTGATCTGCGCCGAACCACCGACACGGGATACGGAGATGCCGGGATTGATGGCCGGCATAATGCCTGAATGGAACATTTCCGACTCGAGGAAAATCTGGCCGTCCGTAATGGAAATCACATTCGTCGGAATATAGGCGGAAACGTCGCCGGCCTGCGTCTCGATAATCGGGATTGCCGTGAGGGATCCGCCGCCGTATTCATCCGACAGCCGGGCTGCACGCTCCAAAAGCCTCGAATGCAGGTAGAAAACATCGCCGGGATAGGCTTCACGTCCGGGAGGCCTTCTGATCAAGAGGGAAATCGCACGGTAGGCGACCGCATGCTTCGAGAGATCGTCGTAAATAATCAGCGCGTCTTTGCCCTGATGCATAAAATATTCGCCCATCGCACAGCCAGCGTACGGCGCGATATACTGCATCGGCGCAAGTTCCGAGGCGGATGCGGAAACGATAATCGTATAGTCCATCGCACCTGCGCGCGTGAGATCCTCCGCGATCTTTGCCACGGTCGCACGCTTCTGTCCGATCGCCACATAAATGCAGATTACATCCTTGCCCTTCTGGTTGATGATCGTATCTGTCGCAATTGTAGTTTTGCCGGTCTGGCGGTCGCCGATGACAAGTTCGCGCTGTCCCCTTCCGATCGGAATCATGGCGTCAATCGCCTTGATGCCGGTCTGAAGCGGCGTTGAAACCGAGCGGCGCTCCAGGATCTGCGGCGCCGGGCTTTCGATCGCGCGGTACTCTCTTGCAAAATGCGGACCCTTCCCGTCAATCGGCTCGCCGAGCGCATTCACAACGCGGCCGATCAGTTCCTCGCCGACCGGAACCGATACGACGCGGCCTGTGCGGCGCACCGTATCGCCTTCGCGGATTCCCGTATCCGTTCCTAAAATCACGACCGAGACACTGTTCTCCTCCAGGTTCTGGGCCATGCCGTAGGAACCGTTCGGAAGCTCCACCAGTTCTCCGGTCATGCAGTCATCAAGACCCGAGACCCGTGCGATGCCGTCGCCGAGGTAAAGAACCGTACCGGTTTCACCCTGGCGGATGCGGTTTTCGTAGTTTTTGATTTGTTCACGTATGATCCTCGTGATCATCTGCGATTGAAGTTCCATAATCATCCCTTTCCTTTTCGGGGTTCTTATGATTAAAGTGTCGTTTCCCTGAGAATCCGGGACAGGTCCTCAATCCGGCCCCGAACCGTCCCGTCAAATTCGCGGTTCATAAGCGACAGCCGGATTCCGCCTAAAAGCGTCAGATCGGTTTCCTCTTTGAGCGTAATCTTCTTCCCGGTGATGTCCCGGAGTTTTCGGATCAGCTGTTCCCGCTGCAGGTCCGAGAGTTTCACCGCCGATACGGCTTTTGCTTCGACGATGCCGCGGTCTTCGTTGTAGCGCTCCCGGAAACATTCTGCACAGTCCGAAAGATTCCGGATCAGGCCTTTCTCCGTGAGAATCCGAAGGAAATTCAATGTATAGAGATGCACACTCCCGGAAAGCGCCGTCCGGATCAGTTCCGTGCGTTCCTGTTTCGGAAGCGAAGGCTCGGAAAGAAGCTTCGGATAGGCCGGCGTCTCCGAAAAAAGCGCACAGACTTCCTGAAGATCCGACAGAATCACATCTGCCAGGTCCTCTGACTGCGCCAGATCGTACAGCGCATCACCGTAGCTTCGGGTCAGATCACTCATGCGTCTTCTCCGATCTTTTGGATGAATTCGTCGACAAGCGCAGACTGGTCTTCGGGCGTGATCTCCCGCGCCATCAGCTTCTCGGCGATCTCCATCGCGATCTGATATACATCATCCTTCATCTCGTTCATCGCACGCTTCTTCTCGAGCGCAATGTCCTTCTCCGCCTTCTCGCGGATCGCGGAGGCTTCGTATTTTGCGTCAAGAAGAATGCCGTCGCTTTCCCGGCGGGCTTCCCGGTGCGCATCCCGGATGATCTCCGCTGCTTCGGATTTTGCGGTGCTGATGCGTTCTTCGTACTGCGTGCGCAGTGCTTCCGCCTCCGCCTGTTTTCCTTCGGCGTCGGCGTACAGGTCGTCGATTTCCTTCTTGCGCTCCTCGATCATTTTCTTGACGGGCTTGAACAGGAATTTCCGCAGGATGATGAAAACCAGTATGAAATTAAACAGCGTGAAAAGGGCTGTCCAGGGATTGAAGCCGATAAAATTCTCAAATCCCTCCATCTATGCTCACCTGCCTTTCTGTTTCATACGATATGACAGATTCGGAAAATGTCATCCGGCAAATACAAACAGCAGCAGAATGGCGATGACCAGAGAGTAGATACCGGTCGTCTCCGCGACAGCGCAGCCGATCAGCATGTTCAGACGCAGGTTTCCGGTCGACTCAGGCTGGCGAGCCATGCCTTCCAGCGCTTTTCCGACGGCATTACCTTCACCGATTGCAGGACCGATTGCCCCGAGGCCCATGCAGAGACCGGCGCCCAAAGCGCATGCGGCTTTAATGATTGCTGTTTCCATGTCAGTTCCTCTCTTTCTCTTTTTCTTTCTTTTTTTT
>JAFYGJ010000097.1:0-67083 GCA_017543275.1 Lachnospiraceae bacterium | reverse complement strand
GGAGGGTCAATTGACGAAGCAATTGACCCTCCTGGTACCTGTCCCCGACTGGGTCACTCCGCTTTCATGCGGTACTCGCTCGGGGTAATGCCCTCCGCTTTCCGGAACATCTGCGTGAAGTGGGAGAAGTTGCTGTAGCCAAGCTCCAGCGCAATCATGCTGACCGGAAGGGAGGTATGCAGGAGCATATCCTTCGCGGAAGCGATTTTGCAGTCAATGATATAGTTTTTGATATTGAGCCCGGTTTCTTTCTTGAAGAGCCGGGTAAAATATTCGGGGTTCAGGTGCACATAATCCGAGACGTCGCGTACCGTCAGGATCTGGCTGTTGTTTTCCGCAATATAGGTCTTGGCCTTCTCGACATAGTCGGAATCGCGGCTCACGGATTTCTCGGTATCGGTCGCCGAAAGCAGGAACTGCACGGCGCGCTCAAACTCTTCGATGCTGGAGAAGCTGCCCATACAGTCCTGGTAACTGTAGTCATCCGTGAAAAGCGCCATGATATTGACGCCCTTTTCATAGAAATGCCGGAAGAAGAGCTGGGTCAGCTGCTGGTGCAGGTCGCAGAGGTTCATGTACTGGTGGTCGCTGACCCGGATTTTGTCAATGCAGTTCTGGATATCCTTCTTCAGCAGACTGATCTGCCCCGAGCCGAGCATCATATTCCAACGGTTGATGTAGTCAGGCAGTTCCTGGTTGAAATTCCGGATGGGCTGCGTCTCCCGGACGAGGAAGATGTCCGGCGTATGCGCGACATTGTACTGGACATAATAGCGGACGACTTTATTGACTTCCCGCATTTCCCGAAACGGGAAAGGCAGCGTGACGTAGACCGCAATCCCCTCGTCATGCGTGTCGAGCTTGATGCTGTTGTGGAGCGCCAAAAGGAAACGGTCGCTGATATCCATCGTTTCGGCGTCGTTGGAGAAGATCAGGATCAGGAATTTCCGGTCAGCGGTCATGGATACCAGGTATTCCGCGTCCATCCTGCCTTCGATCAGGAGTTTCAGCGCCTTATCAAGGGAAGCCATCACTTCCCGCTGCTGCGGGTGAACGGGCAGGCTCTGGGAATAGGAAAATACGTCCAGCAGGATCATCTGCGTGATCGTTTCCGGATGAATGTGGAAACCCGAGCTGTTGAGCATGTCGATGCCTTCCGAAAATTCCTGATCGTTTTCTGAGTACAGCTTCAGAATCGAATTCTGCAGGAATTCCGAGCGGTGCGAATTGAACAGCTCGCCGTACTCGTTCATACGGCGGTTGTTGTAGATCAGGTTCACGTGATCGACGGCCTTCCGGAGCGCTTCTTCAATCTCCGTGATCGGGGCAGGCTGTACGATATAGTCAAAGCAGCCGAGGCGTACGGATTCCTTGGCATAGGAGAAGACCGCATGGGAGGTCAGCACAATTCTCAGGATGTCCGGATACTGCTTCTGCACTTCCTCATTGAGTTGGAGTCCGTTCTTTTCGGGCATTTCGATATCGGTCAGCATCACTTCGACAGGGCGGTCCGAAAGAATTTTCATTGCTTCGTCCGCACTCGTTGCCGAGAGCACTTCGTCAAAACCGAGATCCTTGAAATGGATGTTGTTTCTGAGACCGCTTATGACGCTCAGCTGGTCGTCCACAATTAACAGGTTCATAGTTCTCCTTCTGTCTGCGCTGTTTCTTCCTTCACAAGCGGGATATGGATTACGGCACAGGCGCCGCCTTCAGGCCGGTTTGTGAACTCCGTCCTGCAGTCGCCGTGATACAGGATCGCAAGCCGGCGCCTCAGGTTGTTGATGCCGACGTTGAACTGGTCGTAGGAGCCAGTCAGTTCTTCATTGATTCTCGAAAGGACCTCCTCGCTGTAGCCGTTTCCGTTGTCGGAAAGGGTCAGTTTCAGGAAGGACTTTCCAGACACTTCTTCTTGTTCGGCCTGAATATTAAACAGGAGCGGTTCGCCGGTTTTGCTGTTGTATTTGTAGGTGTTTTCCAGGAAGGTCTGGATCAGAAGCGGAGGAACCTCCACATTCATGAATTCCGTCGGAACATTCTGGGTGAGAATGAAGATGCGGCTGTAATCGAGGAGAATGATCCGGTGGTAGTCGCTGACTTCCCGAAGCTCCGACTCCAAAGGAACAGTCATCAGGTTGTCATGAAAAATATAACGCAGATGATTCGAAAATGCAAGGATCATGGCCTGCATTTTCGGGATCTGGTTGTTTTCAGTCATGTTGTAGAGACTCTTCAGGCAGTTCAGGAAGAAATGTGAACGGGTCTGCAGCTGATAATACTGCAGCGCGGCGTGTTCCCTGGCCTGTTCCTTTGTGAGACGCTCCTGCTCCAGTTCTGCCTGTTTATCGAGAAGCTGGGTCAGGGAGGAACGAATCTCAGTATACTCGCGGATCCGTAAATGCCCGGCAGGCAGATGAAGCTCGTCTCCGGCTTCAAGACTGTTGGAGAAGAGAGCGATTTCCTGCAGCGGAAAGAGGAGCATCCGGCGCATGAACCAGCTCATCAGGAGAATAATGATGACCGTCAGACTGATCATGATGAGGGCGAAAATGAACTGAGGCCGAACCTTTTTCATCAGTTCCCCGAGTGGTGTGATGACGCTGATTCCGATTTTATGGGCCGGAAGGTTCAGCCTCTGAATCAGATTTCCTTTCTGGAAAACGGATTCGACTTCCTGGGAATCGGTGCGGATATCGGGAAGAGTGGTCTTCTTCTGATTTAGTGCGGGAGCATTGGACATGATTTCTTCACCGGAATAGATAATCACGGAGGATTCCGCAATATCAGAGGGGAAGAGCGCCAGCGCATCGTAGCGGGACAGGCTAAGGAAAGAACAGACAAAGATACCGCTGTTTTCGCTGACATAGGAGAGGAAGGGCTCTCCGTCGATATGTGTAACAAACCATTCATCCAGCGGACAGAAGCCGGGAGACGTCAGATTTTCCCTGAAAGTCTGCAGATCCGGCCGTTCACGGGAAAAGTAATTGTCGGCAGACAGGAAGGTGCTTCCGTTGTAAAAATAACTGCGGTCCTGTCTGCTGTTATAAAGAAGCGTAATGCCGTAAGCCGGCGTGAAGGTCCGGATGAGTTCCTGTACGGTATACTGAGCCGGAATGATTTTGGAGTCCGGATAATTTGAAAGCGTAAGCAAGCGGAAATTGGTGTCGTTGTAGACAAGTCCCCGGATCCGCTCCTGCACAACCGCCAGATCCCGTTCCAGACTGTCCGCGTATTTGTTGAGGCTCATCGCGTTTTTCTCGAGAACCTGATCCGAGTAGGAAGAAAAGGAAGCGGCGCAATAGGTCACGGCGGTGACAGAGAGCAGCAGCAGCGTAACGGTTATAATCAGAAAGAATAGCTTTCGCAGCGTGTATACCTTTTTCACGGGACAGAACCTTCCTTTCAGGGCTGATCTTCGCGGATGAAATGGAACGAATTCTATTTTAAACGAATTTATCCGGAAATACCAGCTGATTTCCGTATTTTTTCCCAGCGTATCAGATTTTTGTTATTCGATAACAGAAACTTTATAGAATGAACCGGCGGTCTTTTTGTACAATCTGCATATAAGATAGAACGACCGGCGGGAAACTGTCTTCTGCCGGGAGAGAAAGGCTGTAAGATGAAGAAAAAGACATCGTTGAAAAGAATCCTGAGATTCTGGCCGCTGTATCTGATGCTGGTTCCGGGAACGGTCTACCTGATCATCAACAACTACATCCCGCTGTTTGGGCTTGTGATCGCTTTCAAAAAGGTAGATTACTCGATCGGTATTCTGAAGAGTCCCTGGGCCGGATTCTCCAATTTCACCTATCTGTTCGCGACCAAAGACGCTTTTGTTATGTTCCGGAATACGATCGGCTACAATATCGTATTCATCATTCTCGGAAATCTTTTGGGTCTTGTCACGGCAATCGCAATGGATACAATCAAGAATAAGTTCTTCAAGAACTTCAGCCAGGTTGTGATCCTGATCCCCTATCTGCTGTCGATCATCATTGTAACCTACGTCGTGTATGCGTTCCTGAATCCCACCAACGGCTTTGTCAACAATTCGATCCTGAAGCCGCTCGGCATGAAAGGCGTCAACTGGTACAACACTCCGAAGCCCTGGCCGGTGATTCTGACAATTGTTCATCTGTGGATGAGTTTTGGCTATTCTTCCATCCTGTACTACTCCACGCTGATCGGTATTGACAAGACCTTCTACGAAGCGGCTGTCGTAGACGGCGCGGGTACCTGGAAACAGATCCGCCATGTGACGCTTCCCTGCATGAAGGGCACGATTATCATTTTGATGATCCTCGCGATCGGCCGTATCTGCTACTCCGATTTCGGACTGTTCTACCAGATCCCGATGCACTCCGGCCTTCTGTACAGCACTACGCAGACGATCGATACCTTCGTGTTCCGTGCGCTTCTGGAGCAGAACAATATCAGCCGTTCTTCAGCCGCCGGTCTCTTCCAGTCGGTTCTCGGCTTTGTCCTTGTTGTGACGGCCAACACGATTGTTTCGAAGGTTGACAACGAGAGTGCGCTGTTCTAAGGGAAGGGAGGAAAAAAGATGATTACCAAAAATAAAGCATTTATCATTGTACAGTATGTCTTTGTGGCCTTCCTTGTGATCTGCTGCATCGTTCCTTTCTGGCTTCTGATCGCAAGTTCTTTCACACCCGAGTCCGTACTGACCCAGACCGGATATTCCCTGATCCCGAAACAGATTACCTTTGAGACATATGAGTATCTGTGGGCGGTCTCAGCCGGCGTCGGCAGGGCGTATCTGATGAGCGTGATCATTGCAGCGATCGGCGTGACTTCCAGTATTATCATGACGACCTTCTATGCTTATCCGCTTTCCAGAAAGGACCTTCCGGGAAGAAATATTATTTCCTTCTTCCTGTTCTTCACAATGCTTTTCAATGGCGGTCTTGTTCCGACCTATATCGTGTACACAAGGCTTCTGCACATCAAGGACACCCTTTGGGCGATGATCGTGCCCGGCATGCTGATGAATGCCTTCCACGTCATCATGATGAGAACTTACATTACTTCAAACATCTCCGATGAGATCATTGAAGCCGGCCGGATTGACGGCGCGAATGAGCTGACCTGCCTTATCCGCATTGTCATCCCGCTCTGCAAGCCGATCATGGGCACGCTGGCGCTGATGACCTTCATCGCGTACTGGAACAACTGGACCAACGGCGTTTACTACATTCAGGACAGAAAAGACCTGTTCGGCATCCAGAACTACATGAAGAACGTTCTTGACAGTATCAATGTCCTGCAGCAGCAGGTGGCGAAGGGCATTAATGTGGATGTCTCGCAGATTCCATCAGTCGGTATCCGAATGGCGCTCGCCGTCGTCGGCGTTCTGCCGGTGCTGGTTATCTATCCGTTCTTCCAGAAGTCCTTCGTCAAGGGCGTAACCTTAGGATCGGTAAAGGGATAACAGAAGCCTCATAATGTCAGAAACGCGATATCCGCGATCAGAAAACAAACGGCTTTTTTGCTCCCCTTATGATAAAGTAAACATAGTCATTATTGACACATTAAAAGGAGGAAAATTAAGATGAAGAAATTACTGGCACTCGTCCTTGCGTTCGTGATGGTATTTTCCCTTGCGGCCTGCACCAAGCCCGCCGGAAATGACCAGACCGATGCGCCGAAGACAGAGGAAGCTGCCACCACTAAGGCTGACAGCGGCGAAACCGAAGCAACAGAACCCGCAACAGACGGTTCCTATCCGAAGCTTCGTCTGAACATGACCAGCTTCACCGGTGACCCGCCCACACATGCACAGGAAGTACTCGATGCACTGAATGCAAAGCTGATTGAAAAAGGCGCCGGAGCCGAACTGGAATTTGTATGGGTCGGTTTTGCTGACATGAGAACCCAGCTGAACCTGCTGCTGACCGGCGGCGATGATTCCCTGGACATCCTGAACTCGTTCTGGTATGCGCCTCTGGGCGAACTCGTTTCAAACGGACAGGTTGCTCCGCTGGATGATCTTCTGAAGTCTGACGGCAAGGATATTCTTTCGCTCTATGAGCCCTATCAGGTGGTTCTGGACTGCGGTAAAGTCAACGGCGTGCAGTACGGTATCCCGACTTTCACTGCCTGGTCTTCTCCCAACATCTATCTGTGTTTTGAAGAAGAAGCCAAAGGCATTGATATGCATGACATCGATACGATTGACCAGCTGACCGAGATTCTGGTTCAGCTGAAAGAGAAGAACCCGGACAAATACTTCATCCCGGGCGCAACCGAGCCGTACTGGGTTCCGAAGGGAATCGACTACCTCGGCGACACCAATTATTTCGGCGTCCTGATGGACTGCACCAAGGATACCACGGTTACCAACTACTATGAGTCTGATTACTTTGTAAACTTCCTGGAAAACGTCAAGATCTGGAAAGAGAAAGAGATCATTTCTCCGGACTCCATGTCGAACCCGAACCCGACACTGGCTTCCTTCCAGAACAAGATTTCCTATGGTACCCCCGGTTATGGCTACAACATGACCAACACCATTTATGAAGCTAATATGTCCCAGCAGTACGGCGCGAACATCACCGGCTTTGAAATCGGTGAGCGTCTCCTGACAACCGGCAACATCAACACCTATCTGTTCCATGTGACATCATTCTGCAAGGACAAGGAAGCTGCGATGCGTGTCCTGAACCTGCTGTACACGGATCCTGAAATCGCAACCATCTACACCGACGGCGTAAAAGATCTGACTTACGGCATCAACGACGAAGGACAGTGCTGCTACGTCAACGGCGCAACCGATGCGAACTCTGCCGGATGGTCGGTAGGCTACGCATATGCGAACCCCAACGACTTCCTGACCCCCACCTGGGATTATCAGCGGAAAGACGCTTATGAACTTATGGAGAAGGACAATGCCGAAGCGATCCCGTCTCTGGCTCTTGGCTTCACCTGCGACCTTTCTCCGGTTGCCGATCAGGTCGGCGCCTGTGCGAACGTTTTTGCGCAGTTCTACAACCCGCTGATGAACGGCGAAGTTGACATCGATGAAGTTCTTCCGCAGTTCCAGCAGGCACTCCACGATGCCGGCATCGACGCCATCATCGCCGAGAAGCAGAAACAGCTTGACGCTTGGCTTGCTTCGAAGTAAAAAACTTAACTATCCGGTATTAGCGGATAACAGTACGGAGGAAACGCTGATGAAAAGTCAGCGTTTCCTTCATAAAGAGGATTCTTTGAGGGCTTTTTCATGGCTTTTTACGACATATCTTTTCGTTCCGAAGTAAATTCCAGAGTCAGTAACGTCAAGGTCGAAATCCCGAACGACACCAACGAGTATGAAAAAAACAGGGCCGGCATCGAACACTACGAGCGTCCGATGAAGGTGCTGTATCTGCTGCACGGCTACTCGAATGACAATTCCGAGTGGGCGCACATGACCTATGTGCGGGACTTTTCGCAGCGCTACAATATCGCGATGGTCATGCCCTACGGCGACCTGAGCTTTTACCTGGACGGAGAGACCAATACGAGCCGCTTCGGATCGTATATCTTTGAGGAGCTTCCGCAGTACCTGAACCGATCGCTTGGGCTTCCTCTGGAGCGGGAGCACAACTTTGTCGGCGGCTGCTCCATGGGCGGTTTCGGCGCAATCCGGGCGGCATATTATTATCCTGAAAAGTTTGAGCGGGCTTTTGCGATGTCTCCGGCGATCCTGACCGACGGGATGGAGAACATGAGTCCGGAGGATTCCAATCCGATGGCGGATTACAACTATTACCGGCAGACCTTTGGGGACCCGGCGAAGATCGGGACGAGCGTCAACAATCCGCGGTATCTTTTGAAAGAGCTGAAGCGGACAGGCGGGCGGATCACCCCGCTTTATATCATCTGCGGGAAGCAGGACTTCCTTTTGGAACGCGACCGGAACTTTGTGCAGTTCCTTCGGGAGCAGGAAGCGCCTTTTGAATATTACGAAGTCGAAGGGCCGCATGATTTTACGGCCTGGAGAGATCACTTTGAAACATGCATCCGTTTCCTTCTGGCGGGAAAACCGTAAGTATTTTTCTGCGGGGAACTGATTTCATACGGATTATTTATACATTCAGCTGAGAAAGGAGAGAAGATGAACCAGTATGTTTTTGACCCGGTAAAGCCGGTCATTGAGACCAAATATGGTAAGCTCAGGGGCGTTACTTACGGCGACGTGAACATTTTCATGGGTGTACAGTACGCGACGGCGCGCCGCTTCCACCAGCCGGAAGAGCCGGAAAAGTGGGAAGGCGTGAAGGATGCGTTTCTGCACGGCCCTGTATCACCTTTGATGGAGATCCACCGGCCCTTCAATCTCTATCGCGGCATACACCTTCTGCAGATTGAACGCGAGGACTGCCAGAACCTGAATATCTGGGCGCCGAAGACTCTGAACGGCGAGAAAAAGCCGGTATTCGTGTGGATGCACGGCGGCGGTTTCTTTGCCGGAAACGCTTTTGAAGAGTATTCCTTTGACGGCTTCAACCTCGCACATTACGGCGATATCGTCTTTGTTTCGATCAATCACCGGCTGAACATCGTCGGGCATTTCAATCTTGAGGAGTACGGCGAAAAGTATCACAATTCCGTGAACTGCGGCATCGCAGACCTCGTGCTGGCGCTTCGCTGGGTGCACGAGAACATTGCGGCTTTCGGCGGCGATCCGGAGAATGTCACGATCTGCGGACATTCAGGCGGCGGCGCGAAGGTGCTTTCGATGTATCAGATCGAGGAAACGAAGGATTATTTCCAGCGCGGCATCTGTATGTCAGGCGTCGTTCCGAAACAGGAAGCAGAGCGAGAAAAGAGCCGCGCGCTTGCGGCGGAAACGCTGAAGCTTCTGGGCATCGCAGCGGAAAATGTGGACGATGTCTGCGATGTGCCTTTTGACGAACTGGTCGCGGCGGCGAAACAGGCTGCGAAGAATATCGGCGTCCCGAATCCGGCCTTCCTCTTTGCGCCGATGCGAAACGAATGGTATGCCGGTCTTCCTTCAGAAGGCGATTTTGCGGAATTCTCCAAGGACAAGCCGACACTGTTCGGTACGACGCTCGGCGAATTCCCGCGCGTCAGGCTGACTGAGGCGGAAAAGGCCGCGATGACGGAAGACGACAAGATTGCATTTCTCAAGGAGCGCTACGGCGATCTTGCGGAGGAGATGATGGCGGAATTCCGGAAAGCCTATCCTTCGCACGACATCCTGGATCTTGCCTATACGGACATCACTTTCCGCGTACCGACAAGAAAGGCCGCGATGCTGAAGGCGGCAAAGAGCCCGGAGAACACCTGGGTCTACCTCTGCTCCTACAACTGCCCGGAGGACGGCTGGATTCCGATGTGGCACGGCGGGGACGTGGCCTACGCCTTCATGAATGAGGATCGCGTCTATGTCCTGAATGAGGCGATTTACGGTCAGAAGATGTCTGAAATCTTCAGCACGACCTTCCTGAACTTCATCAAAACCGGCAACCCCAACAACAAGTATCTGCCGAAGTGGGAGCCCTTCACGACGGAGCATCACTATGCGATGATCATCGACCGGGAGTCGGAGCTTCGGGAAGCCCACGATGAGCGGCTGACGGAGCTGATTGAGAAATCCGGAAAGCATACGCTCGGATTCTGAGCCTGTTATCAGGAGAAAGGAATGAAATACATGAGTGTTCAGCCTGTGATCCGTCCCGGACGGCCGGATGATGATAACCGGCACTACCTTCCGGAATACCTTTACCGAAGCGATATTACTGTCAATGAGAACGGCAACAATTCCCTTCCCTGCCCCGAACGGCTTCAGGAATTCCACGGTGATATCGTGGGTGACGGGAAGGAAGATACCTGGTATGAATATGTACCGGAAAGCTATGATCCCACGAAAAAAGTCCCGCTTGTCGTGAGTCTGCATGGCGGCCTTATGACCGGCTGGGGGCAGTGCTGTTACAATTCCTGGTCGCTTGTCGCGGATCGGGAAGGACTGATCGCAGTCTTCCCGACGGCGCAGGAGATGCGCTTCTGGCTGTGCGAGGGTATGTATGAGTCCGGCGGCCCGACGGAGATTGACGGCATTAAAGTCGCCCACGCGCCGAAGGATTATCATGACAATCACGACCTGAACCTGCTTCTCTCGCTGATTCAGAAAATGCAGGAGAAATACTCGATCGATCCCGAGCGCATTTTCATGCAGGGCATGTCAATGGGGAACCTGATGACGCATCAGTTTTCGCGCTATTACGGCAATCTGCTCGCAGGTGCGGCAGGAGCAGGTGCGCAGACCTGGCCCTGTGCCTTGTTTGATCGGGACGGAACGATCAAGAATATCGCCGGTCCTGTTGCGGTCTGGCAGGCACGGCCCGAGCACAACCAGTTTGAGGGCGATTACGAACGGGAAGCGCTGAATTTCAAGATGGGCCGCTGGTACTGGCTCAAGATCAACGAGGGCAACCCGGTTCCCGAGATTTCCATCATCGGCGAGGATAATTTCTCCTTCTATCATGGGAAAAAGGCGAACCTCGTCTATCACGACATCCGGAACCGCGACCACGGCCAGAAGTTAGACGAAGCCTTCCTGTACTGGGATTACTTCTTCTCAGGGCTCAGAAGAAAAGCGGACGGTACGATTGAGCAGGGTGAGACACGGCTTCCGCTGAAACGAGACGATTTCCAGGCGGCTTTCGCTCTGGGCGCGCCGAATATGCTTTTGAACGGCGAGATTGTCCCGCTTTCGCATGTGCCGATGTTCTGGCAGAAGCTGAAATACCACGGCCTCCAGGGCGGCGCAAAGGTCCGCGGCGAGTACTTCATGGTCCCTGCCGAAGCGCTTTCGAAGATCGCCGGCGGCACTTACGAAACGGCTGATCAGGGCCTGAGCGGAAAGATTTTCCTTCCGGACGGAAGGGTGCTGCAGTTTGCGCGCGGCGTGATCGGCTGCATGATCGATGATACGATGCGCCAGATGTATGTGGAATGCATTGAGCGGGACGGCGTGCTGATGCTCTCGGCAGAATGGTTCGCACGCTTCGTGATGGGCTGGATCGCGAGTGTTCACAACGATGCACTCTATATCACGGACCATCACGCGGAGCTGTCCTATTTCACGGCAGACCTGCTGAAGGATCTCCTGAACGACCGCTACGATCTGGATATCACGGAGAAGGAAATCAAGGAGAGACAGAAGTTCTTCGCGGAAGGATGACAGAAAGCCCTATGTCATGTCGAGCGAGCCGGAGGCGAGTCGAGACATCCCATGAGGGTGTCGACAAAGCCAGGGGATCCTTTGACTGCGCTTGGGATGACAGATACTGAATGATCAAATTACAGATTAAGAATAAAGGAGAAACCCACCATGGAAGGAAAGATTTTCCTGCGCCCCGGTACACCGGATGACGCGAACCGCGATTACCTGCCCGAATCCATTTTCGGCAGTGACATTGTCGTCAATGAGAACGGCAACAATTCCCAGCCCCACCCGAAAAACCTCGTCGAGAAGCATGAAATTCTCTGGGGAGACGAAGAGGATACCTGGTTTGAATATGTGCCGGACACCTATGATCCCGAGAAGAAGACACCGCTCGTTGTCAGCTGCCACGGCGGCCTGATGTCGGGCTGGGGCCAGTGTATTTACACCTCCTGGACCTATGTGGCGGACCGTGAGGGCTTTATCGTCGTCTTCCCGAACGCGCATGAATACAAGTTCTGGAATGTCTGGGAAGGCGTCCCGAAGATGGCGGACGGTTCCGAAATGAAGTCGGGTCCCGGCGGAATGCCGCTCCCGAAGCCGTATCCCTCTTTCAAAGAAGGACCGGACTGCAATCAGGTCCTTGCGCTGATCGAGAATGTCAAGGCGCGCTTCAACATTGACCCGGGCCGCATCTTCATCCAGGGCATGTCGATGGGCGGCATGATGACCAGTATGATGGTGCATTACTTCGGCGAGAAGTTTGCTGGCTTCGCGACGGCAGGCGCACCGGGCGGCGCACCCCGCGGCGTGAAGAATGCAGAGCCCTGGGAGCGCGGACCGATCTCCGGCTTCATCAGCATGCCGGAATTCAACGGCTTTGACAAAAATCCCGACCGCAGCCGCGACGACATCGAAGGCGTCCGCCGGGCTGTCAAATACTGGACTGCTGTCAATGACTGTACCGCGCTTCCCGAGATCATGCTCGAAGGCGAGGACAACTATTTCTTCTACACCGGCAAGAAGGCGAACTTCACGCTCCGGGTCATCCGGAACCGCGACCATGGCCAGACGCTGGATGACGCAGAACTCGTCTGGGATTACTGCTTCTCGGGCATCCGCCGGGACGAGAACGGCGAAATCATCCAGGGCGGAACGAAGCTTCCGAGAAAGGGCGACGATTTCGGCATCGCGCTTGCGCTCGGGAAGGAGAACGCCCTTGTGAATTCCAAGCCCATCCGGCTGCAGATTCCGGCATTTAAGCATCAGAAGCTGAAATATCACGGCCTCGACGGCGGAGAACTCGTCCGCGGCGAATACTTCTATGCACCGGTTTCCTTCCTCGCACAGGCGACAGGCTCCGAGTGCAACATGAGTGCAGACGGCCGCAATGCGGAACTGATCCTTCGGGACGGCCGGATGGTCGAATTTGCGCAGGGCTCGATCGGCTGTGTGATTGACAACAAGATTTATTCGATGGACTGCGAAGCAGTGATCCGGGACGGCGCTTTATGTCTTCCGGTCGAATGGTTCTTCCGGCGGCTTTTAGGCTGCTTCGTCTCCGAGTCGCGCGGCGTCCTGTACATCACCGACCACTATATCGAGCTTGCGGCCCATACCGCAGCCCTGATTGAGGATATTCTGGAACAGTAAAACAGGCTGGGATTCCTCCGCTTCGGCCTTCGGCCTCCGGTCGGAATGACACAAGGCGGGTCTGTCATCCCGAGCGACCGCAGGGAGCCGAGGGATCCCATCACTTTATCGATATCCGGATGGGATCCCTCGATTCGGGCTTTGCCCTCACTCGGGATGACACAGTCCGGAAGGACAGTCACGAATTCAGTATTCCTATTACGAAGGAGAACTTTTATGATGAATACCCTTTATCTTCGTCCGGGTACCCCCGATGATCTGAACCGCGACTACCTGCCGCAGCGCATCAAGGGCTCGGACATTGTCGTGAATGAAAACGGAAATAATTCCCAGCCCTATCCTGAGCGCCTGAAGGAGTTCCATGCGGATCTCGTTCCCGGACAGGGAGAGGACAGCTGGTATGAATATGTGCCCGAAAGCTATGATCCGTCAAAGCCGACGCCGCTGGTGTTCTCAATGCACGGCGGTGTTATGTCGGGCTGGGGCCAGTGCATTTACACTTCCTGGTCCTATGTGGCGGACCGGGACGGGATCATCGTTGTCTATCCCGACGCGCACAACAAGCTTTTCTGGGAGCAGATGCCGTCTCTGGAAAGCGAATTCAACAAGCATGTCGCGGGCTTTGATGTACCGGATCCGACGGAGCGGATTGAGGATCACCGGGACTGCAATTTCGTTCTCGCACTTCTTGAAATTCTGAAAAAGAAATACAATATCGACGAAGGCCGTATCTTCATGCAGGGCATGTCCGCCGGAAATATGATGACAACGCTTTTTGCGCGCTACTACGGAAATCTCCTTGCCGGCGCGGCGGGATCAGCCGGCCCGGGCAGTCTTTCCCTTCTGTATGACGAAGACGGCAAGATCATCAACCGCGGCGGTCCCCTGGGAATCTGGCAGACCCGGCCGGAGAACAACGGCTTCGGGATGCGCGATTTCGAGCGGGAAGGCGACATCGACCGCTACAACCGGATCTACTGGATGAAGATCAACGAGATTGATCCGACGCCCGAAATCAGCATCATCGGCGAAGACAATTTCGCTTTCTACCAGGGCAAAAAAGCGCCGATGGTCTTCATGGACGTCAAAAACCGCGACCACGGCCAGAAATTGGACGAAGCCTTCCTGCACTGGGATTACTTCCTTTCCGGCCTCCGGAGGCTTCCGGACGGCACGATTGTCGATGAAGGTTCCGTAACGCCGCGAAAGGGCGATGCGGTATCCTTTGCCTTTGCGGAAGGCATTGACAAAGCATTTATCAGTCAGAAGGTGACCCCGCTCTCGCAGGCCCCAATGAAGTGGCAGAAGCTGAAATACCATGGCCTTGACGGCGGACAGCTTGTTCGCGGCGAATACCTGATGGTATCGGTCCGGGACCTTGCGGCAGTGGTCGGCGCGGAGTATATCCCCTCCGAAGACACCCTGCATGCGGACGTGATTCTCCGGGACGGCCGGAAGCTGCAGTTCGCCAGGGGCTCGATCGGCTGCCTGATCGATTCGACCATGCGGCAGATGTATGTCGAGGCCATTCATCGGAACGGCGAGCTTCTGATCTCCGCCGAGTGGTTCATGCGTTACCTTTTCGGCTATTGCGTATCAGAGTGCCACGACATGATTTATGTAACCGACCACCACGCGGAGCTTTCATACTTCTTAGCGGATCTGATCATGGACCTTCTTCGGGGCAATCCGATGCCGGAGGACTTCGCGCGTGCACGGAAAATCAACTGGCTTGGAGGTGAAAATTTTGGATAACAAATGGATTCTTCTGCCCGGTACGCCGGACGACGACAACCGGGACTACCTGCCGGAGCGAATCAAAGGCTCGGACATCGTAGTGAACGAAAACGGCAACAATTCCCAGCCCTATCCCGAGAAGCTCACGGAGTATCACGAGGACTTGCTTCAGGACGGACAGCCCGGCTGCTGGTACGAATATATTCCGGACAGCTACGACGGCTCGAAGCCGGTTCCGCTGGTCCTCTCGATGCACGGCGGCTTAATGACCGGCTGGGGACAGTGCATTTACACCTCCTGGTCGCTGATGGCCGAGCAGCACGGCTTCATCGCGGTCTTCCCGGACGCGGCGAAAAACCGCCTCTGGGCAGACGAATGGGGCAGGTGGCTGTACAAAAATGAGGAGAGCGGAGAGGGAACCGAGAACATTCCCCCGAATCTTGACGCCTCGCCGGATGACATCCGGGAGAACCGCGATATCAATTTCACCTGCGCACTGATCGAACGGATCTGTGAGAAATACAACATCGACCGGGGCCGTATCTACATGCAGGGTATGTCGATGGGCAATATGATGAGCGCCATGTTCGCGCGGCACAAAGGCTTCCTTCTCGCCGGCGCGGCGGGCTCGGCCTGCGCGACTTTCCTGTCGGTGCTCTATGATGAGAACGGCAATATCAAAAATACCGGCGGCCCGGTACCCGTTTTCCAGAGCCGTCCGGAGCGGAACAATGTGCCGGAGGACATTGAACTCCAGAAGTTCGTCAACCGCTGGAACAAATACTACTGGATGAAACTGGACGGCTGCGATCCGGTGCCGGAAATCTCGATTGTCGGCGAAAACAATTTTGCTTTCTACAAAGGTGACCGCGGCGACGTTGTCTATCTCGACATCAAGAACCGCGACCACGGGCAGAGCTTTGACGATGCGGCACTGATCTGGAATTATTTCTTCTCCGGCATCCGGAGAAATGAGGATGGTTCCTTTGAGCGTCTGGAAAGCAATCTCCCGCGGAAGGGTGATGCTTTCTCGCTGGCCTTTTCGGAGGGAATCGGAAAAGCCTGGCACAATAACCGGGTCGAGCCGATGACCGCGAAAACACTCCGCTGGCAGAAGCTGAAATACCACGGCCTCGAGGGCGGCGCGAAGGTCCGCGGCGAATACCTCTGCGTACCGCTCTCGTATCTTGCGGAAGTTTTCGGCGCGCAGTACGAGTCGCAGCGGGACAACCGGATGGTGCGGCTCACGCTTTCGGACGGACGGGTGCTGCAGTTCGCGGAAGGCTCGATCGGCTGCATGATCGATACGGACCTTCGCTCGATGTACTGCGAAGCGCTGTACCGGGAAGGCGAGCTTCTCGTCCCGGCGGCCTGGTTCCTGCAGTACCTCTTCAACCTGCAGGTCTCCGAATGCGATGGCGTGCTGTATGCGACGGATCATTTTAATGTGCTTTCGCTGTATATGGCGGATGTGCTGAAAGAAGCGCTCGAAAAAGACGGAGATTATCCGGACTACGAGGGAATCGGGTTCGCGGACTGACACAGATTTAATAATATTTCGCTTGTTTTTCATAGACTTTCGGTATAATACCGGTTATTCTATATCTATGATGGTAAGTTCAAAAAGTAATATCCGGAGCGTTACGCACTTCGTAACCGCACGCCCACCGCTGCCGCGGCGGGTCCCCTCGCGCGCACCGTGCTCTCACGCTCCTCCCGCATTCCGCACTCTCGTGGGAATAAAATCCCACTTCGTGCTCCATGCGGGGCGGGTCATTAAGCCATTCTCCCACCTGCAAGCAAGCTTGCGGTGGAAGAAGGCTTTTGACCCTGATATCATATCCATGGAGGTGGCAAAATGAATTTCGAAAAATTAACGGCATATCTCGATTCGCTCGAGGAAAAGTACGGCGTGCCCGGCGTGGACTGCAAGGTCATCCGGGACCACGAGACCATTTACCGGCACATGACCGGCTTCAGTGATTACGAGAAAACCAAACCGGTTTCGCAGGCCGATCTGTACGACATTTATTCAATGTCCAAAATCGCAACCATGACCGCTGTCATGCAGCTTCTGGAGCGGGGTGAGATCGATCTCGAGGACGATGTGACGAAGTACCTTCCGGAATTTGCGGAAATGTACTACGATCCAAACTTCAAATTCGGCTGGCCGATGGTGATGCCGACCCGCGAGACTGCGACAAAGAAGGCGGAGAACCCGATCAAAATCTGGAACCTGATGTCCATGACAGCCGGCCTTGGCTACGACATCAATTCCGAACCGATCAAGGAGCTCCAGAAAACGACCGACAATAAAGGTTCGACCCGGGAGTTTGTGAAGGCGATCGCGGCAACCCCGCTTCTCTGGGAGCCGAATACCCGCTACGGTTATTCTCTGGCGCACGATGTGCTGGCAGGCGTCGTCGAGGTGGTTTCGGGCATGACCTTCGGCGAATACATGAAGAAGAATATTTTCGAGCCCCTCGGAATGAAGGAAATCTGGTATCAGGTGCCGAAGGGAGAAGCCTACCGCCTTGCCGCCCAGTACAGCCAGGACATGCGGACCGGCGAGATCACCCGGCAGGAAGGAAATGCTTTCCGGCTTTCCGAGAATTACGAGAGCGGCGGCGCAGGCGTCACAACCTCCGTCGACGAATACAGCAAGCTCCTGGATGCACTGGCCTGCGGCGGTGTCGGCGCGACCGGAGAGCGGATTCTGAAGGAAGAATCCGTTCAATTGTTTACCGTGAACCGGCTGACCCCGGAGCAGACGCTTCAGTTCCAGCAGGGATTCCGAATCGGTTACGGCTACGGACTCGGCATGCGCGTCTATACCGGCCCGGAAGGCGCAAAGTCTCCGGTCGGTGAATTCGGCTGGGACGGCGCGGCCGGCGCCTATGCGCTGATCGACCCAATCAATCACATTTCGATCTACTACGGGCAGCAAGTGCTCGGCATGTTCAAGTCCTATGCGGAGATCCATCCGGCGGTACGGGATCTCGTGTACGAAGCCCTTGAGGAAGAATAACAAAAAGTGTCATGTCGAGCGGAGTCGAGACATCCCATACGGATATCGGCGAAGTGATGGGATCCCTCGACTACGCTCGGGATGACATACATAACAGAAAGGACCAACCTATATGAAAACAGTCCTGAAACTGCTTCCGGGAACACCGGATGATGCGAACCGCGATTACCTCCCGGAGTCCATCAAAGGCTCGGACATCGTCGTCAATGAAAACGGCAACAATTCCCGCCCCTACCCTGTGCGCCTGCAGGAATGCACGGGAATACTTGCGGACGGGCTCGAGGACCGCTGGTATGTTTATGTCCCGGAAAGCTATGACGGGACAAAGGCAGTTCCCCTGATTGTCGGCCTTCACGGCGGACTCATGACCGGCTGGGGCCACAGCATTTACACTTCCTGGTGCTATGTCGCGGACCGCGAAGGCTTTATCTGTGCCTTCCCGGATGCGCACGAAGCGCGGATGTGGACGGTCGAAGGCATTTTCGACGGGCTTTCCTCCGAGGATGTCGACGGACTTCCGATCGCGCTTGCCCCGAAGGATTACCGCGAGAATCACGACCTCAACATGGTCAAAGGCCTGATCGAAAAGATGCAGGCGGATTACAACATCGATCCGGGCCGAATTTTCATGCAGGGCATGTCGATGGGCAATGTGATGACCCAGCAGTTCTGCAAATACTATGGCCAGCTGCTGGCAGGCGCAGCCGGATCCGGCGGTCCGACCCAGCCAGACAAGCTGTTCTCGGCGGAGGGCGATGTGCTGAATTTCGGCGGCCCGATGGCAATCTGGGAGTCCCGGCCGGAAGTGAACGGCCTGCCCCCGGGAAAGATTTATGACGAATTCACCGCCAACAAGATGTCCCGCGCTTACTGGATGAGAGTAAACGAATGTGATGAAATCCCGGAGATTTCGATCGTCGGCGAGGATAATTTCGCCTTTTTTAAGGGAAAGAAAGCGGTCCTTGTCTATGTAGACATCAAGAACCGCGATCACGGCCAGACGCTCGATGAGGCATTCCTGTACTGGGACTATCTCTTCTCGGGCGTACATAAGACGCCGGAAGGCGAAGTGATCTGCGAAGAGGGCAGGATCCCCCGTAAGGGCGATGCTTTTGCCGCAGCATTTACGCCCGGAATCGCGAAAGCCTGGTTCAAAAATGGAGTCGCGGAACTTTCCACAGCGCCGCTTTGGTGGCAGAAGCTGAAATACCACGGCCAGAAGGGATCGCAGATTGTCCGGGGCGAATACCTCTGCGTCCCGCTCAAATTCCTTGCGGAAATGTTCAGAGCCGAATACCGTCCTTCCGACGATACGCTTACAGCGGAACTGATTCTTCCGGACGGCCGCGAGCTGCAGTTTGCCAGAGGTTCCATCTGCTGTGCGGTCGATGACACGATGCGGCAAATGTACTGCGAAGCTCTGCACCGGAACGGTGAGCTTCTCGTTTCCGTCGAATGGTTCTGCCGCTATTTCTACAATCTGCATGTGACAGCCTGCAACGATGTCGTGTATGTGACGGATCATTTTGCGGAGCTTTCCTGCTTCATGGCGGACCTGATCAAGGACATTTTCAAGGGAACGGTTATGCCGCAGGATTATTCCTTCATCGGCAGTTTTGTGAAAAAAGCAAGGGAGACAGAAGATGAGTGATTACAGGATTACCGCCCATACCTATATGGGCGATTTCGGCCAGATGCTGGAATGGGTCCGGATTGAAGGCCCGGGCCTTCCGGAGGAAAGCGAACTTTCTCTTTCCGATTTTGTATGTGAACGCTGCAATACGGACTGCGGCGACCGGATCCCCGGAAAGGGCATCGTCGCGGTCAAAAAGGAGGGCGACAGCCTGACCCTCGAGATGGATCCCTGCCTGTTCCGCGGAACTTTTTGCATCACATTTGATGCGAAGGGGCAGAAGATCGTGATCGATAAGAGTACGATTGACAAAATCGAACTTTATCATGAGGATCTGTTCAGAGCTGTCGAAGAGGACGGCCTTATTTACCGGATTTACGAGCCGAAGGCTTTAGGTCCGCGCCCGCTTCTTCTGTTCCTGCACGGCGGCGGAGGCTGCGGCACCGACAACATGCTTCCTTTGATCGATACTTTAGGCGCGATTCATTTCGCGGAACGCTGTCCGGATATGTACGTCATGGCGCCGCAGGCCCCGGAAGGGGACTTCCCGATGGAGGTCATGATGAAGCGGCTTGCGAAGGGCGGCGATCATTTCAAGGTGATCCTTCGGAATCCTGTCGAAAACGGCCCGGAAGCACGCGGCTGGACAAGGCCGTATCTCGGGCTTGTGACGGACAAAATCCGCGAGATGATTGCAGACGGTAAAGTCGATCCCGCGCGCGTCTATGTGACGGGACTCAGTGCCGGCGGTTTCGGAACGCTGAAGGCCGTCGCGGTAGCGCCGGACCTTTTCGCAGGCGCGCTTCCCGTGTGCCCGAGCATGAACGGCGAGAGCTATCCGATTCTTGAGAACTTCCCCGAAGTGCCGGCCTGGATCGCGACCTCCTACATCGATCATCAGGTCGGGCGCCACGCCTACATCATGCGGGCGGTGCAGAAGCTTTGGGACCGCGGCAGGAAGAATATTCGTTTCACGATCTTTACGCCGGAAGAACTCGCCGAATACGGCATCGGGACGGAACCGGATCTCCCGGCAAAGGAGCTGTACGCGCAGAACCACAACAGCTGGGTGCTCGTATATCACAATGAATACTGCATGCTCGACTGGCTGTTTTCACAGAGAAAAAAGAGCTGAGGAGGAAACAGAATGAATCTTCACGTTTGGAAAGATGTGGACTACAGAGGACTCCCGGTGCGCCTCGACTATACGACAAAGGATATTTCAGGCAATCCCTGGTACAAATACGCGCTCGTCTATCTGCCCTACGGCTATGACGACACAAAGCCCTACAATATTCTCTACCTGATGCACGGCGGCGGCGGAAATCCGGACGCCTGGACCGACTGTTCGCAGATCAAGAATGCGCTGGATCAGGCATTCAACGACAAGCTTGCAGAGCCGTTCATCGTCGTTTTCCCGACCTTCTACAGCCTGACCCCAAGCCAGGCCCGGATCAAGGGCATCGATGCATCCTGGGAGGACAACAACGTAAAGCATTTCCAGGAGGAATTCACGGAGGACCTGGTTCCGCTTGTGGAAAGCCGCTACCATACCTACGCAGAACGTGATGTTACGCCGGAGAGCCTGCAGAAATCCCGTCTGCACCGCGGCTTCGGCGGCTTCTCGATGGGCGGCGCGACGACCTGGTACACCTTCCTGTATCATCTGGATATTATTTCATATTTCGTTCCGATGTCCGGCGACTGCTGGGTGATCCAGCCGATGGGCGGAAGGCTTGCGCCGGAGCGCACGGCGGATGCGCTTGCGGAAAAGGTGAAATCGCTCGGCTTCACAAAAGACGATTTCAAACTCTTTGTCGGCACCGGCTCCAAAGATGCGGGCTTCGACAACCTGGATCCGCAGCTTCAGGCGATGGAAGAGAAGTACCCGGAATACTTCGAATTCAGCGAGGACCCCGAAAAGGGCAATCTGCATTTCGAGGTCAAGGAAGACGCGGTCCACGCCTATGAGGAAGTGTACCATCACGTCTGGAATTATCTGCCGTATTTATTCAAATAACATCAAGGAGGATTCACATGAAACAGCGCACCACCGGATTTGTTGACGACATCGTTTTTCCGGGCGGAAAAACAAAAGCCTTTACGACAAGCTATGACGACGGCACGATCCATGACCGGCGTCTCGTCGAAATCCTGAACAAATACGGAATCCATGGAACTTTCAACCTGAATTCCGGCTTTTTCGGACTGGACCGGAGTCCGAAGCCCGATTCTTTCATGAAGGTCGATATCAGCGTAATCGACGAGTCGGAAGTCCCGGCGCTTTATCGCGGCCATGAAGTCGCCGGCCACGGCCTCACACATGCAAGCCCGACCGGCGTCGGAAGCCCCACGTTCCTGTACGAAACGATCGTGGACAAAGGGAACCTGGAGCGGGCGACCGGGAAAATGGTCCGGGGATACGCCTATCCTTTCGGCATCTATGACGACCAGGTGAAGGAAATGCTGCGGCTTTCGGGCTATCATTATGCGCGTGTCGTGGAAACGACCGGCAAATTCGATATTCCGAAGGACTTCCTTGAATGGAAGGGCACGGCGCATCACAATGACGAGAAGCTGATGGAGCTCGCGAAGGATTTCTGCGACAATTCCCCGAAGAGGGGTTTCGGCTTCATGAAGAAGATCTTCTACGTCTGGGGCCACTCGTATGAGTTCGCCTTTGACGACAGCTGGTATAAGATCGAGGATCTCTGCAAGTACATGCAGGAGAACGGCGAAGGCGTCTGGTTCGCGACCAATATCGAGATCGTGGACTATGTGAATGCTTTCCGTTCACTGGAATACGCGGCTGAGGGCGAGATGATCTACAATCCGACCGCTATCCCGGTCAGCTTCCGGAGAGGCTTCCAGGATGTTTATACGGTCAATCCGGGCGAGACCATTCAATTGTGAGAATAGCAGTTTTTCCGCGCAGAACAACAGGAAATCCAGGAGGCTTAAATGAGATTTCGCTTTAACTACCGCTCGGAGGCGATCGGTCACTATGTCGATGTGACCGTCGTGATCCCGACCAACGGCTATCGCTGTGATATTGATTTCTTCCACGGGAAGTCCAACCCGATTGACCGCAGGAACGAAAAGAATGTTTACCGTCCGGGGATGAAGTTCCAGACCGTATACCTGATGCACGGCGGCGGGGATGACGATACCCTGACCTACCGCTTCACGAATGTCGAAGAGGCAGCGGAGCGGAACCATGTAATGCTCGTCACGCCGAACATCACAAACAGCTTCGGCATCAATACCCGCTACGGCGTCAAATACATGGACTTTGTCTGCGAGGAACTGCCGGTTGTCATCCAGACCATGTTCCCCTCTTCGCCGGCACGTGAGGACAATTTCATTATGGGCTATGCGATGGGCGGAAACGCGGCACTCGGCATGGCGGTCAATCATCCGGAAAACTACGCGGCCTGCATCGATATGTCCGGCGGCATCGGCATGACCTTCTGTCCGGAGACGCTGATGGAAGAACTTGACGGGGATCACTTTAAGAACCATTTCCCGATTTTCTGTACTTCTTTCGGGCCGTCTTCCGAGATTTTGGGCTCGGAATTCGATCTCAGGGCAGTGACGGAGCGACACCTCGCGAACGGGGTGAAAATGCCTGATTTCACCATTGTTTTAGGCTCGGAGGAATTCATCCGCAAACGCGTTGAGGGAGACGTCGAGGCCATGCGGAAACTCGGACTGCCGCTGAACTTTATCCTGGTCGAAGGCGCGGACCACAATTTCAAGCTGTGGGACGAATATGTGCAGAAGGCGCTGGATGAATTGCTGCCGCTGAAGAGAAGCGCGCTGTAAATATACAGGAGACCGCTTTCCCTGCGGTCCCCTCTGTGAGAGAAGGGGTTACTTTATGAGTGAAAAGTCAATCAATGTGCCGGGGAGCCAGAAGGAACCGATCTGGAACTGGAAATTCATTTTCCTGATCCTGATTACATTTTTCAACGGTGTCGCCGGAAACTGTACGGTTCCGCTGGTCTATACCTATGCACGGTCCTTCGGTGTCGGACCGGAACTCGCGTCCACGACGGCAGGACTGATGTCTCTCGTGTCTCTTGTGGTCTGTCCCTTTGCGGGCATGCTCGCGGACAAGATTTCGAGAAAGTGGATCCTCGTATTTGCGAATCTCGGCTACGGCATCTGTCTCGTGCTGCATACCGTCTGCACCAATATCGAGATGCTGATCGTCATGCGGCTTCTGACCGGTATTTTCTTCTCAGTCTGCAGCGTGACAAACATCGCATTTGCGGCAAGCTTCATTCCGAAAGCCCGGACCGGCGAAGGACTCGGGTACATTTCGCTTGCCCAGATTATCTCGCAGACCGTCGGCCTTTCGATCGGCCTGATTCCGCAGGATAAGCTTCCCTTCCATACTATTTTCCTTCTGGCCGGAATCCTGCCCTTTGTCGTCATCGGACTCCTGCTTCCGCTGAAATACGTCAGGGAAGAGCCCGCGCCGGATGCGCCGAAGCGGCAGAAATTCTCCCTCAAAAACCTGTATGCGCCGGAGCTGACCCTGTTTATGCTGATGGCGGCTTTATTCAGCGCCGGGAACGGAATGGTCAGCACCTACTTGAAGGAGATTGCCGCAGTTCGGGAAATCGCACGTATTTCCCTCTTTTCATGGATTTATTCCGCATTCCTGATCGCAATCCGGCCTTTTACCGGAAAGCTTCTGGACAGGAAAGGGGTCTTTATTATCCTGATCCCGTCGTTCGTTTTTGCCTCGCTCGGAATGATCTTTATCGGCCTCGCGCCGTCTCTCGGGATGATTCTTGCAGCAGCGGTTTTCAAGGCGCTCGGTCAGGGCAACGGACAGCCTTCAATCCAGGCGCGCGCCGTCAAAGAGCTGCCGAAGGAACGTTCCGGCGTTGCCTCGTCGACGGTTATGATCGGACAGAATGTCGGAAACGCAGTCGCCCCGATTATCGGATCCTTCTTTGTCAGTGATTCGTATTACGGTCACCGGAACCTGTTTGTGGGCTTCGGCGTGATTCTCGTGGTGGGAGGGCTCCTGCTGCTGTTTGGCCAGTGGAGGCTGGAAAAAAGAAAAGAAGAAAGAGGTGCAGTGAATGCTTAGAACAGAATTTGAACGCGTCACGCCGGAATCTGTCGGAATCCGCTCGGAAGCGATCTGGAATTTCCTCGACGCCGTGGAAACGGATCTCACGGAAATGCACGGCCTTGTGATCATGCGTCACGACAAAATCGCAGCCGAAGGCTGGTGGGCGCCCTACGCACCGGGCATCCCGCATATGTGCGCATCCCTCACAAAAACCTATATGGGCACCGCGATTGCAATTGCGATCCAGGAAGGGCTTCTCACGCTCGACACACATGTGAATGATATTTTCCCGGAATTCGTACCGGAGAATCCTTCGCCGTACTTTGAAGAGCTGACAATCCGGCATATTTTAACGATGGGCTCCGGTATGTGCGAATTCCCGACCATGGAAGGAAACTGGGTGCAGAATTTTATCGCTGTCCCGCTGAAATACCGCCCGGGCACGAATTTCTGGTACAACAGCGTCGGTTCCACCTTCCTCGGCAAGGTAATCGAAAAACTGACCGGGGAGACCGTTTACGAATATCTCGAAGAAAAGCTCTTCCCGAAGATCGGCATCCACGGCAAGGTAGTCATGCACGGCATCGCGCCGGACGGACAGGATATGTGGGCCTGGCGGACAGTCAGTTCGACCGAGGACAATCTGCGGCTCATGAAACTCTACAAGGACGGCGGAATCGTGAACGGCGAGCGCCTGATCCCCGAAGAATATGTGAAGCTTGCAACGACGAAGCAGATCGACAACGAAAGCACCGGATCCCGGGAACGCGGCGATCTTGAAGGCTGCTCCGGCTATGGCTATCAGATGTGGATGTGCTCGTATCCCGGTTCCTACCGCGCGGACGGCGCGGCAGGACAGTTCTCGATTGTGATCCCGGACAAGGACATGATTGTGTCGATGAACCAGAATTCCGCGAATCCGAACAAGGTCATTACAAAGCTCTGGGAATGCCTGCTTCCGGGCGTTCTGGATAATCCGATTGAGGAGACGGAGGAAGTTTCCGAAATGCAGAAGAAGCTTCAGTACCGCATGCAGCGTCTCGCGGTTGCGGCTCCGAAATTCAAGCCCTACGCGCCGGCGAAAGAGACCGCTTCCGGTATTTATAAAGCTGTATCCGGCAGTTTCGATTTGTATTGCCTCGGCATGTACGCACCCGAAGCTTCGCCTGTGCGTGAATTCAGGTTCTGCTTTGACGAGATGGAAGGCACCGTGACCTGGATCGGCAAGGACAATACCGGGCTCACAGTGGAGTTTGCGCTGGACGGCTCCCGCCGCTACAACCGCTTCCGCTCGCCCTGGCAGTTCGCGGAAAAGTGCTTCGCAAACGGTGTCTGGGAATCCGACGATACCTTTCGGCTCGAGGAACTCTGGCCGGAGAACAACTCGAAAAAAGTCACCTGGTTCCGCTTCTCGGAAGGCGAATGTGTAGTTTCGCAGGTCAAAGGCGGACTTCCCGGTCAGCCGGTTGTGAAGGCTGAGACCAGGGGTCTGAAGGAATAAGAATCTGAAAGACCAGATGGGTCACGGGGACAGGTCGACAGCACCTGTCCCCGTGATTCGCGTACTGCAAAAGAAATACTGGAAAAAAGTCCTTATATCAGTTACAATAGAGAAAAATACAGTGAGGTGTCAGCATGAAACTTGTGCTTCCGGAAATATTCGGTGAAGGAATGGTGCTCCAGCGCGGGAAGCGGATCCCGGTCTGGGGAAAATCCGTCAAAAACGACCATATTACGGCAGTTTTAGGGGACTGTGTATTAGAGACGGACTGCGGCGATGACGGCCGTTTCCGGATGGATTTTCCGCCCCAGGAGGCCTGTGAAAAGACCGGCCTGTTTGTCACATCATCAGTGACCGGCGAAAAGATCAGTTTTATCGACGTCGCGATCGGCGAGGTTTTCCTCTGCGGCGGCCAGTCCAATATGGAATTCCTGCTGAAATATGACGTCGGCGCGGAGACGGAATATGCGGCGCCTGATGATCCGGACCTTCGGATGTTCACCTGCCCGCAGATCAATTTCGATGCGGCGGAGAATCTGACGGACGTCTCCGAAGTCGGCTACTGGCGCCGCTTCACAAACCGCGAAGACCGGGGCATGTTCGGTGCGATCTCGGCCTATATGGGGAAAATCCTGAGAAAAGAACTCGGCGTCCCGGTCGGCATGATCGGCTGCAACTGGGGCGGAACCCCGGCCGCGGCCTGGGCATCTCTTCAGGAGATCCAGAACACCCCCGCTATGCAGCCGATTTTAGAGTGGTATGATAAAACACTCACAGAACTCGACTGGCGGCCGTATTTTGAAGCCTCCGAAAAGCCCGTCCCGCCGACACCGCCCGAAATGAAGGCTCGGATGGACCGGTTCATGATGGGCGAGGGGCTCAGGGAATTCATGGAAATGATGGCGAAAAACCCGGCTCCGATGCCGATGCCCGTGTATTCCGCCTATGTGCCTGGCCCGCGCGCCTGCATCCGTCCTGCGGGACTCTATGACACGATGCTGAAAAAAGTCGCGCCCTATGCGCTTGCCGGATTCATCTGGTACCAGGGTGAAGACGATGATTTCCGGGACTGGCAGGAATTCTACGGCGAATCAATGAAAGCTGTGATCCGCTCCTGGAGAACGCTTTTTGAAGAGGAACTTCCCTTCTACCAGGTAGATCTCGCGCCTTTTATGGGACGGGGTGCAACCGGGGCGAAAAAGTATCCGCTGATGCGTGAGCTGCAGCACGAGAGTTCAAAAGAGATGCTGAACGCGAAGGATGTCTGCATCATGGATCTCGGTGATGAGATCAATATCCATTTCCGTGACAAGCGGAAAGCCGGCGAACGACTCGCGAATCTCGCGCTCCGTTATCTGTACGGGAAAGACATCAAGGCGGATTCGCCGGAATTTGACCGTGCGGAGCGGGATCAGGACCGGCTTCTTCTGCACTTCCGGGACGCCGGGGACGGACTTCTCATTGACCGGAGTGTCGGTGACACGGAAAACGCGCTTGTCGTGACTGCAGACGGAAAGCCGGTGGAGCCGAAGATCAGTGCCGGCGGCGATATGCTGATTCTTTCCGATCCGTCCTTCACGGACGCCGAAAAGATCACCGTTTCCTACGCCGAACAGAACTACTGCAGGGGCTTCCTGTTTGATTCAACCGGCCTTCCGGCCTTCCCTTTCCATACGATTGCCGACTGAGTGACAGTTTCCGCATGAACGAAGGATGACAGAAAGGATTTTCTCCAAAAGCATGAATGAGCCGATCCCAGATATGGGAAAATCCGAACCGAATAAAAAACAGCGCCGTTCGTGGATCCGGACGACGCTCTGGTTCCTGCTGTTGATTTTCGCGGTCAACCTGGCGCTCCAGATCTTCATGAACGTGAACTATATCCGTTCCGCACAGCAGCAGACTGTAAATGAGAACGCCAATGCGGTGCATATTTTCGCGCGGACGGTCGATACGGAACTTGAGTCGATCAACGAAAGCCTGCACGAGCTTCTGATCCAGATTTACAACAAGACAGAGCTCCGATCCGGCTCCAAAATGATGAATTCGACGGTCAAGTCGGATATCAATACGACGATGACCAATAAGATGATCAGTAATCCGCGCATTGATTTCTTCTGCCTGCAGGACACCGACTCAGAGCTGTATCTGTTCAATGCGAACAGCCTGATTCCGGACATCAGGAAAACCGGGCTGAAGCGTATGATGAACAATTACCCGTCTGAAAATGCCCGCCCTTTCCGGGACCAGAACTGGGATGTCATCTCGGATTCCGGTGAGACTTTCCTGATTAAATCGATCCGGCTCGGGAAATACATCCTCACAGCTGCGACTTCCATGCAGCATTACCCGATCAGCGAGATCGCGGTCGTTTCCGGCGAAAACCCTGTTCTGCTGTTTGATACAGAAAAAGGGGCCGTGTGCTTCAGCGCTGCGGAAGATACCGATGTCAGCATGTTTCTGCATCCGGACGGTTATTTCCAGAAGAGCAGAAAATACCTGGAAAGCGAAGACAGCATGAACCACATCGACGGGAAAGTACTGCTTCTTGTGGACCGGGATTCCCTGCAGGGGAATTCAGTCAGCAACCCGCTCCTTCTGATGGGCATCAGTCTCTCCAGCCTGCTTCTTCTGCTGCTGTTCTTCTTTCTGCTCGATCATGATATTATCCGTCCGACCCGGATGATGATGGCCGCGATTTCAAAAGTGCAGAAAGGAGATTTCGGTTATCAGATCGAATCGGAAATGAAAAACCGGGAATTTCAGGAACTGCGGGACAATTTCAACGAGATGTCCCGGCAGATCGAAACCGCACAGACGGAACAGTACAACCGCCTGAAGACAGAAGAGGAAGATAAGCTGCATCTTCTTAGGGCGCAGATCAAGCCGCATTTCTACCTGAACGCGATCACGACGATCAGCAACATGAGCTATCAGGGACGGCAGGAGGATATTCGGAAGTACTGTACCGTCCTTGCGAAATACATGCGCTACATGCTGGAGATGAAGAGCGATTTCACGACAGTCGGTGAGGAACTCCGGCATATCGAAGACTACATCACCATGCAGCAGATCCGCTTCCCCGGCTCGGTTACGGCAGATATTTCCTGCGATCCTGATGTGAAAGACGTCCGGCTGCCGCTTCTTGTCATGTTTACGATCGTGGAAAACAGCTTCAAGCATGCGATGGATCTCTACAAGGAGCTTCGGATTACCATCAGCTGCAGAAAGGATTCCGAGGGCTGCCGGATCCGGATTACAGACAACGGGCCGGGATTCTCCGAAGAGGTGCTTGAGAACCGCAACGATCCGGACGCGGTCTTCAAGACCCGGAACCATATCGGGCTTTCCAACGCTTCGTATACAATGCGGCTGACCTATAAGCGGCCGGACCTGATGGTATTTTCCAACCTGCCGGAGGGCGGCGCCTGCGCGGACATCCTGATTCCCTTCGAAATAAAGGAGACGACATGAAACTTCTGATCTGTGACGACGATATTTCCACAATTGACGTGCTTCAGAGCCAGATCGACTGCCAGGAGCTCGGGATCAGCCGGATTCTCCGGGCTTACAACGGGGAAGTCGCGATGGACATCATCGCGAAGGAACTTCCGGAGCTGATTCTCTGCGACATCGAGATGCCGAAAAACACCGGCCTTGAGGTGCTTCGTTTTATCTACAACGAAGAACTTCCCTGCGAACTTTCCTTTATCACAAGTTTCGAAAGCTTTGAGTTTGCGCGGGAAGCCATCAAATACGGCGCTTCCCGGTACCTGACAAAGCCGCTGGATTTTGACGAAGTACAGGAAACCCTTTCGGATATGATCCGCTCCGTCCGACGCAAAAAGAAGGACAGCGGGATCGGCGAAGAGGACCTGGTGTTAAACGGCGTCTTCCGCCAGATCCGCGACGGGTATTTTGGGACGAACGAGAGCCAGATTGCGGCATTTCTGCAGCGGAACAGCGTGAAGTTTTCAGCGGATAGCCGTTTCCATGTTATCTATATCCTTGTGGATACCGAACCCGCGGTTTCCGCAGGCTGGGAGCGGGACGTTCTGAATTTCAGCGTTTCGCGGGTGCTGGAGGAGAAACTGACCGGACACATCGGAAATGCCTATACAATTTCCGAACGGCAGGGCCGTTTTGAGAAGCTGACCTGCCTGATTGACGCGGAACGGGAGAGCATCAGTGAACTGTTTTCGGTCTGCCAGGACGCGGTTTCGGTCTGCAGGGAGTTTTTCAATGTTTCCCCGGTCATGATGCTGGACGAATCGGTTTTGCTTTATGACCTGTTTTCGAGCAGCCAGGAGGCGGAGCAGCAGCTCTACCGGATGCGGATGCACCCGGGCCTTGTGTTTCTTGCATCTGATCATACGGAACAGGGGGAAGATGCGCCGCTGATCGGTGAGGAGCAGCTGATCCGCGCCCTGAGATCCCGCGACCGCAGCGGGTTTTTACGGATCGTTTCAGACTATGCGGACCGGATCGTTTATGAGAAGAAGCACGGGGAACAGATGCTCCGGGACGCCCATATCCGGATTATTGAAGCGAGCCGCGGGTACCTTGTCGACAATGGCATTCCGGGCATTTCGTTTTCCGAAGCGCCCGGGATCGATGAGGCCAGCCGGAACGCGGAGTATTCGATCCAGGATCTTCTGCATCTTGCGGAGGTCTGCTACGACGCGGTCATTGCGCTTTCCGAACGCAGCGCCGGATCGACGGATGCCGTGTATATTGTCAAGGACTACATCCGCCACCACTACCGGGAGGACATCAACCGCGATGATGTGGCAAACATCGCCTATGTGACGCCGAATTACCTTTCGAAGCTGTTTACGCAGAAAATCGGCATGAATATGCGCGAGTACATCAATTTGCTTCGCGTCAACGAGGCAAAACGGCTCCTTCTCACCACGGACGACAATATCAGCGATATCGCTTCGAACCTCGGTTACAACAACATTTCCTATTTTTCCACGGTATTCCGCAAAATCTGCGGGATGAGTCCGGCGGAATGGAGAGCAGGCAATGAAAAAGCGGATTGAACGGCTGATCGCCCAGTTCCGAAAAGACCGGGAGACGATCCGGAGCCTGCACGGGAAGAAGAAGCTGCAGTTTATATGGGATTATTATAAGATTCCGATTATCGTGCTTGGCTTTGCCGCAGTCGTCGCAGTTCTTGCGGTTCTCGTGCGGAGCCCCAAAAAAGATACGGCTGTGTATATCGTCTGGGTGAATGCGGTCTCCCAGGATGAAAACACCTACTTTGATGAGCTGCTGCACGAAGCAGACCCGGCCTTTTCGGAAAAGTTCACGGATCTCAATACCGGCTATTCCCTCGGGATAGAAGGAAATGAAGCGTCGGATGCGCAGACCCTGCAGGTGCTGGCGGCGCTTTTCGGGGTCGGGGATCTCGATATTTATATCGCGGACGAAACGTATTTTGACCGGTATGAGCGGAAGGATGCGTTCACAGACCTGTCGGAACTAATTCCTGAGGAACTCCTCACTGAGGCAGGGGAGCGAATCCGGTACCATGTTACGGAAAAGGGCATGAGAATCCCGGACGCCTACGTGATTACGGACGGATCCGGCGCGGGAAAAGCCGGGTATCTTCGGCCCGGGGAAAAGGCATACCTCGGAATTCTCGACAACGCACAGAATAAGGAAAATGCGGCAAAACTGCTGCAGGAAATGATCCGTTCCGACCTTGAATAGGCGGGACGGGTTTTTGATTCCCGGAACCGGTTTTTTTGACGGCATACTTTTTCAAAAGCGGCCGGTGCTTTTTTGAAACAGCCCCCGGGGATTCGCGTTTTTTTGGAAAAGACCGCTACGAAAGGAAATGACTTTACGCTGCAAATTGCCGATAATATGAGTATTACAGCGGATAAAGGACAAATCCGCAATCTTTAAGGAGGAAACTTGATTATGATGAAGAAAGTTCTCGCGGTTCTTCTCGCTCTGGCACTTGTGTTTGGCCTTACAGCCTGCACGGGCACACCCGCAGAAACACAGGGAACCCAGAAGGAAGAAACCACAAAGGCTGCTGAGACTCAGAAAGCAGAGACTGAGAAGGCTGAAACCGAAAAGGCCGACACCGAAGCTGCTGAGACGGAAGGCGGAGACACGGAACCCGCTCCGGCAGGATCGGATGAGGCTTACTACTGTGAGCTGATACTCCCCGTCATGCAGCCGATCCCGGCTCAGGAAGAGATTCAGAAGGTTGAAGACGCGATCAACGCGCACATCCTGAATGACCTCGGTGTAACCGATGTCAAGATGCACCTGACTTTCGCGTCCCTCTCGGACTACCAGACCAACATGTCCATGGACCTCGCTGCAGGCGCTGTTCATGACATCATCCTGGCATTCCCCTTCAACACCTGGCAGGCAAACGGCTACATGACCAACCTCGATCCGTATCTGGACAACGAGCTTGCAGGCGCGATGGGCGTTCTGCCCAAGGACTGGGATCTGTGCGGCAAGGTGGACGGCAGCATTTATGCAATCCCCTGCTACAAGGGCCTTTCCCTTTCCTGGAAGTGGTTCTATGACCATGCTTATGTAGACGGCGTTATCGATCCGTCCACTGTTACCGACCTCGACTCCCTCGAGGATGCGCTGACTGTTCTGAAGGAAAAATATCCGGATGAGCACTTCATCGTATTCCCGAACCAGCTGGTTTCTCTTGAAAACTTTGTCGATCATACTTCTCAGATCGGCACCTACACCGCAACTGTCGGCGACGACACGACCGTTGTCAACTACTACGCAACCGATGCTTATAAGCGCGGCGTTGAGCGTGCTTACAAGTGGGTCCAGAACGGCTGGTGTGATCCGGAAGGATCCAACAACACCCTCGGCCACGATGCACTGGTTCTGTCCGGTTCTGCGAAGGGCGTTATCATGGGCCATGCGTACTCGATCGAGACCTGTGATGCGATGTTCGACGACAACTCCAAGGCGCATACCGAGAACGGCATCGATTTCGGCTGCGTACAGATCGGCATCTCCGATATGGCTACTAACGGCCTTGTTTACGGCGTAGCCTACACCTCTCCGAACCCGGCAGCGGCTGCGAAACTTCTGAACATCATCTGGACCGATGAGTTCGTTGCTTCCGCTCTGATCTATGGCCTTGAAGGCGAGTCCTATGTCTGGAACGAAGATCATACCTCCATCGAGTGGCCCGAAGGCCTGAACATGGGCACGGTTCCGTACTCTGCTCTGTACACCTGCGGCGCGTTCGGCAACCAGTTCCTTCTGTACGGTATGGACAGCAACACTTCCGAAGCCGACAAGGGCTTCATGAAGGAACTCATGGATAAGTCCTGGTATCCGAGACAGTTCGGCTTCACACCGTCTACCGAGAATGTACAGACCCAGGTTGCGGCAGTTGCGAACATCGTGAACCAGTACAACACCACACTGACCTACGGCGAAGAAGATCCGGCGGAAGTTCTTCCTGAATTCCTTGCAGATCTCGAAGCTGCCGGCATCAACGACATCGTTGCCGACTACCAGGCTCAGCTGGATGCATGGCTTGCTGAAAACGGCAAATAATCTGCCAAAAAGCCAGTAACTCCCCGGGATGCGGCCGTATAGCCGCATCCCGTACTATTCAGAATGAGAAAGGGAACATTCATGGCTAAGAAAAATGTGCCCGCATCATCCGTCTATGACGGGCTTTTGGCCCAGCGGAACAAAAAAAGCGCCAAGGCGACCTTTGCCGTCTACCTGCCGCTTTATTTGATGATGCTGCCTGGCTTTATTTATCTGATCTGCAACAACTACCTGCCGATGTTCGGCATTCTGATTGCATTTAAAAACGTCAATTTCTCAGTTGGTGTTTTCAAGAGTCCCTGGGTCGGCTTTAAGAACTTTGAGTTCCTGTTTGCCACGAACGATGCATTCCTGATGATCCGGAACACGCTTCTGTACAACATTGTATGGATTGCGATGGGCCTCGTGATTGCGGTTACGATCGCGATTTTCATGGCGGAGATTTCTGAGCGGAAAATCGCAAAGGTGATCCAGCCGATTATCTGCTTCCCTTCGATGATTTCGGCGGTTATCCTGTCCTACATCGTATACGGATTCTTAAGCACGAACTATGGTTTTATCAACCAGATCATGGGGACGAAGACCAACTTCTATACCAAGGCTCAGTACTGGCCGTTCATTCTGACGATTGTCCATTTCTGGCAGAGCGCAGGTCAGAGTTCGATTATCTACATGGCCTCGATCGGCGGTATTGACAAATCCATGTATGAAGCGGCACGAATCGACGGCGCCGGCAAGCTGAAGCAGATCCTCTATATCACGCTTCCGATGCTGCGGCCGATGATTATCCTGCTTCTCCTGCTGTCAATCGGACGAATCTTCAATTCCGACTTCGGTCTCTTCTACCAGGTCACGCTGAACAGCGGACGTCTCTACAAGACGACGCAGACGATCGATACCTACGTCTACCGGGCCCTGATGGAAATGAACAATGTCGGCATGTCCTCCGCGGCTTCCGTATTCCAGGCGATCATAGGGTTTGTACTGGTGCTCCTGTCGAACCTGATTGTCCGGCGGATCGATCCGCAGAGCGCGCTGTTCTAAGGAAAGGAGGTCGGATTCAATGGAAAAAGTCGTTGTCAAGAAATCCAAACACATTCCGGAGAAAGGCTTCCATTATACGGCCATGGTGCTGCTGATCCTTTTGGCGATCTACAGTGTCATTCCTTTCTTCCTGATGCTGGCAATTTCGATCTCTTCGGAAGCAACCCTTGCGAAAAACGGATATCAGTTCTTCCCGAAAGAGCTTTCCTTCGCGGCGTACAAATATCTGTGGGCGAAGCGGATCACGATCGGACGCTGCTACCTGATCACGATTGTCACGACCGTTGTCGGAACTGCCGTGAACCTGGTGCTGACCTCGCTGTTTGCCTACCCGCTGTCGCGGCAGGATTTCAAACACCGGAATGTCTTCGCGTTCATCCTGTTCTTTACGCTGCTCTTTAACGGCGGTTTAACCGCGACCTACATCGTCTGGACGAGAATCTTCATGATTAAGAACACGGTCTGGGCGCTCCTCGTACCGGGACTTTTAATGGGCGGCATGAACGTTTTGATGGTCCGGAACTACTACGCGGCAAATATTCCGTATGCGATCATTGAGGCGGCGCGAATCGACGGCGCAAATGACCTGAAGATTTACACCGGCATCATGGTGCCGCTGTCAAAGCCCGTTATGACGACGATCGGCCTGTTCGCGGCCCTCGGCTACTGGAACAACTGGACCAACGGTCTGTACTACATCAGCGATTCCAAGCTGTATTCCGTTCAGGTTTACCTGATGAAGCTGATGAACGATATCGCATACCTGAAGTCCTCCAGTTACGGCATGGAATCTGCACAGCTTGCAACCATGTCGTTCCCGACAGAAGGCGCCAGAATGGCAATCGCGATGATCGCAATCCTGCCGATCCTCATGGTCTACCCCTTCATCCAGAAGGAACTGGTCAAAGGTATGGTCGTCGGCGGCGTCAAGGGCTAACACTTAAGTTAACTGTATATTTTATACACGGAGCAATGCATGGGCGCCTTTAAGTACAACAATCCGGTGATCCGGATACTCATCAAAATCGCGAATCTGATCCTGGTGAGTCTGTACTGGGCGCTCACCTGTATTCCTGTGATCACGATTATGACATCCACTTCCGCGATGTACTACACGATCGCAAAAGTCATAAACGGCTCCGGAGACGGCGTCACAAAGGCGTTTTTCGGGGCATTTAAGGAGAATTTCAAAAAGGGGATATTATTGTCCCTCCTTGTCGCCGGGAGCGGCGCAATCCTTGCTTTTGACCTCTATTTCGGCTATAAAAACTTCTATCAGAGCGTTTTCCCGATGATTTATTTCTTCATCGGCGTACCGCTTGCAATTCTGTGGCTCTCGCTCGTCATTTATCTGCCGGTAGTTTTCGCCCGCTTCGACGGGACATTGGGTGTTATTCTTCAGCTGACAGCGTATTTTTCAAGCCGGAACATCCTTCGGACAATACTCATGATGGTTGTGATGATCATCGTGATTTTCCTTGTGGATTTCTACCCGATCCTTCTTCTGCTTTTGCCGGGACTCTATATGGACATTTTCCGGGGAAGCTGGGAACGGATGATCCAGAAATACCTGACAGAGAATGGATACACGGAGCCGGAGAAGGCTTCGGAAACAGAAAACGCGCCGGCAGAGCTTTCCGCAACCGAATGGGATGAGCTTTTCAAAAACAGGTAGGGCAGGACATTATGGCACAGCTTGAATTTCGCGATGTCGTAAAAATCTATCCCTTCGTTGATCTCAGGAAGCATCTTTTTGACCGGAAGAAGGCACAGAAATTCCTGCAGGAGCAGCGGCGGATGCCCTATACCACGAATGAAGGCGTTGTTGCGGTGCAGCAGTACAGCCTGTCGGTTGATCCGGGCGAGTTTGTCGTTTTGTACGGGCCTTCGGGCTGCGGCAAGAGCACGGTACTTCGGATGATTGCGGGCCTTGAGGATGTGACGGCCGGGGAGCTTCTGATTGACGGGGAAGACATGGAAGGCGTCATGCCCGAGCTTCGGGATTTGTCGATGGTTTTCCAGGAGTATTCCCTGTATCCGCATTTCACGGTCCGCGAGAATATCGCCTTCCCCCTCAAAAACCTGCATATCCCGCGGGAGGAAGTCGACCGGCGCACGGATCTCATGATCCGGCTTTTGGAGCTTCAGAAGGTGCAGAATGAAAAACCGGCGACGCTTTCCGGCGGCGAAATGCAGCGGACGGCGATCGGACGGGCGCTCATCAAACGGCCGAAAATCTTCCTGATGGACGAGCCTTTTTCAAACCTTGACGCGCCGCTTCGGATGAAGCTTCGCGTGATGATCAAACGGATACACCAGGAGATCGGATCGACCTTCATCTATGTGACGCACGATATGCAGGAGGCGATGTCTCTTGCGACAAAGCTTGTCGTGATGAAGGACGGGATGATCGTGCAGGAGGGGACCCCTGCGGAAATCTACCAGAACCCCGCCGATACAGATGCGGCTTCGATGATCGGTTTTCCTGCGATCAATCTGTTTCCGGACGCCTGCGTGGTCAGAGACGACGGCCGCTGTATTCTGAGGTTTTACGGCAAGGAGTTCCCGCTTTCGGGCATTGATGCCAGTCTCCCCTGCGGGCCGGTGATTGCCGGCGTACGGCCGGTGCATTTTGATGCATATCATGATGCCGGGTCGGAGCGGGATGAACGGATCCTCTGCACGGTTCTGATGCGGGAGCCTGTCGGGAAGGAAGTGCATTACACGCTCCAGGCTGCGAAAGGGCCCGAAGAGGGGCCTGAGATCCGCGTTGTCGTAAAGGCAGAGGAAGAAGGGCCGGCCCTGATCCCCGGACAGGAGCTCTGGATCCGCCCGCGGGTGAAAGAGGTTTTCCTCTTTGACCCGGAGACGGAGGAACGGATCGGATAAAGAACGATCAAGATTTATAACATAAAGGAGATTCATTGTGATGCGAAAAGAATTTGAACGCTGCACCCCGGAATCGGTAGGGATTCCTTCCGAGTCCATTGAAAAGCTGTTGGATGCCCTCGAGGAGGGCTGGACCGAACCCCATGGCCTGATGATCATGCGTGATTCGAAGGTCTGCGCCGAAGGCTGGTGGGCGCCGTATGCGCCGGGCCTGATTCACGGCCTGCAGTCCCACACCAAGACCTATGCCGCGACGGCAGTCGGTATCGCTGTTACCGAAGGCATCCTGAAGCTGACAGACCGTGTGATCGACATTTTCCCGGACCGTGCCCCGAAGGATCCTTCCGAGAATCTGAAGCTTCTTACCGTCCGCGATGTGCTGTGCATGGGCTGCGGCATGGAAAAGATGCCCTTTAACGGCGTCGACTGGATTGACCAGTTCCTCGCAACGCCGGTTGTGCACAAACCCGGAACGGCTTTCATGTATAATTCCACGGGCTCGACACTTCTCGGCGCCATGGTCCGCGAAAAAACCGGACTCGGCCTGATCGATTACCTGAAGCCGCGGCTTTTCGACAAGATCGGCATTGACGCTGCGAATCTGAAGTGCATCTGCATGGAAGACGGTATGGAAATGGGCGGCGGCGGACTTTATGCGACGACCGAAGACAACCTCCGGCTGATGAAGCTCTATGCGGACGGCGGCGTCTGGGAGGGCGAGCGCATCCTTTCCGAGGAATATGTGAAGCTTGCGACGACCCTTCAGAATGAATCCGCGACCGAGCGCGCCGTGAACCCGCCGGCAGAGGACAACTTTGTCGGTTACGGCTTCCAGATCTGGATGTGCCGTCCCGAAGGCGTGTACCGCGCGGACGGCGCGATGGGCCAGTTCACGATCGTCTTCCCGAAGTACAATATGATCCTCGCGATCACGGAGAATGCTTCCGGCTCGACCGGCGGCGTGATGCCCCAGAAGGCGCTTGACACGATCTGGGAATGGTACTACAGCCTTCCGGATCCGTCTGTGACCGAGCTTCCGGAAAACGAAGCCGCGTCTTCGCATCTTGCGCGCCGTATGTCAATGCTTGCGCTGCCTCGTCCGAAGCGTTCCCCGCTTTCCCCGCTGCAGGATTCTGTGGCCGGATGGTACGATGTGACAGACGGGTACCTTGCGTTCAAGCAGGTCAACCCCTTCATCCGCGACGCGAAGACCGACGGTGCCGTGAAGCTTCATATCGAATTCGACCCGCACGGCGTGACATTTGCCGCGTTAACAGGGGAAGCGCCGGCATACGGCGAGAAGGACGTCATCGCCGCGATGGACGGCTCCCGGAAGGAAAACACCGTCGACGGCCTTGCTTCGATTGCGCTCGCGAGCGCCGAGTGGCTTTCCGACAATGTGCTGAAGCTGACGCTTCGGATGGTTGAGACCTGCAATGAGCAGTATTTCGACTTCACCTTTGACGGCGATGACCTGAAGATTGAAGTATACAGCAACCACGTCTTCGGCCCGATGCGGAAAGATGTCGTGACCCTGAAAAAGGCATAAAAACTGCGCTTCAGACAGAAATCCGAACGGATATCCGCGGGGCAAAACCCGCGGATTTTCCTTGCCGTTGCGAAAACGCAGAAAATGTGCTATACTAAAGATAACGGGGAAGAGAGATATTTGAGGAAGGCCAGAATGAAGTATCAGATTTTGATGGATGTTTCCGGAGACGTGGATGCCGGATTCGCAAAGGAACACGGAATCGGTTTCCTGCCGATGGGTTATACACTTCGGGAGGAGAACAGGATCTGCGCCGGAATGGAGCCCCGGGAAATCCTGAAGGCTTTTTATGACGGCCAGCGGGAAGGAAGCCTGACGCAGACGACACAGATCACGCCGATCCAGTACGAGGAGCTTTTTGAGCCGTACCTTGCGGCCGGGCAGCCGATCCTGTATCTCTGCCTGTCAAGCGGCCTGTCCTCGACCTTCGAATCCGCAAATCTGGCGGTTTCGGGGCTTCGGGAGAAGTATCCGGATCTTCCGGTTCTCCCCGTCGATACACTTGCCGCAACCGGCGGCATGGGGGTCCTTGCGGAGCGCGCTGTACGGAACCGGGAGCGCGAGATGGAGATCCGGGAGAACTATGAGGACCTTCTTCGGGCAGTGAAGCATATTCGGCATTTTTTCTTTGTCCAGGATCTGATGTATCTGAAGCGGGGCGGTAGAGTCAGCAGTGCAGAGGCAGTTCTTGGAACAGCGCTGAATATCCGCCCGGTTATGATGATTGACCCCGTGGGTAAGCTTCAGGTGATTGATAAAAAACACGGAACAAAACAGGCAGTCCGGGCTGTAGTCCAGGCTTTCGAGAAGTATTATGACCCTGATTCGGGCGATGTGGTCTATATTACGGACGGCGATTCGGAGGAAAGTGCCGAAGCCGTGCATCAGGCTCTGAGAGAGGCTTTTCCGGATGCGGTGATCCGCCGGATCGGGCTTTCACCGATCATCGGCGCGCATACCGGCCCGGGGGCTCTGACGCTGGATTTTATCGGGAAATAAATACTGGAAATACACAGAAACAGATCCGCCGCTGTAACCCTGAATAAGGAATACAGCGGCGGACTATTTTTTGTATGTATCCTTCAATTTCAGTTCAGGATTCCCTTGAACGACACCAGCTTCTGCTGGGTCATTTCCTCGAGCGTGATGACTGCGCCTTCGCGGCCGACGCCGGAGTACTTGTATCCGCCGAAGGGCTGGTGCGCGAGCCGGTAATTTCCGGTGCCGCCGATGATGCAGGCGCCGGCCTGGATGCCGTTCGCAACCTTCAGGGCAGTGGCCATGTCGGAGGTGATGACGCCGGATGAGAGCCCATAACGGGTCTGGTTTGCGATCTCAAGTGCATCTTCCATGCTGTCAAAGGGGATCAGCGGCCAGACCGGACCGAAGCATTCCTCATCCTTCGCGATATCCGCATCCCGCGGGGTAACGATCACGGTCGGGTCGATAAAGGCGCCGTCCCGGTGTCCGCCCGTGAGGAGCTTTCCGCCCTGTTCAATCGTGCGGTTGATCTGGCGCTCCACTTCGATTGCGTCCGCTTCCCGGATACAGGGACCCATTTCGGTTTTGGGATCCGCCGGATCGCCGACCCGTACCTTTTCGAGGCGGGCAGCAAGATCGGCGGCAAAGCGGTCGAAAATGCCGCGCTGCACCAGGAAACGCTTTGAAGCGCAGCAGGTCTGGCCTGCATTTCCGATCCGACCCGAGATAGTTTCATCGAGGGCTTTTTCGTAATCCGCGTCGTCGAAAATGATCAGAGGATCATTTCCGCCCAGTTCCAGTGAAACCGGACGCAGCGATTTTGCGCAGGATTCGGCAAGTGAAATGCCGACTTCGGTCGAACCGGTAAAGCTGACCGCAGCGACCCGCGGGTCTTTTGCGGCGGCAGCGCCGATCAGGGATCCGCGGCCGGTCAGACAGCAGACCGCTTTCACGGGAACGCCCGCATCATACAGAAGCTTCACAATCATAATCGCGGAGCGGGGCGTTTTGCTGGAGGGCATCAGCACGACCGAGTTCCCGGTGACAAGCATCGGCGCAAGCTTATGCGCAGCGAGCTCACAGGGATAGTTAAAGGGTACGATATTCGCGAAGACGCCGAGAGGCTCGTGGATCGTGAATGCCACATCACCCTGGGAGCGCGGCTCCGCGTTGTAGGGGAGCGTTTTTCCGTAGAATGTGTAGGCTGCTGCGTTGTAGATGCGGAAGATTGCTGCGTTCGCATAAACCTCGGTGCGGCACTGTTCGATCGGCTTGCCGCCTTCTTCGCACATCACTTCTGCGATTTCTTCCACATTGTCCTCGATCATCACACAGTAGCGCTCCAGGATGCGGATCCGTTCGTGAAGCGGCACTGCGTTCCATTCCTTCTGGCCTTCGACCGCAAGCGCAATCGCACGGTCCAGATCTTCGAGGGTTCCGGCGGGTACGGTATCGACGACCTGCCCGGTTGCGGGATTGACGACGTCAAAGGTTTTTTTGTCGGAGGCGTCACAGAAGACGCCGTTCAGTAACATCTGCATCTGGCTTCCTCCTTACAGCTTCGAAAGATACTCGTAATCGTCGAGGATCGTTGTGTACGGATCGCCGGTCCAGGCGTATTCGCGCTCGACGATATAGGCTTTGACGCCCTGTGCATCAGCGGCTTTCTTGATTTCGGGCATGTTGATGATGCCCTCTCCGAGGCGGCAGTTGATCTTCTGGTGCTCTTTGAAAATTTCCCGCATCTCTTCCGTGAAAATCGGGAAGCCCTTCTCGTCACGTTTCGCATTTTTGAAAAGATGCGAAAGATCATCCTCGGGACCCAGGACCCGTGCGGTTTCCTTTACATGGACGAGGTCCACACGGCCGGCGTGATCCGTAATAAACTGAGCCGCATTGACGCCGGCGCGCCATGCCCAGGCGGCGTCGATTTCGAAGGTTACATAGTCGGGATCCGTGTTCTCCATAAAAATGTCGATTACGGATTTGCCGTCGTAGACGTCGAAATCGTTGTTGTGGTTGTGATAGCCGTAGCGAAGGCCTGCTTCCTTACACTTTTTGCCGATCTCATTCAGCGTTTCAGCGCCGCGGAAAGCGTCGTCGCGGGACTGTACCCGAAGGCCCGGATTGACCATGAACTGTACGCCCGTATCCGGAAGATAGGCAATCATTTTGTCGGATTCCGCCGTGTCCACATGGCAGCTGATTGCGGTAAGTCCGTAGCTTTCAATGAGCTTTCGAAGCTCTTTTCCGCTGTACTGGTCATAGGGGCACTTGTACATTTCAATGCCCTTATAGCCGGCCTTTTTGGTCATTCGCATATAGTTGTCGAAGTCTCGCGTGATCTCTCCGACAAATGACGCGGTGATCAGGTAAATGTCTTTCATAGGTTTCGGTCCTTTCTTGCGGGGTCATCCGTTCAGGATCTTTTCAACCCGCGCGATCACTTCCATGCACATCTGGGAATTGTGGAAGGGGCATTTGCCGGAGTTCAGCTTGTCAAAGCCGTGCATGCCGTCAACAACCCGGCCGCCTTCTTCATCCACCAGGATATTGTTGTACCAGTCGCCGTGTTCCCGGTTGACAAAGTATTTATCGATGATCGAAACCTGCTTCTCACAGGCTGTAAGGAAGTGTTCGTCACCGGTCAGGGAATAGCCGCAGAGCATCGCGGAAACGGCTTCCGCTTCCGCCCACCAGACGTGCACCGGAGAGCGTTCGGGCTTCGTGAGATCGCCGCCGTTGTAGAGCGCACCCCAGGGATCGAAGTCATTCTCAAGCACCTGGTACAGAAGCTCGCGAAGAACTTCTTCCGTCCGCGCAATCAGCGCTTCATCACCGAGAATCCGTACGACATTCAGGAGAAGATAGCTGATTTCGCAGTCATGGCCGAAACTCTGGTTGGTGCCGATACGCTCGCCGTCTGCCGTGATGATAGTCATGAAATTGTGGAGTTTTTTGTCATAGAGCCGGTCCAAAAGGACTTCCGCCATCTCACGGAGCGCTTTTCCGACTTCCGGATCCTTCGTCGCTTCGTAGAGACGGAGGTATGCCTGGAACAGATGATGCGCGAACATCACCGCGTCCTCCGGGAAGGGGGAGCGCATGCCCCTGCGGCCGAACCCAAAGCCTTCGGATTTCTGCCAGTCGCGGGTCATGTTTCCGGCATAGAGGCCGGGCGCGGTTTTGGCTTTGTCCTCCATCAGGCGGAAGCAGTCCATTGCCATCTTCAGCGCTTCCTCATCTCCGGTCGCGTGATAATATTCCGCAAGACCCATGATGAAGAAAGCCTCGCAGTAGTTCGGCTTGTCCGTTGTCAGCACTTCGCCGGTTTCGGAGACGATTGTGAACGCACCGCCGAACTCCGGATCATAGAAGCGGGACTTCAGTTCTTCATACGTATATTTCGCACGGTCCAGGTAAATCTGTCCGCGGAACCTTCTGTAGGCTGCGGAGAAAACCCACAGCATCCGCCCCGTGAGCGTAAGGCCGCGGGGCTCGCTGTTGTTTCTCTGCATGTCAATCGTCACGACGCCGTAGTAGCCGCCGTGTTCATGATCCTGAATATAGTCACTGCACCACCAGGGCAGAATCACACCGTGAAGCTGATTCTTTGCCCAGGCGGAGAGAGCCTGTAAACGTTCTTCGTACATAGGATACCTCGTCAGTCGAAATAAATAGTCTCACCTGACTGTGCAGAGCGGTAGATCGCATCCAGAATCTTGGTGACGGTCAGGGCCTGTTCGGGGGTGACGAAAAGTTCGCCTTCGCCGAGAAGCGCGTTGACCCAGATCTCAGCCTCCATCTGGTTGGGATCCTTCTGGGGATTGCGGTCGATCGTGTTCATCATGCGGGGGAACATCGAACGGGTTTTGATCTTGATATCCTGCGCGCGGTTGCCGCGGACGTGGTTTGCGGTAACATTCATGCCGGTTTCGTCAATACCGCCCTTGGTACCGGCGAGACGCACCATGCCCTCCGTCGGGATCAGGTTCATCGCCCAGGAGCAGCGGATGTTGATCAGTGCGCCGTTCTTCATGCGGACGAAGCCGAATGCGGAATCTTCCAGTTCGTACTTTTCGGGATCCCAGTTGCCGAAATCATTGCCCATTTCATCAACGGTCGCAACCGGTCCGATCTTGGCGAAGGTGCAGCCGGTGACGGATGCGACTTCGTAATTGTTCATCATCCAGAGCGTGAGGTCCAGTGCGTGGGTCGCCATGTCGATCAGCGGTCCGCCGCCCTGCTCAGCCTTGTTGGTGAAAACGCCCCAGGTCGGGATGCCTCTTCTTCTCCAGGCTGTTGCTTCCGCGTAGTAAATCTCGCCTAATGCGCCGGTGTCGACGTATTCCTTCATCGCTTTGTGCGAATCGAAATGCCGGTACTGATAACCGATCGTGAGAAGCTTTCCGGTACGGATGTGCGTCTCATACATTCTGAGCGCATCCTCATAAGTTGCCGCCATCGGCTTCTCGCAGATGACGTGCTTGCCGGCTTCCATCGCGTCGCAGGAAATCTGGCAGTGCTTGACGTTCGGGGTCAGTACATGCACGGCATAGATGTCCGGATCCGCGAGAAGTTCATGATAATCTGTGAAGACCTTTGCGCCTTCGCAGCCGTATTTTGCCCGCGCTTCTTCCGCGCGCTCCGGAATGATGTCGCAGAAAGCGTACATGTCAATCCGGTCCCGCTGGGTGGACATGCCCGGGAAGTGCTTGTCAAAGGCGATACCGCCGCAGCCGATAAATCCGATTTTTAATTTTGCCATCAAAAAATCCTCCTCATAGCAATACTGATACACCCATTTTAAACCGTGCGGGACCTTCCTGCATTTGAATTTCCGTGTTTCATTTTCAGAAAAAAACGCAGCCCGAAAACAGCTATAAAAAAGTAAGCACCCGTTTTAATTAAAAGCGAAATCCCTGACATTGCTTGCGAAGGAAAAGTATTTGTAGTATCATATTTTTACAGGTCAAATACCATAATACGAGAAAGGAATCGAGTATGGAAGGCAGATATGAAGCGCTTTTTTCGTCGATTAAAATCGGCGGCGTTACCCTGAAAAACCGTGTCATCCTGACGGCGATGGGCGGAACCGGGCTGTTCGGTTATGACGGAAAATTCAACCCGAAAATCCGTGATTATTATCTGAAACGTGCGAAAGGCAATGTCGGTCTCATTGTCCCCGGCGTGACCGGCGTGAAGTCCGGATCCGGCTATCTCTATGAAAAAGAGGAGGAATTCCTCGGCCCCGTAAAAGAGCTGATGGACGAACTGCATTCCTACGGAACGCGCTATTTCATGCAGCTTGGCGCGGGCTTCGGCCGGGCGCAGCTGATGGGCCTCGGCCGGAACATGACGGAAGAGCAGAAACGGGAGCTTCTCGTGGCACCATCCGACGGCATTCCGAATGTCTGGGTGCCTGAAATGAAGCACCGCGGGCTGACTGTGGAAGAAATCCATGATCTTGTGGACGCATTCGGCAAATCGGCGCTTCTCTGCAAAAAGGCCGGAATCGACGGCGTGGAAATCCACGCAATTCACGAGGGCTATCTTCTGGATCAGTTCACAATCGAGAGCACCAACCACAGGACGGATGAATACGGCGGGTCTCTCACGAACCGCTTCCGCTTCATCTCGGAAGTCATCCAGGAGATCAAGAAAACCTGCGGCAAGGACTTCCCGGTCATGATCCGCTACAGCGTGAGCTCCAAGATGCGCGGCTTTAATCAGGGCGCGCTTCCCGGCGAGGATTTCAAAGAATTCGGCCGCAGCCTCGAACAAAGCCCTTCCGCCGCAAGACTTTTAGAGAAGGCCGGCGCGGACGCACTGGATGCGGACAACGGCTCCTATGACTCCTGGTGGTGGGCGCATCCGCCGGTCTATATGCCGCTTCACTGCAACTTCCCGGAGGTTTCCTATCTCAAGAAATTTGTGGATATCCCGGTGTTCTGCGCAGGCAGAATGGAAGATCCGGCCTTTGCGGATCGGGCAATCGCAGCCGGCGAAATCGACGGCATCGGCGTCGCAAGGCAGTTTTTGGCAGATCCGGAGTGGCTCAACAAGGCGCGTTTCGGCGACGAGCTGGATATCCGCCCCTGTATTGCCTGTCACAACGGTTGCTTCGGCGTGAGCCTCGGGAATCCCCCCGGACGCTACGGCTTCATGATGGCGCACTGCGCAGTCAATCCGGAGGCGATGGAGGAGACGAAGTGGAAATTGGAACCCGCAGCAGATCCGAAACGGATCGCGGTTGTCGGCGGCGGTGTCGGCGGCATGGAAGCGGCGCGGCTTCTTTCGCTGCGCGGGCATAAGGTAACCCTTTTCGAACGGACAGGAAAGCTCGGCGGCGCTTTCATCGCGGCCGCGGCACCGGACTTCAAGGAAAAGGACAAGATGCTCCTTCGGTGGTATGAGCACCAGATGGAGAAGCTTCCGATTGTTCTTCGGATGAATACAGAAGCGACGGCGGAAATGCTCGCAGATTTCGACGAAGTGATTCTTGCGACCGGCGCGAAGCCGAGAAAGCTTCCGCTTCCGGGACTGGAGCTCCCGGGTGTAATAGAGGCGATTTCCTACCTGAATGACCCGGATCAGACAGGAGAGCAGGTTGTCGTGATCGGCGGCGGACTGACGGGCGTCGAGATCGCTTATGATCTGGTGCTTCGCGGCAAAAAGCCTGTTGTCGTGGAAATGCAGGAGGATATCCTGAAGGTTCCGGGCCTCTGCGCCGCAAACTCCAATATGCTCCGTGAAATCATTCGCTACTATAAGATCCCGGTACTGACAAAGACTTCGCTTTCGGGCGTTTCGGCGGATTCGGACGGCCTGAAGGTTCTTGTGAAAGATGCTGAAGGAACCGAACAGGAACTTCCCGCGGACAGCGTAATCCTGTCGGTCGGCTATGTTTCCGACCGCAGCCTGTTTGACAGGCTGTCTGATGGCGGCGTTCCCGCCGAAAAGCTCCACCTTCTCGGCGATGCAAACGAAGTCGGGAACCTGATGAGCGTGATCCGGGAAGCCTGGGATCTGTGTTATACCCTGTAATTTCTGCAATCCATTTTCGGGACAGAAAACAGAGGTTCTTCTGATGTCGCGATAAGCTTGAGCCGAGGGAAAATACGATCCCGCAGGCGAGTATCGGAGCCCCCGAGGGGGAATATACTGAATGAAAGGAAAGAATATGAAACAGTACACAGCAAAAGAAGTTAAAGCGCTGGCTTTCGCGCACGGCCGGACCTGGCTGCAGGAGGAAGGCCCCTTATGGTTCAACTGGACCTGCAGCGGATTTACATTCCGCTTTACGGGCTCGGTTCTCAAAGTCACTATCCGTTCGGTTGAGAATCAGATGCCGGCCTTCCCGGGATTCCCGGAGAATCCGATCGAATACCCCTGCATCGGTGCAGTCGGAGAGGACGGAGAAAACCTGATCTGCCGTTATGAATGCCGGGAAAAGGAAGCTTCCTATGAGCTTTTCTCGGGCGATCCGGGCGAACATCTCCTGCGCCTCGTGAAGCTTTCCGAGGGCAGCCGCGGACAGGCCGGCCTGGTCTCTTTAGAGACGGATGGGGAGCTCCTTCCCGCGGATCTCCCGGAAAAACCCGTAAAGATCGAATTTGTCGGTGATTCGATTACCTGCGGCTACGGCAATGAATGTCCGAACATGAATGAACATTTCAATCCCAACGAGGAAAACGGCTGGATGACCTACGGCGCGATCGCAGCCCGTGCGGTCGGCGCGGAATTCAATATGATCAGCTATTCCGGCATCAGTACCGCGCTTCCGGAGCATTCCCGCTTCCCCTTCCATATGCCTTCAATGGAGGAGCTTTACGCCTATACCGACCGCGATGTGCAGGAGAAGTTCGGACTGAAACCGGAGGCCTGGGATTTTGCCGCGAACAGAAAGGACATTGTACTTCTGAATCTCGGCACGAATGATGTCAACCCGATCCGCTTCGCGCCGGATCGTGGGACCGCTGCACGGGAAGAGGCGCATTTTGTGAAGAAATACGGTGAATTCCTGAAAAAAGTCCGCGCATTGAACGGCCCCGACACCCTGATCCTTTCCGTGCTCGGCCCGATGGACTACTATCTCTATGACCGGATCCGCGAGGCGGTTGATGCTTATCAGAAGGAAACCGGTGACGAGAAAATTCGGACCTTCAAGTTTATCGGCATCAATCTGATGAGCGAAGGCTTCGGCGCGGACGGACATCCCTCGATGAAGACGCATGTCCGGATCGGCGCGCAGCTCGGGGAAATTCTGAAAGAGATTCTTGCATAAAGCAATTACCAGGAGGAAACGGAAATGGCACTTTATCATGCTAATTATTACTCCCTCGCGCTTGCGGGGCAGACTGATTTTTACGCAGTCATTCCAAATGATGTCCCGCCCTTTATGGCGGACATGAGCGAGCACTACAAACGTCCGGCAAAGGTACTGGTGCTGCTGCACGGCTACAGCGGCAATTCCGCGGACTGGGTCACCGGGTCCCGAATCCGGGAGCTTTCGCAGGAATACAACCTTGCGGTGCTGATGCCGAACGGCCGGAACAGCTTCTACATCGACAAGGAAGCGACCGGCGAGCAGTACGCGACCTTTGTTGGAAAAGAGCTTCTGGAATTTGCGTCCCGGGCTTTCGGACTGGACATTTCTCCGGAAAACTGTGCGATCGGCGGCCTTTCAATGGGTGGTTTCGGCGCGATCCACACCGGGCTTCTGTTTGACAGCTACAGCAAAGTGATCGGCCTTTCAAGTGCACTGATCGTGAACGGTCTGAAGGACATTGACCTCGAGGGCAATAAAGTCGCGAACCGGGCTTATTACGAGGCGATTTTCGGAGACCTGAAGAAGGCGGCGGAAACGGATCACAACCCCGATGTGCTTGTCGAGAAGCGCCTTGCGGAAGGGAAGCCGCTTCCGGGCATCTTCCTTGCCTGCGGTTCGGAGGATTTCCTGTATGCCGCGAATACGGCGCTTTCGGAGTTTCTCACGGCGCACGGCGTCGAGCATGAATATCATGTTTCGCCGGGCATTCATAACTGGACATTCTGGAATCAGTGGCTGGAGCCCGCGATCCAGTGGATGATCAAGTGAGGGAGCGGTTATGTACGAACAGAACATCGAACTTCTGCGGGACGCGGTTGAAAACCACCGCGCGATCCGCAATATCAAATTCCACCGGAACCCGGACGGAAGCTTTGACCTCGATGGCAACCTGAAGCTCTGGATCAAATGTATGGAACCCTTTGAGAAGATTTTCCTGTGGGAGCAGGGTGCGCCCGGCTTTGATCCGGAGAAGACGCCGCTTCAGGAAAATCCGTACATGGTCTTTGTACCGGCGGACGATGCGGCGAAACAGGAACCCCGGGGCACGATCATCATCGCGCACGGCGGCGGCTTCAACTCCCGTACCGGCTGCGAGGGCGTGAATGTTGCCTGGTATTTCCATAAAAAGGGCTTCAACACAGCAATTCTTTCCTATCGCATTGCGCCGTACACACGATTTGATTCGATCGACGACATGCAGCGGGCGATCCGGCTCCTTCGGTATCGGAAGGAAGAGCTGCATATTTCCGACAGGATCGCCTGCATGGGCTTCTCGGCGGGCGGCATGCTTTCGGCGAACTGTGCAACACTGTATGACCTTGGAAAAGAAGATTCGGAAGACCCCATCGAGCGGATTTCCTGCCGCCCGGACGCGGCGGTTCTGGGCTACGGCGCCTTTGCGATCGTTGCCTACCCGGGCATGTTCTTTATGAGTCCCTTCGGCGATCCGGAAGAAATGCTCCGCCGTGCCGCGATGTGCACCGAAAATGTGACCCGCCGCGAGCGCCTCAAACTTGCGCCTGAGGCAAATATCACCTGCGATACGCCGCCCTTCTTCATCTGGCAGACCAACAGCGACGATCCCAGAAACGCTTTCGCGACCGGATATGCACTGACGATGGCAGGCGTACCCTTTGAGATGCACTGCTTCCCCGAAGGTATGCACGGGCTGGCCTTGGCGGACGGGGAGAATGACCTTGCGATGAACCTGCCGCATGTCGCGAAATGGGCGGATCTCTGTGCGGACTGGCTTCTGAACTATATCTGATGAACCGGGACAACTGCCGCAGAGAAGAAAAGGAGTGAATCTATGGCACTGATTGAGACAAGCATCCGCACAGGTGCGATACGGGGACAGGAAACTTCAACAAAGGGCGTCGCAAGCTTTTTCGGAATTCCCTATGCAAAACCCTGTGAGGGAACACTCCGCTGGCATGCGCCGGAACCGGCAGAGCCCTGGGGAGGCACGCGAATCTGTGACGATTTCGGTTACAGCTGCTGGCAGCGTGACAACTCGAAATCTCCGTATTTTAAGAAAATGCAGGAAGAAAACCCGGTCCCGCCGCGTCCCTTACGGATGTCGGAGGACTGCCTGTCTCTGAATGTCTGGACACCTGCGGAATCGGCAGACGAGAAGCTTCCCGTCATGGTCTGGTTCTATGGGGGCGGGCTTCAGGGCGGCACCTCGGACGACATCATTTTTGACGGCGAAGGTCTCTGCCCGCACGGCGTCGTGCTGGTCACGGCGAACTACCGCACCGGTGTCTTCGGGTACTTTGGGCATGAGGATCTGGAGAAAGAGAATGAGCACCATTCCTCCGGAAACTACGGCCTGCAGGACCAGATCCTCGCTCTCCGGTGGGTACGGGACAATATCGCATCCTTCGGCGGAGATCCCGGAAATGTTACGATTTTCGGCTGCTCCGGCGGCGGAAGGTCCTGTCAGGGGATTGCCTGTTCTCCGCTCGCTGCGGGCCTTGTGCAGCATGTGATTATCCACAGCGCAGGCGGGCTCAATCCAAACTACAGTCTCGACTACCACAGCCTGAAAAAGCGCGGTCAGGAATTTATCGAATACTGCGGGAAGAATTCAATCGCGGAAATGCGGGAAGTCCCTGCGGCGGACCTTCAGGCAAAGTACGAAGCTTTCCGGAAGCAGTTCAATATCACCGGCGACGGCTGGGCGCTTCCGTATTCCATGGACGAAATAGTGCGCCGCGGGGAGCAGGCCGACCTCGACTACATCCTCTCGACAACGGCAAACGAAATCCGTTGGCCTCTCCGGGCACCGGTAACGCTTTCGAATTTCAACGACCATGTTTTCGGCGAGCGGACGCAGATTTTCGGGTCGACAGTTGATCCCAGAACCGACGAAGAAGCCCAAAACTACGCCGAATGGTGTGAAGTTTACGAAATGAAGGCCGCGCAGCTCGGCTGGGCAGAGCTTCAGGCAAAGCAGCCGAAAAAACCGGTGTATCTTGCAAGTTTCGACCACCCGATGCCCCGGACCGGCCTTTCCTCACACGGCGACGACCAGTTCATGGTCTTCCGTACACTCTGGAAATTCCATCGGGAGGTCCGCCCGGAAGATGAGGAGCTGAGCCGCCTCATGATGAAGATCTGGACGACTTTTGCAAAGACCGGTAACCCGAACGGCGAAGGCCTTCCGGCGTGGACGCCCTTTACCGAAGAGAGTCCGAAAACCATGGTGTTCCGCCAGGCCTCGGACTGCGTAATGGAAGAGCGCCATGTGCCGGAGATCGAGAAGCTTTCGGAAGTCTACCGGAATTTCGGAAGCTGCACGCTGCTTTCAAATCCCGCGGGAATGTTTGCCGGGATGGAATATTTCGGTGAGGTCATCCGGAAATACTTCGGACCCCTCTCCGAAGAGCAGCAGAAAAAACCGCTTCAGGACCTTGTTTCGGCGGATATCCGGACAGACTTCCTGATTGATTTCATGGTTGCGGGCGGAAAGTTCCGCAGGAAAGACTTAGCGGAAGTGCGGGAGTTCGGCGAGGGAATCGATCCGCATTCCCTGCGTTATCAGTGGGGAAATCCCGAGATCAACGAACAGGTTGTCTCCCTGATCGAGAAAAGCGATCCCGTAACAGAAGGCGGTATCGTTTTCTACGGCCCCAGCAATATCTGCTTCTGGTACTCTCTTGAGGAGGACATGAAGCCCTGGAAGGCGCATAATCATGGGATCGGCGGATGCATCGATGCGGACATGATCGAATATGCGCCGAGACTGCTGTACCCTTATAAACCGGCCGCAGTATTCTTCCAGACCGGATCGAACGACATCGCTTCCGGCATCCCGCTTGAACAGATTCTCGAAAACAAGCGGAAGATGTACGGGCTCTTCCTTAAAAACATGCCTGGGACGAAACTCATCGTCTGTTCCGGACTGCCGCTTCCCGGACGGACGCAGTACTGGGACGCAACCGTAAAGACGAATGAGCTTCTCCGGAAGATGTGCAAAGAGACCGACCGCATGGTTTTCATGGATGCGACGGATGTGATGCTGACATCAGACGGACCGGAGGAGCTTCGGACATCGGACGGCCGCTGCTTCAACCCGGCGCTTTTCCGTATCGACCGGATTCATCTGAACAAAAAGGGACATGATGTCTGGACAGCGAAGATGAAGGAGACGCTGCGGGAACTCGGACTGCAGCAGCAATTGTGCTGAGACCAGCTTAACCAATTCGTTTCGAAAAAACACACAGACAAGGAGGAGACATCAGATGGCAAGAATTGAGGTTGAGTATTTTTCGAATGCGCTTGTGCGCCCCATTACGATCCGGGTCGTGATCCCGAATGACCCGAGACTGGACATTCCCCAGGAAGAGAATCCGTATCTTAAGCGTCCGATGAAGACGATTTTCAACCTACCGGGCTATACCGGCGGCGCAGGCTGGGGCGACGAACAGATCGCCGCACAGTACAATACGGCGATCGTCTCGGTATACGGCGAGAATGCGTTCTATGTGGACAACGCCGCTCCGAGCGGGAAATACGCGAAGTTCATCGGCGAAGAAGTTGTGGAGTATGTCAGAAAAACCTTCGGGCTTGCGAAGAACCGGGAGGACACCTATATCACGGGCATTTCCATGGGCGGCTACGGTGCGCTTCGCACGGCGCTCGCGAATCCGGAAACTTTCGGGAAGACGGCGGGCCAGTCTGCAGCGCTGATCATCCACGATATCGCGCACATGAAACCGGGCGAAAACAGCGGAAGAAGGCAGTATGAGCATTATCACTTCCTGTTCGGCGATCTTGAAACCGTCGAACAGAGCATAAACAACCCCGAACACCTTGCGGAACGGATTCTTGCGGAAGGCCGTCCGATGCCGGAGATTTATTTCTGCTGCGGTACGGAAGACGGGCTGTGTGAGGGAAACCGGGTCTTTGACCGCTTCCTGACGGAAAAGGGCATTCCGCACATATATGAGGAGAGCCCCGGCGGACATGACGTGGTTTTCTGGAATGAGTATACGCCGAAAGTTATGAAGTGGCTGCTGGAGGACTGAAAACAGATGAGGAAGAACAGTGCGGCAGTCATCGGCGATACGGAAATGTATTATGCTGCGTTTGGCAGCGGCAGGAAGACTCTTGTCGTCCTGCCGGGACTGTCGGATGGACTCGCCACAGTGAAGGGCAAAGCGTTTCTTTTGTCGGGATCCTATAAGAAATTCCTGCAGGATTATACGGTTTATATGTTCAGCAGGAAGAATGAGATGCCGGAAGGGTACAGCATTTCGGATATGGCGGAAGACCAGGCCTCGGTACTGAAGAATCTCGGTATCTCTGAGGCCTGTGTGCTCGGCGTTTCGGAGGGCGGTATGATTGCGCAGGCTATGGCGGCAAAGCATCCTGAAACGGTGGAAAAACTGATCCTTGCCGTCACCGCGCCGAACGCGAACGAAACCGTGACAGAGGCCGTTACAGGCTGGATCGAACTGGCAAAGCACGGGGATCACACGGCCCTGATGATCGATACGGCCGAAAAGATGTACTCAGAAAAATACCTCCGGAAAAACCGGAAGCTGTTCCCGCTGTTTGCAAAATTCACGAAACCGAAAAGTTATGACCGTTTCCTGAAAAACGCCTGTGCGATCCTGAACTTCGACATGCGAAATGACCTTTCAAAAATCAGCTGTCCGACACTCATCATCGCCGGAAGCGATGATCATACAGTCGGAAATGAAGCCGCATATGAGCTGAACAGAGGAATAGCCGGCAGTGAGCTTTTTGTGTATGAAGGCCTCGGACACGGCGCCTTTGAGGAAGCAAAAGACTTCTACGACCGGATTCTTTCGTTCTGTGAGCGGCAGACCGGCTGACAGGACACCTGATCGGACAGTCATACCGTGAACGGAAAGCCGATGGAGAGATTTAACGAGAAACAGAGCAGAACCGGTGAACGAAACCGAGGTATCATCAATGGATAATAAAGCATTTCAATTTGTGCAGGATTATCATATCCACACATTCCTTTCTTCCTGTTCCGCGGATCCGGAGCAGAATCCGGAGAGGCTTCTTCGGTATGCGCGTGAGAACGGACTGACAGAACTCTGCATTACGGATCATCTGTGGGATTCGGCGGTTCCGGGTGCGAGCGACTGGTACCGGCCGCAGGATATCGACCATGTGAAAGAAATCCTGCCGCTTCCGGAGGATCCCGAGATGCGGATGCATTTCGGCTGCGAGACGGATATGGACAGGAACTTCCGTCTGGGCCTTGCCGAAGAGCATTTTGATGCGTTTGAGTTCATCATCGTTCCGACCACCCATCTCCATATGCGGGGCTTTACCATCAGCGAGGAGGACTGGGACAGTCTGTCCGCACGGCGCGCGCTTCTTGTCGAGCGGGTGGACCGGCTGTTAGAGAGGAAATATCCTTTCCAAAAGATGGGTCTTGCGCATATGACCTGCACCCTTGCGGCAGGTTATGAAAACCAGTGGGAGAACCATATCCGCCTGTTCAGTGAAATTCCGGACAGAGTGTATGAAGATCAGTTTAAGAAGGCCGCATCCGTCGGGATCGGCATCGAACTGAATGCGCCTGTCACGAAGTATACAGAGCGGGAGCTCGACGCGATCCTCCGCCCGTACCGGATCGCAAAGGACTGCGGCTGCAGATTCTACTTCGGGTCGGATGCGCATCACCCGGCGCATTTCGCGGAGACAGGCGCCGAACATGAAACATGGGTCAGGGAGCTGAAACTTACGGAGGCGAACCGTTTCCGGCCGTTTGTTCAGGAGGAGAAATGATGCGTCAGGTGAATCTCCCAAAACCGACCGGTGAATATGCTGTCGGTACCTTTACCTATACCGTGAAAGATGACCGGGAAGAAGCGCTGGAGCCCGGAACAATGCGAAGCGTCGCGGCACGGGTTTATTACCCGGCGGAAAAAGAAAGCGTACAGGGGTTCCCGAAAGCAACAGCTCTTTCCGATGAGATGCTGAAAGCCTTCAAACGTTCTTTTATGGCCGCGCCGGATTTCAAAAAGAATCCGGAAGCGAATCTCTCGGACTGTTATCCCGATGCCCCGAAAATACCCGGGAAGAAATTTCCGTTGATCCTGTTCAATCCGGGCTACAGCTCATACCGGGAAGGAAATTCATTCCTCTGCATCGATCTTGCGTCCCACGGCTATGTTGTCATCTGCACGGCACATGCTCTCGAGGACATGTGTACGGAGTTTGACGACGGTTCGGTCCTGTTCGCGATGAAGGGCCTTTCCCGGAAAACGTATCAGCCGATGCTTCCGGGAGTCCTTGCGATGTATAAGCTGATGAAAGCCCGGGGCAGCGATGAAGAACTGGTGCGAAAATTCGATGAAGCGCAGCGGAAATACTGCAGCTTCATGATGGAAAGGCTCCCCGAATGGGTGAAGGATACGGAGACGGCGCTCCGGTATGCCCGGGAAAACCTTGCGGACCTGATTGACTTTGATCGGGGTATCGGCGCCACCGGCCATTCCTTCGGGGGGAATACGGCCTATGCACTCTGTGCGCGGAATCCGGACTTTGCATGCGGAATCAACATGGACGGCGCCTTATTCGGAGACTATACGAATGACGTACAGACGAAGCCTTTCCTGCAGGTCAGCTGCAAAGACAACGAATTTGTCGTGACAAGAGTTTATCTGAACCACACAAAGCCGGTATATAAGGTGCTTTTCCATGACATGAAGCATATGGGCTTTTCCGATGCGAAGTACCGTATCCCCATGAAATCAGTAGTTGGCAAACTGGATCCGGATGTCCTGCATAAGAACCTCTGCAGGATTCACCGGGAGTTTTTCGACGCTTATCTGAAGAAGATAAAGGAAGAGCCGGAGATCTGCGGGAATGAAGCAATCACTGTGTCGGTGTATCAGCCGTGAGTCCCGGAGAATCGTACAGAATTGGAACATGAAGATGGATAACTGATATTCATTTGCAGGCTTCTTTGCTACAATATCTTCAGGAAAAACAGCCTGAGATGCCGAAAAAGAAGCGGCAGCAGCTGAACGACAGGAGGAATAAAAAAATGCCGAGAAGAATAATGGAAATGCCGAAACCGGATCCGCGCGAGCTGATCCTGAACAGACAGTTCAAGATGACTGACGGAAAAGGCCGGATCGACCGGATCCGCGACCTGTATACCACTTTTAATGATAAGGTTGACCTTCAGGCCCTGATTGACGGCGGCTATATCGACGTCGTCGGCAAAATGATGGAGCCGATCACGATCGATTTCGATGATTATGCGCCGGAAGTCCTGGCCTACTGGGCAAAGCTCGGAATGGTCAAGGAAGCGCACGGACAGGAAGATGTCATGAGCTGGACCGAGTACGCCGCGAAGACCGGCTACAGCTGGGATCCCTCGAAGTTCAACGCACCGCAGAACAATAAAAAGCTCTGGAATTCCTTCGTTCCGGTTTCCGCTTTTAAGGAAGAGAACAAGGACCGCAAATACCCCGTGGTCTTCGTGCTGCACGGCGGCTTCAACCCGATGTCCATTATCGACGGCTGGGGATGGGTCCAGGAAGCGGCGAAGCGCGAGTGGATCGTAATCGTTCCTTCGCTGGAAATTGACAGCGTTTTGGAGGAAATCCTCGCGAAAGCATCCGAGCTCTATCCGATCGACCCCGAGCGCGTCTACGCCTGCGGATTCAGTTACGGCGGATTCATGTCGAATATGCTCGGCAACAAGCGCCCCGACATCTTCGCGGCAGTTGCCCCCTGCGGCGCTGCGATAGACAACGGCTACTGCGAAGAGGCAATGGGACCGGAACCGCAGGAGCCCTTCGACGGCGTACCGCGTGCGATCGCGCTCAATACTTATATGCCGGTGATGAACATTTACGGTGCATTGGACGGATTCCGTTTCCCCTTCTATGACTACAAGGGATTCTTCGGACAGGGCGGCCCCGGCGTTCTTGTCGACGGCCTGAACAGCTGGCTCCGTGTGAACAAGGCAAAGGAAGTGAAGTTAGAGGACGTCATGGCCCTGAAGGACCGTGAGGACGCGACGATCGAAGAGAAGAAGCTCGGCATCCCGCTTGACCCGGGCTGCGGCGAAACCGTGGAGCGTCAGGGACTGACCCACTATATCGCAAGCTTCCCCTCGGAGGACGGCATTGTCAGAACCCGCATCATGGGCACGATGAATATGCCGCACTGGCCGACGCCTGAAATGTCTTATCAGGCTTTCGAATTCTTCTCGCACTTCAGAAGGAATCGCGAGACTTTCGAGAGCATGTACGAAGCATAATCCATTACAGAGAAGCAACAGAAAGCATCTGAAAAGCGACAGTCTGATCAGATGTTTTCTGTTATGATCAGAGAAGAAAGGCGGCAGTATGACCATTCAGGAAGTGATCGATAAAATTCTACAGTATCATCCGGCGATTATGCGCTATACAGGCTGCGACGAATTCAAATGCGGTAATCCCGAAGCCGAATGCACCGGCATTGTAACCGCAATGGATGCGACCGTACATGTTGTGGAGAAAGCAGCGGAACTGGGTGCCAACCTGATTATTGTGCACGAGCCGACGAACTATACTTCATCGGACCGCCCGGGCTGGTACGAGGACTTCAAAAACGATGTATTCGCGGAAAAGTGGAAAATCCTTTCGGACAACGGCATCGCCGTCTGGCGCGACCACGACCACCTGCACATGCACCAGCCGGACGGCATCTTCGCCGGTGTCCTGAAAAACCTGGGCTGGTTTGACTATGCGGAAGTGGATACTTCCATGAAGATGTTCGCACACTTCATCGTAACGCTTCCCGAAGACCGGCAGACTACGCTTCAGGCGCTGCTTTCGCAGTTGAAAAACACCATCGGCATGAACGGAATCCGCTATATCGGACCTTCGGACATGCCGGTCCGAAAACTTGCGCTCGTCGGGCATCTGTTCCCGGGCTCCATGAAGGAGAAAAACCACGGGGGCGAGTTCAAGGAATACTCCGTCGAAATTATCCGCTATTTCGAAGAGCAGGGTGTTGATGTGCTTCTTCCGGGCGAGACCATCGACTGGACGGTTCTGAATTACGTCCGCGATGCGGTGCAGCTCGGACAGAACAAGGCGGTTGTCACGCTCGGACATTTCAACTGGGAAGAGATGGGCATGCGCTACGCGAAGGAATGGGTGCAGGATCTTGTCGGGGATGCCCTGACAGTGACCTATGTGCCGACCGAAGATATGTATAGTTACTATACGGAATAATTGTTCAACACATAAAGAGAGAGGTCCATTATGCTGGAAAAACTGACAAAACTGCTCGCGGAAGGCTATGATTTCCCCGAGATTACCCCCGATATCCCTCATGGCGACATGCCCGGAGACAAGATTGAGATCGGCGAATCACATATCGCTAAGGCAAAGGTGATTTTCCCGGAGCTCCTCAAAGAGCTTCAGGAAAACGGCAAAGAGAAAGCGGTGCTCTGTGTCTGCGGCGGTTCCGGTGTCGGCAAGTCCGAAATCGCATCGGTTCTGGGCTACTATCTTTCGAGCCTCGGCATCCGTTCCTATGTGCTTTCCGGCGACAATTATCCGCGCCGCATCCCGAAATACAATGACGCGGAGCGCTTAAACACCTTCCGGCGCGCCGGTATCCGGGGAATGCTTTTAGAGGGTGTCTATACGGAGGAAAGAGGACAGGTTCTTCGGGAGCTGCAGGAGCGGGAAGTTGATCCGGATCCGAAACTCATCGCTGAATATCCCTGGCTTTCCTCTTACATTGAGTATGGCAAAGAAGCGCTTCGCTGTTATCTCGGTACCACGCAGGAGATTGATTTCGAGGAGATTTCGGGCATTCTCGCCGCTTTCAAAGAAGGAAAGGAATGCATATTCCTGAAGCGTATGGGCCGGACCGAGACCGAACTCTGGTACAGCGCGGTGGATTTCTCCGAAACGGAGGTGCTGATTGTCGAGTGGACCCACGGAAACAGCGACTACCTGAAGGGTGTCGACATCCCGATCCTTCTGAATTCCACCCCGGAGGAAACCCTGGCGCACCGCCGCGCCCGGAACCGCGACGGCAAGATTGATTCCGCTTTTACGACGATGGTTCTCGGTATCGAGCAGAAAAAGCTTCATGAGCAGGCCCGGAAGGCCGCGATTATCGTCAGTAAGGATGGCGCGCTTCTTGATTTTGCGGCCTACAGTGCGCTGATGGATGGGCAGTTCTGAGCCGCACGCTACGGAATTGTAAAATCGTAGGAAATGAAGAAAAAGGGTAATGAAAACAATAATGAACATAATTGGATTTGGACCCGTACTATATATATTCCGTTAAATTGATACAATGGAAAAAGAAGTTATCAAACTGCTGATTGAAATTATAGCTATTATTATAGCTTTTGACCTCTTCTTACAGCTTTTATCTTCTTTTAACTATATGTTTCCGGTACGCGCTGATGCATTTATTGATTTTGAGTCGGAAGATTTAGTGTGTATCAGTGACAATGGACAGGAATATGAGGTCGATGGAGAGATCGCGGAGTATATTCTTGAAGGATATAAATACATTGTATATTCCCCAGATCCTTTCGCGTTTCTGTCAATGATAGGAAGAACGGGAATGGACTGTCAGCAAGCCAGTACAGATAAGATATGCATTGAACTGATATCTGGAAAGATGATATTCACAAGAAAACCATTTGAAGTAATACCACTGTTTTATAGCGCATTACCAGCGCAGAAAAAAGAATCTTGAAGATGCTGAAAAGCTTTTCAGAAATCGTCTTACAGAATATGAATCATCTAAACAATGGGAGAGAAAACAATGAACCACTACGTTGACAACGGCCCGATGCTCAATGCCTACCCGGACAGCATCGGCGGAACCTTAAAGGACACGGTGGATTTCCTGAAGAAGGAAGAGGCAAAGGATATCTTCAGTTCCTTCTATATTCTTCCGAGTGTCTTCAATACGGACCTCGACCGGGGCTTCTCGGTCATTAGCTACGACATCAATGAGATGCTGGCGTCGCGGCAGGACATTGAGGACCTGAAGGCGCTCGGGATGGATCTGAAGCTGGACTTTATCCTGAACCATATCTCCGTGCTGTCGAAGCAGTTCCAGGATATCGTGAAGAACGGCGAGCAGTCGGAATACAAGGACTTCTTTATCAACTGGAACAAGTTCTGGGAGGGCTATGGCGAGATGACCGAGGACGGCTATATTCAGCCGAATCCCGAGGTCATCAAGGATATGTTCTTCCGGAAGCCGGGCCTCCCGATCCTGATGGTGCGCTTCCCGGACGGAAGGGACGTGCCGTACTGGAACACTTTCTATCAGGAAGTGAAGTACCCGGTTCTTTCGTACCAGATCCTGATGGAGCTTTTCCCGGGCATGCAGTACCTGACTGCGGATACGCTCGCGAAGAAGGTTAACGCCGAGATAGCAGCGGGCACCGCAGTGAAGGCTCTGGATTTCACAGGCTTCGAGGCCTATGCCGAAAAAACCCGTGAATATCTCGAAGCAAACCGCAGCTACCTTGGACAGATGGACCTCAACATCAAGTCGGAGCTTGTGTGGGAGTACTATGATGACGTACTCAAAACCCTTGCTTCCTATGGTACGAAGATTGTCCGTCTTGACGCATTTGCCTATGCGCCGAAGGAACCGGGCGAGAAGAATTTCCTGAATGAGCCCGGGACCTGGGACCTTCTTCAGAAGGTCCAGGACATTGCGGACAAGTACGGCCTGAAGCTGCTGCCGGAGATTCACGCAAGCTACGGAGAGAAGAATTACAAGGTGCTGGCGGATAAGGGCTATATGACCTATGACTTCTTCCTGCCGGGGCTTCTTCTGGATGCGATCGAGCATGCGGACGGATCATATCTGAAAGCCTGGGCAGACGAAATCATCCGGGACGGCATCCGTACCGTCAATATGCTCGGCTGCCATGACGGTATTCCGCTTCTGGACCTTCGGGGACTCCTTCCGGAGGAGCGGATCCAGGAGATGATCAATGTGACTGTCGGCCGTGGCGGCTTCGTGAAGGACCTGCACGGCAACAAGAACATGTACTACCAGGTCAATGCGACCTATTTCAGTGCGCTCGGCGACGATCCGAAGAAGATGCTCCTTGCGCGGGCGATTCAGCTCTTTATGCCCGGAAAACCGCAGATCTGGTATCTGGATCTCTTTAACGGGAAGAACGACCACGAAGCCGTGAAGCGCGCCGGCGCAGGGGGACACAAGGAAATCAACCGGACGAACCTTTCGCCTGTGGATATCGATGAGAAGCTTTCGGATCCGACAGTTCAGAAGCAGCTCGAGCTGCTTCGCTTCCGGAACACCTGCCCGGCCTTTGGATTTGACGCGAAAGTGACGGTTGATCTTGAAGGCCCGGTGCTTCGGATCGCACATGAACGCGAAGGAAACCGGACAGAACTCACGGCAAACCTTGAAACACTGGAATTTGAAATCCGCTGAAAAATATATTTGTTTTTTGCTGGACACCTGTTGGACAGGAGCTGTTAAACTGAAGAAAACAGCCGACAGGAGGAACATAAAATGGCAATAAAAACAAATGATATACAGGAATTCAGGAATCTGGGACTCGAAAATGAGTTCGATCTTTACGATTTCGGAGATCTGATTGAGAGTAGAACCAATTTCAATTACACAGGAACGGTTGATCCTCCGGGCGGTGCGGAAAACAGCGAATACCTCGTAACACTCCCGATTATGTTCCATAAACTGACCAGTAAGAATTTTGCGGATGAAGAGGAACTTCCGGAATACAGGGTAGAATATTAGATTAAGCTCCTGGACAAAATTCAGGCACAGAAAAAAGACCTTTTGGCGAAACGGATTATCGCGTCCTATGTTCATACGCTGAATCTGCAGGAAGGCAATCAGAAGATTCCGTTCTCAGTGGATGCGGCAAGAAAGGAAGCGGAAAGGCTCCAGAAGACGTGGGCCTTCAAACATCTTGCTTCTACCGAGGAAAGGCCGTAATGAAGCGCTGACAAAAGACAGGACAGATCTCGCGGAGATTGCAGAAGGAATCCGGCGGCCTTTTAAAGGATTTACCTTTAACGAAAGAAAGGCTAAAATCGAGATGCTGAAGGAAATGGCCGAGCAGCATATGATGGGACCCGAAGGCCGCAGCACGAAATACCGCAATATGTACAACAGCATTATGCGGGCATACGAGAACCGTGACAATCTGGTGGACGACGACAATCCTGCCGAAAACGGCGAGAATGAACTGCAGAACATCTTCGATAATACCGAAAAATACATGAAAGATCCGGCAGTTGATAAGCTTGCTGACAAGCTGAAAAAAAGCGGAGACAGAAGGAACCTCTTTGACGGAAAAGTGAACTTCGGGAACCTTAATTTCGATCGCCTGCAGAACGCATACGATGGAGCAAAAAAGGAACTTGAGGCTGCGCCGGTGCTGTAAGTGCAGAAAGCCGAATCGTATTTTTAGGTCAGTAAAAAAGAAATCACAGCAGAAATCATGACTGAAAGCCGTCCTGGTTCCAACGAATCAGGACGGCTTTTTCATGGTGCGCCCGGCGGGCGCACGTTCTAAGGGGTGAAAGTCCCCGATCCGCCCGGCAGTGGGAAGGATGCAGGCGGAGGCAAGGGCGCCATCGCGAGGTGGGGTCTGAAGGAAGCCCGAGGCAAAGCACTGGCCTGACGAACAGGAATCCCGGACAGGCTGTGAAGCGTGGATAAGACCGCCATACAGGTCGAAGTCCAATAACTGCACGGAACGCCAGCAGTAAACGGGGCAGGTATAAGTGTGAAAGAACGTGTGAGTACCCGGGGAGATCTCACGGACGGGACAAGGCGATATAACATTCGCAGTCACGGTCGGAAAAGGTTTACCGTGAGAAGTCAGCAGGAGCCATATTACAAGACCCGATGGCTTAAGACATTGGGAAAGGGCTCTACATAAGGAGATGTTGCAAGTCATGATAACCAAAGATGGATTTAAGGGCAGACAACTTCATATAGAAGACTACCTGTGTGGAATACCCGCGGAACGGGGAAGGGAAACAGGAGTGACCGACCATCAGCGGATTACGGGCGGCGACGACATCATCACAGATTTTTGGACGGACAACCTGTTGGAACTCATCATCCGAAGGGACAACCTGAACAAGGCATACCTGCAGGTGAAGAGGAATAAAGGAGCCGGCGGGATCGACGGAATGCAGGTGGATGAACTTCTGCCTTACCTGAGAGAACACCAGTCCGAACTCATCCGACAGCTGAGGGAAGGGAAATACAAACCCAACCCGGTTCGGCGGGTAGAAATACCCAAAGAGGGAGGCAAAACAAGGAAACTGGGGATACCGACGGCAGTGGACCGGGTGGTACAGCAGGCAATCGCGCAGGAGCTGACGCCGCTTTATGAGGAGCAGTTTTCTGACAGCAGTTTCGGATTCAGACCCGGAAGAGGAACGCACGATGCACTGAAGCGAGTACAGAAGCTCGCGGATGAAGGATACGTATATTGTGTGAGCATGGATCTGCAGAGTTACTTTGATACAGTCAACCACAGCAAACTCATAGAGGTGCTGTCAAGGACGATCAAGGATGGACGAGTAATCTCACTCATACATAAGTTTCTCAATGCGGGAGTCATGGAAGATGGCGGATTCAGGAGTACAGAGGAAGGGGTGCCACAGGGAGGATTATGCCGAGCTCGGCATAAGCCGCCTTATGCCGAGATAGATGTTATGCCGAGTTGATGCTACTTTTCCCAGAGAAATACTATGTTCTCCCATACTCATCTCGGCATAATAATCTCAGAGCATTCATGACTTTAGTCGATAAAAGAAGCAAGATAGCGCTGATATGGTATGTTCTTTCACTCCCGAAACATGAATTCAGACGACTCATACAAAAAATCCGTGCAATAAGTTGCTTTATAAGTCTTTCTATCAGAAAGTATTATGCCGAGAAAAACAAATCAGATGCCTTATTTTATCACGTGATTCTAAAGCTAACTCAGCATAACATCTATCTCGGCATAAGGTGGACCCCTGAGTCCCCTGGCTGGGAATGTCATGCTGAAGGAACTGGATAAGGAGCTGGAAAAGCGAGGGCATAAGTTCGTGCGCTATGCCGACGACTGCATGATTATGTGCAGATCAAGGAAAAGTGCAGAGCGGACGCTCAGCCACATCGTGCCGTATATCGAAGGAGAGCTGTTTCTAAAAGTCAACCTCGAAAAGACGACAGTAGCGCACATCAGCAAGGTGAAATACCTTGGATACGGCTTCTACAGATCGAAAGGGAAGTGCAGACTGAGGGCTCACCCGAAATCGGTGACAAAGATGAAAGAGAAGCTCAAAGAGCTGACGGTCAGAAGGAACCGATGGAGCAACCCGGAGCGAGAAAAGAAGCTTCGGGATTACGTCAGAGGATGGGTAAATTACTTCCGAATGGCGGATATGAAGAAACTGATGGAGCAGACGGATGAATGGCTTCGTCATAGAATCCGTGCGGTGTACTGGAGCCAGTGGAAACGGGTGAGAACCCGCTACCGCATTTTCCGTGCATTGCATCTGGAGGAATGGCGGGTACATGAGCTGGCAAACTGTCGCAAGGGTACATGGAGAGCTGCAAAGATGCTCAATCAGGTGCTCACTAAAGAAGTACTGACCAGGCTGGGATATCCTTCCATGCTTGGCCAGTATCTGAAAATTTGTGTAAACTTGTGAACCGCCGTATACCGATCGGTACGTACGGTGGTGGGGAGGGCGGGCTAATCACCCGTCCATCCGATTCCAAAAACCATGAAGTGAGAGGATTCTTCCGTTTTCACGTTGAAACAGCTGTCGAATTTTGTTATAATCCGAAAAGTAATCGACAACTCGTTGACTGAAAGGGATTTTCAGCCTGTGCTGGAATCTGATCAGGGATGGCAAAATGGCCTGACAATTCAATTTAATGGAGGAGATAATGAATAAATACGAGATTATTGATTTGCCTGAAATAGCAATTATTGGCAAGGAAGGCTTATGCACGAAAGAAAAGAATGTAGTTCAGGATCTGTGGCAGCAAGCCAATTCCAATTTTAATGACATTGCGGATCTTGGAATGAGAAACGCTGATGGATCTTATGCAGGATTCTGGGGAGCGATGAGTGACGAGACGATGTCTTTTATGCCTTGGACGGACAATTATTCCAAAGGCCTGTATTTGGCAGGCGTCGAGGCGTATGAAGACACACCAGTTCCAGCCGGGTGGGTCAAATGGGTTATGCCAGCAAGAAAGTATCTAATAACAGAGGTCAGTCTGGGTAGTTATGAAGAAACATTCAGAAACGTGATCAACCACCTTATTCCGGAGCTGGGAATGAAACTTGCAGGTGCTGCATGCGATTTTACAGATCCAGCCACCGGGAAAAATAAACTGTTCTTCCCCGTGGCTGAGTGAATCAAATTCAGCGTTTATCTCCTTTGTGCCCTTTTGACTGCCTTTATTTCAGCGTCGTCACGATCGGTTCCGTGCCGTAAGTATACTCCGCAAAGGGATTTACGACGGGGACGATCTCTCCTTTGGAATTCATGTAGATGCAGGACTGGCTGCCGCTGGAAAGGTCCACTTTCACCAGCATCCCCACGTAATCGGTATGATTCCCGGCGGGCGCCTCGTCGTGCTGGGTCAGCCCCCGCTTGCCGCAGATGAAGGCGTTAAAGCGATAGTCCGTCATGTATCCATCGTAGGTCTTGCCCTCCGTGCCGGAGAAGTCCTTGTTGTACACCAGCTTCGTATTGGGCGGGATGGTCCCCTCCAGGAACGGATATAGATCATGCTGATGGCCGGTGACGAGAATATCCACGCCGATCTCGTTCAACCGCTCCGTCCAGGCGGCCTTGATTGCTTCGTGGTTGTGGCGCGCGTTCACAAAGGGGATGGGAATGTGGCAGACGGCGATGGTGTAGGCGGCGTCCTTAAATTCTCCTGCGGCAATGATATCGTCCAGCATGCGGGTCTGTTCCTCCCGGTACAGGTCAAACTGGGCCGTTTCATAATATTCCCACCAGTCGTCGTCGTGATCCTCGCCCAAATCGAGCATGATGCCGTATATGTCCGAAAGCCGGAAGGTGTAATAGAAATTGCCGTTCTTGCTGCCAGTATATTTGTAAAGCTCCTCAGCATACTCACCCTTGATCTCGTGGTTGCCCCGGGTATAGATGACCGGGATTCTGCCGCCGGTGATCTTGAAGGCGATCTCATTGGCGATCTGGGCGTCCTCATACCGATCGACCATACTGGTCTGATCTCCCAGGAGCACGATGAAGTCAAGGGTGTTTTCCTGCCGCGCATGGTCGGCAAGGCTCACCGCGCCCTCCACGGCGCCATGGATGTCCGGGAGTGTCAGATAACAGATCCCGTCCGCAGTATTCACCGGGATGAACTGGTATTGCTCAGAAAAGGTTTCGCCAGTATAGCCGCCGAAGGGCCCCCGGTAGATCATCTGCCTGGCGCAGATCTTGTAGCTCTTTGCCTCGTCCAGCGCGCGCTGCGGCACGGTGACCTTATGCACAAGGTCCTTGGACCGCATACTGCCCGCGTAAAGATCGTAGTATTTCTCCGATCCGACCTCTACCCAGACGATGGCGGTGTCGCTGGTGGAAAACACGATCTGGTAGTCATCCTCCACCACGTAGACCACCGGCCGGTACGTGAAGCGGCATGGCCGAAGACTGTAGCCGGCGATGGCGCAGGCGGCGGTCAGCGCCAACAGGAACAGGATCTTTGCCGCAAGATATCCTCCCTTGTTCGGCGCGTGGAAAAACAGCAGACAGAAAACAAGGATCAGCGCGGCGGCCACCCCAACGGATCGGAGAAATTTCGGCAGGATGAACTGGATATAATCGTTGGAGCCGTTGGCG
>JAFYGJ010000096.1:0-14751 GCA_017543275.1 Lachnospiraceae bacterium | reverse complement strand
GAATTCTTTGAAAACTGTGTGCACGATGCGGTGGAGAACGCGAAGGAGCGGAATGTCTGCATGTACTGCGGTGAATTCGGCGTCATTGACAAGGCAGATCCGTATGACGCGCTGAAATGGTACAGAGAAATCCTGCGCTGCTTCGATCTGAACGGCATCGGACGCGCTGCGTGGAGTTATAAGGAAATGGATTTCGGCTTCATTGATGAGCATTTCGCGCCGGTCGCGGAGGATGTGATCAAGCTGCTGTAAACGAAGCAGTCCGCCGAAGACGGGTTCAGAAACATAGGAAGGGGACAGTATGGAATACGAATTTGAGCATGAAGGCAAATACATCAAACGGCTGGACGGGGTTCTTTCGGGACAGAAGTTCCGTCTCGCGATGGACAACGGGGAAGAGCTGGACATCCGCTTTGTGAGCGATGAGATTGTGGAGTGGCGGCACCCGGGCGAGCGGCTTCGCTGGGAAAAGTACGGGTGTCTTCAGGCGGACGAACAGACCTATTTCGTCGCCGCGATCCTTTCGGGTGTTGAGCCCACGACCTGCGTAACGCTGGTACTGGATGTGGAGAACCGGCTTGTTACGATGGCGGTCTCCCGGCTCGGCTATTATCCGAAGCGGCCGCGGCTCGTCGTCGTGGAGTACTATTTCGGGGCGATCCGCGTGCCGGATCTGCCGCTTCCGATGAAGCGCCACGGTTTCACCAGAGATCTTGTCGGAAAGAAGCTGACCTGGCATTATGCGGGCGGCTTTGTCAACACGCACATTTATCCTTCCGAGCGTTTCTGCCGGATCCGGCCGCTGACCGCGCCGCGGACGCCCGAGGAAGAGGAAGCCATGCAGCGGGAAATCCGCGAAGGAAAGCGGAAAGCCGAGCTTCTCTACGAGGAACCGACGCGCTTCATCAAGATCAAGGAAGGCATGTACCTGATCAGTTTCGTCGAGGAGGATATGAACCGCCACGAACCGCAGGTTGGCGGCAACAACCTGATGATCCTGACCAATTTGGCGCTGGGATTCGACTGCGGCAGAACCTTCTCAATGGGGAAGGAAGGAAAATTAGAGCACGGATTCTTCCGTTCGAGAGGAGAAGTGACCGAGGAGTACATTCCGGCGATTGAGGAAGCACCGTCTCCGTATCGGATGCTGACGGAGCGGAAGTGCGTTTCGGCAGCGGATCTCGGAATCGATCCGCCGGTCCGTGAAAAACTTCCGGAAATGGCAGACGGCAGGCGGCGATATCTGGCGCTTCCGGACAAGGGTATCGCGGGAAAAGTTTTCCGGCTGCATATGGACAGCGAGGAAGAGTATGTTGTGCATTTTGTCACGGACGATACCCTGATGCTTGCGAAAAAAGGAGAGCTTTTTGAACAGTATTCCTGCAGTCCGATGCACTGCGACGACGGGGTATGGTTTGTGCCCTTTATGCGCGGGACAGAGTGCGTGACACTGGTGCTGGATGAGGCCCAAGGTCTGGTGACAGTTGTTTACGCGAAGGCATATCCCCGGACAATGCAGCTTGTGAAGCACAGGATCCTCTTCGGCGCGATTGAGAAGCTGAACGAGAAGGCGGAATTCAAACGCCACAGCTTTACGGACGATCTTGTCGGGAAGAAGATGATCTGGCATTACTCGCCCTATGTGAATATCACGCACTGCTATTTCACGGAAAACTATATGCGGAATTCCCTGAAAAACCAGCCGGAGCTCCCGGATGACGCGCCGGAAGAGGCGAAATTCGATGCGGCGGACCGGATCCGCAGATGGGGCAGCATTTTCTTTGAGGAGCCGGCGCAGTATGTGCGGATCAACGAGCATCTGTACCTTGTGTGCCTTGGTGAAGCGCACCGGAACCGTATGGATCCTCTGCAGGGCGGAGGAGACATGGTCTTCGCGATCAATACACTGAGGATGCGCGACTACGGCCGCGGCTACCATCTGGAGCCCGGCCTGCCCGGATATTCACTTTTCTCGGTTTACGGAGACTGGGATGAAACCCCGGATGAGATGGATACGGCAGAAAGTCCGTACAGGGTATAAGGTATCGAAAAAGCGACGGGATCCCTCGGCTCACTGCGTTCGCCCGGGATGACATAATACATGTCATTCCGACCGAGCGAAGCGAGTGGAGGAATCCCATTCGGGATATTAAATCCCGAGGCTCATGGCAATCATAAACTGGCCTGCGTAGTAGAGCACAATCAGCGCGACACTCTTTTTGAAGCAGGGCTTCGGGTTGAACATGTTTTCAACGAGAATGGTATCGCTTGCGGCGAAGAACACCCCGCCGATCATAAACAGCAGCCGGCCGATCCCGCGCGGCGCTGATATAAAGCGGAAGATACTTAAGACCGCCATTGAAGTCACGGCGCACATATAGCAGGCGCACAGGAACGACATGGTCTTCCCGGCGCGGATCTTTCGGATCAGGAGCGTGACCAGGATTCCCGATACGGAAAGGGCAGTGAGAATCGCCGGAAGAAGCAGATTTCCTTCCGAACGGAGCGTCGCAACAAGGGCCGTGAGATAGCAGACATGGCCGATAAAAAAGACCGCGCCGCCGATGAAAAAGACCGATACTTTTTCATGCAGGACATGGCGAAGACTCAGAAGGACGTCCCCGATCGCGCCGAGAATCAGTCCGGTGAGGACAAGTGTGATAAAGTGATCCGGCGCCGCATTCCGTGCGGAATAGAAGCCGACAGCAACGAAGACCAGGCTCGAAAGCGTCTTCATGACAAGCGCAGCTTTGAAGCTGCGCTTTTTGTCGAATATAAGAAGAATGGTTGGGAAAATGATTTCAAGCAGGATCAGTGCTGCATAAATCATAACCTGCCTCCAAAAAAGATCAGATCTCGAATTCCGCGCAAACCGGATAGTGGTCGGACGGATATTTCCCTTCCGGACGGTCTGTCAGCACCGAGAAAGAGTGGACTTTTTCAACGTTCCGCACAAAAATATAGTCAATCGTCTCTCTGCATTCCCGGCCCCGGTGCGGCTCACCGAAGTTGTGGAACGTACATTCATCGGTCGTGATTTCGGCGATCTTCCGGGCATCCGAGAAACCGCTTTCTGTGACGGCCATATAGGGCTCGGAATAGGGAAAAACATTGAAATCCCCGGAAAGGATCGTCGGAACATCCTTGAACTTTTTCGCCTGGGAAGCGCAGAGCCGCGCACCTTCAAACTGTGCCGTCTCGCCGACGTGATCGAGGTGGGTGTTGAAATGCGCAAGCTTCTTTCCGCTGTCCCGATCCAGCAATAATGCATAGCTGCAGATCCTCGGGAGCGCCGCGTCCCAGCCCTTGCTCGGGAAACCTGGCGTCTCGGAGAGCCAGAAATTGCCCTGCTCCAGAAGCTCGAAGCGGTCCTTAAGATAGAAGACCGGGGAATACTCGCCGAGCGTTTTGCCGTCATCCCTTCCGACGCCGACATAGGCGTATTCCGGGAGCGCTTCCGCAAGATACTTCATCCAGCGGGAATGCGCTTCCTGCACGCCGAAGGTGTCCGGACCGAAGGACCGGATCAGGTCCGAAACCATTTCTTTTCGCTTTGTCCAGTAGCGCCGCGGCGGATCGCCCGCGCAGAGGACGTTGAAGCTCATTGTTTTCATTTACCGTTCCTCGCGGAAATAGGGGAGGCCGAGGCCTTCCGGCGGCTGGTTTTCACGCTTTTTCTTAATGCTGGAAATAATCAGGACGATCAGCGTGACCACATAGGGGATCATCTTGTAAAGTTCCTTCATCGACAGATTCATACCGGTCGGAATGTAGAGATAGAGAATGTACAGACCGCCGAACAGAATCGAGGCGAAAACCGAGAGATTCGGCCGCCAGACCGTGAAGATGACGAGCGCGATCGCGAGCCACCCTCTGTCGCCGAACGCGTCATTGGACCAGACGCCGTTCGCGTAGTCCATGACGTAGTAGAGACCGCCGAGACCCGCGATAATCGAGCCGAGACCGGTCGCAAGGTATTTGTAACGGTTGACATTGATGCCCGCAGCATCCGCAGTCGCGGGGTTCTCGCCGACTGCCCGGAGGTTCAGGCCGATTCGGGTCTTGCGGATCACCCAGGTTGCGAAGAAAGCTGCAATAACCGCCAGATACGCCAAGAAGCTGTAGGAGAGGAAAATATCCCCGAACCAGCCGAGTTTATCGGCAAAAGGCAGTTTTTTACTGAAATACTGGGTCGTTGTCGTAAGCGCGATCGAGGGCACTTCGGAGCCGGTGAGCTTGATCAGCGAACCGCCGAAGAAGTTGCCGAAGCCGATGCCGAAGGTTGTCAGCGCAAGGCCTGCGACGTTCTGGTTCGCGCGGAAAGTGATCGTCAGCACCGAGTAAATCAGGCCCATGAAAAGCGATCCGAGAATGCAGGACATGAGCGGAATAAAGATCACAAGGAAGCCATTGACCGGAGCACCCGCCCGAAGCTGCTGCTCATAGAGGAAAGCGCCAATAACGCCTGAGATTCCGCCGACATACATAATGCCGGGAATTCCGAGGTTCAGATGGCCGGCTTTTTCCGTAATCGTCTCGCCGGTGGAACCGAAGAGAAGCGGAATGCCCTGCGCAACCGCACGCGGGAAGAAGGTCAGCAGGAAAGTAAAGAAAAGCGGGACCAGTTTTACGATCATCGCAATCAGCTGTCCGAAAAACTCACTCATTTGCAGCCTCCTTTCCGGCTTCCGCGCTGATACCGGCGGTAATCCGCGCCGCCTTTCTGCGGGTAATCAGCTCGTAATTGATGAAGAATTCACAGGCGATGACAAAGAAGAGAATGATTCCGGTAATGATGTCCGCAAACGAAGCGTTCAGGCCGAAATTACTGGAAATTTCGCTTGCGCCGCGCTCCATGAAGACAATCAGGAAACTCGTCAGAACCATCGCAAAGGGATTGAATTTTGCGAGCCAGGAGACCATAACGGCTGTAAAGCCACGGCCGCCCGCGATCGAAGTCGTAATCGTGTGGTTCGTGCCGGAAACAAGCAGGAACCCCGCGACGCCGCACAAAGCGCCGGAAAGGAGCATCGTACGGATGATGACTTTCCCGACTTTGATGCCGACGTAGCGCGCCGTACGCTCGGACTCGCCGACAACGGAGATTTCGTAGCCATGCTTCGAATAGCGCATGTAAACGAAGATCAGGACCGTCAGCACTGCAACAATCAGGATATTCAGGAAATACCGGCTGCCGAAGACCATCGGAAGCCAGCCGGCCTCTGAAGACTGGTTGATAATGCCGATCTGGCCCGCGCCTTTCGGTACTTCGAAAACAATGATGAAGTAGGCAACGAGCTGAGTTGCGACGTAGTTCATCATCAGCGTGAAGAGCGTCTCATTGGTGTTCCATTTGGCCTTGAAAATCGCCGGGATCAGGCCCCAGATCGCGCCGCACAGGACGCTGATCAGGAAAAGCAGCGGAATCAGGAGCGCATTCGGAAGCTTGTCGCCGAGAAGGATCATCGTGAGCGCACAGCCGAGAGCCCCCATCAGGACCTGGCCTTCGCCGCCGATATTCCAGAAACGCATCCGGTAGGCAGGTGTCACCGCGATCGAAATGCACAGAAGGATTGCGATATTCTGCAAAAGCACCCAGAATTTCCGAACCGTTCCGAAAGATCCCTTGAAAATCGATGCGTAGACTGCAAAGGGATTGAGCCCGGTCACAATCGTTGTGAGAATCGCGTCGATAATGAGCGCTGCCAAAATCGCGATGCCGCGGATTGCCCAGGCCCGGTACCAGGGCAGGGATTTCCGCTTTGCAATATGGAAAAGAGGGACATGCTTATGATTCATGTGCGTTTCCTCCTTCTGATTCACCCGTGTTTTCTGACTCTTCAGCCTCTATTTCGATGAAGTTGTCGTTTTCTTCCGAAGTTTCATCTGCCTGATCTGCAGTTTTCTCAGTTTCGGCCTTTCCTCCGCCGACTCTCGTCATCAGAAGTCCGACTTCCTTCTTGTCCGCGCCTTCACCCGGAAGGATACCGCTGACTTTTCCGTCGCACAGAACGAGGATCCGGTCGGAGAGCTCCAACAGCACATCCAGATCTTCGCCGACATAGATCACGGCGACGCCGGCTTCCTTCTGCCGGTTAATCAGATCGTAAATCGTATAGGATGAATTGATATCCAGTCCGCGCACCGCGTAAGCCGTGAGAAGCACAGTCGGCGCAGAACTGATTTCGCGGCCGACGAGAACCTTCTGCACGTTTCCGCCGGAGAGACGGCGGACCGGGGTTTCGAGGTTCGGGGTATTGACCGAAAGTTCGTCGACGACATTTGCTGCAAGATCATGCGGACTCTTCTGGTCGAGGAAGAATGAATTTCCCCTGCGGTAGGAGCGGAGCATCATGTTGTCTGTGATGTCCATCGATCCGACAAGACCCATGCCGAGCCGGTCTTCGGGAACGAAGGAGAGAGAGACGCCAAGCTTCTGGATTGCTAAAGGATCCTTCCCGATCAGTTCCTCGCGGGAACCGTCCTTGTGAATATAGCTGATCATGCCTTTTTCTGTCGGCTGCAGGCCGGCAATCGCCTCCAAAAGCTCCTTCTGGCCGTTTCCGGAAATGCCCGCGATCCCGAGGATTTCTCCGGAATTCGCGGTAAAGCTTACATCATCCAGTTTCAGGAAGCCTTCCTCATTCCGGACCGTCAGACCCTTGACCTCAATCCGGGGACGGGGATCTTTCGGCTTCGGCCGGGAGATCTCCAGCTTGACCGGATGGCCGACGAGCATGCCGGACATCTCGTCAGCGTTAGTGTCTTTGGTGAGCATATCGCCGACATAGGCGCCTTTCCGGAGGACCGCCACACGGTCGGAGAGTTCCTCGACTTCATTCATCTTATGCGTAATGATGACGATGGCCTTCCCGGCGTCGCGCATGTTCCGAAGCACGTTGAAAAGTTTCTCGGTTTCCTGCGGCGTCAGAACCGCCGTCGGCTCATCGAGTATCAGGATCTCCGCGCCGCGGTACAGGACCTTGATGATTTCAACGGTCTGCTTTTGGGAAACGGACATGTTGTAGATCTTCTCGTAGGGATCCAGCTCGAAGCCGTAGCGGTCGCAGAGGGCTTTGATCTGTTCCGCGACTTTCCTGATATTGAAGCGGCCTTTTTCCTTCAGGCCGAGCGCGACATTTTCCGCAGCGGAGAGGACATTGACGAGTTTGAAATGCTGGTGGATCATTCCGATTCCGTAGGCAAAAGCATCCTTCGGAGAGGAGATCACCGCCTCCTTCCCGTCAATAAAAATCTTGCCGGAATCCGGAAAATAGATTCCCGCAAGCATGTTCATCAGCGTTGTTTTGCCGGAGCCGTTCTCACCCAGAATCGCCAGGATTTCCCCGCGGTAAATCTCCAGCCTGGCATCTTCATTCGCCACAACCGAACCGAAGGTCTTGTAGATATGCTCCATCCGGACGACGGGTTCCCGTGTCTTATTTACTTCCTGTTCTTCCCGGATTTCCAAAGGAAATACCCCCTTAAAACGAAAATCGGGCACGCCTGCCCGGAGAAACCGGACAGGCGTTAACCCGAAAACTTAACTCAGTTACAGCTGCATCAGAACTTCATATCCAGAAGGGTGATGCCGTCGATCTGAAGATCGAAGTACGGAGCCGAACGGAACTTGGACTCGTGGAACGCGCCGTTCTCGATGACTTCGGTGTCGCCTTCGTAGTTGGGATCGGTATCAACGTCAGCCTTGTAGCTCGAAAGCTTCTCGCCGCCGACTGTGAAGGTTGCAGTATCGAAAACTTCCAGCTTGCCGGATTCGAGCTGCTTCTTGACTTCTTCAATCTTCTCAGCAGTGCCGGGAGCAGCAGCCTTGGTGTTGACATCTGTCAGCTTGACGGAACCGGTTGCAATCGTGCCGGTCCAGTCGGTGTCGATGGCCTTGCCGTCACGTACGCACTCGAGGCAGTACTTCATGTAGGGCGCCCAGTCAATACGGGACGAAACGATGAAGGTGTTCGGAGCAACAGACTCGGTGGAGCCGTTGTAGGAAACGTTCGGAACGCCGGCATTCTCGCAGGCAGTCGGAGCCCCCATGGAGTCCGCGTGCTGGGAGATGAGCTTGCAGCCGTCCTGGATCAGGTTGTTCGCGCCTTCCTTTTCAGCGGTCTCATCGTACCAGGAACCGGTGAAGGTAACTTCCATCGTAGCGCTCGGGCACATGGAGCGGACGCCAAGGAAGAAACTGGTGTAACCGGAAATAACCTCAGCGTAGGTGAAAGCGCCGACATAACCGACCTTGGCTTCATCAGCAGTGAATTCACCGTTCTCGATCATCTCGTTGAGCTTCATGCCGGCAGCAACGCCTGCAAGGTAACGGCCCTGGAAGATCTCAGCAAACGCATTGTGGTAGTTCGCGAGCTTCTCGGTGTGTGCCTTGGTGCCGGTTGCGTGGCAGAACTGGACATCTTTCTTTTCCTTTGCAGCCTGGATCATGAAATCCTCATGGCCAAAAGAATCCGCAAAGATGAAGTTGCAGCCTTCGTCGATCAGTTCCATCGCAGCGTCGTAGCACTCCTGGCCTTCCGGAATGTTTACCTTGAGAATGTACTCGATACCGAGTGCTTCACAGGCTTCCTTTGCGCCGTTGATGAAGTTGAGGTCGTAGGTTGAGTTTTCGTCATGCAGGAAGATGAAACCCGCTTTAACCTTCGCGGAATCTCCCTTTTTGCCGCTGGTTCCTGTGCAGGCCGCAGGGCTCAGAACCATCACGACTGCCAGTACAAGAGCAAGTACTTTCTTCATTTTTCTCCTCCTCATTTGAAAATGAATCTATATCAAACCATATGCGGTTTAATACCAAAATCTATAATCCCGGACGGGATTCCTCCACTCACTGCAACCGCACGGGATGTCAGCTCTGCATAAGTTCGACTACGGAAATCACAGATTTCCTGTCTCACTTATCTACTTCGGCCTTCGGCCTCCGCTCGACATGACATAAAATCACACAAACTCCACGCCGGTCTCGGGATCCATCGACGCGATGCGCGCGAGGGACTCGACCCGAACACCGCGGGAGCGGATCAGATCTCCGCCGGGCTGGAACGCTTTCTCAATCGCGATGCCTGCGCCGACAAGCTCCGCGCCGGCATCCTGCACGAGCGTAATCAGGCCGGAGAGAGCAGAACCCATTGCCAAAAAGTCGTCGATAATCAGCACCCGGTCGCCTTCATGCAGGAAATCCTTCGAAACGATGATATCATAGGTTTTTCCGTGGGTGAAGGACTCAACCTGCGAGGTCCAGACGTCGCCGGCGATATTTTTGGTCTTGGTCTTTTTCGCAAAAACAACGGGGCAGCCGAACTCCTCGGCCGCGATGCACGCGATACCGATGCCGGATGCCTCGATCGTAAGAATTTTATTGACGCCCGTGCCTTCAAACAGACGGGCAAACTCCCGGCCCATCTCCCGAAACAGCGCGATATCCATCTGGTGATTGAGGAAGCTGCCCACTTTCAGGATGCCTCCTTCACGGACAATTCCGTCTCTTCTGATCCGATCTTCAAGAAGCTTCATGGAAAGATAACCTCCGTTTCCCGTACCCGTTTCGCGATGCCCGTAAGTAAGATGAACCGATACCGCTATTGTAAGGGATTCAGGAAGGTTTTTCAATTCAAATTATTGTACAATATTCATAAGTTAAGCGGGCTTTTTCCGTCAAAATTACAGTGGGACCGATTTTCCTTGAAAAAAGAGCCACTGTGCTATACAATAAGGGAGTAAAAGATCTGTCATCCCGAGGGAAGCCGAGGGATCTCATCACACAGCTGACATAATGGAAGGAGCACATGAAACAGCATGAAAATCGCGATCGGAAATGACCATACAGCGCTGGAACTGAAACAGGAAATCATCGCACACTTAGAGGAACGAGGATATGAAATCGTAAACTACGGGACCGACAGCCCGGAAAGCTGTGACTATCCCGTATACGGGGAGAAGGCGGCACGGGCCGTCGCAGCGGGCGAAGCGGATCTCGGAGTCCTGATCTGCGGGACCGGCGTCGGGATCTCACTCGCCGCAAACAAAGTCCACGGAATCCGCGCGGTTGTCTGCTCGGAGCCGTATTCCGCGGCGCTCGCACGGCGCCACAACAACGCCAACATTGTCGCTTTCGGGGCACGGGTTGTCGGCGCGGAGCTTGCGAAAATGATCGTCGATTCCTTCCTTGATGCGAAGTTTGAGGGCGGACGGCACCAGCGGCGCGTAGACATGATTATGGCAATCGAAGAGAAGGGCTGAAGGACGAAAAATGGACCGCTTTATCAAAGAAAAAGTCAATACGACCCTGTCCGTACTGGAGTCCGAAATCCGGGAGACGGTCTATGAGTTCCCGGAGCTTTTGATGCTTCCGTCGGATTACAAGAAACCGCAGGAAAAGCCGGATGATGGCGCCGACTGGCAGCCCTTCCCGCGCCACGAACGCGTACAGGGTCGGGACAGCCACTTCTGGTTCCGGACCTCTGTGGATGTCCCGGAAGAAGAGGAAGGAAAAGTGTACGTTCTTCGGCTGATCACAGGCTCTGAGGGCAGCTGGGATGCGACGAATCCGCAGGGGCTTCTGTATCTTGACGGCGAGATCATGACCGGGCTCGATGTCAATCACCGCGAGTGCCCGCTTGAGCCGGGGAAGAAGACGGAAATCCTGCTGTATTTCTATACCGGGATGATCGACAGCCGGATCGAAGTGAATCTGGACCTCGTTAAAAAGGACCTTCGCATCGAAAAGCTGTACTATGATCTGAAGGTCCCCTATGATGCGGCGACGCTGCTTCCTCAGGACAATTATGACTCGATCCGTACCCTGAAATACCTCGAAGCCGCCTGCAACTTCCTCGATCTTCGGAAGAAGAAAAGCGCTGCCTTCTATGACAGCATCGCTGATGCGGAGCAGTTCCTGCAGGAGGAATTCTACAAGAAGCAGTGCGGCGGATCGCCTGTGACCGTGGATTACATTGGGCATACGCATATCGACGTTGCCTGGCTCTGGACGCTGCAGCAGACCAAGGAGAAGGTGCAGCGGACCTTTGCAACGGTTCTGCAGCTGATGGACCGCTATCCGGAGTACATGTTCATGTCCTCCCAGCCGCAACTTTTCGTGTACCTCAAGGAGGAAGAGCCGGCACTTTACGAGCGCGTTCGCGAAAAGGTCTTAGAGGGGCGTTTTGAAGTGGAAGGCGCGATGTGGCTCGAAGCGGACTGCAACATTCCGTCCGGCGAATCTCTTGTGCGCCAGATCCTTCATGGGAAGCGCTTCATGAAGGAAGAATTCGGCGTCGATTCGCATATCCTGTGGCTTCCGGACGTATTCGGATACAGCGCGGCGCTGCCGCAGATCCTTCAGAAATCCGGGGTCGACACTTTTGTCACCTCGAAAATCAGCTGGAACGAAAGCAATAAGCTTCCCTATGACAGCTTCAACTGGCAGGGGATCGACGGGACGGAGATTTTCACCTGGTTCATGACTGCCCGTAACCACGTGAAACCGGGCGGGTCGGACCGCACGACGACCTACAATGCCGACACGACGCCTTCCATGAACCTTGGCTCCTGGGAGCGCTACCAGCAGAAGGAATACTGCGACGAAGTGCTTGTCACCTTCGGCTACGGAGACGGCGGAGGCGGGCCGACCGAGGAAATGATCGAGCGCGAAAAGCGGCTCGAATACGGTCTTCCGGGACAGCCGAAAGCGCGGATGCTGAAGGCGGCGGACTTCCTTGCGAACGCAAAACAGAAGTTCTTCACAAACGCCGAGCTCATCCGAAGAACCCCGAAATGGGTCGGCGAGCTGTACCTCGAGTATCACCGCGGCACCTATACGAGCCAGAGCAGAAACAAGCGGAACAACCGGAAGAGCGAGTATCTTTTAGAGAGCGTCGAAACACTTTCCGCGCTCGGGCGGCTGCTTCTCTCGATGCCTTATCCTGAGGAAGTGTACCGCAGAAACTGGCAGACCATTCTCCTGAACCAGTTCCATGACATCATCCCCGGGTCCTCCATTCATGAGGTTTATGAACGCTGCAACGAGGATTACGCAGTCATCAACTATGAAGCCGGTGCAGAGATGAACAGTGTCCTTCAGGCGCTTTCGGAGCAGGTGTCGGATGAGGGGGTCCTTGTATGGAACCCGAACGGATTCTGCACTTCGCAGTTTATCGAGACGGAAAACGGCCCGGTTTTCGCAGAAAACGTACCAGGTTTCGGATACAAGGTGATCTCTCCGGAACCGCAGAAATGCTCGGAAAACTTCACTTTTTCACAGGACGATACGGGCAGACTCACTGTAAAAACTCCTTATTACGAGATAAGATTCGACTCCTCCATGCAGATCGAAAAGCTTCTCGATATCGAAGCCAACCGGATTGTTAACGCGCCGGGAGAGAAGCTGAACATCCTCCGCGCCTACGAGAACTATCCCTACGACTATGACAACTGGGAGATCTCCAATTACTACGAGACCAAGTACTGGGATATCACGGATGTTCAGGATGTGAAGACCTCAATCCGAGGCGGGATCGCGGAGATCGAGATTGTCCGGCACTATATGGACTCGGAGATCTGCCAGACCATCCGGCTTTATGATCAGGACCGCCGGATCGATTTCGTGACGGAAGCCGACTGGCACGAGGACCACATCCTCCTGAAAGCCCTGTTCCCGGTGGATGTTCTTGCGGACCAGGCAAGCTGCGAGATCCAATACGGATCAGTCATGCGTCCGACGCACCGCAATACCTCCTGGGATGCGGCGAAATTCGAGGTCTGCGCGCAGAAGTGGGTCGACCTCTCCGAGGGCGGCTACGGCGTCAGCCTTTTGAACGACTGCAAGTACGGGCACAGCTTCCACGGAAACCTGATGACGATCTCCCTCATCAAGACCGGCACCTATCCGGACGAAACGGCGGATATCGGGAAGCATACATTCACCTATGCGCTTCTTCCGCATAAAGGCTCGTGGCGGGATGCGGGCACGGTACGCGCGGCATACGAACTGAACCGGCCGCTTACGAGCATCCCCTGCACGGGCGGCGGAAACCTGCCTTCGGAGTTTGGCCTTCTTAGCTGCGATGCGGAAAACGTCATGCCGGAGACCGTGAAACTCTCGGACAGCGGCGAGGGCTTTATCCTAAGGCTTTACGAGTCACAGGGCGTACGAACCCAGACCACACTCCATTTCGGGGCGCGCTTCCGGGCGGTTTACGAGACGGACCTATTGGAAAAACCATTCGAAAAAATCGGGGAAGGAACGGAACTTTCGATCGAAATGAAACCCTACGAAATCCGGACGCTTCTTCTCGTATAAAGTAATTACTACACATGCCGGGAAATCCTTGATTTTTCGGCATTTTTTGTGTATACTGTTAATAACGTAACGGCGGTACTACAGCCGCATCTGCCGTGAAAGGAGATGGAACAAAAGATATAAGCGAACCGACATAAAAGGATTCGATGACATCCCTCCTCCGGAGCAGGGAAATATTGGCTCCGGAAAAGGACAAGCACTATGATCGATTCGAAACTTTACACACTCTTAGCGGTGTACGAACAGAACAGCTTTACAAAAGCGGCGGAACTCATGAATCTGACTCAGCCTGCAGTGAGTCAACAGATTCTGAAGCTTGAAGAAACCTACGGCTGCAGGATATTTGAACGCACCAAGCCTGAGCTGATGCTCACAAGAGAAGGAGAGCGGATTATCCGGACAGCCTACCGGCTCAGGGCAATCGAAGAGGAACTGAAGCGGGAACTTCAGGGCCGGGAAGAGGCCAGCACAGTGCTTTTGGCCGGCATGACACACCTGCCGGAGAACGATGCATTCACGGCTACACTGGCGTCTTTTGCACCGGAACGGGGAATCAGTTTCCGCATCGTAACCGGAAGCGAAGAGCAGCTTCTTGGTATGCTGGAGCGTGGGGAACTGGACTTTTTTGTCACGGAGAAACAGCCGCAGTCGGAAGACCTTAGGCAGATCCCGATTGAGATCGACAACCTGATCCTGATCGTTCCGCCGGATCACCCGCTTTCCGGGAAACGAATTGTCGGGATTGACCGGGTCCAGAAAGAAAAACTGATCCTGAGAGGGTCCGATCTCAAGGCGCGTACGCTCTTTGCAGCGGCGCTTGAGAAAAACGGACTGAATCTGGACAGTTTCCAGGTCATCATGGAGATTGACAGCATTGCAGCGGTGAAGGACCTCGTAGCGCGCGGTTTCGGTGTCTCGGTACTCCCGAAGAGCGCCTGCCTCACCGAACTGAAGCAGAAGAAAATCTGCGGGCTCCGCATCCGGAACCTCAGCATGGAACGGGAGCGGGTGATTGCCTTCCGGAAGGATTTCCAGAACGAGGATGTGCTCCGGGACATCATCAACGCGTATAAGCTGAACAGCTGATCAGGTTCAGAAAAAGCACAAGATCGGGGGGAGGGTTGAAAAGGATCCCCCTGATCTTGTGTTTTCACGAAATCTTAAGAATTTTGAATATTTATGCTCTCAGCATATGGACATTTCGGAAATTTATGATATTATATCACTACAACGTGAGCGATTTGCTGTATAAAACCATATTTTGACACAAAAATATGCACGATATTATCTATTAGTACTTTCCCAACCAGTTAGACTATACGGAGCATAGCCAGTGGTTGTTGATAAGTGCCGACCGGCAGAGCGTCAGCTCTGACCGGTGGCGGTATCGTTTGATTTCGGTTTATTTTTGCTTCCCTTTGGCCGGCCGCGTT
>JAFYGJ010000011.1:0-1632 GCA_017543275.1 Lachnospiraceae bacterium | reverse complement strand
GTGGGTTCCCGGTTTGAATTCCGGAACAGGTTAAGCAAAGATTTTCAGTTTCTTCATCCGGACTGTGAGTTTACGGATGATACGGTCATGACCTGCGCTGTGGCGCAGGCGCTGCTGGACAGCAGGGAAGACTGGTCCGATCTCTCGGAGAAGACGGTAGCCGCCATGCAGCGGATCGGCCGCCGCTATCCCGATTGCGGATACGGGGCGCGCTTTATTCACTGGATGTTCAGTGATGATCCCCAGCCTTACAACAGCTGCGGGAACGGATCCGCAATGCGCGTCAGCCCTGTCGGTTTTGCGGCAAAGGACGTGGAGGAAGCAAAGCTTCTCTCCGCAAAAGTGACCTGCATCTCGCACAACCACCCGGAAGGCATGAAGGGAGCGGAAGCGACGGCGGTTGCCATCGTGATGGCGCGAGAGGGAAATACGAAAGAAGAAATCCGGAAAGCAATGTGGGAATACTATGACCTGAGTACAACTGTGGACATGTACTGGACAGCTTGGACGGGCCATGGACGCGAAATCTGCCAGGTTTCGCTGCCTCAGGCACTGGTGTGCTTTCTAGAAGGGAACGATAATGAAGACGTAATCCGCAACTGCGTTTCGATCGGGGGCGACACCGACACGATTGCTGCTATCGCCGGTGGAATCGCCGAGGCATATTATGGCGTCCCGAAGGAGTATCAGGAAAAGCTGCAAGGATATCTTCCAGCGGATCTCAGGAAAATCGTGGAAGCATTTCGCGCCCGCTTCATGTCGGAGTGACAAGAACAGAATCATTCATGAAAAAAGGAATGCCCGGAGAAATCCGGGCGTTCTCTTTGCGAATTGGTTCTTCATGTAAAGGAACCAAGCAGAGCGAGGTCCCTGTCGAAAAGTTCAAGGTTGATCTCATCAATGTCATACTTTTTCTTGCGGATACGGTCTTCTACGACTCTGTCCGTCTCGTAGTATTTGCTGAGCGTCATGCCGGCCCGGCCCAGCAGGTCAATGGCTTGGTCGTAGTCAAGTCTTAGTCCGATCACGCAGGCGAGAGCATTGGTTTTCTTTGGAATCTGTCTCGGATTCTTCTTCATATTCCAGAACATAGCCTTGTTGATATTTGCCTGATTATAGAATTCTTTCTTGGAAATGCCCTTTTCTGTGCACCACCACTCACACATCTCGGCAAATGAGAGATCAACATCCCGATATCCGTCACCTGAAGAATGTGTTTCCGGTGCGGCAACCGGAACGGGGGCAGACATAACCGGAATGGAATCTGACGGCATCGCCGGGGGAGCATCAGGTACAGCTTCCTCTATAAAGACAGGTTTACGGTACGGACTTACAGAGGACAGCATATCATCCTGATCAGACGGCCTGTTCTGTCCCCGGCGCCTTTCGGAACTGTTACCCTTGTAGTGGGAATGCAGATCAGCTTTCTTTTTATATGTGTATTCTTCATCAATGTACTGCTCTACTTCCGAATCGACCTTCTCACTGACAGCAACCGATTCACGGTCAAACAGAACAAGGTAAACCATCATATCCTCGTCGTCAGGGAGGGAGAGAAGAAATTCACGGATGCAGGATGTGGCGATGCTGTAGGCTTCCGCCTTCGGATACCGATAAGCCCCGGTGGAGATG
>JAFYGJ010000010.1:0-48165 GCA_017543275.1 Lachnospiraceae bacterium | reverse complement strand
GCGTCTAAAGGATTTCCGCGCACCTATTGCGGTGAACTCGCGCTGAGCGCGGAAGAAACACGATCCGGCGTGATTCACTGTACCTGACGGTATGGATTACAGGTGTTTCAAAAGCGATTTGCGGAAGCGGCACCCAGAAACCGGCTTTCCCGGCTCCGGATTGTGCGTGCTGTCTGAGCGATGAAAAGAAAGACAGGCAAATGAACCCGATCCATGATCGGCAGTTCATTGCCTGTCTTTCTTCCTCGCTCGAGGGCCGCGAGTTCACCGCACTAGGAGCCGGGAAGCCGAAATGTTTCGTGTGCCGCGTGAGCATTAGCGCTGAAACACCTGCATCCATTCCGTACGTATTTTCTGCGGCCGGATCGTGTTTCTGTTTATGCGCTCAGACAGCACGCAACACCCGGTGCGCGGGAATCCAAGACGCGGGGTGCCGCTTACCGCAAATCGTTCGAAGCACAGCCAAAATCCGCGGCGGCGGTTAATCATTCAAGGGGCAGGATATGCGGGAAAAACGGCATAAAACATGCCCGGAGAGTAGGAAGCTTTCCGGGCATGGGATGTGAGGGCGGGACCGGGGATGTTCCGTCCGGGACTACAGGAAGTATTTGCGGATGTCGAACTGTCCGAGCTCCCGCATGAAGGCACCGGGTGTTTCAAGGCGGAGGCCTTCTTTGTTGACTCCATAGAAGAAGCCGCTGTCGTGCTGGATCCGGCGGTTGATTGCAAGAAGACCGAGACTGCCGTTGCACTTTTCCTCAATCCACTGAAGGATGTAGACATCCGGCCGAAGCTTGATGTAGAAGCCGGGGCTGGACCAGGTTGCGCCGCCGCTGTTGTCCGGCCGGAAAATGGTCCAGCTGTAGCTTTCCGGTGCGCTGTACAGATGGATGGAATACATCTTCTCGGTATAATTCCAGGCAAAGCAGCAGCCGACGAGTTCATCCGTGAAATGATGCCGGCGCGCAAAAGGCGGCGTCACGCCGGGGTATTTCAGCGTACCGAATGATACTTCGGAGCCCACCTCCCACTCGGATCTCCAGTTGCCAATGCCGGTCCGGATTGTCGTTGTGAGACCGGTCCTGAAATCAACTGCCTGCGCGACCGTTGCGAAATCTTCGGCTCCGGTCACCATATGCCCCATGAAATAGAGATCCGGATCGATCTCGTAACAGACATATTTCTCCTCGGACCAGGGGCCGTTTCCGATCCGGAAGCGAAGCATCGAATCCGAAAGGATTTCATACTCCCAGGCGGTCTCCTCGAGGTTTTTGCCGTTCCAGGGAGCCACCGCGTACGTTTCGCGGTCCGGGACGACGGTGAAATGCCGCCCTGTCAGCGCCGCCGAGAACGGCAGCGTATGATAATCACAGCCGTTTCCGTCTACCGGTCCCTGCAGGATTCGCTGCTTCTCACGGGCATGCTGATAAGCCTCCTCCTTTGTCATCGGAATATCGATGTCCATCGGGCGGTAGGCGTAGCGCGCACCCTTTTGGGGTCCCCGGAAATGCATCTGGGGGCGCTCGGTTCCGTTGTCGATGATCGACTCCAGATGCGCCGCATTTCCGGTCACCTCAAAACAGGCGTGATTCAGCCGGTAGACGAATTCATCCTGCTCGTCAAATCCAAGTTCCAGTCCGATTGATTTGAAATCGAAATAGTCCAGCACCTGGATCCACATTTTCCCGGAGAATTCACATTCATAGCGAGCATAGATAAAATAGCGGTCGTCGATCCGGATATAGTCGGAGGGGTTCGACATCGTAATGCCGCCCATCTCCTGCCCCAGTTCCACGACTGTCGATGCGATCACGCTCGGGTGGAAGGAAAGCATTTCAAAGCCATCATCGTATTTCCAGTAAAGACCTTTTCCTTCCATCCGGTTTGTCGTTTCATGAAGATGAGAAGATGCCCCGGCGCTGCCGGTCTCTGCGTGTCCGAACCAGCATTCGCGCTGTACTTCCCGCGGAATGTCACGGTATCCGATCGGCGGGTTCTTCCCCGAAAAGTCCAGGCCGACCGGAACGGTAATGCCAAACCAGCTCTCAAAAAGCGTCACGGCGTCATCTCTCCTGTCCCAGACGAGATGCCAGCCATGTGATGACTCTGAAGAAAGATACGTCAGAAGCAGGATCGGTCCCAGTGTTACGGCTGCGTATTTTACCGTATAGGTCTTACCATTCTCACAGACCTTCAGCATCTGGTCCGGAAGCACCTGACAGGAAAGCTCCTCCGGTGCAAAATCGCCCGTGAGATTCAGCTTCCACGAAAGGCCTTCCGGGAGGCAGTAATTTCCACCGTCTGCATAAGGCTTCGCAGAAACCGCCCGGTCTGCAGCTTCCGTCGTCATCGGATGATACTCAGTAAAAAACATCAGAATCTCCTTTCATACTCAGTTATTACCGTTCTTCTGCTTCTTCTCCCGGTCACAGCAGTTATGCAGGATTAAAAGCACGATGCACAATACTGCCGCTCCGAGGCCGACAAAAAGAATGCTCAGCCACCATCTTCCGCCGCGTGTAAACGCATAGAAATCCGGCCATCCGCCGCGAGCGACGCCGCGCACGACAACCTGATAAAAATATACGATGCCGTAGATTGCGACAAAGATCATCGAAACAGGCACGGCCCAGAATTTCAGCCTGTATCCCCGGTCAAAGCATATCCAGGACACCATTGCCAGAATCGGGACAATACCATGCATATAAAAACTCGCTCCGCGGTACATCAGTTCATACCCGTATATCGGCCCCAAAAACACAATCACGACTGTGAATGTCAGCGACACTGCACAGGCTCCGGCGTATTTCAGAAGCAGTGCGAATTTCGGAACCTGCTCCCGCTTCTCAAAAAGCACCGGCAGGGTAAATCCCGCAGCAAGAAGAGATACGAGCCCGCAGAGAATGTTGGAGTCCGTCGTAAAGTAGCGGAAAGTTGTGAGTCCCGAGCCGTTGAATTCCCCGCTTGCATGATAGCGCCAGGACATGCCAACGGCATAAAACGCCATGACAAAGATCAGAAGGTCCGCAAGAAACGAACAGAGAATCAGAAATCGTCTGCTTTTCATACACTGATCCTCAGTTAAGCGCCCGAAGAAGCGGCGCCGGATCGATTCTGTCCCGGTACGCGGTGAGGAACGGCGCTAAATCCTTCGCAATCCGCTGTACGCCGCCCGGCACATCCGATTCGATATTCAGCGGAAGGATCGGGTCGTGAAGCGACATCCGAAGCAGGAACCAGCCGTTTCCATGCGAAGGATCAACATTGACCCGAACGCCCTCATAATTATCCTTCAGCATCTCCCAGCCGGGCACTTTTTCGATGTAGGCCGGAAGCGACGCAAGGATCTCCTGACCGCAGGCTTTGAAGTCAGTGTCCGTAATATCGAAACGGAATTCCGACGCTTCCGCCGGTTCCCGAAGATCCGAAATCAGTTCCTGCAGCTTCGTGCCTTTCGCAAGTTCGATGAGAAGCCGCGTCACGACATAGGCACCGTCGTCGAGGAAATAGTTTTCCTTCATCGCCGCATGTCCGGAAGTTTCGATTGCAAGCTGTGAATCAGTTCCTTCTTCATTCAGCCGGATTGCCTCGTTGATAACATTCCGGTAGCCGCGTTTGAAGCGGTGATGTACGCCGCCCTTTTCTCTGATAAAGTCTGAAAGCCCGGTTGAAGTGATCGAATCCGTTACAATTGTCGTTCCCGGGTAGTCCCGAAGCAGTACCGCTGAAAGCACTGCAATCAGTGAATTCCGGTTCAGCTCCCGGCCATCCGAAAGTACCGCTCCTGCCCGGTCGACGTCTGTATCAAATATGATTCCGAAGTCCGCATGGGAATCCAGTACGGCTTTCTGAATGCTTTCCATTGCCTCCGGAAGCTCCGGGTTCGGAATGTGCCCCGGGAAGTGTCCGTCCGGCTCTAAAAGAACCGAGCCTTCGGTATCCGCTCCCAGAGGCTCCAGTACCTTCGAAGCATAGAAACCGCCGGCGCCGGAGCCTGCATCAACCACGATGTGAAGGCCCTGAAGCGGCTTCTCCTTCCCCGCAGCATCCTGAATAATCTTCCGAAGATGTGCCGAATAGACATCCATCAGGTTTCTGTGTTCTCCTCCCCAGTCGGTTCTCTTCAGTTTCGCCATCGGACCCCCGGCAATCTCCAGAATCCGTCGGATATCAGAGCTCTCCAGGCCGCCGGAACGCGTGAAGAATTTCAGGCCGTTCCGTTCGAAAGGCAGATGGCTTGCAGTAATCATGACCGCGCCGTCATACTCGAATCCCGGAAGAACGGTCGACATGAACATGGCCGGTGTACTCGCAAGGCCCATATCCACTGTCACGGCACCATCTTCCATGCCTGCGCTCACGATCCAGTACATCATTTCCGGTCCGGAAAGCCGTGAATCCCTGCCGACAGCGATGCGAAGCACATCCTTTCCCGGGATTTTCGCAGTCTTTTCATAGAGCCAGCGCACAAAACCGCGCATGATGTTTTTGACCGCTTTCTCTGTCAGGTTTACGTTTTTACCCGGTACGCCGGCGATTGCAACGCCGCGTACGTCACTGCCGTTCTGGAGTTCAAAATAGCTCATGGTCATTCCTTTCTTTTGGATGTTCAGGATTCCTCTTTTCTCCTGATCCGCGCCTGCAGCTGTTCATAGAATGCTTTCGGGACATAGGCGCTGATCCGGATTCCGTTCTCTTCATACTCTTCTGTGAGAAGCTGTCCCTTCTCACGAATGTCATGAATCAGTCCGGCTTCTTTATAGGGAATGAGAAGATTCAGCGTCACCCTGTTTTCCCGGAGAATTGTCTGAATCTCCGCGAGCACACTTGACAGACCCTCTCCTGTCTTTGCAGAGATCCGCAATGTCCGGTCTGCATTCAGATCCCGGAAAATCTGCCCTTCCGGAACGAGGTCGCACTTATTGAAGAGCGTGATAATCGGTTTTCCGCGTACTTCGAGTCCCCGAAGCGTCTCATAAACAACTGTCATATGTTCTGCACAGGCCGGGTCCGAAGCATCTGTCACATGCAGAATGATGTCCGCATACTTCGCTTCCTCAAGCGTCGAACGGAAGGCGTCGATCAGGTGATGCGGCAGTTTATGAATAAACCCGACCGTATCCGTCAGAAGCACATTTTCCCCTTCGGGAAGTGTAAGGCTTCTTGTGGTCGGATCCAGTGTTGCAAAAAGCTTATCCTCGGAGAGAACGGAGGATCCGGTCAGCGCATTCAGAAGTGTGGATTTCCCCGCATTCGTATAGCCGACGATTGCCGCCACAGGAACCGCATTCCTTTCGCGGCGGGCCCTTCTCACGCTCCGCTGCGACTCCAGATCCCGAAGCGCCTGCTTCAGCACCGTGATCCGCTGGCGGATCCTTCTTCGGTCTGTTTCAAGCTTCGTCTCACCGGGACCGCGGGTTCCGATGCCGCCGCCGAGCCGGGACATTGATTTTCCGTATCCCGCAAGCCTTGTCATCTGATAACGGCACTGCGCAAGTTCGACCTGCAGTTTGCCCTCATTTGTATGCGCATGGGTCGCGAAAATATCCAGAATCACTACGGTACGGTCCATGACCTTGGTGTCCAGCATTTCTTCAAGGTTCTTCATTTGTGCGGGAGACAGCTCATCGTCGCAGACAATCCCGGTTGCTTCCCGCTCCCGGATCATTTCCCGGAGTTCTTCGATTTTCCCTTTGCCGATATAGGTGCCGGGGTGCATCGCCTCCCGGTTCTGGATCACAGATCCTACAACTTCGGCTTCCGCCGTGCGAAGAAGCTCCGAGAGTTCCCGGAGCGATTCTTCGATATTTTCCCCTTCTGTCCGTATGCCGACAAGAATGACTTTTTCTGTCATATTCCTCAGTTTTCTGCTGTAAAATTCAGGTTCAGATAATCATTGCCGCTGCCCTGGCTGAGCCAGAGGGTGCCGAAATCCGTCGAAAAGCCGGCATATTCCGTCTTTCTGCTTTCTTCGTCCTCCTGCTCTCCCTCTGTTACGGCATCGCCGAAACGGCCCGAGAGAAGTCCTTTGCAGGCGTGATAGCTGATATTCGATCCGATCACATAGAAGGAATCCACGATGGGGTCATCGAATGTACCCGGCTTCAGTGAAAGTGCGCCGTATGCATATTCGCCGAAGAGCATGCCGTCTGTCTGGACTTCCGATCCGTCCGCGGATACAAAAGATGCCGGAATCCCGCACTCCGAAAGCCGGCGGCCGGGCAGGTAAACACAGTCCAGAATGTCCTCAAGGTGCGCGACAGCCGGACCGTCTGAAGTAGATGCGTCGCTGTAATCCGGTTCTTCCTCTCCGTCATCATAATCATATTCCGAAAGATCATCCGGTTCCATCGCGGTCTGTTCCATCGACGGTCTTGTGTAAGAACGTTCTGTCCGCTCCGGCCGTGCATAAGATCGCGCAGGCACGGGCTCCTCTTCCGGCTCCGGTTCTTCGGGCTCTTTCGCCGCCGGAACCTTCGGAACGAAACGGTCCCGGAAAAACCACAAAAGTACCAGGATCGCGCCGATGAACAGGAAAAGCCCGACCAGAATGAATACAATTAACTTTACCGGATTATCCATACCATAAACTCCTCATATTGCCAGTTACAGGCTCTCCGGCCTGTCAACATAGACTTTTATTTCACTTTGTACCAGATGCTCGCCCTCATACCTGAGACTGGCCGTAAAAAAGGGAATACCCCGAAGCAGCGGCTCGAGAAATACCCGGTCACCTTCCCAGAGATTGAGCGAAAAGATCTGATCCTTTGGGATCCACGAAAGATCTCCTTCATCACATTCTGAAAGCATTCCCGTAAACCGGTCTGCGGTAAACAGATGCATGTACTCTGCTTCATCGTCGTTCTGCTGAAAGGTCACAATCCCGCGAAACTGCCAGTCAAGAAGCGTCAGACCAGTTTCTTCCCGGACCTCCCGGACCAGGCATTCCTCAGGTGTCTCTCCCGGAAGGAAGTGTCCGCCGACTCCGATCCACTTGTTACGGTTGATGTCTATCTTTTCCCGGTTTCGAAGCAGCATCAGGAACTTCCCGTCCTGCTCGATATAACACAGTGTCGTAAGCATATTTCCTCTTTCAGTCGCTGATATCCGAATCCATGACAATCAGCACTTTGAAATCCGGATACATCGCCTGTACCTTTTCACAGATCTTCTGAAACAGCGCCGCCCGATCTGCTGCAAAATCAAGTACGATATCAAAGCGGATCGTCTTTTCGGCTTCGTTATAATTGAAACCGTGAATCTGCAGGACCTGGTCCTCGCTCATAACTGCTTCCGTAATCCGCGAGAGCGCTTCCGTAGCTGCTCCTCCAGCGGTATTTCTTGCATAGATGCCAATCCCGGTCAGAATCACGCCCTGCTGGTCATATACAAGTTCCTGGATCTGCCGCGATACGCGGTCGATTTCATCCGCCGTCCAGGTATCCGGGACTTCAATATGCACCGAGCCCTGCCATTTGTCCGGTCCGTAACTGTGCAGAATCAGGTCATAGGCGCCGCTGACGCCCGGAATATTGCAGATTGTCTCCTTGATCGCCTGTGAGAGCTCCGAATCCACCCGCTCACCCAAAATCCGCGACATCGTTTCCCGGAACATATCAATGCCGGACTTGATGATGTACAGCGAAATCAGAGCGCCGAGCCAGGCTTCCAGTGACCACCCGAATACAAGGAAAATCACCGCTGCAAGAAGCGTCGTCGCGGAAATGACTGCATCAAAGAGTGCGTCTTTTCCGGAATCCCGAAGAGAATCCGAGTTTGCCCGGATGCCCTGCTTTTTCACATAAGTCCCGAGCAGGATTTTCACAATCACCGCGGTTCCGACGATGATCAGCGAGACGGGCGTATAATCCGGCGTCTGCGGCTGAATGATCTTTTTCACCGACTCCACAAAGGATGTGATACCGGCGTATAGAATGACCGCTGAAATGATTTCAGCTGCGATGTATTCATAGCGTCCGTGCCCCAAAGGGTGCTCCCGGTCAGGCCGCTTCATCGCAAGCCTTGTTCCTATTATCGTAATCACCGAGGACAGCGCGTCCGATAAGTTATTGACCGCGTCCATCATGATCGCGATCGATCCTGTCAGAAATCCGATGACGGCCTTGAAGCCTGCCAGCAGAAGATTCGATCCGATTCCGATGAGGCTCGTACGGACGATGACCTTTCTTCGGGCATCCCCGGTGATTTTTTCTGCTTTTTCCATTGTTTTTTACTTCCGGCTTTTTGCCTCCTGGCTTTACAGCATCGAGGAACCGCCGGTCACGACCCAGGCTGCGAGCGTCGCGATCAGGATTGCACCGGTATAGACATTGCCCGTCTTCCGGTATACGATCGTCCCGAGCACGCTGAACACGAGCACCTGCGGGAAGAACACAATCAGAAGCGACATAAAGGGGCCGCCGAATGTGGATCCGAACAGAACGTCCGCGCCGGGTCCGATGCCGAGGAAGAACGGAATGTACTCAATCAGGATGATAATCAGGATTCCGCCTGCCATCATTACGGCGTTCCGCCACCAGTTCTGCAGGAAGCCTTTAAAGCCCGGTTCATACGTCCAGTTTGTACGCGCAGAAGCCATAATTTTGGAATTGTTCAGGATGAAGAACAGCGCGAATACCGGGATGTACACCAAAAACTGCAGGAAGCGCTCCCCGTTGAAACTCTTGAAGAAAGGCCAGATAAAGCGAAGATCCAGCTTGAAAATTGCTTCTGAAAGCAGGATACACAAATACATCAGAAGAGCCGTCGCACATACCAGCACTGCAGACCGTAAGCACAACCTAATACTGATCTTATCCGGTTCTTCTGCCTTTGCGAGACCCATATCATGCCAGCTCTGGACCGTTCCTTTCTTCTTTCCGCGGATTCTCGAGACCGCTGTCATCACCACCATGATCACAATCAGAAGCAGGTACCAGGCAATAAAGCCGTTCCCGACCGTCATTCTGAACACGCCCTCCGGAAGCGGCAGCAGGCCGTGTCCGAGCTGTGTCATAAAGGGGTAGGTCGATGCCGCAATCAGCATCGTGATAATCGCGGCTTTCCACCACTGTCCGTTCGTCTTCGCACGATACTTGTTGGGAAGCGGCTGTCTCACCTTCTCAAAGAACGGAATCGCAAACAGAATCTCCATCCACGGAATCATTGACCCGATGATCAGAAGCATCGCCGCAAACACGAGCCATTCCTTCGCCATCGCAATCTGGGAATCCGAAGCGATCGCTGAGCTGTGTCCGGTCGCATCATCAAACCAGTCAATTGCCGCGGCAAGGCCTTTTTTATGATGCGTCGTCAGCCGGTGGTTTGTCATAAGAAGCTCGATTCTTCTTGCGGAGCCGTCCGAAAAACTGCCGTATGTGGTGTCCCACTTCGCATTCGCCGCATCCGTTCCGAGAAACTCCGTCCGAAGATCAGACTTCAGAAGATCATCCGTAACTGTCCGCTTATAATCGCGGAAATAGCTGAATTCATCCCATTTTGCCTGCAGGAGAAGCACATTGCTGAAGTGAATCTTTTCCGCGTCATAGGCATCGTCTGTAAACAGTTCACCGCACTGGAGAACCGTCGCCTTCGGCTCGATATCCGTACCGGAGAAAGCTGCCGCAACCGACCAGGAGGACCAGGTGCCCATCGAATGGCCGGAAAGACCAAGCTTTGTATTGTCCACAAAAGGATACTCCGCGAGTACTGCATAGGCAATGCAGCCGCCGCAGGAGGAATCCGTCAGGATGTTGCCGTCCGGATCCGTCGTGTAGTGTTCATCGAAGAAGCTCAGGTTCGAGAAGTTCATCATGATCCGGTAGCGCATCGGACCGCCGGTTGTTTTGAAGGTTCCTTCCGCTTCACTGTCCTCTCCGTAGTTGACCGTCACCTTGTGATTGACGTAGCCGCGGTACTTCAGGCCCGCTGTCGTGCGGCCGTGGCCGTATTCATCAATCGAAAGAACCACATAGCCCCTCCGCGCAAGCTCGATCGAGTAGGCCGCGCAGGTCTCGTGGTCGTTCTGGTAGCCGTGCAGCAAAAGGATGCCCGGCGCCTTATTCTGCTCCGAAACACCGGCAGGCTTGTAAAGCTTGTAGAAAATCTGTCCGATGTTTTCGCCGTTCTGTTCAGCTGCAATATAGCCTTCCTCAATGTCCACACTTCCGCCGCCGTGCTGAACCGCGTTCGCGATCAGAAGACAGGCAAACGCCAGGATGAGAAACACGGCCAAAAGTACTGCAGCACGTTTTTTCTCTTTACTCATTCTTGCATCCCTCCGTTTGTAGTTGCCTTATCTGTTTTTTACAGACCGATCATCTCAATTTTCTGAAGAATTTCCGCAAGTGCATCGGTCTCATAGTCTTCGATCCGGCCCTGATCCGTGAGCCCGGAAAGCTTCGGGTCGATTGGAAGCTTCGCAACCGGTTCGATTCCGTATGCTTCTGCAAGCGCATCGATTCGGCTCTCACCGAAGATCGCGTGACGTTTCCCGCAGTCCGGGCACTCGAAATAGGACATGTTCTCGACGATTCCGAGTACCGGAATATTCATCATTTCCGCCATTTTGACGGCTTTTCCGACGATCATCGAAACCAGTTCCTGCGGGCTCGTTACGACGATGATCCCGTCAACCGGCAGACTCTGGAAGACGGTCAGCGGCACATCGCCGGTTCCCGGAGGCATGTCAACGAACATCGCATCGACATTTCCCCAGGCCACATCGGTCCAGAACTGTTTCACGGCACCTGCGATCACAGGTCCGCGCCAGACAACCGGATCCTCTGCATTCTGCAGAAGCAGGTTCATCGACATGATCCGGATGCCGGATTCGGTCTCCACGGGATACAGGTTGATTCCGTCCGAAGTACAGTGGACAGACGCGAGACCGAAGCCCTTCGGAATCGAAGGTCCGGTGATATCCGCATCCATGATCGCGGCCTGTTTTCCGGACTTCTGCATCGCCGATGCAAGAAGGGAAGTCACGAGAGACTTGCCGACGCCGCCCTTTCCGCTCACGATGCCGATCACCTTGCCGACGCTTGACAGTTCATTCAGTTTTTCACGAAAATCCCGCGGCGACTGTCTGGAATCACAGTTCAGTGCGCAGCTTTCACAGTTGTGGTCACAATTTTCAGGCATGAATGATCTCCTCCATCTCTGTTGTTTTTCCGCCTTTTACGTTAAATCCGACTGCCGCAAGCAGGTACAGGCCTGCCTGAAGCGCACCGTAACCCAGTGCAACCGGCATCGGAGATTTAAAAGCAAATGCTCCGAGAATAAGCAGAATTCCCGCAATGACAAGCGACGCAAGATGCGTCAGCATATAAATCCAGAAGCGCTTCCAATGGAACAGGAAGCCCATCGCCGCCGCAACGATCGTCATCACAAGCGCACCGACTCCAAACCAGCGGTACATCGTCACACCGGCTTTCACAACCTCTTCGTTAGACGAGGAAATGAAGATTTTGAGCAGCCCTTCTCCGAAGAAGAAGCAGCAGAAAATCATCCCGAGTTCAAAGACCAGCGCCAGGATTGCGCCGATCATCGCGACAAGGTTCGCGCCGGACGCTTTCTTCACGCGATGGCTGATCAGCATCATGCCGATGGTAACACCGAATATCAAAAGCGATACGACTGAAACCGGACTCTGTATGACCGTATAGGTACTGATCGCAGTTGCACCGAGTCTTCCGACAAGCGGCGTCGCAAGAAGCGAGAACAGACTCTGGAAGATTCCGGCCAGAATATATACCAGAAGATAGTTCCGTTCAATCGCAAGCCTTGAGAACAGTCTCTCGGGTTTCCGCGGTTTTTTCTCACGCGGGGGTGCGGGTTTTTCAGGCGGCGGCACCGGTCTTTCATCAGGTTCCGGCATTTCCGCTCTCTCCGGCATCACCGGCTCAACCGGCGGAAGTCCCGCTCCGAATCCGTCATCCAGAACATCCGAAGCCCTGTCCGGCGCTTCTGCCGGTTCGCCGCAGTTCGGACAGAATTTCAGCCAGTCCGGAAATTCATTCCCGCATTTCTTACAGATCATGACATGCCTCCTTGATTCCCTGCAGCCACTGTGGCCGCAGATCTTTCCCCCTCAGGGGACTCTTTTCATGCTTTCTATCATCATACAACAGCAGCAGTCTGATTTCAAGCAGAAATCAGATCTGAGGCTGTGATCCTTTCTTCAGGGAAACGCTGATTAAAGCGTTTCCCTGGCGCCGGATTCGGCTGCGCAGCAGCTTTTTTCCTTACGAATCCGTGCGCATCCGCCGGAGGCTCTAAGGAAACACTGATTTATTCAGTGTTTCCTTAGTATTTCCTCCGCTAATCCTTCCGTAGCGGTGAAAATCTTCACATAACCCGCAAGGGACTGCGCCTTTCGAAGAAGCGTCCGGCTGTGTCCGCTGATATAAATCCTGCAGCCGCCCCGGCCGTTTTTTGCCTCCTGGATCATGTTCGCGCCGGCAGAATTTCCATCAAGCGCAAGGAGCACCGAAAGCCGCCGCTTGAAGATTTCATAGGCAACACTTTTGTACAGGCCAAGACCTGAGGCTTCGATCGACACACGGACCGACACGCCCGAATCTTTAATGCGCTTCTCTTCGGCCTCTGTGACTTCTGATGGCACAAAGGAAAAGATCTCAAAGCGTCCCCGGTTCTCGGAAAGCAGGTATTTCTCATAGCCGGAAATCCGGTGTCCGATTACAAAGAAAATCTTCTCAGGATCTCCCTTCTCCAGAAGTTCCCGCAGCAGCATGCGGTTTTCCTCGCGAAGCACCGTATGCCGGCTGTCTGTATTAAATGAGCCGCCGAGAACGACGATCGGAAGTTTCTCTTCGGGAAGAAGCCGGATTTCCCGCGAAAAAGCTTCTTCTCCTGCCCGTTTAACAGGTTCCTTCAGGACCGTTTCTTCCGAGAGAACGCTCTCTTCAAGCTTTCTTTCGTAGTAGCCCCTGACCGGGAACGCGCCTGCATGCCGGTCAAATTCCGTCATTTTCTTAAAGAATGCCGCTTCCGAGAATTTCAGGACCCGTTCCTCGGTTTCCCGCATCCTGAGAAGATCCGGGCGCGTCAGGTCCAGCATCTTCTCCAGCGCCAGTTCCTCATCAATCGAATCCGTCCCGTACAGCGCACCGCCGTCAGTCCCCTGCACGCACATGACGCCGGCTTTCAGGTATTTTTTCAGCGGATGGTGCCTGAGTTCGCTCAGGTTGTTGAGCCGGACATTCGAAGTGATCTGGAATTCCAGCACAACCTTTTCCGAAAGGATCGTCTGGATCAGCTGTTTTCCCTTCTGTGAATCCAGATTTGCCGAATACAGCCCGTGCCCGATCCGTAAGCTGGGCATCTCCTGTCCCGGTGCGAGTGCTTCCCTTACACAGCGGATGCTGTTCATTACGTTGTCCCGAAGTGAATCATTCTCGCCGGCGTGAATCCGGATCACAAAGCCCGGCACATCCCGTGAAATCCTCACGATTCCCGAAATCAGCGGGGAAAGTGTGCGGATATCATTGATTTCCTCGCCGACAATATCCGTTCCCGCAACATAGGGATCCTGTGCGATTACAGAAAGCACCCGAAGGGATTCGGCCCGGTCATCCTGGACAATCCGGTCTTTGACAATCGTAAGCGGCGTCCTTCTGAATGCGGCAAGAAAACGCAGCATCACCCCGCACTCCCGCATGATTTTCGGCATCACCGCGTGGATTTCCGAAAGCACCCGGACACATTCCGAAGCCTTCAGAAGCGAAGTGTCCGATATTTCCGCATAACGGATCCCCTTTTTTGCGTAGCCGCGTGCGATCCAAAGGAGCTTATTCTGGAACAGTGTATTGTCTGCATATTCCGGCGTATGCAGGTCCTGCATCATCTGCCGGAGTGCCGAAGAGATGTCCGGGTCCGGAATCGAATCAATGCCCGCAAGATTCACCGGATGGCTTGATTTGACGCCCTTTGTAAACACGTAGCGGTACAGATAGACCTTCTCCAGATTTGTAAAAACTGCCTGCCCGTCTTTCATGACCGCAAGGGACGCACGGATTTTCGGGATATTCTCCCCTGCATTTTCCGGACTTCTCAGGATCAGGTCGGCGAAATTGATAAAGGTATTGTCGTCGATTTTGCGGTCGAGATACTTGCCGGTAAGGCCAGAATCCCGGAACTTCTCTTCCGCTTCCTTCCGCCGCCGAAGAATGGTTTCCTGCTGTTTTTCCGTCAGCTTCAGGCCGAGCTTGCGGATATAGTACAGCGGATAGCGGATCTCATGCCGGATGCCTAAAGCAATCAGGACATCAGGCGAAAGATTCGCGTTCATATGCGTATGGAGGTCTGTTCTGAACTTGCATTCCGAAAGGATATAGGTTTTGACAACGGTCTTTTTGAAATCCAGCCGGTAATCCTTGGTCTGAGACATCAAAGTCTTACTGATCGCGGGGATCGAAGCCTTCCGCTCGATCGTTCCGTCCGGGTAGATATTCGCAACCTTTGTGTCCCGAAGGCGGAAAATATAAACTTTCCGGTTCCGGTCGTCGATATAGCAGGGAACATTGCCCCGGATTACAAAAAGCCCCTGTTCGTCCATCGAAAGCGGCAGTTCGCACATCCTTGAGAGGTTTGTAATCAGGTTTCCCGTCCCGTGATTCGGCGTCCGGAGCACATAGGACATCATCCCGCCCGAAAGGTCGAGATCCACGATAATGTCCTTCTCCTGGTCCAGATAGAAACAGCCGAAATATGCCATCTTTCGCCCCCATGTCGCATCCTGCCCTGATTATACATAAAAATCCCCAAAAAAACAAGCAGAGGAGGGACTGATCTTATCCTATTTTTCAACTTGCAAATAGAAGCGATTTCCCTTATAATTATTTTGATTTATTATTTTTGATAAAGTGCGGGCAAATCAGACAAGTCCCTTTTATCAGGATAGATTGGGAGCGTATAATCCATCTATGGATGTTTTCAGTATAATCGGTCTACTGGGCGGCCTTGCGATGTTCCTGTACGGAATGCGGCTGATGAGCAGCACGCTGAAAGAAAGTTCTTCCGGCGCGCTGAAAGTCATCATGGAAAAGGCCACCAATAATGTATTCAAGGCTTTTCTCCTTGGTCTTCTCGTAACTGCCCTGATCCAGTCATCCACAGCCACCATTGTCATTACTTCCGGTCTCGTGGCCGCAGGCATCATTTCACTTCGGCAGTCCATCGGCATTATTGTCGGCGCAAACGTCGGAACCACTGTTACCGGCCAGATTATCCGTCTTCTGGATCTGAATGAATCCAAGGTTGCCTGGCTTCAGGTTTTTAAGCCTTCCACCCTTGCTCCTGTCGCACTCATTATCGGCGTTGTGCTGATCATGTTTATTCATTTCCGAAAATCCGAACAGATCGGCGGAATTGCAATCGGTTTCGGCATTCTTTTTTCCGGACTTCTGAATATGACAAATGCGGTGCATTCCCTGACCGAATCGCCCGCTTTTCTGCAGCTTTTCGCAGATCTTGACGACAGTCCCGTCATCGGATACCTGAGCGGTGCCGGCGTCGCTTTCGTGCTCCAGAGTTCCAGCGCCGCAGTCGGTATCCTGCAGACCTTCTCGACAACCGGCCAGCTGACTTTCAAGGGTATCTATGCCGTTCTTGTCGGTATTTATCTCGGCGACTGCGTTACGACTGCCATTGTCTGCTGGATCGGCGCAAAGACGGACGCGAAACGGGTCGGTATCATCAATATTCTGTTCAATCTCGGAAAGTCCGCTCTGGCACTTATCGCTGTGACCCTGCTGCATTCCTTCGGTGTTCTTGAAAGTATCTGGGACAAACCGATCTACTCCGGCGGCATCGCCAATACCAATACGATCTTTAATCTCGGCTGCGCACTGCTGCTGTTCCCGGTCGTGTTTCAGCTCGAAAAGTTCTCGCGGATCCTCGTGCGTGACCGTTCGCAAAAAGATGAGAAATACGCCGACAAGCTGGCCGGTCTCAACCCTCAGTTCTACAGCGCACCCGCGATTGCATTCAACAGCTGCTACGACGCGCTTCTGACGATGTACCAGGCTGCGCGGCAGAACATCCGCCGTGCCTGGGCGCTTCTGTCGGATTTCGACGAAAAGGAGATTTCGGAACTTTCGGATGAAGAGGACCGGATTGACGTATTTGCTGACCGGATCTGCAACTATCTGATCGGGCTGAGCTCAACCATCAAGTCCGACGAACATCTCGGGATCATGAATGAATATTACCGCATCACGACGGAATTTGAACGTCTCGGGGACCATGCGGTCAATATTTCCGAAGCTGCGGAAGGTCTTCATGAAAACAAGGTCACTTTCTCAGAGAGTGCACGCCGGGAGCTGGAAATTATCCGCGGCCTGATATCCAGGATACTCGATCTTGCGCGAATTGCCTTTGAAAAGCGTGATGAGGAAGCAGCACGCTCCATCGAACCGCTGGAGGAAGTCGTTGACGACCTGATCAATGCGCTTCGCGAAAACCATCTGAAGCGTCTCTCCAGCGGCGAATGCACTGTTGTCGTCGACAGTATTTTCCTGAACCTGCTTTCCGACATTGAACGGATTTCGGACATCTGCAGCAACATCGGCGTATCGACCATGGCCCGTATCCATCCGGAGCTTGCCGAGCGGGAACACAGCTACATTTCCTCCCTGCACCAGGGCCGTGATGAAAATTTCAACCGGGTCTACAGAGAAGCCCACAGCCAGTATTTCGGGGAACTGGACAACCAACCTGAAAAGTAATTAACGTTTATATATAACCAAGGAGATGAGTATGAAAAATGCAAACACAAAAGCCCCCGAGGCACCGAAGGCGAAATTCGAATTCGGTTATCTCGGGGAGGAACTCACGGCGGACAGCCGCTGGCACATGCCGGCGAGATTTATTCTCGCCAGGAAAAACCGCATCAAAGTACGCGTTGAGGGACAGGATTTCAACCTTGCGGACGGGAACGTGCTTTTCGTGTGGCCGGGTGAAACGTTTGAGATTGTATCCGTCCCGAAAAAGGGCGGTCTTGCGCTGCAGTTCGCTTCCAGCACGATCACCGAATGTGACGACATCTGCGCTTACTACCACTATCTGAATACCGTGCGTCTCTTGGACGATTCGCTGCCGGAGCTTCGGGATCATGTTACAAGCTGCCTGCTTCACGCCTACAACTGCACGGAAAATCAGGATCTTTTCTATGAAACACTTGTCCGGATCGATATTCAGAAAATCCTGATTGAAGTCGCGGCAAAGGCCCGTGAAAACTCTCTCGCTGCCCAGAATATTGAACTTGTTCACCGCAATGCCGGAAGCAAGATGGAGAAAGCCTGCAGCTACATTATCGCAAACTGCGACAAACGCATTACCCAGGCAGAAGTATCGGAAGCCGTCGGAATCAGCACCTTCTATTTCTCGCGCCTGTTCCGTCAGTACAGCGGCCAGAGCTTCAACGATTTCCTGAATGAACACCGTATTCAAAAGGCGCTGATGCTGCTTTCCAACCGCCGGATTTCGATCCGTGACGTTGCGGTGAGTTCCGGTTTCCAGTCCATTTCCAATTTCAATAAAGTATTCAAGAAACACGTCGGCGTTTCTCCGAACGAGTACCGCCGTATCCACGAGATCCGCCAGAAATAAACCGTAAGGATCTTGTAAGATTTTCGCATTGCATTTTCAGGGGCTTTTTCGTACAATAAAGACGGAAAAGCCCTGACTGCATTTTCAGGACTGAAAAGAACCAATCTTCTCTTTCGGGGAGCCGTCATGTACAGAATTCTTGTCGTGGACGACGATCCTTCGATCGTCCGCCTGATCCGCGAAATGCTGAAAGACGAATACGATATTGTAAGCGCCTCCAACGGGGAAGAGGCGGTTGATTCGGTGCGCCGTCTGTCACCCGACCTGATCATCATGGACGTCATGATGCCGAAAATGAACGGAATCGCGGCAACCGTACGGATCCGCGAACTCTCAAACTGCCCGATCCTGATGCTGTCGGCAAAAGCCGAGGGCACAGACCGGGTTGTCGGCCTGCAGTCCGGCGCTGATGACTATCTCACAAAGCCTTTCTACCGCGAAGAGCTTCAGGCACGGATCCAGGCGCTTCTTAGGCGCTATGATGCTTTCGGATCGATCCGTGAAAAGGATCCGGAAAGCCTGATCACGATCGGCGATATCAGCCTGAACACCGCCGAAAAGAAGCTTCTTGTCCGCGGCGAATCTGTCAGCGTAACCGCGACCGAGTACCGGATCCTGCAGTTTCTGATGGAAAACCCGGGGCACGTATTCAGTGCTGAAGAAATCTATGAACATGCCTGGGATTCCGAGGCTTATTCCGTGGAAAATACGGTCATGGTCCACATCAACCGCATCCGGAAAAAAGTGGAAATCAATCCGAAAAAGCCCGAACACTTAAGGGTAATCTGGGGGATCGGCTATGTCTTTGAATAGAATCCGCACACTGCGCCTTGTCTTTATGCTTTTGGCCGCTGTTTTCCTGGGCCTGTCTTCTGCCGCAGTATTCTCGGCAGCGGGTGCGATTACTGCTAATCTTTATCAGCAGGACTATGCAGACTCTCTGAATGTGGTCGCCGAGGACACGACGACCATCGTCGAAGAAACTACTGCTGTTTATACAGATACAACATCGGTTACGGAGACGGAAACAGATGTCGGGGAACAGGAAGAATGCAGTAAAACGGAGCCAACGACAGCCGTAACCAATACAGCAGAATCTTCTGCTTACGCAGAAGAACCCGAGCAGTACAAAGTGGTCCGGATTCTCACGCTGGACGGTACTTCTCTTCGCCTTCCCGCATCGATACTCTCCGTCCTTGCACTTTCCTTTACGGCACTTTTCCTCATCCTGTTTCCGAGGAGCAAAGCAGGTCCGGGACCTGACGGCGCGGTCCTGATCCTTTCCGGCGCGGTTTCCCTGCTGCTTCTTGGGTACTTTCCGCGGAATCTTTATTTCGGTCTGTTCAGTGTCCGGATGCTCCCGACTCCCATCCTGATGCGCGGAATCCTGCAGAATGTCTTCACCGTCCTCATGCTGTCCCTCTATGCCTTCCTGATCCTGTATGCGCTGAAAGAGCTGCTGTCCTGGTTTTCTGCGAAAGCAGACTGTGAATGGATTCTTCTGAGGCGGCTTCTTCGCCGGAGGACAAAAAACGGAGAAAAACCGCAGCGTGCAGTCATCCCCGCCGTATTCCTGCTGTCTTTGGAAGTGGTATTACTGGTTCTTTTCATCGTCTGCAAATTTTATTGGCATTTCAATTACAGCCTTCCGGTTTCGACCGATCTTCCGTTCTACCTGCGCCTTTTTTTGTCGGTGTCTGCGATCCTTCTTTTGATCCTCTTTACGATTCTGACTCTCCGGGCGGGGCTCCGGGATATGACGGCAGTCCGGGATGCTGCCGTCGAAAAAGCCGTACAGAACGAACGGCTGCGCGTAGAACTGATTGCTAATGTTTCGCATGACCTTCGGACGCCGCTCACCTCCATCATCGGATACGGAAACCTGCTGGAACAGGAAGACTTAAGTGAGACCGGCTCGGAGAACCTGAATCTGCTGAATCAGAAAGCGGGCTATATGAAGGAACTGGTGGACTCCCTTTTCGAACTCACGAAGGTCAGTTCCGGCGTTCTTGCACCAAACATGACGGAACTCGATCTTATTCGGCTTCTGGAACAGGCCGTCGGACTTCTGGAAGATGACCTGAAAGCTGCCGGGCTTACGATCAGACGGCATTACTGCCGCGACAGCTTCCCGATCAAAACCGACGGAAACTTTATGAGCCGTGTTTTCATGAATCTCCTGCAGAACGCCGTAAAATATGCGCTCTCCGGCACCCGTATCCATATCACGCTCACAGAAGAAGACTCGGCGGCACAGGTCCGGATTACGAATGTCGCCTCCTATGAGATGGACTTCGATCCTTCCGAAATCACGGAACGCTTCACAAGGGGCGATCATGCCCGCACGGAAAAGGGTTCCGGACTCGGACTTGCAATCGCAAAGACCTACACCGAAGCCGTCGGCGGTACATTTTTGGTTGAGATCGACGGAGATGTTTTTGCGGCAGTCGTAAAGCTCCCGTGTGATTCTCCAAAATCCCGAAAGCATTAAGAAATCTGAAAGAAATACATCGGGTGGATGCTAAGAAATCTCCGGTAAGATGATGTCAGATCATCTTACCGGAGGTTTTTATGGTTCAGTATTACCGGAAACACAGAAAAGGCCTGAATCTTCTTGCGTCTTTCTTTCTGCCCTTGCTTATCGGCGGAATCGGTTTTGTCATGCGCGGAATCGCACCTTTTGGAAAAATGTCCCTCGCGGCAATTGACGGCTACGGTCAGTACTTTCCGATGCTTCGGGAAGCCGAGCGGCACTTCTTTTCCCCGCACGGATACTCTTTCTCCGGCGCTTTGGGCTTCAGTTTTTCCGCGGAGTCAGCCTACTACACGAACAGTCCGCTGAACGTGCTCCTGTTTCTTCTTCCTGGACAGGTGCAGGTCTGGGAAATGGACCTTCTGATCCTCTTTCGTTTCGGCCTGATGTCATGCGCGATGTACCGGCTCCTCTCATCGCATTATGGAGAACATCCGCTCCCGGAATTCGCACTTTCCCTGGCCTATGCCTTCTCCTCCTATACGCTCGCCTTCATCAACCAGGTTATGTGGATGGATGCGCTGATCCTCCTGCCGCTTCTTGTTCTGCAGCTTCGAAGAATTGCGGAAAACGCTCTTACTGCGGACCGGAAAGCAATTCGTAAACACGCGCTTCTCTATACGCTCCTCCTCTTTCTCCTGATCCGAAGCTGTTTTTATACCGCCTTCATGGTCTGCATTTTCCTTTGCCTCTTTTTCCTGTTTATCATTCTGAACCTGCGGCCTTTTTCCGGAAAACAGGCGCTTCGGGCCTTTCTGTTCTTCTCCGGCTGCTCCGTATTTTCTGCCCTTCTCTCGCTTCCTGCGCTTTTTCCGCTTCTTCGGGCGCTTTCCCATACAGCGGCAATTGAAAAAGAAGCACCGGACCTTTGGCGTTTCCTGCATACGCCTGCAGAGTACCTTCTGAACATGCTGCCCGGAGCAAAGGCATCTCTTCAGTACGGCGCTCCAAACCTGTATTTCGGGCTCTTTTCTCTGATATCGCTGATGCTTGCGATTTCAGACAGGAGCATATCATGGCTCCGGAAGATCTCCGCCGGGCTTTTTCTTGTCTTCCTGCTCTTTTCCTTCAATCTTGCTGCGGGTGACTATGTCTGGCACGGCTTTCATGAGCCCTCTCAGCTTCCCGGAAGGGAAAGCTTCCTGTTCATCTTCCTGCTGCTGTACTTTGCAGGAGCAGGGATCGGGCTTCTGAAAAAGCCGCTGCACCGGCGGATTTTTGCCTTTGCCCTGACTGTGGAAATCCTCGCAAATACGCTGTTTTCCTTCTTCTTTGTGCCCTGTGTCAGTGCGGCCCGGGTTTCCGAAATGGACGCTGTCATCGAGTCTGTTCGGGAAGAGATCACGCCGGATCTTCAGGGCGGTGAGTTTTTCCGCACTGAGCTTCTTGATTACCGGGATAACGGCGGACAGCTCTATGGCTATCCCGGAATCAGTTTCTACTCTTCCACCATGTCCCGGGAAGCTTATCAGTTTTTCCTGAACTTCGGCGTGGATATTTATGCCGAAAATGTCTCGACACGCTTCAGCAGACCCGAAAGCCAGCCGCTTCTTCTGGATCTGTTCTCTGTTCGCTACCTTGTGGGAAAAGACGGAACTCTGATTGAAAACCCGGACGCACTGCCGCTGATCTTCCCCTGCAGAGGGATGATCACAGAGAAAGCCGCGTTTTTCGAAGAACTGCAGACCGGCAAAAAGACCGGGGACAAAATCACAGGCTTCAGCCGCCAGAATGCCTTCTTCCGGGCGATATCCGGCACCGAAGAAGACGTCATCACTTCTGACGGTGAAATCCTTTCCGAAAACTATGAAAAGTTCCGGGAGGCGCTCCGGGCCTTCGGCTCCTGTGAGATCAGAAGCATCCGGGAAGGCCTGTTCTTCACCGAGATCCAGGTACATGCCGAGATTAAAAAAGAAGGGATCCTTCTTGCAGGAATCCCTTTTTCAGATGTGTTTTCAGTTGAGATTGACGGCCGGGAAGCCGGTTTCCATTCGGAATGCGGGTATCTTACGGGCATCCGGATCAGTACCGGATGCCACGATATCCGGATCCGCCTCAGAGGGTGATCCAGAAAGCCCGGCGTGAAACTCGCAGTTCACGTATTAATACACAATCCCGATCGCACGTGTCACAGCCGGCAGGAAACGTTCCTCATACCACCATTTCGCAAAATGGATATTGTCGCCTTCCGCGAAGCACTCGTCTCCCGTGAACAGCGGCGAAAGATCCAGATATACATAGCCGTGTTCGTTGGCATACTGCTGCAGCGCCTGGTTGTAGGCCGCAATATTCTCGTCCTGTCCCTCATAATAGTCTTTCTCCCGGACTGTCGTCGGCAGGATGGACATCAGGTAAATCGTGCTGCTGTCGTACATGGTGAGATACGCGGAAATCAGCGTATTGTAGTTGGCAATAAAGATCTCCGGGTTCCCTCGCTCCGGATTGAGCTGAACATCGTTGATTCCGTACCAGAAGACTGCTTTTTTCGGTGTCCGTAACGCTGCTGTCGTCACATTTTCATAGGCGGAGCTGTCGATCAGCTGTCCGCCCCAGGTCGCGGCAATTGAATCCATCGGCACGAGGTCATACGCGTACTCGCCGCCGGTTCCCATGGTCAGGGTACGGGAGTCGCCGATAAAGACCACCTGGCTGTAGTCCGCGCCTTCGTAAACCTTTTCCGTCGTGCTTTCGGTCTCCGATTCCGAAGATTCCTCTGTCGTCTCGGTTTCGGAAGGTTCCGGAACAGTCTCCGTTACGCTTTCCGTCGTATCATCGTCCGGTGCCGCAGTCGTTTTCGCCGGGTCCTCGGTCGGGACAATCGTAAAGGAATATACAGTCTCCCCGTTCTCGTCCGTTTCAGGCTCCGCCACGGATTCCGTGCTTTCTGTCGTGTCCTCTTCGGTTTCGGTCGTTGTTGGTCTGGTCGTCGTCTCTTCGGGCGTTGTGCTTTCCTCTGTCGTCGACTGTGAGACAGCCTGCGTGGAGTCCTTCGCAGGATTGTCCTTTTCTTTTCTCGGCAGGAGACAGATAATGACTGCCGCCGCCACTGCAAGAAGCGCTGCCGCGATTTCAACAGCTAAAATGATGCGGCGCCGCTTTCTGATCTTCTGTATTCTTTTCTTTTCTGCTCTGTTCATTCGTGTTTCCCCAGACAATATTTCAAAAACTGAGATCTATAGTATAGCATTCTTTCCGCATTCGGTCAAGGCATTGACTTTTTTCGCCGAATCAGATAGAATTCCACTAAACAAAACTGTGCCGGTGAATCTGTTTCACGGCACAGGAAAACTGGAGGATATCTGTTTTATATGGACCGGATTACCGCTCAGCTTGCAAAAGAGCTGAATAAACGCCCCGAAATCATAAAGAACGTCATCGATCTCTATGATGAGGGCAATACCATCCCCTTCATCGCCCGCTACCGCAAGGAAGCCCATGAAAACATGGGCGATGAAGCACTCCGGAAATTTGAAGATCGGCTGAAGTATCTTCGTAACCTCGAAACGCGCCGTGAGGAAGTGCTGCGTCTTATCGACGAGCAGGGAAAACTGACGGAGGAGCTCAGAAAGAGCATCGGGGAAGCCGCAACGCTGTCGGAATTGGAGGATCTCTACCGTCCTTACCAGAAAAAGCGCCGCACACGCGCTTCGATTGCGAGGGAAAAGGGACTGGAGCCTTTGGCAGAGCTTCTTTTCGCCCAGCCGCAGGGCATGCGCTCACCGGAACAGGAGGCTGAAGCCTATCTTGATCCGGAAAAAGGCGTGGAAACGATCTCTGACGCGCTTCAGGGCGCTTCCGACATTATCGCAGAAAAGCTCTCCGACTCGCCGGAATTCCGGAAAGGCATCCGGAACTTCTATCAGCGTTCCGGCGGACTTCTTGTCCGGAATGCAAAAGACGAGGACTCTGTTTACCGGAGCTACTATCATTTCTCCGGCGCACTCTCCCGTCTTCAGGGACATCAGGTCCTTGCAATCAACCGCGGAGAAAAGGAGGGCTTTCTGAAAGTCTCCTTCGACACAGAGGAAGAAGCGATCCTGCGTGCCCTGAAGCGCTCTGTCATCCGTCCCGGCTCTCTCTCGGAGGATTTCCTCGGTTCGGCCATAGAGGACGGCTACCGCCGCCTTATGCGCCCTTCCATCGAAAATGAACTGCGCTCCGATCTCACGGAAAGTGCTTCGGAAGGCGCGATCAAAAACTTCGCCGCAAACCTCCGTCCGCTCCTTCTTCAGCCGCCGGTACGGGGCGCTGTCACCATGGGACTCGATCCGGGCTACCGCATGGGCTGCAAGGTCGCGGTTGTCGATCCGACCGGGAAGGTGCTGGATACGGCCGTCGTCTATCCGACCTACGGTGAGCGCCAGAAACAGGATGCAATCGCAAAACTCTCCGCCATGATCCGAAAACACGGCGTAACCCGCATCGCGATCGGAAACGGAACCGCTTCCCGGGAGACCGAAGCGATGACTTCGGAAATGATACATGAAAACCGGCTCAGAGATGTTTCCTACATGGTTGTCTCCGAAGCCGGCGCCTCCGTATATTCCGCGTCAAAGCTTGCTTCAGAGGAATTCCCGGACTACGACGTCAACCTGCGCTCGGCCGTCTCGATCGCCCGCCGCCTGCAGGATCCGCTCGCCGAACTCGTGAAAATCGACCCGAAATCGATCGGCGTCGGACAGTACCAGCACGATATGCCCGAAAAACGCCTTTCTGAGGCCCTTACCGCTGTCGTCGAGGATTGTGTCAATCAGGTAGGCGTCGACCTGAATACGGCCTCTTTTTCGCTCTTACAGCGGGTCTCAGGGCTCAGCGCGTCGCTCGGAAAGAGTATTGTTGCCTACAGAGAGCAGAACGGCGCCTTCAAAAAGCGTTCCGAGCTTCTGAAAGTTCCGAAATTAGGTCCGAAGGCCTACGAACAATGCGCAGGCTTTTTACGCATTCCGGGCGCGGAAAATGTACTCGACAGCACCGCTGTCCATCCGGAGAGCTATGAAGCAGCGAAAAAGCTCCTTACACTCCTTGGGAAGGACTTTTCCGATGTCCGCTCCGGGCATCTCTCGGACCTTCCGAAAGCGCTCTCATCCTACGGTCCCGAAAAAGCCGCCGATCTCTGCGGTGTCGGCCTCATGACCCTTCAGGATATCGTATCGGAGCTTCTGAAACCCGGCCGTGATCCCAGAGATGAGCTTCCGGCCCCGATCTTCCGCACCGACCTGCTGTCAATCAGTGACCTCGCGCCCGGCATGGTCCTACAGGGCACCGTCCGAAACGTCATTGATTTCGGCGCCTTCGTGGATATCGGCGTGCATCAGGACGGTCTGGTACACATCTCCGAAATTTCGGACCGCTACATCAAGCATCCCAGTGAAGTCCTTTCCGTCGGGGACGAGGTGCGTGTCGTTATTCTCGACGTCGATGAAAAGAAAAAGCGAATATCGCTCTCCATGAAAAAAGTGCAGTGACCTTCGGGCCGCTGCACTTTTTTTGGTGTGTAATACGCTTTCTGTCTCAGCATCTTACTTCGAATTCTTCCTTACAAGCCAGATCGGGATCGCTGCAAGAAGCGCCACGAGGGCCGCTGCAAGGAACATCGCGTAAGGCGGAACGAAGTTCTCACCATTCATACCCATGGCATCCAGTCCGATCAGAAGCGAAATGATCGGTCCGATGATCATGGGAATCAGTACCATAAAGCACATCCGCACGCCCTGGAATCGTCCTTCCGTGCCTTCCGGCAGATAATCCTGGAAAGAAGACGTAAAAGCGCCGGTCAGGGACAGAATTCCGCCCATCATCAGCACACCGCCGGCATAAAGCACAAATGTCTTCATTCCCCCATCCATGAACTGCAGCGCCCAGAAGGACAGGATGCCGAGAACCATGATGAGAAGCAGCGGATAATAGAAATGCTTCCGCCCGAACTTATCGAACAGGATTCCCATTACCGCCGTAAACACCGCCGCGCCGACAATGATAACCGCCATCGGGATCACGAAGCTGTCACCAAGATTCAGTGTCACGATCAGGAAATTGATCAGGTACGAGAAGAAGGTCTGCTGTGCAATACCGACGATGCAGGCTGCTGCGAGGCAGACATAGATCATTCTGTTCTTCCTGATCACATCTTTCCGGAAACCGTAGAAAGTTTCCGCAAGGTAGTTCTGGCCTTCCGACTTTTTCAGGTCCGGCGCATCCCGCAGCACAAACAGTGCCAGGATACCGGCGACGATCGGAATAATGCCCAGGATAATAAAGAACAGCGCATTGCTCTCGTTCGCGGAATTGTAGAAGCCGCCGAGACCGACAAAGACAATGACGACCGCGATCACCGGCAGAATTGCCAGGATTGAATTCAGTTTTCCGCGGTTTGTCTCATCGGTCACATCGGCCACCCAGGCATTGAAAGCCGCGTCGTTTGATGTGGATCCCGCAAAGGTCATCAGGCAGTCAAACACCACAAGAAGCACTGCGATGACCGCAACCATGGAGGCCTCCGCCTTCATCGGCAGCAGTGCAAAAAGCATGATCGTGAAGCCCCAGAAGATGTAGCCGATCGCAATAAAGGGTTTCCGCCTGCCGACTTTGTCGCTCAGCCCGCCTGCAAAAATCGTCGTCACAGTTGCCGCGATTGCCGAGAGGATTACCATGGCAGTCGTAACCCCGTACGACATATCCGCTCTCCCCGAATTCGCAAAGATATCCTGGGCAAAAGTGGCAAAATACATGTTTTCGACGATCCAGGCAATCTGCCCGATCAGGCCGAAAAATACTGCCGAAAACCACACTCTCCCGCCCAATGGCGTGGATTTCTTTTCCTTCATGACAAAAGCTCCTTCTTTCTCTATTATTTCATCACATGATTATTTGAACAGCAGCGGCAGGAATGCCCGAAGTCCCTTCCTGCACACCGTGAGTTCGTGATATCCCTCAAAGATGTCGTGACAGCCGCAGCTTAAGCCTTCTGAGATCATCTTCTCCATTGCTTCATGGCTCGCCTTACAGCCCGGCTCCTCCCGGCCATTGCAGGCATAGAAGACCTTCAGCTTCTTTCCCAGTTCTTCCGGATCGTTCAGCGCTTCCGCCTGTACGCCGATGGGTGCAGTCCCGATGCCGCCGATAATCACGCCGAGATACGCAAACTGGTCAAGATGATTTAATACGATGCGCTGGGACTGCGCAGAGCCCATCGAAAGGCCAGCCATCGCACGTGATTCCCGGTCCGTCTTCACCCGGTACTTCGCTTCAATCATGGGAATGCAGTCCTGAAGAAGCTCGGTTTCAAAGCCGGGACTTCTCAGAGCCGGTGTCTCATCTTTCCGAAGGGAGAAGCCGTAATTCATAACGACCAGCATCTCCTCGGTCTCTCCTGCTGCGATCTGGTTATCTAAAATGTAATTCATCTTCCCCATATCGATCCAACCGGTCTCATCTTCACCCGCGCCGTGCTGCAGATAGAGCACCGGATACTTCTTTTCGGGGTTCTCGTCATAGCCCGGCGGGCAGTAAATCCAGCATACTTTCCAGCGTCCGGTATGGGAGGAACGGTAATACTCCATCCGCAGGTCTCCGTGCGGCACGTCCTGCAGAAGGTACCAGTCACAGCTTTCATCAACGCACTCGAAGGCATTGGCCGGTTCCTGCGCACAGTACACAAGCGGCATCTGGTCATTTAAAACCAGTGCGCCGTCCACAAGATAGCGGTGCACGCGGATGCCGGGCACCGTCTCGACTTCTACTGTCCAGTACCCAAACCCGTCCTTTGTCATCGGGTATTCTCCGGCAAAGGCTCCGCCGCCGCCAAGAACGCTAACGCTCTTCGCATCCGGGTTGTAGTAGGTAAGCCGCACGCGTCCGTTTCCGAGGTTTTTGCAGGGCTCCACCATCGGAAAAGTCTCTGTCAGTTTGAAAGAGAACGGCGCGCCTGCGGGCCTGGGCTCTTTCACCTGGAAGCAGGGAGCAAAATAGGTCAGTGTGGAATTGATCGTCTGATTCTTTAAAATATCCTGTTTCATATCCGCCTCCTTACCTGAACAGAAGTTTTGCAAAATCCCGTGCACAGAAGCGCCAGGTGTCCCACTCGTGGAAACCCCGGTAGCCCCGGCCGTCCACGTGGTAGCCGGCGGCTTTGTATTCTTCCCACTTGTACGGCATCACATCGCCGGGGAAAGTCCTGGCTGATCCGAAGCCTTCACGGAAGCCGCCGCCGTGCCACATCAGGCGGATTCGGCTGTTGAAAAGTTCTTTATCTTTGAACACTTCCGAAAAATCGAAACTTCTGCCGAAATAAGCGCCGTCCCGGCTGATCGGCATGATGTGTCCCGAGAAGCAGCCGATCCAGGCGAAAAGTTCCGGGTATCTGAAAGCCGCGAGATACGAATGCACCACACCGAAGGATAGTCCCGCCACCGCGCGGTGATCCTTATCCGGAATCGTACGGAATTTCGCATCAATAAAGGGAACACAGTCCTTTGCGAGAACGTCACAGTATTCGATGTTCTTATAGATACCGTCCTCTTCTGTCGGGGCGAACGCGTCGAAGGAATTCATGACAATAATCATCTCCTCACACTCCCCTTCGGCGAGCAGGTTGTCGAGGATCAGATTCACCTTGCCCTGCCAGATCCAGCCGGTTTCATTTTCGCCGCCGCCGTGATGCAGGTACCATACAGGGTATCTTTTTTCGGGCTCCAGATCGTAACTCGGCGGAAGGTAAACCCAACAGTTCCGGGTCATATTGCAGAGCTCGGAATGATACAGTTCCATGCGGACACTGCCGTGGGGCACATCCTTCAAAAGATAGAAGGTATTCTCCGGGTCCGGCGTATCGCTGAAGTTTGCGAAGCGTCCGCTGCCGTAGCCGATCGGCTCCCGGGGATTCAGGGTCCGCACGCCGTCCACATAGACGTCATGATAGTGGAAACCGGGCTCGATTTCAGATGCGGGAACCGTTCCCTCCCACCAGCCGTCCTCGCGTTTTGAGAGAAAATGCGGTGTATCCTTCGGGAATGTACCGCCCCAGCCGCGGATTTCCACGCTCTTCGCATCCGGCGCATAATAGTGAAACACCATACTGCCGTCCTCAGTGGTCTCGAAACCCCGCGGTGCGGTAAAATACACTCGCTCGCCGTTCTCCGTCCGGCTGTTCTGCCGGTTCTGGTCGAACACCATCATCGAGGAATACAGCGCCTGATTCAGTCTGATTTCTTCGTCCATAAAACTCCTTTCCTTTACTGCCGCCGGCTGCTTTCGCAGCCGGCGGCAAAGCGTTATATGTGTGTTGTCTTCAGTGTATTCGCCTTTTATTTCAGGTTCAGACGGAAGGTCGGTGCGACTTCCTTATAGATATCGATCAGCTCGTCGTCATGATGGTTGACGCAGCGGGGTTCTTTGTCGATGATCATGGTCCAGTCGTCCTCTGCTGTCACCTTCTTCCACTCGGGCAGGAATTCATTGCTGGGATCACCGGTTTTCACGTAATTCAGCACCATCGTGCTCAGCGTGCTCGCGTATTTCTGACCATTCTCCGCGTCGTTCAGGACCAGGACCTTATCCTCGTTCATGAAGATATAGCCGACTTCGCCGCCGTGCCAGATCGGGATCCGGCCGTTCTCCGGAACTGTATAGGACGCCAGGAACAGGTAAACATTCTCGCAGCCGGCCGCGACGTGCGTTTTCGCGGACTGAACTGCCCCGATCCTGCAGCGCGAATCCAGCCATGCGAGATCGATCAGGTCGTGATCCGGATAAGCCTCCTTGAAAAGCCGCATCAGATCATCCGCGCAGTCACCGAAACGTTTCCTGAAGTACTCCACCTTATCCGCTTCGGACATGGCCGCCTTTTCTTCCTCTGTCGGCGGATTTACCGGGAATTCTCCGAGTACAGAACCGTAGATAATGGGCTTGTCCTTCGAGAAGGGCTGCAGATAGGTAAGTGCCGGGAAACCGGGGAAGAAATCATTCTTAACCGGGGAGAAACGCATCGGATTTGCCACCTTCTTGCATGCCTTCACGATATCCCAGTAAGGAACTTCATAGATTTTGTCGATGTTTTCCTTTGTGATGCCCAGTTCATCCATGACTGCCTTCGCGGTCCTGATGCTGTTTTCCCGATCATCTGCGGGCGTCCCCCCCGTAGCACCGCGCGCACCGCTGAGGCAGATTCCGCGCTGGAAGTACGGCGCGGCTTCTTCGATCTGATACAGGCACTGCACTTTTCCGCCGCCGCCCGAGTGTCCGCAGATCGTAACGTTCTCCGGATCGCCGCCGAACGCTGCAATGTTCTCATGGATCCACTTCATGGCAACTACAAGATCCCAGATACCGGCGTTTGCGGAATTAGCGAATTCCTCGCCGTATTCTTCAAGGTTCATGTAGCCGACAACATTCAGTCTGTGGTTGATGGAAACAAAGAGCACGTCGCCGTAATGCGCCATGTTGAAACCGTCAAAGGAAATCTCCTCAAACGCGTTTCCGCCGAAGAATCCGCCGCCGTGAATCCACACGAATACAGCTTTCTTCTCGCCTTCCTTACATTTCGGCGCCCAAATATTCAGGTTCTGGCAGTCTTCACTCTGCTTCTCCAGCATATGGAGTCCTCTGTAGTAGAAGAACGGATTGACTTCCATGGCCTGCATGGCAACGGGTCCGTGCTGATAAGCATTCTTTATGCCTTCCCAGGGCTCGATTTCCTCGGGCAAATGGAAGCGCTTTGCATGCGCATACTGAATGCCCATAAAGATATTCACATCTCCGTAGGTAACGCCGCGAAGCAGCCCCTGCTTCGTCTGTACAACCGGTCTTTTGTCCTCAAAAACAAATTTGTTCATGCGCATTCCTCCCTGGCAAACTGGTTTAATGACTCTGTTTTGCAACAGAATTCTATGGGTCCATTATATCGGAATCCCGACGTGATTTCTTTTGATAATCTGTCCCGAAGTATTAAAAAACTGGCGTATCTTTCCAGAATCAATTCCGTTCCTTCAGGATCCTGCCGATGATAAAAGTCTGCAGCCTTGCAGGAAGCACGTTCAGGATCAAAAGATACGGATTCCGATTGATATTGTACAGATATTTCGGTTTTCGCGCTGACAGCGCCCGCATTACTGTCTTTGCAATCTTCTGCGGCAAAACACTCTTCGATTCCACGCTGTTCACGATTTTCCTGAACCGGTCTGCATTATATGTATAGATGCGCGTGTTTTCGCAGAATTGATCCAACTCCTTTGTGGAGACAGAAAGGAGACCTGTCCTGACAGCACCCGGACGGATCACTGAGACTTCGATTTTCAGAAGCTGCAGCTCCATCCGGAGTGAAAACGCATATTTTTCAAGCGCAGATTTTGTAACCGCATAGATACCGGTGAAAGGCAGCGGCGACAGAGGCGCAAGTTCGCTTGTTGTGAGAATGATCCGGCTGCCCCGAGTAAGAAGCGGCAGAAACTCCTTATTGATCCTGTATGCGCCGAAAACATTAATGTTGAAAATCTCCGTAAAGCGGGCTTCACCCATTTCGACGAGTGAATCAAGCCGGTAGATGCCTGCGAAGTGAATGATCGCATACAGCTCTTCCGTCTGCGATTTCACAAGTTCAAACGCCCGCCTGACACTCCCGGTATCGGTGACATCCGTCTCGACCGGAATGATGTTCGGTTCAGCGTCCCGGACATTTTTGTCAAGCGCAAAGACAGTGTATCCGCTTTCGGACAGTGCTTTTGTCGCCGCATAGCCCATGCCGCCGTATGCACCGGTGATGACAACATATTTCATATTCGCTTATTCTTTGCCGATGCTTGTAATAAAGGCTTCAATCTTTGCGTCGTTCTCCGTAGAATCCTTGTGTTTCCTGTCAAGAAGGGAAACCGTATGAACAAGATTCGGCAGCAGTTTTGTAATGGCATCAAGACCCTTTTTCGTCTCTCCGCCGCCGCTTAAGAAGAACAGGGAACTGACCTTTGCTGCCGCTTTTTCGTCTTTCAGGAAAGCGTTAACGGCAGGAACGCCTTTGCTGTTCCAGATCGGCGAACCCAGGATGATCTCATCATAGGCATCAATATCCGTATTGAAAGGTTTTAATTCCGGTATGTAATTCATCATGACCTGACCGCCGCCGACAAAAATCCGGGCGGCAAAGCGCTTCGGCATGGCTTTTACAGTGTCCAGCTTCAGAAGATCCGCATCGAGCGCTTTCGCGATCTTTTCCGCAGCTTCCTGCGTGTTCCCGGAAAGAGAATAATATACAACTAATCTTCTCATGGCCTGTCTCCCTTATCTGCAGATTCTGTATCGGGCGGTTTCGGAAAAGACCACTCTTTTCCTTCCTCCATACCCCAGAGGGCAAAGACTTTGTTGTAGAACGGCGGCCGTGGAAAATCGAATTCCATCTCCGCCGGTAGATCCGGATCGGGATTATGGCGAAATCCCGGGAAAGACAAGCCCGCCATCAGATCATCCAGTTTTTCCGCAGGCACTGCCATAATAATCTCGTTTTTCCCGGTCAAGGCCCGCTCCTGCTCTCCAGGATCCGGAATTGCCACCGCATAATCCTTCTTCAGGAAACTGGTGATCAGGGTATGAACACAGGAGTCGATCGGATCCAGCCGGACATCCAGCATTTTTCCGTTGCGGAATTTCACAGCGGAAAGCAGGGACCGCATCTGGAAGTTGTCATCACAGTTAATCAGAAGCACGTCCGCCTCAAATTCCGCGTGTTCAGCGGGAGCCAGCAGCACACCCTTATACTTTCCAAGCGGAAGCCGTGGAAAATCTGAGAAGAAACGTTCTGCCTTGTCCGGATCCGGGATGCCCATCAGGGGCTTAATGATCTCATAGGCCTCTGTCCCCGGGGAGCAGTCGGCATAACCAAGCGCGACAACAGGCGCCCAGCACCACTCTGAACTCCTGTCGGTATACAGCGTCAGTCCCTGCCGTTTCACAAGCGCAAAAGCCTGACAGAGAGAAAGATGGCCGTATGCTTCGCGCGCACGCAAGGCTGACCCCGGAATGTCGGAATCATCTTCGATCAGTTTCACAGCCTGAATATTTAAAGTCAGATGCAGCGCATTTTTCAGCTTACCAGCAGCTTCATTTGTGCGGTTCATGAATTATCCTCCCCACGGCAGAGCTAATTATAATAACAATATTCCTGCCGGTGTCTGTAATCAGCCGGGCATATCCTGAATCCCGGCTTTTGCCAGATACCGACGGATCGTCTCAACCATTTTCCGGTTCTGGAATGAAGCAGAAATTTCATCCATATCGACCGTCTTTCCGGAAAGGATTCCCTGAATCAGGACTTCCGCATAGAGAACTTCCCGCGTCACAGGATCCTTCAGGTAAGTCAGAAGGTCGATATTCATTTTTGTGTTGATACCCTCTACCATTCCAGTGAAGAAGGTGCTGTCTTCCCCGAAATATTTCCCGATATTCTCAATACACTGGAAGCCTGCCGTTACATCATCCAGCCTCATGGCTCTCCGATGGTTAACTGCCAGCGTTCCTCCGTTCAGAAGCCGGTCTGCTGTAGTGTCCAGTGCATCACACAGATCGAGGAGAATGGCTGTATCGGGAAGCGCTTCGCCGTTTTCCCACTTGGAAACAGCCTGAAAAGAAACGTTCAGCTTTCCGGCGAGATCTTTCTGTGTCATTCCAAGCACTTTTCTCTGATGCTGAATATACTGTCCGATTTTTAAGGTATCCATTGTAACCCTCCTTGTTGAGAATAATATTGCAGCTGCAGTAGTATCATACAATGGAGAGCGAATTTCGTAAATAGAGGAATATTTGATTATATTCTACTTCAAGTTGAATCTCTGAATAATCCGTTTCTAATGGAATCCGGGCTTTGGCGTCTTCTGGCACATGTAATGAAGGAAATCAGTAGTCAAACACTTCTTTTTCTACATGTATTTTGCTGGTCAGTTCTTCCCCTTCATAGGGTTTTCTGATCTCAATCATATTCAGAACGGTATAGCCTTTCGAGCGGAGGAATTGGATCATTCCTTCATTATTCGGGTGGACAAAGTTATAGACAGTATCCTCACCCATTGATGCAGCGATCTCTTCGGCTTTATTGAAAAGCATCGTGGCGATGCCTTTTCTTCGACAGTCTTCCCGAACATAAATATGTTCCACCCACAGACAGGGCTTATCAATTCTGCATACGATATAGCCCACGAAGGCGTCATCATCAGAAACAGCATAAACCGGAAAACCGGATTCCAAAAACTCAAGGATTTCATCCCTGCCTGCTTCTACATTCGGCAACGACTTAATTCCTTTAAATGTTTTTAACTGAACCCGGAACTGAGCTGCCAAAGGGGCAATCCCATTCACATCTTTTGCACTTATCTTTACTAATTTCATGCCTGTCTCCGCGAATCTTCAAGGAAATGTCAGCCTGTCAGGTGTTTCAAAAGCGCAGAAAGGCCTTTGCAAAGATCGCTGTATGTCTCGTCAAAGTTGTCCGTATACCAGGGGTCTGCGACATCTCTGCCCCGGCCTTTTCCTGAAACAAAGTCGAGAAGTTTGTGGATTTTTTCGTCTCTCCCGCCTGCAATCCTCTGCATGTTTCTGATATTGGCAGAATCCATTCCAATCAGGTAATCATAGTAATCGTAATCCGATCTTGTCATTTGTCTTGCTCTGTGCGGAACAAGCGGAATTCCGACTTCACGCAGCTTCTTTATAGTTCCGTAATGAGGAGTGTTTCCGATCTCCTCTCTGCTGGTTGCGGCCGAGTCGATCTCGAACTGTTTTCCCATTCCCTTTTCCTTCACCATATATGTAAACATGCTCTCCGCCATCGTGCTTCTGCAGATATTGCCGTGGCAGACAAATAGTACTCGTAACATGAATTCAAATCTTTCTTATGTCCCTTTCCATTCTGTTCTTTCTTTGGTTACCGCACTGTACTGAAAATCAGGATTCTTTCCCGCCTGTCCTTCCCCGGAAACAGATCTGAGCAATCTATCTCGTCTTCGAACTGCAGTTCCTCACACATCATCAGCGCGGATACATATTCATCCGAGGGATAATAGAACAGGAGCTTCATATTTCGCGGCTGGCGGTACAGCGATTCCGTAATCCTCCCAATCACTGACAACAGTATCTTTTCCGAGAACGGGTTGAAAAAATAAAAAACATCGGCATCATCCGGAACTACACAGTCTTCCGCATTTTCGGGAATGAAGGTTATTCCGTCCGGGTTTTCTGCAAATGTTCTCAGATTATCCTCCGCTGTCTGGACAAACAATGGATTGAATTCAACGCCGGTAACTCTGCACCCAATCTTATGCTTCAGGAAAAAGGCGATCCGCCCTTTCCCGGAGCCATAGTCCATCACATGGCTGTCCGGCTGAATCAGTCCGCTTTCTGACAGTCTTTCCAGCACGGAATACGGTGTCGGCTCATAGGGAAACCTGTTTTCATCTTCCGACGATGCATCTCTTCCGGAAGTATAAATGTTCAGCCTGCGGTCCCATTCTTTCCCTTCCTGAAATACAGCATTTTTCTTCAACGGATTTCCCTTTCCTCATCGATGATTTCCGCCTCACAGTTTTCCTCCACAAACAGCGAGATCTCATCCATCAGGCTGTCCGCGAAAGCATTGTGTGGAACAATCGCCGCGATACCGATTACGATAATCTGACGGGTATCCTGCTCATCGATTTCTGCCGCAGAAACATGGAACCTGTTCTGCAGCTTTGCAACCAGGCTCTTCACAATCATTCTCTTCTCTTTCAGGCTGTGCACCCAGGAGGCGCGGAGCCGAAAAGCCATAACTGCGATTTTCATGATTCAATCTTATCTGCTGTGCCAGGGTTTCGGAAAAGAAACTGAAGCGAATAACTGATATCCTGCTGCTTTCAGCGTTCAGTCTCTCTTATTCCTTTCAATGAACTCCTGACAGCCGACTTCTTCCGCGATCTCAAACGCTTTTTCCAGAAGGCCGTCTGTATAATTCATATACTGTTCCAGCACAATTGCTTCCGCAAGGCTCACATCATTGGCCTGAAGTGCATCGGTGAGAAAAGATTCTATCTCTTCATCTTCCAAAAATGATTTCATCATCCGGGAAAAACACAGACAATTTGTATCCGTGTTCAAAAGGGTTCTGGCCATTTTTGAAGCATTCGAGAGCAAAAGCATCATCGCCTTCTCATCAGAAAGACGAGTAAACGATAAAACCCAGCCCTGTCCGCATCCAAGACCAGCATGTGCACTACTGCAGCAGCGTAAAATCATACTTTTCAGCCAGATTATCCGAGAGGCAGTCCAATACACAAAAGCCCGCTCACAGGCAGAATTAATCTTGCATGCGAATCATTTTACGGGCAAATTCTTTCACACCTTCTTTTGCTTCTTACCAAACCTTCAGAACAGTCTTCCCGGTCTGTTTCAGACACTCTCCCATCAGATTGATCCAGCTTTTGCAGTGATCCAGAATGATCGAATCGGAACTGATAACGTTTTCCTTCTCGTAAAGTGTCCTGTCAACATCCTTCAGGACCTGAATGTCGATCTCAAAAGCGAATTCCTCCCCGATCTCTGCAATCAAGGCCTTCAGTCTCCCGGAATTACTGACCGGCTCGTCCAGGAGGATATTTGCCTTTTGGATCTTCATGGTTTGAAGTGTTCCGAAAATCATCCGGACTACTTCAGCCGTTTCCGGAATTATCCTGTAAGTTCCCCGTAACGCTGCAAGATCGCGGATGCAGCCATCCATCCCGAGAAACAGAAGCGAATCGCTCAACATCACCTCCGCGGTAATGACTGTATTGAACCCGTCAATCCAGACCTCCTGCCTCGAAAAGGATTCTGACACTTTCTGCCTGTCTTTTCTCTGTTCCAGCTGTTTATCCGTCGCAAGGCTTCTCGTTATTGCCAGCCGCTGTCTCTCGGAAAACAGGAAATGATTCCCGACAAATGTTGATGCACTCTTCAGGTCATATCCTTCGTTCAGAAGGAAAAACACCTGACGGGATGCAATCCGCATCTTTTGAACTGCCTCAGGAGAAAAATTCTTTTCGTCGTCCGGTACATAGCCGCGCTTAGCATTCATGATCCGTATTCCTGTTCAAATATACCTACAAAACTGAAAACCCTCGTCCGGTACACAGAATCGGTCCCAGTTGATCTCTATCTCTGGCAGCTGCAATGACATCATATCCACCGGAACTCATGCTCACCAATCCTCACGCATGACAGTTATTCCATTGTCATGATTCCTGCCGTATGAAGACATTTTACAGCGTGATTACAGTCTATCATTTTCTCTGATTCCTGCGAATCATATACTTTAGATGCCGGAAAAGAATTGAACCAGGCCCTGTCCGTGAAATCTTTCTTTTTGGGAGGCATCGGGGTATTCTCCGCGATTCCGACAGGAAGAAAACATACCAGTTCATAATCGCCGGGCACATTTAATATGGCTGCCATCTTCTCGTTTATCCGATCTTCATCTGTAATATGCCCTTCATACCAGCAGCTTTGATAGCCAAGCTCAACTATCGCAAGCAGCATATTCTGAATAGCTGCCGAATAATCCTGTACTGCAAAGCATCTGTCACGGTAGGCATTGCCTTTACATTTCCTGCGTACCAAATCTCAGCCGGTTCCGTAAATCCTCACTGAAGCCTTCGAGGTCAGCATGTGTGATGACGCCCTCGTCAAGCAGCGCAAGAATGTTATGATACATATTCGAACGGCTCATTCTGGCCACAACACCGACACTTCGTTTATCGATATTGATCCACTTTTCCAATTCCCAGAATTTATCTGCCGCAGAACCGGAACCGGCCAGCAGCGCGGCATACTTCTGATTCAGTTTATTCATATGTGCTTCCTGCCATTCGGGGAGCCTTTTACGGAACAATTTCCAATCCGCCTCATTTACCTGTGCCTGCATTTGTCAATCCTCCTGGTCGATCCGTTCGATCTTGACTTTGATTTCCATAAAATCGCATCTTCCCTGAATATCCGTATTTGACGATTTGATGATAGCACAAAAATGCCGCCCGTTCAATCTGAAATCAGGCGGAAAGACATCATAATTCTTAGCCATATCGCCGGTTTTACACAGCCTGCACCGGAGCATTCCGTTGCAGGCCTTTTGTGTCAGTCTTTCCGCTTCTTCATATGAACCAGCAGCATGCTGAGCATCATCAGGTCAACAAAAAAGGCACCTTTCCTGAATTGTTTCGGAAAAGATGCCTTAAAAAATGTTGTAAATCTTGAAGAAAATCAGCCCTGTTTTGACTGATGTTTAATACAGCTTCGCGCCGGCCGGGATATGCGCATCAAGCATCAGAAGATGAAGCTTATCTTCCTCTCCTTCATGGTGCAGCGCGCTGATCAGCATGCCGCAGGAATCGATCCCCATCATCTTCCGCGGGGGCAGGTTTACGATCGCGACACAGGTCTTTCCGACCAGCTGCTCAGGCTCGTAAAACTCGTGAATTCCGCTTAAAATAATGCGATTCTGACCGCTTCCATCGTCTAAAGTAAACTTCAAAAGCTTCTTCGATTTCGGAACTGCTTCGCACTAAAGGACCTTCACGACACGGAAATCGGACTTGCTGAATGTCTCAAAATCGACGAAATCTTCAAACAGGGGTTCCACGACGACATTTGAAAAATCGATCGTTTCCTCGGCCTCAGGAGCCTGATCAGTAGCTGTTTTTTCTGCTTCCATCTGTTCCGATCCGGTCTTCATGATCTTTAGTGTCGGGACGCTTTTCGGACATCATCAACAGTTTCAAGAGCTTGTAAGAATCCGCATCATCATTCACTTATAACATTTTCTGCCTTTTCTCGTTCTCTCACCATAATGTCCGTCACGCCGTCGTTGGCCTTCCTGTCCTTCAGGACACAGTACAGGATCCCGTAGCGCTTCGCTTCTTTGGCGAACTTGACCATGACCCTGTCCTTGATCGTAAAAATGGCCAGCTCCTTTCCGCTTTTCAGCATGTTGTTGAGCCGGCCTTTACCTCTTGTTCTTCTGTTGTCCTTAATAATCGAGTAAATCAGTGCCGCAAGTCTCTCGGCTGCTTTACCCGTAATCCTTGCTGCCACTTCCACACCGCTCAGGGTCATCCTGACGACCTGGTCGGCAGCCTCCGATCCGTAACTCATAACTCTCCTCCTCCTTTTAGGTTATTTAATAGGTTGCTTTTATCCTATACATATGTTATACTCTCCTCATAAACTGAAAGGAGATCTGAAAAATGCAGATTGATACTAAGACCGTTGTTTCCATGACGGAAGCTAACCAGAATTTCTCCAAAGTCACAAGACTCGTTGACCGGTACGGTCAGGCAGTTGTATTTAAGAATAATTCTCCAAAATACCTGATCATCGATTTTTCTCTTGCTGATCAGATGTCGTTTGCTCTGAACATGGATGTCCTTGCTTCTGCTGATAAGATGATGAATCAGTATGACGATACACTCCGGGAGCTTGCCAAATGATTCAGCTGACAAAAGAACAGATCATTCTGATGCATGAGCGGCTGATCATCCGGTACGGCGGTTCACATGGTGTACGTGACGAAGCCCTCCTTGATTCTGCAGTTTCGGCTCCTTACCAGACATTTGACGGCAAAGAGCTTTATCCCACTATACTTCAGAAAGCTGTCCGGCTTTGTTACGGTCTTGTGCAGAACCATCCCTTTTATGACGGAAACAAGCGCATTGGCACGCTGGCTCTTCTGGTCACGCTGGACCTGAACAATATTACTTTTTCTGCAGATAATCCGGGATTGACTGACATAATTCTATCATTAGCAGACAGCCGGATATCGGATCAGGAACTGCTTGAATGGGTTGCTGATCATTGTCAGGAATAATGCAGACGCGGTACCAGGGAATTATTCTCTGTTCCGCATCTTTTCTTTATCAGTTTTCTTTTCCTGTGTCTCCTGCTGCATGACCTGGCGATCCAGGTCTTCGGTGGTTTCCTGTACCGCCGTGATCTTCTCCGGATCCGCTCCGCAATCGAGACAAGTTTTCTCGTATCCGTGATATCCTTCGTAGCGTCCGCAATCTCCGTCTTCGTCTTCTCCGCAGCATTGTCATCTTCACTCCGCAATTCCCTTTTTAATCGGTTTCGTAATTCTGTTCTGTATCCTGTGTAATCATTGATCCTGCTCTTTGTGTCCGCGATGAACTTCTCCAAATCTTCCGATGTCTCGATGTTATTCGCTACCAGCAGGTTCACTTCCTGATCCAGGCGTTCGATGTTCCGCAGGTCTTCCCGAGCTGTAGAAGAAAGCCTCCGAGCCGAGTCTGGGTACTGGACCACGATCCCCAGGAGATAACAGTAATAACGGTATAGGCCGATGAATCCGTGAGCAGTCTTCCTTGGCGGATGTTCTGTAATATACTGTCTGAACTTTTTCTTTTCTGCTTCCGGAAACGGAGTACTCCGATGCGTGTTCTCCAGTATCCTGTACCGGATCTCTTCCAGCGAATAATCCTCTCCAAGCCGGTCGAACCGGAAGAAACGTTCCGCGCCGGACAGCTTCAGGGATGGTCTCTCCAGCGGCTTTCCGTTTTTACTGTAGAACTTGAATTCATAGCCGACATCGATCAGTCTCTGGAAGAACTCCTGCTCTGTCAATGACTCCTGGATCGCACGATCGATGTCGCGCCGCACCATGCTCCGGTAGGTCGGTTTCTTCTCCTGATCTGCCTGCCATTCCGTGTAGTGTTTTCCCTGACCCTGAGGATCATAGATAACACTGAGTTCCTCCTCCCTGCACAGCCGGTCGGATACCTTCCTCATCCTTCGGTAATCTGCTTTTGTCCGGTGGAACTTCTTCCCGTCGATAAAGGAAACCGTGTTGATAATCATGTGGTTGTGTATATGTGATTGCTTATCAAGATGTGTTGCGACTATCACCTGGTACTTGTCTCCCCACAGTTCATTTGCCAGCTTGATGCCGATCTGATGCGCCTGCTCCGGGGCTACTTCTCCTTCAGCAAAGGACTGGTAGCCGTGATACGCGATCGTACCATCGGTCTTCCCGAACTTTTTCTTAACAAGAGTCATTTCATAAGGAGCCCTGTTCGGATCACAGTTGATGCCGGTAACAAGCTTCCGCTGGTTCGTCGCTTCCTCCCGGCTGGCATATGCGATCAACTGGTCAAGAGAACCTGTCGGATCACGTGCTGTCGGCAAGATTTCTTTTGTTGTCTTTTTCTCGTTTTCGGCGTACCGGATCACATCTCCGATCGCACCTTTGATTCGCCATAATGATGTGGTTGCCATTGCTGTCCCCTTTACATAGAAAAAGCGCCGCATTGCTGCGACGCTAAATCTTATTTTCTTCTCCTAAATAATCAATCTTGTTTACGCCTGAGCAGCCAAAAATGATTCTGGCCGTCTTCAGAAACAAATGTGTTACAGCCTGTACTTACCGTTCTCCCCGGATTATCATGAAGCAGCATTCCAAGAATTGTGTTGAGGAAAGCACTGTTACGAGCCTTCTCCCGCGAAACCTTGAATAGCAGGGCATATTCACGGTCTTTTTCCAGTTCAGAGAATTCCGAATAGAAGTCTTTGACATATTTCCATCCGTGTTTTTCATACAGTGTTTCATATTCCGGATTGTTCAAAAAATCCAGGAAATCCCATTCCTCCTCAGAATCCTCCCCATCCGGGTAATCCGAGTATTCATAATCATTGTTGCCGCTTTCTTTGATCATACTTTCAAAACAGTCGTTTACGCTGTCAATGATCTGATCATAAAAGGCTCTGTCAATGCCAAATTCCTCAGCCGGGTCATAGGCCTCCATGGTATTTCTTACCTGTTCCCGTATGGATTCAATTTTCTTTTGCATCATTGTCATTTCGCTGTGATATGACTCACGAATCTCCAGGGTTTTTCTGAGTCTGGCTTCCTGTTCCAAAATCTTTTCGGAAAATGCCGCATAAATCACTGAATTATCGGCATCCAGCAGGCCTTTGATCTCTTCAATTGTAAACCCTGCCGTCTGAAGGTTTTTGATCTTCACATAAAGCAAAGCCTGCTCCTCGTCATAGAAACGATATCCTGACCACTGGTCCACTTTAACCGGTTTCAGCAGATCCATATGATCATAATATCGCAGTGTCTGGGGATTACAACCGCACAGACGGGAAAACTCCTTGATTGTCATATCACATATCTCCTTTCCACCGACGTTATATCATTACAGTTCGGTGTAATGTCAAGACATTTTTTGATTTAATTACGGAAGTTCAAAATTCCATAATCCAAGGTGGCCTTTGACGGGAATTGGCTGATCCAGAATCTGAATGTTTTTGAAAATCCATGCATACCTTCCGGGAGCATATACGCCAGACAAATACTCTTTATAATGGTATATACGTATCTCGTCGATGTATTCCTCAGTCATTTTTATGCAATCAACGAGCTCACAAGAGCATATAATACATCCATAATCCAAATCCTTACCAGGTGCCAGCCTCATCAAGTCCGCATTTTCTCTGCTTGTCTTTGGAATCACAGTTGCGCTTGCGTGAATATAAACCGGTCCCCTATAATCTGTTTTCCAGCTTCTGGTATCTATGGTCTTTATCCCTTGTTTCATCAACTCCGCATATGGTTGAGTTAAACTTAAAGCTTTCATTGCGTAAACCTTAATCATCAAAGAACGCATCCATCGCTTCTATCTCGTCTACCCATGAAGGATCGTATTTCGTCCCTTTCATCGGGTGGCTGCAGTTCGGGCAAGAAGTATACGGCCTGTCTGAGATATAACCGCAGGCGGAGCATTCGTATTCGTCCTCGTGAAAGACTGAGGTGTGCTGAATCCAGTATGCTGACTTTCGTCTCATAGTAATCCTTCCACCTGTATGCGGATGTCACAGACGTTCTAATTTTCTTCCCGTAAACCGGAACCGGATCGTTTCTCCGCTATTTGCTTCGAAATAAAAGGCCTGGAGCTGCATACCGAGAAGGTTTGTCACACGGATAATATTATCCTTAAAGTTGCTTTGGGCAGTCAGAATCGATCCGTGTCTGAACTCTCCGAGCGATACCCCATTCAGGACCATCCAGGCTGATGCAGCAGTTAAGGTTATCGCGCTCACATCAATCTCAATGCTGCAGGGTAAAATAAGATCACCCTGTTCTTCCGGCAGCTCATTTCCGAAAACCACGTCCGGCTCACTGAGAACCGGTGTTGCCGCATTATATTTTTCAGCTGCCCGTTTCATCACTTTCAGCACTGGGAACCAGGATTGCGATCCGCCGCATTTCGGACAGCTCTGTGCGGACTGGAACGCATTCAGAAGATCATTCCGGTCTGTTCCTGTTCCTGCCTGTTTCCCGTCAAAGCATTCCCGCATCTCTTTTTCAAGATGCCTGGTCTGCGCTTCCAACTGCCATTTAGCGTTTTCGGAAAGGCTGTCCGCGATTGCCTGAATATTCTTCTTGTCCCCAAAAGTTAATGTTCTGCGATGCGCCGCTGTATATCCGGTATTCAATCCAATGGCTGTTGCACCCGCATTTCTCGCAGGTATAGCGGTAATACATATTGATCGATGTGCCCGTCGAAAGCGTTCTTTTGATCACTTTTCAGCCCTCCATGTTTTCAATTGAACATTTTACCGATGCAATTCCAGATTTCCTCGCCGGTGGCCTTATCACCGGTGATTTTGTTCACTCCCGGTCCCAGAACAGCAAACTGCTGCGTCGGAGAATGTGCTCCAAGGAACAAAAGACTGATTCCTCCGTCTTTTTTGTACAGGTATACACAGCATACGCTGTCATAAGCTTCGCCGATATAATTCGCACTGTGTTCTTCCGACATATCCACAATCAGAAAATAATCCGCCTCATCTATGTTCATGGTACGCAGATCTTTCGGCATCTGACAATACAAATCTCCGGCAAGATCCATATAGACATTGTCCTTCCAGTCTATCTGGTATTGAAGCGGCATGATCTTTACACTCTTTGATTCAGTGATCTTTTCTTCCGTATCCCTTTTATCTTCAGCCCTGCTGAACAGTTCTTCTTTCCCCTCCGCATCCATCGGAAGCCATTCCCCGGCGCCGGAGACCATCGCAGTATCCTTGAATACATTCTCCCCGATTGTTTTTACGGAATCGGGGATGTTGACATAAGACAGTTTCTCACAATAGGAAAAACACCAGTCGCTGATTGCGGCAAGGCCATCTTCCAGTACTACATCGGTAAGCTCTCTGCAGCTGCCGAATGCCTGATGCATTTCTGTTACAGAAGCGGGAATCGAAGCGGATGTCAAAGAGCTGAACTCAAAGGCGGAATTCCCAATGAATCTTACTCCGGACGGAATGACGACAGAAGTGAGTCCGGTGTTTCTAAATGCGCACGGTCCGATTGTCTGCAGTGTATCCGGTAATGCGATGCTCTTAAGATTCGGACAGTTGTCAAATGCATACTCGCCGATTTCGATCACGCCGGAAGAGAGGACTACTGATTCCAGTTGATCACACTGGCTGAATGCACTCTTTCCGATCACCTTTACAGAGCCCGGAATTGTGACGGATTTCAGGTTGTCACAGTTCCAGAACGCTTCATCCCCGATCTCGGTCACAGTATCAGGCATGAGCACGGTCTCGATCTTCTTATTGTTTTTATATGCGTCTGCTTCAATAACCTTCGTCCCTGTCCTGATTTTCAGACTCTTTCCGCCTATGCACCCGGCGAAAACAAAAGTTGCTGCAACAATCAGGCACAGCATTGACCACTTTAGTACAATCTTTTTCATCTTGTCTCCTCATTTCACCGGTCCTTTGTATTCGCTGAATTTCTCGATAACAGCTTCCCTGCGAAGAACCGGGCTGTCCGGATCGTCGCAGTACAGCACGGCTTCCGGGCTGTGATTAAACGGATTATGTTGGGCGTTCTCTCCAAGGCCAAACGAGCCACCGCATGCGACAGACTGCAGTTTCGGGCATCCCATGAACACGCCGCTTCCCTTAATCAGGCAGTCTCCCCCAAAATATACGTTCTGAAGCACCGAATCACCACGGAAAACATTCTGTTCGATCTCTGTGTTTTCCCGGAGACAGATCACTGTCTGAAGTGATTTGCACCTTTTGAATGCTCCAGACATCAAGGTTAGCGTCTCGTCCCCGCTTCCTTGGCCGTAAAGAACAACCTTCTGTACATCCGCCCCGGCAAAAGCCCTCTTACCAATCCCTGTAACGGTTCCGGGAATGCTGACCGATTCAATCGATGCCCCCCTGAAGCATCCGTTGTCGATATATACAAGCGGATAGCCTTCAACTGATGATGGAATTTCATAGTCCGGGCCCTGACCTTTCCCGTAATGCTCTATGCAGACTTTTCCTTCTTCAAGAGTATATGCCGCGCCATCCATAACAAGGTACTGGTTTGGCGTTGCTCTGAAGCCATATATCAGTCCGACCACAGCCAGAATGACCGGAAGCAGGCCCACCATCACAGGTACAGGTATCAGGAGAACGTCTTTTTTTGACATTCCATTTGTGGCAACCAGACCGACGAGTGCAAAGACAGCCCCGTAAAGTACCCCTTTCGCAATGAAGACAATCCTGCGTTCATCATGCCAGGCGCCGTCCTTGATTCGCGGCGGGAATTTGATGATCAGAATACATACCGCTAATACGATGACTGTGACGATAAACAAAATCCAGCCGGCTTTGTTTTTTGACTGTGATGACTTTTTCGCTGCCACTGTTCCTCTCCTCCGCCGTTATTTCATCTCTGCAACCATTTTTTCCGCAAGCTTCTTACAGCTTGCGACATTCGGTGCGGCACCGGTACGATCTCCGCCCGAAGTGGTACTGGACGGCGATCCGCCCTTCAGGGTTTCCTGCGCCAGGATCTTTTTGGTATCAGGGTCGAGAATAAAAACCGTACAATCGTCCCGATAGGCACTGGCGCCGTTCTGATATGTGCCGGCGTGCGCCTGCTGATAATATAGTACGGCGATTGCTCCGATATCATCAGCGGTTTTTACATTGCTTTTGATAAAGCCTCTTTCCGCTTCCTCCAGTCCCACGTACTTTTTCCAGCTGCCGTAATGCTTGAAACAGTCAAGAGAATAATACAGGATTTCTCCGTCAATGCTGTGCGGTTCTCCCTTTTCCGCCCTGACCGGATCCCAGTCTTTCATTTCCTCTTCTATCGCTTCGCTCCCCTCAAACTTGAAGGCGCGGTTATCCAGCCAGTAAAAGACGATAAACATCACAACGAATGCTGCAACGACAATGATCGCCCATGTGTAGCTTTTGTTCCACTTCTTCATGTCGGTCCCTCTCGTTTTATCTCGACAAAGTCAGTCCCTCTTTATCTATCATATTTTACTTTCATTTATATTTCTTCCTGATATTATCGATACATCCTTCGGCTCTGTTTCTCCATCTCCCAGGGAGAATTATTGTCCCATCCGACTGTAGGACGGCCTTGCAATGGACGGTAAAAATTCCAGTTTCCCTCAAGCTGTTTATTTGCGCACCATCCTTTACTGTTATAATATGTGCCGTACTGTTTAACAAGCGCATTCAGATGGTCCTCATTTATCATACGACTGATTGCGGCCTGCCAGATTCCCATCTGGGGCGGTCCTTCGGTAACGATCTTATACAGTTTGTTGTCATCATAAATATTCCAGACCGCTGTTTCACGCAAAAAGAGGTCCCAGCCTCTGTATATTCCGGCACCAATATCTTTCTCGCTGTTATGGATGGAATCTTTAAAGGGCCCGTCAGTATTCCCCATTACCACATCATAAAGGAAGTCCTGGTCATGAAGATTGGCCAATGCAGCGATAATCACACTACTGATCGCGGTTTCTCCGGCATTGCTTTTGTGTGTCACGGCTTCTTTCAGGCAAGGCAGTTCCCTGAATCCCGTTATTACGGTGTCTCGCAGAAAAGAGTCATCTTCGAGTCCATCCATAATTGTCCTGGCAGCTAAAGCAGCATCCGTCGTTGTAATAATTATTTTCTTTTTATAGCTGTCATCCAGCTTTTGCCGCGCGTAAATAGAGCTTTTTACCGTACCTGAGAGTGCAATATCAAATAAAGCCGATTGATCAGATATTTTATCAACGATTGCCCGTATCACTTCATCCCCGGCAGACAGGGTAAGCGCAATCTGCCTCAAAAGCTCCGGATCCGTCAATTTCCTGATGGCAGCAAGTTTCACCTCGCTGAGCGGGGCATCCAATACAATCTCCTTCAGTTCTGTCTGATCAGTAACTTTACTGACAGTTTTAACGGCCTTTTCTTCTTTTTTTTCGTTCTCAGTCATCCAGACAGGTGAAAACAATTTCATAAACCCCTCCCGTCAAACCTCGTATTCTCTCCTAAATTGTAAATTTAATCTTATCACCATTTTCAGATATAGTAAATCTCTTTTTTACCTGTAAATCTCCTCCATAATCTCACCAATGGCTTTCTGCAGGTCCGACACATTCGCCCAGTACTTCACCGTATCGATGAGGTTCATCGCGTTTGCCTTCGCCGCGATCTGATTCATGCTGACATTGATCTCCCGGAGATGCTTCAGAACTTCATAAAACTCAACCGATGGCATTTCCTTGATCGGATGGTTGTTCAGCATCCAGAGGAAATAGGTCTGGACATTGACACCTGCCCGTTCAGCCTTATTTCTAAAATCTGCCATCTCGCCGTCTGTCAGCCTGAGATGCAGGTTACAATTTCTTTTCTGCATTTTGAATCCTTTCCCGGACTATCCGTATGCTTATTTACACGCAAGCGCTGTAAGGGTTTGGGGCTGCCCCAAAAAGCTGTGCAGAGGTTCCGCAGGATCCTATGCACGATGCTTGTTAACGTTATACCGATATCGGTATAACTGGAGTTATGCCGACAAATAAGTTATACCGATATTTTAAAATCACATAGGTTTTATGCCGAATTGGCATTCATTTTATCGGTATAATATTTCTTTCCATACCACTCAGGTCAGAAGTTTTATTCTGCATTATCGGTATAATTTT
>JAFYGJ010000095.1:0-22369 GCA_017543275.1 Lachnospiraceae bacterium | reverse complement strand
CGCCATACCCACCGCAAATCCGTCTTTAGAAAAAAACGGAAGCGGGTGATGGGAATCGAACCCACGTATACAGCTTGGAAGGCTGTCATTCTACCATTGAACTACACCCGCATATATTCTTTTTACGCTCAATCGGGGTGACAGGATTCGAACCTGCGACCCCCTGGTCCCAAACCAGGTGCTCTACCAAGCTGAGCCACACCCCGTAAGTGAGATCACGCGCAAAGAGTATAATAGCAAAGAACCGCTTTCTTGTCAAGAACTAATTCAAGTTTTTTGCGCTTCCGATGACAGTCCCGAAATGCACTTCCCGCTCCGTCTTTTCGGCGGAAGCCTGAAGAAATTCCGGCAGAATTGAAGCGGCGTCTTTCTTCAGCACCATCACGATTGTGGAGCCGCCGAATTCGAACATGCCCTTCTCTTCCGCCCTGCGGAAAACCTTAAGCTCTTTGTTGACGATCCGCCCTACAAGAAGCGCTCCGACCTCTGCCTGGATCACTTCCCCGAAGTGTTCGGTCCGAAGCAGCGAGACAGCCCGGGAATTCTCCTTGTAAATCGGAACAACATCGTTTGCCGCAGGCTGGACCGTGTGGAAAAAACCCGGAATCCTGTATTCCCGGAGGATTTCACCGTCATCGATAAAATGGTAACGGTGGTAATGCTGCACAGCAAGCCGGAATAAAAGCACCGTTCCGCCGGAGAACTCCGACGAAAGATCCTCATCCCGCAGGAAATCCGGAAGCGTATACGGCGTGTGCTTAATCATGAAGCGCAGTCCTTCTTCCAACGGAACAACCGTAAGATACGCGTCACAGGGCGAAAAAAGCAGTTTTTCCCCCTCCGGAAGCGGCCGTGCGGATTCTTTTATGCGCCGGGTGAAAAAGTCGTTAAAAGAGGCAAATTCGCGCTCCTCGAAGTCGCTCATATCGATTCCGTTCTTTTTGATGAAGCGCGGAATCAGACGGGCCGAGAGACGCGAATCCATGAATTTTCCGCCCACTTTCGAGAACCAGAGCCGGAGGAAAGGCCTGATCAATGCTCTTGTCAGCGCATGGCCGTAGATGAATGTAAAAAAACGGTCCTGCGAGCCCGATTTCTCCCGCAGGATCCCGTTCAAATCGTAATAATTCATTATTTCTTACCTGGAAAAACCGTGCAGCACAAGCCGGACGACAAGAAGCACAACTGCAGCAACGCCGATCGCAAGAAAGATGATCATGCCCGTCTTCTGGGGCTTCCGGATCTTTACCTTGCTGACAAACAGGAATCCCAGAACCGCATAGACAACAAGCGTCAGAATGTAGTACCAGAGTTCCGGAAGCAGCGGACGAAGCAGGATCACCACAGCCGGCACTACGATCGACGAAGTCGTGATCGGAACGCCGGTATAGAATTTCCGCTTCTCTTCCGTCTCCTTCTGCCGGTTTGCCTCCTGTACATTGAACCATGCGAGCCGGATGAGGCCGCACAGCGGGAACAGGAGAAAAATGATCTTTTCCGGGGTGAAGCCCGTGCGCACCATATAGCCGATTACGGCCGGAAGGACACCAAAGGAAATCAGGTCATTCAGCGAATCGATCTGGATGCCGAAGCTTTTCTCATCCTCGCGGCGGTTTTTCTTCGTGCGGGCAACAGGACCGTCCAGAAGGTCGATCATGCCGCATACAACGAGAAGAATCACGGCCGCGGTTTCCCTGCCGGAAGCCGAAAGGAAGATTCCGGCCATTGCGCACAGCGTACTGAGATAAGTTAAAATTACGGTATAGTCATAGACTCCGATCATGCCGGACCGCCTTTACGGTACGGCTCAGGCCTCGATGCCGCGGTCAGCAAGATAATTGACCACGTCACCGACCGTCTCCAGCTCCGCCATATCCTCTGCGGGTACTTCGAAGCCGTATTCTTCCTCGATGGACATCAGAAGCTCATAAAGATCCAGCGAATCGACGCCGAGGTCATCCCTGAAACTCGCGCTTTCGACGATTTCATCCGGATCCAGATCCAGCTGCTCCACCAGAATTTCCCTGATTTTTTCAAGCATTTTTCCATTCTCCTTTATATCAGACAGTACTATATTTTGACAAAAACCGCATCAGAAACGATGCCTTACTCTTTCTATATACAACGAAGCCCTACGCTTGTCAACTGGCAAATGTGACATTTCGATGAACTATAGACGCAAAAGATCTTCCCGAATCTGAGCTTTCAGATGCGAAAGATCCGGAAACTTCTGCTCCGGACGCAGGAAAGCATCAAAAAGCACCGATAAGGTTTTTCCGTATAAATCGCCGGAATATCCCGGGAAATAAACTTCCAAAACAGCTTTCCGCTCGCCCGGAACGGTTGGTTTGACGCCAAGATTTGCGAGACCTTTGTGCAGTGCTCCGTCAATTTTCGAAAACACCCGGTAGACGCCGTAGCGCGGCAGGAATTTTTCTTCGGGCGGAAGGATATTCGCGGTCGGGAAACCGAGTCCCGATGCCAAATGCATGCCGTGTGCAACCGTTCCCCGGATCCGGTACGGTTCTCCAAGGCAGGCTTTTGCCTCCTCCACCCGCCCCGAAGCGAGGCATTCGCGGATTCTGGAACTCGAAACGGGTGAATTTTCGTAAAAAACCCGGGGCAGGCATTCATACTCAAAACCGAGCCGTTTCGAAACGCTCTGCAGAAAACCCGGGTTCCCCTGACGGCCTTTTCCGAAGCAGAAATCTTCTCCGGAAACAACAGAATGGGCGCCGAGTCTCTCTGCCAGTATTTCTTCCGAAAAGCGTTCTGCACTCAATTCCCGGAATTCATCGGTAAAAGGTACCCGGACAACGATTTTGGCGCCGAGGGATTCGAGGGTCTCTCTTTCTTCTTTCCGGTCGAGAATACTCTTTTTCCCCGGACCGCTGTTCATATCGATCATCAGGATTAGGGGTATGAGTCCCTCATTCTTTTTTTCTGCCGTATACCGGATCAGCTCCCGGTGTCCGCGGTGCAGCCCGTCGAACTTGCCGACGGTTACTGCCGTGCGCAGTTTACCGGAAAACAGCTGATCCGACAGATCTGTCATGATCATACGGATTCAATCCTTCTGTAGAAACATTTTCTCCGGAACCAGCATTTCAGCTCCGGGCGTAAACTGATAGACGCCGTAGAATGTACCGCCCCGGTCCTTCATCTTGTAGCGGAAAACGCCTGAAGAAAGCTGATCGGAAAGTCCGATGCATGGAATTTCAAACCGGTCAGCAGGCAGTTTGTTGCCGTTTCGGATCAGCCGAAGAAGATCATCCGGTACCAGAAGCTTCGGATACGGAAGGACTTCTTCCACAGTAAGAATCATATCGGAAAGCCTTCCGTCATCCCGTGCCCTTTCAATCTCCGAAAGCGTATGTGCGTCTTCAATGTTGAAACTGCCGTGCTGAAGCCTTCTCAGTGCGCTCATACAGGCGCCGCACCCGAGCTTCTTTCCGATATCCTCGCAGAGTGTGCGGATATAGGTTCCTTTCTCGCAGAAAACCGTGAAGCGGACGCGCGGAAGATCCATCGAAAGAATCCGGATTTCCTTTATCGTCAAAGGAACCGCTTTCCGCTCGATTACTTCTCCCTTCCGGGCAAGTTCATACAGTTTCTTCCCGTTGATCTTTTTCGCCGAAAACATCGGCGGAACCTGGTCATAGCGCCCGACAAAGGAAAGGATGCAGTTCCGAACCTGCTCTTCGTCAGAAACCGGCTCATATTCTTTTAGTGTCTGTCCCCAGATATCTCCGGTATCGGTTGTGCGTCCAAGGAACATCTCTGTCTCGTAGACCTTCGTCTCATCCGGCAGATAATCACAGAGTTTTGTCGCACTTCCCAGAAAAACCGGAAGCACGCCGGTCGCCTGCGGATCCAGTGTACCGCCATGGCCGATTTTCTTCATGTGCAGGATGCCGCGAAGTTTTGCCACGACATCAAAGGAAGTGTAATCCTGCTCCTTGTCGACAAGAAGAACGCCGTCCATTTACAATTCCTCTTCAGAAAGCAGTCCGCGGATTTCCTCTGCGATCCGGTCGGGATCTTCAGAGAAAGAGAAACCCGCCGCCTTTACGTGACCGCCGCCGCCGTAACGGAGTGCGATTTTCGCAACATCCACAGCGCATTTGGAACGGAGACTGCCCTTCCAGCTGCCGTCTTCGAACTGGTACACGAAAAGCACAACCCGCGCTTCCCGCACCTCATTCATCGCTGCGACAACAGAACCGAGTTCATTCGGGTCAATCTGGTAACGCTTCTGCATCGGAAGATCACAGACACCATAGAGAAAATGTTCTTTCTCAAACAACCGGCTGTTTTTAATGATCTCACCGGTGATTTTCATCTCTATGAGCGATTTTTCCGTAAAGGACTTCTCAATGATTTCCGTAAAGGGAATCTTTCTCGCGATCAGATCGGATACGATCAGCACCGTCTCCGGGCTTACATTGTCAAAGCGGAGTGCTCCGGTGTCATGAATGATGCCGGTATAGAGACAGACAGCCGTATCATAGCTGATCCGGTCCCGTGAAAGAAGCCGATACAGCACTTCACAGGCAGAACTTGCGTGCGGATCCACACAGTTCACTTTTCCGAAAGCCGTACAGGTCTGGTGATGGTCGATACAGACTGTGTTTTCGCAGGAATTGAAAGCTGCGGCGCCGGCGCCGATGCGGTTCTGAGCTGCCGCATCAAGAGATATCACCAGGTCAAATCGCTCGCCTTCTCCGTCGTCCTGCCGCACGGGGCAGTCTTTCGTCAGAAAACGAATGCCATAGGGGAGTTCCTGTAAAAAAGGAACAATCTCCAGTGACGGTACATTGTCCCTCAGATAGTGATATGCTGCCATGACGGAACCCGCACAGTCGCCGTCGGGGCGTACATGCCCCACAATGCCGATCCGGCGGATTCCGTCCGTAATGCACTGAAGAAGATTATTCATTCTGTTCTTCCTCTTCTTCGCCCCGAAGTTCGCGCGCCTTTCTGTCCTGCGCCGATACTTCATCAATCAGCTTCGACATGCTGATTCCGTGCTCAATAGACTGGTCTTCGATAAAGATCAGCTCCGGTGTATTCCGAAGGTTGATCGTCTGTGCGAGAGAACGCCGGAGGAACGGGGCTGCGGACTTCAGTCCTTCCATGGTTTCTTTCCGTTCCTTCTCATCCGCAAGAACCGAAATATAAGCCTTGCAGATCTTCAGGTCGGTCGTAACTTCGCACGAGACGACGGTGGTCATCGGGTGAACCCGGGGGTCTTTCAGCTCCATGCTGATCAGCCTTCCGAGTTCCCGCTGAACTTCCGTATTGATGCGGAGTGAACGCATGCTGCCTTTTTTCATTGCTTATTTCCTTTCCACCTGAACCATCTTGTAGACTTCGATCTGGTCGCCTTCCATGATGTCGGTGAATTTCTCAAATACGATACCGCATTCGAAGCCTTCGCGGACTTCCCTTACATCGTCTTTGAAACGTTTCAGGGATGCGATCGGACCGTCGTAAATCTGGTCCTTTCCGCGGGTGATCCGGGCGCTTGCGCCGCGTTCGATGGTGCCGTCAAGTACATAGGAACCTGCAATCATGCCGACGCCGGAAGACTTGAAGGTCATGCGGATTTCCGCATGTGCAATGATCCGCTCCTCGTAAACCGGAGCGAGCATGCCCTTCATCGCGGCCTCAACATCCTCGATTGCCTGATAAATGACTTTGTAGAGTCTCAGATCCACATGCTCCTGCTCCGCAAGAGATTTTGCCTGTGCATCAGGACGTACATTAAAGCCGATCACAAGAGCATTGGAAGCGGAAGCCAGCGAGACATCGGATTCGTTGATGAGACCGACTGCGCCGTGGATGACCTTGACCTGCACTTCCTCGTTGGAAAGCTTTTCGAGAGACTGCTTCACGGCTTCCACAGAACCCTGAACGTCTGCCTTGACAATGATCGGAAGCTCCTTGATATTGCCGGCCTGGATTTCCGCAAACAGGCTGTCCATTGTCAGCTTCTGCTTGGTATCCGCGAGCATCTTCTTCTTCTCTTCCGCAATGAAGGTTTCGGCGTAGGAACGCGCATCGCGCTCGTTCTTGTGACCGATCGCGACTTCACCCGCATTCGGGACGCCGTTGAGACCGAGAATCTCAACAGGCGTCGAAGGCGTGGCACTCTTCATCGCGTTGCCGTCTGCATCCAGCATCGCACGGACTCTGCCGTAGAAAGAACCGGCCGAAACGAAATCTCCGACCTTGAGTGTTCCCTTCTGTACGAGAACAGTTGCGACCGGGCCGCGGCCCTTATCCAGCTTCGCCTCGATGACGATTCCGCGCATTTCTCGGTTCGGATTAGCCTTCAGTTCCTTGACTTCCGTAAGAAGCAGAATCATCTCTAAAAGGCTGTCGATGTTTTCGTGCGTCTTTGCCGAAACCGGAACGAAAATCGTGGATCCGCCCCAGTCTTCGGGAACGAGCTCATATTCCGACAGCTCCTGCTTGACGCGGTCCACATTGGCCGCAGGCTTGTCGATCTTGTTGACTGCGACAATGACGTCGACGCCGGCTGCCTTGGCGTGGTTGATTGCTTCCACTGTCTGCGGCATGACGCCGTCGTCTGCCGCGACAACAAGGATCGCGATATCCGTCGCCTGGGCGCCGCGCATACGCATCGCCGTGAAAGCCTCATGGCCGGGCGTATCAAGGAAGGTAATCTTCTCGCCGTTGCATTCGACCATGTAAGCACCGATGTGCTGCGTAATGCCGCCGGCCTCGCGGGATGTCACATTTGTCGAACGGATCGCGTCAAGAAGCGAGGTTTTGCCGTGGTCGACGTGTCCCATGACACAGACAACCGGCGGGCGCTTCACCATCAGCTTCTCATCTTCTTCATCCTCCCGGAGGAGTTCTTCGATGACATCGACCTGGACCTCATGGTCGCAGAGGATATCATATCCGATTGCGATTTCCTCAGCTTCCTCGTAAGGAATCTCGGAGTTCACGGTCAGCATTTTGCCCTGCAGGAACTGTTTCTTAATGATGTCCGCGGGCTTCATCTTCATCTTTTCAGCCAGTTCCTTCAGCGTAATCACATCGGGAAGCGTGATCATCCTGATGACTTCTTCTTCCTTCTTGGGCTGCTGCGGCTTCTGGTTCTTCTGATTTGTCGTCTTGGAGAGATTCTTGAAGTTCTCTGCCTTCTTGCCGGTACGGTCGCGGTCCTGGCGCTGCTTATCAAGCGTCTTGCCGTTTGCGTTGTTCCGCTTGCGGGAATCGTTCTTGCTGGGAACAGCACTCTCCGAAGGCGCGGAACTTCTCTGGTCTTTGGTGAATCTGCCGGAGGTCTGGCCGCCGGTCTTCTGTCCGAAAAGGCCCCTGTTCTGTCCCTGGGCGGGTCTTCCCTGGCCCTGCTGGCCCGTTCTTCCTGTACTCTGGCCCTGACGTGCGCCGCCCTGAAGTCCCTGTGCGGGCCTGCCGGTACCGTCTCTTCTCTGGGTAAAGGTGCTTCTCTGGCCGTCCGGACGTCTGCGCTCTCCTGTCGGACGCTGACCCTGACGGTCAGTGCCTTCAAGCTGACGCTGTTCTCTTGCCCTGGCTTCTTTTTCCTCACGCTCTTTGTAAACATTGCGTAAGGGTCCCATGTTGCGGTCGAAGATCGAGCGCACGGGTGCCTTTTCCGGCGCGGGCTTTTCAGCCTTCGGTCTTTCCGCCTTCGGCCGCTCCGGTTTCACTTTTTCGCGAACCGGCTGCTGCTCTGTATCTTCCGGCTGCTCGGTTTTTTCAGTCTTTTCAATCGTTTCAGGCTTTTCAGTTTCCTGAACGGGTTCTGCTGCGGGAATGTTCTCGGCAACAGGCTGAATGATCGTTTCTTCCGGAACCGTGACAGGCGTTTCTATGACAGGCTGCACCTCGGGAATTTCCGCGACAGGCGCCGGAGCACTTTCCGGAAGCTCTTCCTTCTTCGGTCTCGGACGGACCGGTCTTGCAGTCTCTTCTTTCACATAATCCCGGTACTGCTCAGCGGTCGTCGGAACATTCGGGCGGATTACCCGGCGTTCCGGCGGCGTCTGGGGATTCGGACGGACAGGTTTGCCCTGCGGCCGGGCGGGATTTCTGCGGTCATCCGGTGCTGTGCGGCCCGGTGCCTTCTGCGAAGATGCCGTAGAACTCCCCTGGTTTTTCATGAATGTATTGTTTTTCGAAGCGTTTTCCGGCCGGAACAGGAGCACCGGTTTTTTCTTCTTCGGTGCTTCGCCCTGCGGAGCTTTCGGCCTTTCCGGAAGCGGTTTCTTCTCAGGAGCCTTTGCGGGCTCCTTTCTTACGGCCGTCTCTTTTTTCTCCGGGGCGCCGATCTTCTTTTCGGGATTATCTGACATCTCTTTACTCACCTTTTTCTCCTCTTTTTTTACCGGTGCAAATTTCTCACGTACTCTTTTTGCTGTCTCATCATCAATACCGGAAGCCGGTTTTCTGTCGCCTCCGAGGAACTCGATGATCCTGTTGCTGTCTGTGCCGATTTCCTTTGCAAGTTCATAAATCCTGATCATTTGTTCCCCCTTTCATCTGGCGGCAGATCATCGATTTTCTGCAGGATCGATCTTGCAAAACCTTCATCCGTAACGGCGGTGCTGGCGCGGGTACGCTTCCCAAGCGCCGACCCGATGGATTCCTTGTCTGCGTAGACCCTCACAGGAACCGAATAGCTGCGGCATTTGTCGTAAAAAAGTTTCTTCGTGTTGTCCGATGCATCGGAGGCAATGATGACAAGGCGGGCCTTTCCATCCTTTACGGCCTTTTCCGAAGCAAATTCTCCGGAAACAAGCTTTCCCGCCTTATTCGCAAGCCCCATCATTGATAGAATTCTGTCCAAACTTATTCTGAAAGCTCCTCTAAAAGATTTTCATAAACCGCATCTTCCACATGCATGGAAAATGCCCGGTCAAGCGCACGTTTTTTCTTCATGTTCTGAAAGCACTCACTGCTTCCGCAAAGATACGCCCCTCTCCCGTTCATGCGCCTTGTGGGATCATAATGAATCCCGTCCGGGGTTTTCACGATCCTAAGAAGGTCTCTTTTGTCTTTTGTCTCTCCGCATACAATGCACATACGCTGCGGAATCTTCTTCTTAGCCAAAGCGTGCTCCAATCAGTTTTATTCTTCCGCAGGCTCCTCGCCGTAATCTGCGGAGTCCTCATATTCCTCGTCGGAATATTCTTCATAGCCCTCTTCGTATTCTTCGTCGTAGCCTTCCTCGTAATCGTCGAACAGGCCTTCTTCCTGTGCCTGGGACTCGGACTTGATGTCAATCTTGAAGCCGGTCAGCTTTGCCGCAAGACGCGCGTTCTGACCCTTCATGCCGATTGCAAGAGACAGCTGGTTGTCCGGAACGACAACAAGCGCCGCATGTTCGTCTTCGTCAGCTGCGACAGCGATGACCTTCGCCGGAGACAGCGCGTTTTCCACAAAACGGGCCGGGTTCTCATCCCAGTGAACGATATCGATCTTCTCTCCGTGCAGCTCGTTAACGATCGGCGTGATACGGGATCCGTTTACGCCGATGCAGGCACTGATCGGATCGATGGAAGGATCGTTTGAACTGACCGCCATCTTGGTGCGGGAACCGGCTTCGCGGCTGATCGCACGGATTTCGACAATACCGTCCTTGATTTCGGCGACTTCCAGTTCGAACAGACGCCGGACCATGTTGGCCTTGGTACGGGAAATCTGGACACGCGGACCCTTGCCGCCGTCCTTCATGCCGACCACATAAACCTTGATGTGCTGGGTGGGCTGGAAGGTTTCGCCGGGAATAATGTCTTCCTTTGTGAGAATTGCATCTGCCTTGCCTAAATTCACACTGACAATGCCGTTCATTACACGCTGGACAACACCGGTCATGATATCATGCGCACGGCTGTTGAAATAATCGCTGATGGTCTGGCGCTCTTCTTCACGGATTTTCTGCAGAATAATGCTCTTGGCATTCTGTGCCGCGATCCGGCCGAATTCTCTGGATTTTACTTCCACGCGGACTGTTCCGCCGATTTCGGCAGAGGGATCAATTTCCATTGCCTTTTCCGGAAGAATCTGCGTGTTGGGGTTTTCCACCTTTTCGACTACCGTCTTTTCCTGCAGGATTGCGAAATCGCAGGTTTCACGGTCGATCGACACCGTAATGTTTTCGGCGGAACCGAAGTTGTTTTCACAGGCCTTGACGAGCGATGCGTCAATCGCGTCGAACAGCACGTCCTTGCTGATGCCTTTTTCCTTTTCCAGAAGATCGAGGGCTTCCATGAGCTCCTTATTCATTTTCGTTTTCCTCCTCAGTGATTGCGCCTGATGCGTTCCAGTCCACGTATTCGCGGATCAGTGCGATATTCTTTTTCTCCAAAACAGTTTCGCTGTCTTTGTCTTTTATTGTTACGGAATTCTGGTCCCAGGATATGAGATCTCCCAGAAGTTCCTTTTCTCCGGAAACAGCCTTGAACAGACGGATTTCAACAGGTTTTCCAAGGTTCCGCGTGTAATCCTTTTCCTTTTTCAGCGGCCGTCCGAGCCCCGGGCTCGATACCTCCAGCGTGTAGGCGTCGGGAATAAAATCATCCCGGTCAAGTTCTGCACTTAAAAACCTGCTGACCGTCTCACAGTCATTGATCGTAACGCCGCCTTCTTTGTCGATATAGTAGCGGAGGTACCAGGTGCCGGCTTCTTTTACATATTCCGTATCCACAAGGCTCAGGCCGTGTTCTTCCAGGAATTTCAGGGAAAGCGCCTCCGCCTTCTTTTCGATCTGATCATGTTTTGCCATAAACTGCTCCCGTTCTGTCTGTACGCCATGAAAAAAGCGGGCTCTCTTGAAAGCCCACTTTTTAAGTACATGCGTACTATAACACTATTTTTCAGAAAAATCAAGCGAAAAAAAACAAAATTCCTTGTTTTTCGCCTGATTTTTCACGAAATGGCATGAAATCAGCAGTAGCCGATCTCCTGCGCCAGCTTCTTTTCGATGATCACGGTTGCGTCGCGGTGCATGCGCATAAAGGTGCAGGGGCACTTCGGATCGATCTTGTCCTTCATGAGAAGTTTCGTCGCTGCATCCTGCTTATTGCCGCTGATGATCATGAGAAGGCGTTTTGCACGCATGATATTGCCCATGCCCATCGTGACCGCGTGGGTCGGAACTTCTTCCTTCGAGGCGAAGAAGCGCTTGTTCGCTTCGATCGTGCTGTCGTCAAGGGTTTCTTCATGTGCGCCGTCGTAAAGCGTTTCGCCGGGCTCGTTGAATCCGAGATGTCCGTCCGGACCGACGCCGAGGACCTGGATCTCGATATCGGTTTTGTCCAGGATTTCATTGAATTCCCGGAGGTTTTCCGTGACATTGCCGATGCCTTTTGCGACATAGGTATTGGCCTTGTCGATATTGATATGATCAAAGAGATTGTCGTTCATGAAATAGCGGTAGCTCTGGTCATGCGTGCCCGGAAGTCCGACATACTCGTCCAGGTTCACAGAATGAATCTTCGAGAAATCAAGCCCTTCTTCCCTGCAGCGGCGCGCCAGTTCCTGATACATGCCGACCGGGCTGGAGCCTGTGGCAAGGCCAAGTGTGCACTCCGGATTCCCGCGGACGATCTTTTCGATGATGTCAGCGCCTTTCTTTGCGCCTTCTTCATAGTTCTCAACAACGATAACTTTCATGGGAAACACCTTTCTATTATATAATTTATGAAAAATCAATACTTTTCAACAACGTCGCCGTCGCGCTTCCAGATGCTGTTCGCCGGTACCACGCCGCGCACACAGGAAGTCGGATAAATGTTGGAATCCCGACCGATCACGGTGCCCGGATTCAGCACGCTGTTGCAGCCGACTTCGACGCGGTCGCCGAGCATCGCACCCATCTTCTTGAGACCGGTCTCGATCTGCTGCGTACCGTCCTTCACAACGACGAGTTTCTTGTCGCTCTTAACATTCGAAGTGATGGAGCCGGCGCCCATGTGGGACTTGTAGCCCAGGATCGAATCACCGACATAGTTATAATGCGGAACCTGCACATTGTCAAAGAGAATCACATTTTTGAGTTCCGTGGAGTTTCCGACGACGCAGTTATTGCCGACAATTGCCGAACCGCGGATAAAGGCACCCGGACGGACTTCCGTACCGTGACCGATGATGCAGGAACCGCAGATATTTGCATTCTGATAGATCTTCGCGTCCTTTGCGATCCACACATCCTCCGACGGATGGTCGAATTCATCCTCGGGAAGGTTCTTTCCGATTTCCGCGAGCAGATTTTTGATGCCCGAAAGCGCTTCCCAGGGCCAGGTGAACTGCGAAAGGAATTCCCGGACTTCCGGATAGGTATGGTCGAGATCGTATAAATCTTTAATTGTATACATGATGAGCCTCCGTAAAATGTTTCTGAACGCTTCCTGTCAGCGGACCTTGATCAGATGGCCGGATACGCGCATCGAATCGATGATCGCATCGACCTGCTTCTCGCAGTCTTCCTTCGTTCCTGCTTCGGACATGACACGAAGCACGGGCTCGGTACCGGACTTTCTGAGAAGCACACGGCCGTTGTCGCCCAGCTCTTCTGTCGCCTTATCTACGGACGCCTGAACAGCCGGATCTGCGAGCGTTCCGTCTTTGTCGTCTACTTCGACGTTTTTGAGAACCTGGGGGTACATGGTCACGCCTGCAGCCAGCGCAGAAAGCGGAAGGTTCGTCTCAATCATGATGCCCATGACCATGATCGCCGTGATCAGGCCGTCACCGGTATGCGCATACTTACGGAAAATGATATGGCCGGACTGTTCGCCGCCGATCATGTAATCGTTTTCCTTCATGTTTTCATAGACATAGCGGTCGCCGACAGCCGTCTTCTCATAGTTGATGTCCATCTCGTCAAAAGCCTTGTACAGGCCGAAGTTAGACATAACGGTCGTCACAACGGTATTGCTCTTCAGCATGCCGTGCTGCTTCATCCACTTCGCGCAGATGTACATGATCTTGTCGCCGTTGACTTCCTGGCCGTTTTCGTCGACTGCAAGGCAGCGGTCCGCATCGCCGTCAAATGCAAAACCGACATCCAGCTTGTTCAGCTTTACATATTCTTTCAGTCCTTCGATGTGTGTCGAGCCGCAGTTCCGGTTGATATTCAGGCCGTCCGGCTCCGCATTGATGACATAGGTCTTTGCACCGAGCGCATCGAATACGGAACGCGCGATCATCCAGGAAGCGCCGTTTGCACAGTCCAGGCCGACTTTGTGCTTCTCAAAGGAACGGGTCGCGATGCCCGCAAGATAGCCGATATAGCGGTTCCGGCCGGAATAGAAATCGATGGTCTTGCCGACTTCGTCGCCGGTTGCCCATGGAAGCTCTGCCGGATCGCCGTCAATGAAACGCTCCAGCTCGTCCTGCAGATCGTCGTCCATCTTCTCTCCTTCAAAGTTCAAAAGCTTGATGCCGTTGTCATAGAAGGGGTTGTGGCTTGCGGAGATCATGACGCCGCAGTCGAAATCTTCGGTTCTGGTGATATAGCTGACGCAGGGCGTCGTCGTGACGTGCAGAAGATACGCGTCGGAACCGGATGAGGTGATGCCGGACGCCAGCGCATTCTCATACATGTAGGAGGAGCGGCGGGTATCCTTGCCGATGACGATCCTGGCCGGCTCGCCGTTATGCTGCTTTTTGTAATACCATCCCAGGAAGCGTCCTGTCATAAATGCGTGCCATGCGGTCAGGTCCTTGCCGGCCATTCCGCGGAATCCGTCAGTACCGAAATATTTGCCCATATCGGAGTCCTCTTTTCTTTAAAATTCGATGGAAATCATCCTGTTTTCAGAAAAATAATCCTGCGATATTATACTACCGACATCCTGCATCTGTCAATTTATTTTTTACAAATTTGTTACGGAATTGGTAAGGATAAGTTAAAACACGGGAGATATTGAATTCGCAGGTAAAATAGTGTAAAATCGTGGGGAATGAAGGGAGAAAAACCGCATGGCCTTTGACGGAATTCTGGTCCGCGCGCTTCAGTGGGAACTGCAGAAAGCGCTTTCGGACGCACGTGTGAATAAAATCGCCCAGCCGGAAAAAGAAGAACTGCTTGTGACCTTTAAAACACCGAATGGTCTGACCAGGCTTCTCATGTCCGGCTCCGCTTCGCTGCCCTTTCTGTATCTCACGGATGAAAACCTTCCGAGTCCGCAGACCGCGCCTGCCTTTACCATGCTTCTCAGAAAGCATATCGGGTCCGGACGCCTGATCGCGGTCACGCAGCCGGGACTCGAGCGCGTTCTGGACTTTCTCTTTGAAGCGCCGGACGAGATGGGCGATATCGGTGAAAAGCATCTTATCATCGAACTCATGGGGAAATACAGCAACATTATCCTGACGGACGGGGACTACACGATTTTGGATGCAATTCGCCGTGTTCCGCCGAGCCTGAGTTCGGTCCGGACCGTGCTCCCGCAAAAGCCCTGGTTCATTCCGAAAACACAGGAGAAAAAGGAACTTTTAGAGGAGAACTTTGATTCTTTCCGGGAAGCCCTTCCGGATACCGACACCCTTCCCGAAGCACTCTCCCGCCGCTATACGGGTATTTCAATCCAGTCTGCCTCCGAATTTGTCTATGAAAACGGTTTTGACGCTTCCAGCCCTGTTTCTGCCCTCACTTCAGCTGAAAAAGACCGTTTTTCGGAAGCTGTGATGGCTTTTAAGCAGAAAATCCTCGACGGGGACTTCTCTCCCGCCATTTCGTACGAACAGGGAATACCGGTTTCCTTCTCCGCAATGGGCCTTCCCAGCTATCAGGCACGCAGAGATTCCGGCGTGACGGTACAGTCTTTTGACTCTCCGAGTGAAATGCTGCGCCATTATCTCTCCGAGAAGAATACCGCTGTCAACATGCACCAGCGTTCGGCGGATCTTCGGAAGATTACGGAGACGCTTCTCACGCGTCAGAGCCGCAAGCTCGATCTGCAGCGGCGTCAGATGAAGGATACGGAAAAGACGGAGAAACTGAAGCTGTACGGTGAGCTCCTGAATGCCTACTCCTATTCGCTTCCGGTCGGAGAAAAATCCGTGACGGTGCAGAATTACTATACCGGGGAGGATCTTGTGATTCCGACTGATCCGGACCTTTCGATCGCGGACAATGCCAAAAACTATTTCGAACGCTACGGAAAGCTGAAACGGACCGCAAAAGCCCTTTCTGAACTGATTCCGGAAACTGAGGCGGAGCTTCTGCACCTGAGGGAGATCCTGCGTTCGATCGACCAGTGCACGGATCCGGATACGCTCTCGGAGATCCGCGAGGAAATGGCTCAGGCCGGCTATGTAAAACGGCATGTCCAAAAAAAAGGACGGAAAGAGAAAATCGTCTCCGAACCCTACCGCTTCCGCTCTTCCGACGGCTTTGAAATCCTGGTCGGGAAGAACAACCTGCAGAACGACCGGCTCACCTTCCGGATTGCGGAAAACGCCGATATCTTCATGCATGCCAAAAACATGCCCGGATCTCATGTCATTATCCGTACCGGCGGACGGGAGGTCCCGGACCGGACCTATGAAGAAGGAGGCGCGCTTGCGGCCTGGTTCTCCGAAGGCCGGAATTCCGAAAAAGTTGAGATCGATTATGTAAAGAAAAAAGAAGTAAAAAAGCCGGCCGGTGCCAAGCCGGGCTTTGTCGTCTACTACACGAACTATTCCCTGATGGCTGTTCCCGACATTTCGGCAATCGAACGGATTTCCTGAACCGAATCATTTGACATTCCGGCTGTGATCGGTTAAAATATAAAAAGATATGACCTTATAAAAATCATCATTCCGTACAGAGGAGGCTTTCCTTTATGAATGATTTACAGAAAAAATGGCTGATCACAGGCGGTGTTTTCCTCGCTGCCGTTGCCCTGACAGTGCTCGCCGCGCTCGGCATCTCCAGAATGACCGGCACCAAACGAAGCGAGGAACCGGAGACCGAAGTTGCCGGATCGACGGAACCTTCGGAGACGGAAGCTCCGGAAACAGACAACACCGAAGCCGAACAGACGGAACCGTCAAGCACGGAGCCTGTGACAGAGCCTTCCACCGAAGAGACTTCGTCCGAAGAGGAAACCGAAAGCACTGAGCCTGAAACCGAGCCGCCGCAGCCGGTCCGGGAGATTCACAGGCTCTCCGCCGAGGAAATTGCAGAGATCCGGGCGAACTATTCCGATACCGAACAGGGCTTCTACATCAGCGGATCAAGTGACCGCGACGACCAGAACCGGGCAAATTCCTGCGTCACGAGAGACAACCTTCTGAACTCTTCGATCGGAAACGTCGTGATCTTCGGACCCGAAACCGAACAGCCGACCGTGTATTTCAGCTTCATCCTGACCAACGAATTCGCGCCGAACACTGAGGACCTTCTGAACATTCTCTCCAACCTGAATGTCAAGGCGCTGTTCCTGACCGACAAGCCTTATGTCGAACACAACCTCGGCCTTGTACAGCGGATGATCGCGGAAGGCCATGAAATCGGTTCGATCGGAAGCTCGCTTCCGGACGGCGGTCTTGTCAAGCTCGGTCTGGAAGCCATGACGGAAGACATCTATAATTTCCACACTTTCATGCAGGAGACCTGCGGCTACAACATGCGGAAATTCTATTTCAGCTATGATGTGTATACGGAGCAGGCCGTTGCAGCGGTTGTCAAGATGGGCTACCAGGTTGTCTTCTACAGTGCCAATTACGTGGACTACGATCATTACAAGAATATCGACGTCAACAACCTTCTGGTCTCTTTGGAGTATCAGCTGCATCCGGGCTGCATCTATTCCCTGCATACGACAAACCGGGCTTCGATCGAAGTCATGCCGCAGATTGTCCCCTACCTGTGGGAGAAAGGATACACGATCGGAAAGCTGCCGTAAGCCCGTTCGACCGGCTGTTCGAGAAAATTCAAAAAATCGAACATACTTTCCGAACTTTTGTTTGCTTTTTTCGAAAAGCTGTGCTATAATGAACGCGGAGAATAAAATCTCCGCGTTCATTTATTTGTTTTCGGAACGCCAATTCTTCGTTCCGCATAAAAACAGGATGGGAGAAATGCTATGGGCAATGGAAACATCACCGACAAGCAGCTGGAAATTCTGAAATATATGGAATCGGAATGCCTGAGGAAGGGCTATCCGCCGTCAGTCCGGGAGATCTGCCGGGCTGTCAATTTGAGCTCCACCTCTTCCGTGCATGCGCATCTGAATTCACTGGAGAAAAACGGCTATATCCGCCGCGACCCGACGAAGCCCCGTGCAATCGAGATTCTGGATGAAAGTTTCCAGATGGTCCGTACAGAGACCGTACCGATCCCCGTTGTCGGCCGTGTTGCCGCCGGAGAACCGATTCTCGCCGAGGAAAACATCAGCTCCTATTTCCCGATTCCGGCAGACTACCTTCCCAAGACCGCAAATGACATCTTCGGTCTTGAAGTTCAGGGCAACAGTATGATCAATGCCGGTATTTTCGAGCATGACATTCTGATTGTCGAGTCGCAGAATACCGCCCGGAACGGCGAGATCGTCGTCGCGATGATTGATGATTCCGCGACAGTCAAAACCTATTACAAGGAAAAAGGACACTACCGTCTGCAGCCGCAGAATGACGAAATGGACCCGATTATTGTTGACAACGTGGAAATTTTAGGCCGGGTACGCTCTCTCTTCCGCCCCGCTGTTTTCTGATTCGGTCAGCCAAAGGAGTTTCATGAATATGATTAAGCTTGCTGTAGACCTGAAGGGTGCAGACCGCCCGCAGGAAGAGCTTTTACCCGGCGTTTTCCGGATTCTTTCAGAGGATCCGGAACTTTTCTGTTATCTTCTTGGTGACAGGGAAGTGGTCGAAGGCTTTTTCGCAGAGAACCCACTCCCGGAAGGCCGTTATGAAATCGTGGATTCACCGGATGCTGTTACGAATCATGACAATCCGGTCGATGCAATCCGTAAGAAACCGGATTCCTCGCTGATGAAAGGCATTGCGCTCTGCAAATCCGATCCTTCGATCAGCTGCTTCGTCTCCTGCGGTCCGACCGGCGCCCTGTTCGTTTCGGCAATCATGGTCCTCGGACGCATCCCGCATGTGACCCCGGTGCTTCTCTGCGAGGTCATCCGGGACGACGGCGTCCGCCTCTGCATTTCAGACTGCGGTGCGAACATTGACTGTCCGGAAGACAAGCTTGTGACCTTCGCCCGGATGGGCAAGGTTTATATGCAGTCCCGCGGCGCAGAAAATCCCCGGATCGCGCTTCTTTCGAACGGTTCCGAGGACAGTAAGGGCAATGAACTCGTGAAGAAAGCCAATAAGCTTCTTCGGGAGCAGCCGGGCCTGAATTTCGTCGGCAATCTTGAGGGCACCGATGTGCTCCGCTCCGATGCGGACGTACTGGTCTGCGAAGGTTTTGCGGGCAACATTCTCCTGAAGACAATAGAAGGCGCCGCGAAATCCGCTGTTGCCCATGCTGTCAAGGCTGCAGAGAAGCTTCCGGAGCCCGCGCGTACCGAGATGCTTCAGTCCCTCCGGGAAGTCTACCTGAATTACGACTACAACTCTTCCGGCGGTGCGGTGCTTTTAGGCGCGAACACCCCGGTTGTAAAGGGCCACGGCAGTGCAGATGCCGATACACTGACAGCGATTCTTCGGATCGCCGCAGAGATCGGAAAAAAAGATCTCAACGCCCGGATCCGGGAAGAATTCGCATAAAAAAAGTGAGCCGCATATCGGCTCACTTTTTTTATGCGTCCATCCACTCCCTGTAGGTCATCGCATATACGAGATCGCTGTAGTTTTTATCATTCAGCCGGTCTGAGAAGAGATTCTCGTTTGTGTGATGATAACGGAATCCGCACTTTTCAATCACACGGCGGGACTGTGTATTGCTGTCATAACAGCTGCACCAGACCTGGTCGGCATCTAAATCTTCGAATGCACGCTGAAGAAGTGCTCTCACTGCTTCCCCCGCATATCCGTTTCCCCAGTAAGGGCGCCCGATCCAGTAACCGATTTCGAAATTTGCGGACATCCCGGCCGCATGCCGCGAATTGGACATGATCTCGCAGCAGCCTAAAAGTGTTCCGTCAGATTTTCGTGTGATCTTATAACATTCTTCTTTCTGCAGCACGTTTCGGATGGTTTCTGCAGCTTCTTCCGTATTCTCCGGCGCCTTCCATCCGCCGCACATCTTCCCGATATAGGGGTCTTTTGCTAATTCATACTCTTCCGGCGCGTCCTCTTCTGTCCAGTGTGACAGAAGAAGCCGTTCGGTTTCAATGATTCTCTCCGTCAACTTCGTTTCCCCCGGAGCTTTCGCTTTCGTAATCTATCCCCATCGCTTTCAGCATTTCCTGCATCCGTTCAACCGGAAAGGGCGGATTTGCCACCGGCTTCATCGCAATCGACATCAGTTTCAGCGGGTTGTCGTCGGCTGCAATACGGTTGGAGCTCAAGGTTCCGCAGAGCCTGCAGCGGTGAATGAGCGCCCATTCGCCGTCTTTCCGGACCCACACTGCGATCGGGTCCATGAGTCCGCCGCATTCCGCATCCCGGTCTCCCGGAACTGTATCCAGATGAACGCTTGAGAGGCAGTTCGGACAGTGATTCCGATGTCCGGTGCCGGCATTTTCCGGCCGGACTTCGCGTCCGCAGTTTTTGCAGACGAACACTTCTTCCGAACGATGGGTCATATAGTAACCCTTTTCCTTCTCTGTATTTTTCTTCTTTCCGCTCTTATAAACAGCCATCTCAGAATTCCTTCGGATCTACGCGCTTTCCGTCTCTCCAGATGCGTTCCAGATCATAGAACAGCCGGTCTTCCCGGTTGAAGATGTGGATAATCACATCATTGTAATCAAGAAGAATCCAGCGTTTGGTGCTGTAGCCTTCGATCGCACGGCGCTCATAGCCGGCACGTCCGAGCGCCTCATCCACTGCATCCGAAAGCGCTTCCACCTGACGTTCATTGTCGCCGCTTGCGATAATAAAATAATCTGCGATGACGCTGACTCCAGTAATATCCAGCACACTCACATCAGAGGCTTTCTTATCCTCCAGAGCGTCACAGGCGAGTCTGACCATTTTCTGAATGTCGTTCATCAATTACTTCTCCGTTTCTGTTTTCTTCTTATCCACAAGCCTCTGATACCAGTGGAAAACTTCTTCTGTCATCGGATCGATATCATCCGGCGATTTCTGCAGCAGGTACCGGTACGTATCCCGTGAAATCATCAGTACTGTTCTGTCCAGATCCACATAGGCTTCTTTTCGGATTTCCGGCAGGTTCTCTGCCTTATACCGGAACGGTTCAATATAATCCGCAACAAAAATGATTTTTTCAAGCGTACTCATATCGGGCCGGCCGGTCGTATGATTTGTGATCGCCGAAAGCACGTCCGGGTCTTTGACTCCATATTTGTCTTCCGCAAGATATGCTCCCATCTTCGCATGAAGAAGCGTCGGATTCCGGCGCTCCGTCTTGTTGACCGGGACGCCCCACTTCTCACAGAGCTTCACACGCTCCCCGTCCGGAATGCTTTTCGCGCAGTCATGCAGAAGCCCCGCGACATACGCGCGCTCCATGTCCGCATCCCAGCGCATGGCAAGGCTGCAGGCAGTAAATGCGACGGAAAGCGTATGCTGGTAACGCTCCTTGTCCAGCTCCTTTTTCAGGCTTTTCTTGATGCTGAGGTACTTTTCCTGCTGAATCAAAATCCGGGTCTCCTGTTATTCCGCTTTCTTCACGTCTTTGGGCAAAACAATCTTCCGGTCTTCGGGCTTCTTTGCCTGACGGTACAGGACAATCTTCTTGCCGATTACCTGCACGACTTCCGAGCGCGTGCGCTCTGCCAGCATTTCTGCGATCTCCCGCGGATCATCCATGCAGTTTTTCAGCACGCCGACCTTGATCAGTTCATTGGCCTCGATCGCTTCATTCACCGCATCCGTAATGCCGGGCGTCATGCTGTCCTTCCCGACATTGATGACCGGATCGAGCTTCATCGCAAGAGACTTCAGATACGCCCGCTGTTTGCTTGTCAACATATATTTACTCCGTTATTTATAATAGTCAAATGAGTGTCCGTACATCCGGACCGTGTCGCCGTCCTGAATCCCCAAAGCCTCTAATTCTTTCAGGATTCCGGCGTCTTTCAGGAATTTCTGGAAGAACTGGAATCCTTTTTCCGAATCGAGGTTCGTATAGCCGAGCATCTTCTCGATCCGCGGGCCTTCGACAACATATTCACCGTCTTCGTTCTTCTGTACAGTATACGGAAGATTCGCCGTCGAGTCAACCTCGTATTCGAATTCCGGCTCGTAAATTTTCATCTCCCGCGGAAGCTCCGCAAGCTTTTTCTGAATGCAGGACAGAAGTTCCTTCGTGCCTTCCCCTGTCACCGCGGAAATCGCGAAAACAGGACAGCTTTCGGTCTCATATTCCCGGCGGATCCTTGAAACCGGATCTTCGGCGCCTTCCGCGGAAACAATTGCATCACACTTGTTTGCAACAATGATCTGCGGCTTCTTCATGAGTTCCGGATCATATTTCTCCAATTCTTCATTGATGGCACGAATGTCCTCGATCGGGTCGCGCCCTTCTGTGCCGGCTGCATCTACAACATGCAGAAGAAGCTTGCAGCGGTCAATATGGCGCAGGAATTCATGACCGAGTCCGATGCCTTCCGATGCGCCTTCAATCAGCCCCGGAATGTCAGCCATGACAAAGCCATCTCCGGATCCGAAATCCACGACGCCCAGCACCGGATTCAGGGTTGTAAAATGATAATTAGCAACTTTCGGCCGCGCATTTGACACCGCGCTGATCAGTGTGGACTTCCCGACATTCGGAAACCCGATCAGCCCGACGTCCGCAATGACCTTGAGTTCCAGCGTGACCCAGAGCTCTTTGGCAGGTCCGCCCGGCTTTGCGTACTTTGGGATCTGCATCGTGGAGGTTGCGAAATGCATGTTTCCGACGCCGCCCTTGCCGCCTGAAAGAACTACCTGGCGCAGGTTGTCGCCGGACATGTCCGCAATGACTTTCCCGGATGCTTCGTCCCGGATAATGGTGCCTTCCGGAACCCTGATAATGAGATCTTCGCCGTCCGCGCCGTGCATCCGTCGCTTTCCGCCCTGTTCTCCGTCCTGTGCGCTGTATTTCCGCTGATGCCGGAAGTCTCCGAGCGTATTCAGGCCTTTTTCAACCTGGAAAATAATATCTCCGCCCCTTCCGCCGTCTCCGCCGTCCGGGCCGCCGTTTGCCACGTACTTTTCTCTTCGGAAACTGACATGGCCGTCGCCGCCCTTGCCGGAACGGATATAGATTCTAGCATGATCTGCAAACATCTCTTTTTCT
>JAFYGJ010000094.1:0-22787 GCA_017543275.1 Lachnospiraceae bacterium | reverse complement strand
GTATATCGTTTTGCCACTGCAGAAGATTACCGGGCGCTGATCGAGATGGCGAACCACGCTTTCGATCCTTCGCACTGGACAGGAGATTTTGAACAGGACACCAGACCTGAGAGCTTTTTCCCGAGGATCCTGCCGAAGCTTTACCAGAATATCAAAACTGCGCCGATGCATTATCTTGCTGTGCAGGACGGTAAAATCGTCGGGATTGTCGGAAACTTTGAGCTTCCGACAATGGTTGCGGGCGAGAAGCTTACGGTTGTCGGCATCGGAACGGTTTCGACGCACCCCGATCACCGCGGCGAGGGGCATATGATCCGTCTGATGAATGATTCCGTTGAGCGTGCGAAAGCGCTTGGCGCGGATTACATGGTGCTCGGCGGAGACCGGCAGCGCTACGAACACTGGGGCTTTGAGAACGCAGGCGTCAATCCGGGCTTTTCTTTCGATGAGCACTGCTTTTCGCATGTGTACGGAAAAGGTGCGGATTTCGGCTATGAATTTGTGCCGTTTTCAGAGGATTTGACGGAGGATCTTTCTCAGGCAAAGAAGCTTCGCACTTCCGAACAGACCTATGTCCTGCATGATCCGGACCAGGAGTACAATGTTTACTTTTCGATGGGCGCGAAGCCGTATTTTATCAAAAAGGACGGCGCGTTCTGCGGATCGGTCATGCGTTTCAACGATGCGGTCGGAGACCTGCGGCTTAAACGACCTTCCGAAGCCGGAAAGGTGCTGAATGATTTCCGGAAGGCCTTTGAAATCCCGGAGCTCCGGGTGAACCGCGTCGCCCCGGACCAGGAGGAAATGCTGGCGGTGCTTTCCAGGATTGCGGGCGGATTCATGCTGATGAGCTGCGAGATGATCCGCGTACTGAATTACGAACGGACCATCCGGGCCTTTCTTCGGATGAAGTGTGCGATCAACGCTGTACCGGACTGTGAGATTACCGCAGGCTTCGACAGCGGTGAAAACCTTCGGATCGGCGTGCAGGACGGCGAGGCTTTTGTGGAGAAGCTTCCGGAATCCGCGCCTGTGGAGATCCGCTTTACGGATCCCTGCCAGGCCGTGAATTATTTCTTCGGCATGATGCGTTTTGTGACGGATTTCGGATACGGGGAGCTTCCGCAGGCGCCCTTCCTGCCGCTGCCGTATTATCAGCCCGCCTGTGATGAGATATGACGAACGTTTTCCAAAAAATGAGGAGGAGTCAATGACGCCAGAAGCTTTACAGCAAATCGGCAGGGCTTTCGGCAAGGACTGCATGTTTGTGCCGCTCGGAAAAGGCCATATCAATGATACCTACCGCTCATCGGACGGGAAGTGGATTCTGCAGCGGATCAACACCGGGATTTTCACAAAGCCGTATGAAGTGATGGAGAATATTGAAGCGGTTACAGCCTGGATTCGCGGGAAACTCCGTGCGGACGGCGGGGATGAACGGCGCGGAACCCTGACTGTCATCCACACTGCTGACGGCGCGCCTCTTTATACGGATCAGAGCGGATGCTGGCGGATGTATGAAAATATCGCAGGTACGCATTCCGTGGAACCGGAAGAGCGGACGCTTACGGATTTTTGTAAGGCAGCTGCGGCCTTCGGCCGCTTCCAGCGCGAACTCCAGGACTTCCCGGCAGAGAAGCTTCATGAAACGATTCCGGATTTTCATAATACGCCGAAACGCTTTGAAAAACTGAAAGCAGCGGTACAGGCCTGTCAGGACAGGGAAAGACTTGAAAAGGCCCGCCCCGGGATCGAATACGCCTTTTCACAGGAAAGACTCGCGCCGGTGATCACATCCGGCATCACAGACGGCAGCATTCCGCTTTCCGTTACCCACAACGACACCAAGATCAACAACGTGCTGTTTGACGATGATACCGGGGAGACCATTGCGGTTGTGGATCTTGATACCGTTATGCCCGGGGCCCGCCTCTATGATTTCGGCGACGCTGTCCGCTCCGGCGCTGTGACGGCGGCAGAAGACGAGCCGGACATTTCAAAGGTGCATTTCGATCCGGAGGCGTATCTTGTGTTCCGGGAGGGCTACCTTTCGGAGATGAAGGATACGCTGACGGACAACGAGATGCAGCTTCTTTTCAAATCCGCCGAGCTTCTGACTTATGAATGCGGCATTCGTTTTCTGACGGATTATCTCGAGAACGACGTCTATTTCAAGACCGATTATCCGGAGCACAACCTTGTGCGGGCCCGGAACCAGTTCCGGATTCTTCAGGAAATGCTTGACTGGGAGAAAGAACACCGATGAAGATTTTTATGATCATTCTTGCAGCTGTCCTGGCGCTGATTCTGATCCTGCTTCTTTTTGCGGGCAATTATCTCTGCTCCTACTCGATGGGCGTAAAGCGCATGAGCCTTCCGGACGCCCGGAAATGGCAGGAGGATCATTACGATCTCTCCTGGTATGACCCGCTGGAGAAAACCGACTACACTGTCACAAGCTATGACGGCTATGTTTTGCATGCGCAGTTCCTGAAAAATCCCACGGAAACAAAGAAATACATCATCATTACACACGGCTATACCGACAACCGCTTCGGTTCGCTGAAGTATACAAAGATGTATCTCGACCACGGTTACAATGTGATCCTCTACGATCTGCGTGCACACGGCCTGAATGAGCTGACGTACGTGACCTATTCGGTGCGGGAGAGCCGGGATCTCGACGTGATGATGACGGATTCTCGGAAGCGTTACCCCGACATGGAAGTACTCGGACTTCAGGGCGAGTCGCTCGGCTCCGCGACTTCCATAGCTGTTCTGAAATATCGGAAAGACATGGATTTTATCGTCGCGGACTGCGGCTTTGCGGAGATCATCCCGGTTTTGAAGGTCGGGCTTCGCGGCCTGCATCTTCCGACCTTTTTTGTCTATATCGCAGGCATTTTCGCAAAGCTTCGCTACGGCCTTTTCTACAGCGAAATGCGCCCGATCGACAGCCTCCCCGGGAATACCGTCCCGATTCTCTTTATGCACGGGGCGGACGACGATTTCATCCTGCCGTACCACAGTGAAATGATGCAGGCTGCGACGGAAGGCTGCAGCGAGCTGCACCTGATTCCCGGCGCAAAGCATGCGGAGTCAATGATCAAGGCGCCGGAGGAGTACCGCCGGATCGTCGGGGCGTTTCTTACGAAAATCGGAAAGCAGTGAGAGGAATTCCATATGACCGATAAACAGCTGAAATGGCATATCCTGGAGACGAAAGAACTTCTGCATACCCCTGTTTTTTCGGTGCTGTCCCAGACAGAGGAGTCCGGCACCGGCATCCGCGGCGATTACGTCGCGGTATCGGCGCCGGACTGGGTTGTCGTGATACCGGTGTATCAGGATCAGTTTGTCATGGTGCGGCAGTGGCGGCACGCGGAGGAGAATATGACCTGGGAATTCCCGGGCGGCGTATGCAATCCGGATGAGGATCCGGCGGAGACCGCAAAACGCGAGCTTTTCGAGGAGACCGGTTTCAGAGCGGGAAAGATCACGAAACTTGGCCGCTGCAGTTCGAACCCCGCCCTGTTCAAAAATCATTTTACGGCTTATCTTGCGGAAGATCTCGAACAGACGGGAGAGCAGCACCTGGACGCGGACGAACTTCTGAATTTCCGGCTGATGCCGGTGCCTAAGGTGATCGATTCCTTTGGCTCCGAAGAGTTCTCCCATGCCTTTATGGGGACGGCGCTTGCTTTTTATTTCCGCCATCTCGGCTTTGTTCCCCATGCCTGATATTTTTTTCACGAATTATGAAAAAAACACTTTTCAAAAAAGACTTTACGGTGTATTATATAACTGTTGTATTGCGTTTATGATAGGCGTAACTATGCGCTTTCATCATACATTAATAGGAGGGAACTATGAAGAAAACGATCAGCAAGATTCCGTTCTCCGAGACGCCCGAACAGGCAAAAGCCCTGCAGGAAGTCATTGACGAGAACAAACACGACCAGAGCAACCTGATGGTCGTCATGCAGAAGGCACAGGATATCTACGGCTATCTTCCGTATGAAGTCCAGCTGCGGATTGCGGACGGCATGGGCGTTCCTTTCGAGAAGGTCTACGGTGTTGCCACTTTCTACGCACAGTTCGCGCTGTCGCCTAAGGGCAAGTACAATATTTCCGTCTGCCTCGGCACCGCCTGCTACGTCAAGGGCTCCGGCGATATCTTCGAGAAGCTGCAGGAAGTCCTCGGCATCGGACCGGAAGAGTGCACGACTGACGGCAAGTTCAGTCTGACGGCTGCCCGCTGCGTCGGCGCCTGCGGTCTTGCACCTGTTATGAGCGTCAACGACGAAGTATACGGCCGCATCACCAAGAACGACGTGGAATCGATTCTCGCGAAGTACGCCTGATCCTTGAGAAAAGGAACGGAAGACTGACGGGAAGTTATTATCAAAGGGACAGAGAATGAAGATCAGCGATGTAAAAGAACTCCTGGACGCGGAAGTACTGTGCGGAGAGGAGAATCTCGGCCATGACGTGTTTTCCGCGTGCGGCTGTGATATGATGAGTGATGTACTGGCATTTGCGAAGGACCAGGCCGTGCTTCTCACGGGCCTTGTGAATCCGCAGGTGGTCAGAACTGCGGAAATGATGGACATGGTATGCATCGTTTTCGTACGCAGCAAGAGGCCCTCGGAGGCGATTCTGAAGCTTGCGGAAGCATCCGGAATCGTCGTGATGGCCACAAGAGTCCGGATGTACGAAGCCTGTGGAAGGCTTTATATCAACGGTCTCCGGGGCGATAAGCTCAAAGAACATGTCTGAACCGCTGGTTTTCCACTTTGAGGTGGACGGCTCTGACTTTACCTCTGCCGGAACCGCTTCTGTCACAGTAAAAAAGAATCTGCGGCAGCTGGGGCTTCCGTCGGAAGTGATCCGGAAACTCTCCATAGCCATGTATGAGGGAGAAATCAATATGGTCATCCACGCGGAAGGCGGCACAGCCGATGTCATCGTGACGGAAGAGTATATTGACATTATTCTGAAGGATCAGGGACCCGGTATTCCGGATGTGGACCTTGCAATGCAGGAAGGATATTCGACTGCGACGGCTCAGATTCATTCACTGGGCTTCGGTGCCGGGATGGGCCTTCCCAATATGAAACGCTACTCGGATGAGATGAAGATTGATACGGTGCTCGGCGTCGGGACGACGGTTTCCATGAGGATCTATATCAGATAAGGAGGTGTCATGGATCAGTACGAGCATTCGGTTCAGCTGGATCGGAATAAATGCACCGGCTGTACGACCTGCCTTCATCACTGTCCGACAGAAGCGATCCGGATCCGCGACGGTCACGCCGTGATCGACCAGGACCGGTGTATTGACTGCGGAGAATGCATCCGCAAATGCCCGCACAACGCGAAGCGGGCGGTCTCCAGCAGGCTGGAGTCAATGAAGCGTTTCCGCTATAAGGTGGCGCTTCCCGCGCCGAGTCTTTACGGCCAGTTCAACAATATGGACGATGTGGACTATATTCTGGACGGCCTCTTGAAGATCGGGTTTGATGAAGTGTTTGAGGTGGCGAAGGCGGCTGAACTGGTTTCCGCTTATACGCGCCGGTATATGCAGGCGGACGGCGTTCCGAAGCCATTGATCAGTTCCGCCTGTCCCGTGATTCTTCGGCTGATTTCGCTGATGTATCCGTCCCTTGAGGACCATGTGCTGCACATGCTTCCCCCGATGGAGGTCGCGGCGGATCTCGCCAGGAAGAAAGTGAAAAAGGAGCATCCGGAGCTGACGGATTCGGAAGTGGGTATCTGCTTCATTTCCCCCTGTCCCGCAAAGGTCAGCTATGTTCGGAACAATTTCGGCGGCTACCAGAGCAAGGTCGATGAAGTCGTCGCGATCAGCGACATCTACTTCCGGCTTCTGGATGTGATGAAACCCGAAAACCAGGTGCAGGCCATGTCCGACACCGGGCTCACCGGCATCGGCTGGGCAGGTTCCGGCGGGGAATCGACGGCGCTTCTGAACGAGGACTACCTTGCGGCAGACGGCATCGAAAACGTCAACCGGGTTCTGGAGGAAATTGAAAACGGCAATATCTCCCATGTGAAGTTCGTGGAACTGAACGCCTGCCCCGGCGGCTGCGTCGGCGGGGTCCTCACGGTTCAGAATCCCTTCATCGCAAAAGCGCGGCTGCGTTCCGTGAGCCGGTGCCTTCCGATGGCGGCGAATTTCCCGGATCCTTCGGAGGAGTATATTCCGGCAGAATTCATGTTTGATGAAATGCCGGCCTATGTGCCGGTCTCGCGGCTCTCGCCGAATTTCGCGGAGTCCATGCGGATGATGTCGGAAATCCAGCGCATCCGTGCGACGCTTCCCGGAATCGACTGCGGAGCCTGCGGCGCCCCGACCTGCCGTGCACACGCGGAAGATGCGGTGCGGGCGGGAAAGCGGACGGTCAGCTGTCCGTTCGCGGAAACCATGGGAGGCAGCAGAAAATGATCGTTTCGGAACTTTTGGAACACGGCTTTTCGGAAGTGGCGCTTCCGGATCCGGAGCGGGAGATCAACGGCGTTTACATCGGCGACCTCCTGTCCTGGGTCATGGGAAGAGCGCAGGCCGACAATGCCTGGATTACGATCATGTCCAATATCAATGTGATCGCGGTCGCGACGCTTGCGGACACTGCCGTCGTGATTCTTTCGGAGGACGTAGAGCTTCCGGAGGACATTATCAGGCAGGCCGAGATGAAGGACGTCAACGTTCTTCGAAGTCCGAAGCCTTCCTACGAGACAGCAGTACAGCTGTATGAGCTTCTGAAATGAGCCTTTATACCTACGATCTGCATGTCCATTCCTGCCTTTCGCCCTGCGCGGACAACGACAATACGCCGAACAACCTCGCTGGCATGGCGACACTGAACAACATCCAGATCATGGCACTGACGGATCACAACAGCTGCAGAAACTGCCCGGCTTTCTTTACGGCGGCGAAGCGCTACGGAATCATTCCGATCCCCGGAATGGAACTCACAACCTCCGAGGACATTCACGTGATCTGCCTTTTTCCGGACCTTCAGTCGGCGCTCGATTTCAATGATGAAGTCGACACGAAACGCATCCGGTTCCGGAACAACAAGGAGATCTTCGGCGACCAGCTGATTTTAGACGGCGAGGACGAGGTGATCGGGGAGGAAGAGGACTTTCTGACAAACGCCACCGAAATCTCCTACGAAGAGGTCCCGGAACTTGTCGATCGTTACGGCGGCGCCTGCTACCCGGCGCATATCGACCGGGAGGCAAACGGCGTCATCGCGATCCTCGGAACCCTGCCGGAGGAGCCGGATTACCCCTGTGCGGAACTGCATTTCATGAAGAACGTCGCGTCCTACACGAAAGAGTTCCATCTTGAGAACAAGCGGGTGATCGTGAGTTCCGACGCGCATTATCTTGAGGATCTCAGGGAGGAAAACGATACGATCGAAATCCCGGACGAGCCGTATTCTTCGGATCTTGTGCGAAGGAACCTGATCCGGATTCTCAGAGGAGAGAAGCTATGAAAGAACTTTCCCTGAACATTCTCGACATCACGGAGAATTCCGTCAAGGCCGGCGCCACACTCACCGAGATCGATATCGAAGAGCGCGGGAACAGGCTGACGCTCACGATCAGAGACGACGGAAAAGGCATGTCGGAGGAAATTCTCCGGGGCGTGACGGATCCCTTCTACACGACGAGAACGACACGGAAAGTCGGACTCGGGCTTCCGCTTCTGAAACTTGCGGCGGAGCAGTCAGGCGGGGAAATGACGGTCGAATCGACGAGCATCGACGATGATCCCGTGAATCACGGTACGACGGTCACGGCATCATTTTATAAAGACAGTATTGACTTTACACCCCTCGGGGATGTGGTTACCACGATCCTCACGCTGGTGCAGGGACATCCGGATACGGATTTTCTGTTCACGCACCGCTCGGAGGACTCGGGGCAGCAGGATTTTTCAGTGGAAATGGACACAAGAGAGCTTCGTGAAGTGCTCGGAGAGGATGTTCCGCTGAACGATTATGAGGTCATCAAATGGATCGAAGGTTATCTGCAGGAGCAGTACGACGGTCTGATTGAAGAATATACGTAAATGTTCAGCTCCCTTGTAAAAACAATCATATTTCGGACGGTACACTTGTGTACCGGACAAATATGAATCGTTTTTACAAGAGGAGGTCTGGAGGCGAAGCCTCTCTGACCTCCGATATGAGAAATGCGAAGCATTTCGAATGGGACGCTGTGTAAAATTATAACAATATTTTACAGGAGGAAGCACAGTATGAAATCTTTGGCAGAGCTCCAGAAGATTAAGGAGAGGATGAAGGACAGGGTTGTTCTTCGTGAAGGAACAGGCGATATCCGCGTTGTTGTCGGCATGGCTACCTGCGGCATCGCAGCCGGCGCACGGCCCGTTCTGAATGAATTCGTAAAGGATGTCAGTGAGGAGGGGCTTTCTGACAAGGTTACGGTTTCTCAGACCGGCTGCATCGGTATCTGCCAGTTCGAGCCGGTTGTTGAGGTTTTTGAAGCCGGCAAGGACAAGGTGACTTACGTCAAAATGAATTCCGACAAGGCGAAAGAAGTCGTCGAGCGGCATTTAAAGGGCGGCAAGGTCATCGAAGAGTATACCATCGGCGCCTATCAGGTCTGACCGGCAATTTGAGGAGGGAACTTTATGGTACGTTCACAGGTATTAATCTGCGGCGGTACGGGCTGTACTTCTTCGGGAAGCCCCAAGCTGCAGGCGGAATTTGAAAAACAGCTGGAACTGAACGGCCTTTCGGACGAGATCAAGCTTGTCCGCACCGGCTGCTTCGGTCTCTGTGCATTGGGCCCGGTCGTCATCGTCTATCCGGACGGCACATTCTACAGCCGTGTCGAGGAGAAGGACGTCCAGGAGATCGTCGAAGAGCATCTTCTGAAGGGCCGGCCCGTCGAGCGTCTCGTATATGCGGACACCGGCGAGGAAACAGCGAAGGCAAAGGTTGAGACCGCGCTCAACGAGACCCGGTTCTACAAGGCTCAGAACCGTGTCGTCCTGAGAAACTGCGGTGTGATTGATCCTGAAAATATTGATGAATATATCGCAATGGACGGCTATGCCGCACTCGGCAAGGTCCTGACCGAAATGACGCCCGAAGATGTCATTAAGTGCATCTCGGACTCCGGCTTAAGAGGAAGAGGCGGCGGCGGATTCCCGACCGGCCGCAAGTGGGCGCTCTGTGCACCGAACAAGGCTCCGCAGAAGTACGTCGTCTGCAACGCCGACGAAGGCGACCCGGGCGCGTTCATGGACCGTTCCGTCCTGGAAGGCGATCCGCACTGCATCATTGAAGCCATGGCGATTGCCGGTTATGCGATCGGCGCGACGAAGGGCTTCGTTTATGTCCGTGCCGAGTACCCGATCGCAGTTAAGCGTCTGACGATCGCGATTGCTCAGGCCCGTGAATACGGACTCCTCGGCAAGAACATATTTGATTCCGGCTTTGATTTCGACCTCCAGATCCGTCTCGGCGCAGGCGCTTTCGTCTGCGGCGAAGAGACCGCTCTGATGACTTCGATCGAAGGCAACCGCGGCGAGCCCCGTCCGCGTCCGCCGTATCCGGCAGTCAGAGGCCTTTACAATTCTCCGACCGTTGAGAACAACGTTGAGACCTTTGCAAACGTTCCGCAGATCATCCTGCGCGGCGCAGACTGGTTCGCTTCCATGGGTACAGAGAGATCCAAAGGCACCAAGGTCTTCGCACTCGGCGGCAAGATCGAGCACACCGGCCTTGTCGAGATCCCGATGGGCACCCCGCTTCGTACGATCATCGAAGATATCGGCGGCGGCATCCCGAACGGCAAGAAATTCAAGGCTGTCCAGACCGGCGGACCTTCCGGCGGATGTATCCCGAACTCCCTGATTGACACCGAAGTCGATTACGACAACCTGACGGCAATCGGCTGCATGATGGGTTCCGGCGGTATGATCGTCATGGACGAGGATTCCTGCATGGTCGATATGGCGAAGTTCTTCCTGAACTTCACGGTTGACGAGTCCTGCGGCAAGTGCACCCCCTGCCGTGTCGGTACGAGAAGACTGATGGAGATCCTGGAGAAGATCACATCCGGAAAGGGCGAATTAGAGGACATCGACCGTCTCGAAAGCCTCTGCCAGTACATCAAGGAGAATTCTCTCTGCGGTCTCGGCCAGACAGCTCCGAACCCGGTGCTTGCGACGATCAAGTTCTTCCGCGACGAGTATGTCGCACACGTCGTCGACAAGAAGTGCCCGGCCGGCGTCTGCAAGGACCTGCTGACCTATGTGATCGACAAGGAAAAATGTATCGGCTGCGGCATGTGCGCAAGAAACTGCCCCGCCAACGCCATTGCAAGAACAGATTATACCGCTCCCGGCCACAAGCTTGCGTCCTTTGCGATTGACGCAGCGAAGTGTATCAAGTGCGGTGCCTGCCTGGCGAACTGCAAGTTCAAAGCCATCAGCAAGCAGTAAGAAAGGAGCGTGATGAGAGTGGATAAAATGATTAATCTTGAAATTAACGGTATTCCCGTCAGCGTTCCTGCGGGTACCACGATCCTCGAAGCCGCAAGAAAGACCGGCATCGAGATCCCGACCCTCTGCTTCATGAAGGAAAAGAACGAGATCGGCGCCTGCCGTATCTGTGTCGTTGAAGCAAACGAAGGCAGAGGCTATCGTATTGTAACCTCCTGCGTGTACCCCGTATCCGAGGGCATGAAGGTTCTCACAAACTCTGCCAAGGTTCAGAAGGCGCGTAAGACGACCCTTGAACTGATGCTTTCCACCCACAACAAAGAGTGCCTGTCCTGCATCCGTTCGACGCACTGTGAATTCCAGAAGCTCTGCCAGGAATACGGCACCGATGAGAATGCATTCTCCGGCTTCCGTCCGATTTATGAGCTGGATACCACGACGGCGCACCTTGTACGCGACAACAACAAGTGCATCCTCTGCCGCCGCTGCGTAGCCGCCTGCCGTGAACAGTTTGTTTCGATTCTCGGCGCAAATGACCGCGGTATCGACACCAACATCGGCAATGCATTCGGTATGTCTCTTGTGAATACACCCTGTATTTCCTGCGGACAGTGTACCGTTGTCTGCCCCACAGGCGCCCTGACCGAGAAGGACGACACCCCGCTTGTCTGGGCTGCTCTTGCAGATCCCACCAAGAAGGTTATCGTGCAGACCGCACCCGCGATCCGCGCAACCCTCGGCGAATGGTTCGGCATGGAGCCCGGCACGAACGTCGAAGGCAAGATGGCTGCAGCGCTTCGTCGCCTCGGCTTCTACAGAGTATTCGACACCGATGCCGGCGCTGACCTTACGATCGTCGAAGAAGCGAACGAGCTCGTTGAGCGTATCCAGAACGGCGGCGTCCTGCCGATGATCACCAGCTGCTCACCCGGCTGGGTCAAGTTCTGCGAGACCTATTACGGCGATCTGATTCCGCATCTTTCGACCTGCAAGTCTCCTCACCAGATGCTCGGCGCTGTCATCAAAAGCTACTGGGCACAGAAGGAAGGCATCGATCCGAAGGATATCGTCACCGTTTCCGTTATGCCCTGTGTCGCGAAGAAATTCGAGTGCAAGCGTGATGACCAGAATGCTGCCGGTTATCCGGATGTGGACATTGCGATCACGACCCGTGAACTCGGCCGCATGATTGAGCGTGCCGGCATCAACTTCAAGGCGCTTCCGAACGAAGAGTTCGACAGCCCGCTTTCAGAAGACACCGGCGCGGCCGTTATCTTCGGCGCAACCGGCGGCGTTATGGAAGCTGCGCTTCGTACCGCAAATGACTGGCTCACCGGCAAGGACAACACCGATATCGAATTCCACGGCGTCCGCGGCACTGCAGGGCTCAAGGAATCCGAAGCAAACTTCGGCGGTCTCAAGGTCAAGGTGGCGGTTGCCTCCGGCGCTGCTGCTGCGAAGGTTGTCATGGACAAGCTTGCAGCCGGCAATCCCGACGGATGGACCTTCATCGAGATCATGGGATGCCCGGGCGGCTGCGTCAACGGCGGCGGCCAGCCCTATCAGCCGCAGTGGGTCCGCGACACGGTCGACCTCAAGGCAGTCCGTGCGAAAGCCCTGTACGATCAGGACCGCGGCATGACGCTTCGGAAATCTCACGAGTCGCCCTTCGTCAAGGCCCTCTACAGCGAGTGGTACACCGAAGGCTTCGGCAAGGGAGAAGCACATCATGCACTTCATACCTCTTATGTTAAGAGAGAGAAATTTGTCCAGGAGTAATTGAACTACCCTGTACAATCAGCCCACGGGGACTGTTCCCGTGGGCTGATTTCATAGGGGGACAATCCCCGCTGTCAGATTGGTTTTTCAGAAAAACCATCACCGGTTTCAGCGGCATTTTTTGGAGACATACCATGAAAGCACTTGTCATAAACTGCAGCCCTGTCAGGACAGGGGCTACTGCAGAGATTGTACGGATCGTTCGGGATCGGCTGGCGGAACGGTTTGATGCGGTATCCGTCTGTATTGATGACTATCACTTTGGCTTCTGCAAAGGCTGCAGAAGCTGTCATACCACGGCAGCATGTGTGCAGGACGACGATGTCATAAGACTGATAGATGAATTTTCGGAGGCGGATGTCATTGTCTGTGTATCTCCTTCCTACTGGGCGGATATTCCCGGACAGTTCAAGGCGTTTATCGACAGATGCACACCCTGGTGCAACACGCATGAGCCGCACCGGACGATTCCGCCCGGGAAGAAGGGCTATGCCATTGCACTGCGTACCGGACCGGGCATGAAGGAATGCGAGAGGATTATGGACAGCATCGAGCATTTCTACGGCCACCTGGAGATCAAATGCTCAGGAAGGCTCGGCCTGTGCGCTGTCGAATACAGGGAAGCTGTCGCGGGCAGAAGAACGGAAATCGAAGCGTTCTGCGAAACAATACTGCATGGGGAGAGAAGAGTATGAGTATTCCGAGACCTGAACACCCGAAGCCGCAGTTCCAGAGGAAAAACTGGATGAATCTGAACGGCGCCTGGGAGTTTGCAATTGATAACGGAAGATCCGGACAGGCAAGAAAACTGGCTGAAGACGGGGCAGAATATGATCTTCGGATTGAAGTGCCTTTCTGCCCGCAGAGCAGGCTTTCCGGACTGCAGCACAAGGATTTTCTGTATGGCGTCTGGTACCGCCGGACCGTGAATCTTTCTGCGGCAGACCTCGGCGGCCTCGTATTTCTCCACGTCGGTGCGGCGGACTGGAAGAGTTTCGTCTTTGTGAACGGGAAGCTCGCCGGAACCCATGAAGGCGGCTATGTTTCCTTCCGGACGGATATCACGGATTTTGTCCACGCAGGAGAAAACACAATTGTCATTTACTGCGAAGATGACGAGCGCGACCCGATGATCCCAAGAGGAAAGCAGAGCGAGGAATACTACTCCCACGGCTGCGACTACACGAGGACGACCGGGATCTTCGGGACCGTCTGGCTTGAATTTGTCCCGAAAACCCATATTGAGTCCGTGAAATATTTCCCGGACCCGAAAGCCGGGTCCGTGCTCCTTGAAGCAGAACTTTCAGGCGTGGGAGAATTCTCGGCTGAAATCACTTATGAAGGGCAGCCGGCCGCATCTGCATCCGTATCTTCCTCCGGCGGTACGGTCCGCCTCGCACTTTTGCTCTCTGAGATCCACCTTTGGGAGCCGGGATGCGGCAGACTCTATGATGTGATCCTTCGGTACGGTGAGGATGAGGTGCATTCCTACTTCGGTCTCCGGTCGGTGCGCATGGACGGATACCGCTTTCTTTTGAACGAAAAGGCCGTTTTCCAGCGTCTGGTCCTCGATCAGGGATTTTATCCGGACGGGGTATATACGGCGCCTTCTGACCGGGATTTGGCGCAGGATATCGCGCTTTCAATGGCCTGCGGCTTCAACGGCGCGAGGCTTCACCAGAAGACCTTTGAGGAACGCTTCCTGTACCACGCAGACAGGGCTGGTTACCTTGTCTGGGGCGAGTACGGGAACTGGGGGCTTGACCACACGCGGCCGGAAGCCGTGTACAGCTTCCTTCCGGAGTGGCTCGCAGAAGTGCGGCGGGACTTCAACCATCCGTCCGTCATCGGCTGGTGTCCCTTCAATGAAACCTGGGATGTCGGCGGCAGGAGACAGTACGATCCCTTTATTGCCCTGATCTACGATGTGACGAAGGCCGCCGATCCGACGCGGCCCGTGATCGATACGAGCGGCAACTATCATGTGAAGACGGACATTTTCGACGTCCACGACTATGAGCAGGACCCGGAGAAATTCAAATCGCATTTTGCGGGGCTTGTCCCGGAGGACCGGATCATCGAACAGTGCATGAACCGCCAGACCTACGAAAAAGGCCAGCCGCTGTTTGTCAGCGAATACGGCGGCATCCGCTGGTCCCCGGCGCCCGAATCCAAAGAAGCCTGGGGCTACGGAAATGCGCCGAAAAGCCCGGAAGAGTATCAGGCGCGTTACAAAGTCCTGACAGAGACATTGCTTCGGAATCCGAAGATCATGGGTTTCTGCTATACGCAGCTTACAGACGTCGAGCAGGAACAGAACGGGGTCTATACCTTTGACCGGCAGGAGAAGTTCCCGGCGGAATTTTACCGCAGCGTTAATGCGGAGAAAGCGGCGATCGAGGAAGAAACAGGAGAAGGATAATGTACCGCAGTTTATTTCAGGAAACAGGCAGATTCTACAAGGCAAATCTCCACAACCATACGACTTTCTCGGACGGCTCGGACACACCGGAAGAGATTAAGCGGATCTATCAGGCAGGCGGCTATGATATCGTGGCCTTCACCGACCACAACGTCATTGTGCCGCACGCGGAGCTTTCGGATGAGCATTTTCTTGCGCTGACCGGTACGGAATACGATTTCAATGCAGTTGACCGGGACCGGCCGTATTCCTTCTGGAAAACCTACCATATGCTTCTGATCGTCCCATGTGAAGACCCGGAATGCTATCCTTATGCAAACCCGGACTATGTCTGGGGCGATGCGAGGAAGCATATCCAGCCGTATTTTCAGGGCGATGCGCCGCATGATTATTCGATCAGATCGGTGAATCAAATGATCCGCGAGGCGCATAAGATGGGCTTTCTCACGGTTTACTGCCACCCGGCATGGTCGCTGCAGCGCTACCCGGACTACTGCAGAATGAAGGATGTGGATTTTATTGAGGTATCCAACTCCAGCTGCGTGACGGAAGGGTTTCTTTTAGACCACAATGACCATGTATTCTCGGATTTTTTATCTCTCGGGCAGTTCCCGGCGCCGCTTTCGACTGACGACGGACACAGCATGCGCAATTACTGCGGCGGATGGACCATGGTAAAGTCGGATGCGCTAAATTACGGAAGTGTATTTGACAGCCTGAAGAGAAAAGAAGTGTATGCCTCCTTCGGACCGGAGATTACGGATATCTGTTACGATCCGGATCGGATGAGGCTGCTTGTGCTGTCGAAGGATGCGGTCTCTGTGTATCTTTCAACCGAGCGGCGCTATGCAGAAGTCCTGCACCGCGCGCCGGAGTGGAAGAGCGGATTCTTCGAGTTTGACCTTTCGGCGTATATTTCCGATACACTTGAATACAGTACGGACAGCATTCCCTTTGTGCGTGTGACGCTTGTCGATCAGCAGGGCAGGAAAGCATTCTCACGAGCCTATCGGGTCAGCGAGCTTTTGCAATGAATCGAACGAACAGATGAGGATTTCCGGGAGGGGGATGCAGCAGTGCGGCATCCCCCTTTTCAAAAAAATAAAATTTCCTCTTTACTTTATCGCGCTAAAGTGCTATCATAGCAAAGTGTTCCGCGCCTGTCAGGTGTTGATCATCCGAAATGCGCCGCGTTTTTGGGTGCGCCGGACGGCACGGATATTATGAAAAACGGAGGAAAAACACAATGAACCTGAAAAAAATCACCTGTCTTATGCTCACGCTTATCATGGTTCTTTCGCTCGGTGCCTGCAGTGCACAAAAGAAGGGCAGCGGGAAGAAATTCATCATGGGAATCGACCCGGAATATCCGCCTTTCAGCTATATGGACGACAACGGCGCCTATACCGGTTTCGACGTGGAAGTCTGCAAGGCTGTCTGCGACGAACTCGGCTGGGAGCTTGAAGTTTTCAGCGTCAACTGGGATCAGAAGCTTGTGCAGCTTGACGCGAATGAGTGTGACTGTGTCTGGTCCGGTATGACGATCCTGGATTCCATGAAGGAAGCCGGATATGTCATTTCCGAACCCTATTTCTACAATACCCAGGTACTTTTAGTGAAGGACGACAGCGGCATTGCCTCTTCTTCCGACCTTGCGGGAAAAGATGTGGCGGTTCAGCTCGGAACCTCGGGAGAAGCGCTTCTGAATGAAGACCTTTCGGATCTGGCAGCCACCTTCGGCAATATCGTTACCTGCGACAGCTTCCTGAAATGCTTTACGGAGCTTGCAGGCGGCGCGGTCGACGCGGTATTTGTCGACCTTCCGGTTGCGCTCAGCTACACGAAGGAAAATGCCGGCTATACCATCATCAACGAGGAACTCGGCGCCGAACAGTACGGCATCGCGTTCCGTTCCGGAGACAAGGATCTCTGCAAACAGGTTGACGACGCCGTACAGAAGCTGGTGAAAAACGGCACTTACAAGAAGATTGCGGACAAATATCCCGACATCGTTGACAATCTGATCTTCCTGAACAAGTAAGTTTTAGAGGTATTTATGTCCTTCTTATCCATGGTTCTGAAGATGAGCGAAGGTCTTTCAAAGACCTGCGCCATCTTCTTTTTAACGCTTCTTTTCTCCCTGCCGCTTGGTATGCTGGTGGCGCTCATGCGCATGAGCAAAAACCGTTTCCTGTCCGGCATTACGCGGGGGATTATCTCGGTGCTTCGGGGCACGCCGCTCATGCTCCAGCTTCTTGCCGTAACCTACGGCCCCTACTACCTGTTCGGCTTCAGCGTGTCAAGGAACAAACTGATCCCGGTCGTCATCGCGTTTGCCATCAACTATGCGGCTTATTTTGCGGAGATCTACCGGGGCGGTATCGAGTCCATTCCGAAGGGACAGTATGAAGCGGCTGAGGTGCTCGGCTACAGCAGGTTCAAGACCTTCATGCGGATCATTCTGCCGCAGGTCGTGAAAAGGATCATGCCCAGCATTACGAACGAAGTCGTGACGCTTGTCAAGGATACTTCCATCGCGTTTACCGTTTCCTATCAGGAAATGTTTACGATCGGAAAGCAGATCGCAAATTCGCAGACAAGCTTTATGCCCTTTGTGGTCGCGGGACTTTTCTACTTTGCCTTCAACGCACTTGTGGACTTTGTCATGGGCAGGGCGGAAAAGCGGCTGAATTATTACCGGTAGGAGGTTTCACATGTCCATGGAAAATAATACCGGTACGCCGGTTCTGGAACTCAGGAATATCGAGAAGGCATTTTCGGGAAGCACGGTGCTGCGGGACATTTCCGTCACGGTAAACCGGGGCAATGTCGTGTCGATCATCGGGCCTTCGGGCTCCGGGAAATCCACGCTTCTTCGCTGTGCTTCCTTCCTTGAAACCGCGGACGGCGGGGACATTCTCTATGACGGGGATTATGCGATGAGAGGCGGCCGGTACGCAGAAAAAAACCGGCTCCGGGAGTTTCGGAGCCGCTTCGGACTGGTCTTCCAGAATTTCAACCTGTTTCCGCATTATTCGGTGCTTCGGAACATCGCGGAGCCGCCGGTTCTCCGGGGCGTTCCGAAAGAAAAGGCAGAGGAAAAAGCCCTGCAGCTTCTGCAGAAAATGGGTCTTTCGGGCCGGGAAAACGCGTATCCCTACCAGCTGTCCGGCGGGCAGCAGCAGCGAGTCGCAATCGCCCGGGCGCTTGCTCTGGAACCGGAAATCCTCTATTTCGACGAACCGACCTCCGCCCTCGATCCGGAACTGACCGGAGAGGTTTTAAAGGTCATTCGTCAGCTTGCGGAAGAAAAAATGACGATGGTCATCGTTACCCATGAGATGGCTTTTGCGAAGGCCGTGTCGGAGTGGGTTGTGTTTATGGACGGGGGCGTCATTGTGGAGGAAGGCCCTCCGGACCTGGTGCTGGAGAATCCCGAAATGGAGCGGACGCGCCAGTTTTTGACGAATTACCAGAAATGAACGGCATACGGTTTTACCGCGCGGATCCCGCGGGCAATATTACACTTCTCATTGAAGATTATTTTCCAGAATCTGACTATCCGAAGGTCGCAGCCTCCCTCCTCAGGCTCGACCCCGCGGCGGAGCAGGCCGGCTTTATCGAAGAGATCAGCGCAGATTCCGTGAGCCTTCATATGGCGGGCGGAGAATTCTGCGGGAATGCCTCGCTGTCCGCCGCGGCCCTCGCCCTGATGAAGCATGAAAAGCAGCAGGGAAAGGTTTCGGTTACTGTTTACGGGCTGTCCGGGCCGCTTTCGGCAGAACTCAAAAGCACCGGTCCCGGCACTTATCTCGGGAGTCTCTCGATGCCGCTTCCGAAAAGCAGCACGAAGGTCGTGCTTCCATTCGACGGTGAAACATATTTGTTTCCGCTCGTGATTTTTCCCGGAATCGGTCATCTGATCACCGGAAAGATCCCGGATGATCGGAAAGCGGAATCCGCAGTGAAAAAATGGTGCCGGATGCTCGGCCTTCCGGCGCTCGGCATCATTCAGCTTGACATGGAAGCCGGGACGCTCCGGCCGCTTGTCTATGTTTCCGCAGTTGATACGCTTTTCTGGGAACACAGCTGCGCAAGCGGGACCTGTGCGGCCGTGTATCGGCTTTCCGAAGAACATGGTCCCGGTACCTGGCATTTCCGGGAACCCGGCGGGATCCTCGGCGCATCAGCCGGTAACGGAACGCTGACACTTCTTGGAAGCGTTGCATTTCGGGATACTTCGTCCTTTTTTTGAACGCGGACGAAAGATCACAGAAAAACTGAAAAACCGGGGATACTGCACCTTTCACCGTGCGGCATCCCCGGTTTGTCTGTTTGTTTTTGTCTGCTGTTTATTCCAGTACCTCCCAGACAGCGTCAACGACGACACTCACCGGAAGCGTATGCCCGCCGGACGGAAGTTCCGTAAAGCGGACATCTTCGTCATCCGACAGTTCCTTCTCGAGGTATTTGATACCGAAATGCTGCGGGTCGACGGTCGAATCATCCAGCGCCTGTACGATTGTCACCCGGGTCGGGCTCTGCTCACAGCCCCGCACAATTGAGGCATTTCCGTATTTACCGAACTTCACCATTTCGTACAGCTCAACATAAGGCAGGAAAACATACACGACCGGACCTGCAAATTTCTGTGAATAGCTCTGCAGCATGTTTTCCGAAGCGTTGAAACCGGCTAAAAGCACCGCCTCCTGGATTTCGGGGTGAAACTCCAGAACCGAACCCGCCGAGTATGCGCCCCAGCTGTGGCCGACGAGCGTGATTTTCGGGCTTCGGAGCACAGGATCGCTTTCGATGAAATCCAGAATGATATCGAGATCCTTGATTCCCTGCGGAAGGCCGCCGGTCGCCTTGCCGTCCGAGCGCCCGCAGCCCGTTGCGTCATAGGCGAAAACAGCCGTATCATGAAGTTCGGCAAGTTCCCCAATCAGCGGAAGATAGGCAATATGGCCGTTTCCGATGCCGTGGGAGAGGACGATCATGTTTTTGGGAAGAGCATTCACGGATGTCCCTTCCGGAAGGTACAGATAGCCCTGCAGCTTCTTTCCTTTGCCGGCATCGATCGTATATTCCATCCGGAGGATTTCGTGCTCCTCGAGGAAAGCCGCTTCCTCCGCTTCATTTTTCTCGTTGTCCCGCATCGTATCAAGGAACATGAAATGGAAGACCATTTCATACCCGATTCCGTTTGATACCGGCAGGAATACCAGCACGACCAGAAGGAAAATGATCATGAAGCGCCGTCCGGCGTGCTTCTTTTTCGGGGTTTCGTTTTCGTTCATACCTGTTTGCTCCTCTGTATGGAAATCCTGTTACTGTTCCCGCTTTACGCCGCCCGCATGCGGAAGACTCCAGCGGAAGCCGGCGGCGAGGATCCGGATTGTGGTGACCGTGATGACACAGGCGATTACCGCAGCGTTCATTCCGAAGAAATGCTCCATCACGCAGCAGAGTATTGCGCCGGCAATCGAGGCCAGTGCGTAAATGTGCCGTACGAAAATGGACGGCGGAATTCCCGCAAGGACATCCCTGAAAACGCCGCCCCCGACACCTGTGATGACGCCGAGGAAGACCGTAAAGAACCAGTTTCCGCCGTAGCCGGCCTGGATGCTGGCCGATACGCCGACTGCAGTAAAAACGCCGAGCCCCAGCGCATCTGCAACTGTCTGCACCAGTTCGTAAAGTGCCTGATGGTGGTGCGGTTTTCTTCTGAAAGACAGCAGAAAGACCACAATAGAGGCGCCGATCGCAAGAAGCGGATACACCGGTTTCGTGAACATCATTGGTGGCAGCTTTCCAAGAAAGAGGTCCCGAAGAACGCCTCCTCCGCAGGCAGTCACAATGCCCATGATGCAGACGCCGAAAATATCCATATTCTTTTTGGCGGCGACGGTCGCGCCGGATACAGCAAAAGCTGCCGTCCCGAGAAGCTCGAGAACCAGAATCAGATAATTCATAACCGTCCTCCGAAGGAAGATGCATACGAATCATTATCATACAATATTTCTGACGAAAATGCAATCTATACAATCTGCATTCCAATTCATTCCTTCTTGCTTTTTTTCCTCAGAAGGCGTATAATTGCAACACAGAAGTAAAATCCGCGGTTTTTGACGGATATTTCGACGGAAGCGGGTGTATCCTCCTTCTATAACGGTACGATGAGGAGTCCATGAAGAAAATCAAGAAAAACTGGGTGACAATACTGCTGGTAATCCTGGCGCTTTCGGGTGCCGGGCTTCTGGCGTACCCGACTTTTGCCGACTGGTGGAACAGTTTTCACCAGTCCCGGGCCGTCGCCTCCTATGCGGATACCGTAGCGAACATGGATACGAGCGAATATGAGCGGGTTTTCGAGAGCGCGGAAGCCTATAACGCGGGTATTACGAAAACGGGCGTCCGCTGGAAAATGACGGAAGAGGAGCGGGAACTGTACAATCAGGAACTGGACATTACCGGAACCGGAATCATGGGCTATATCGAGATTCCGATTATCAAAGTGCTTCTGCCGATATATCACGGAACGAATGAGAGCGTGCTGCAGATTGCGACCGGACACATCGAAGGATCGAGTCTGCCGGTCGGCGGTACCGGGACCCATACGATTGTTTCCGGGCATACGGGCCTTCCCTCCGCGACACTCTTTACGAACCTCGATGACCTTGTCGTCGGGGATACCTGGACGATTACGGTCTTGAACCGGACACTGACCTATGAAGTGGACCAGATCCGGACGGTTGAACCCTATGATCTTTCCAATCTCCAGATTGACCCCGATATGGACTACTGTACCCTGGTTACCTGCTGGCCGATCATGCGGAACACGCACCGGCTTCTGGTACGCGGCCACAGGATCGACAATGCACAGGGTGAAGCAACGGTACTTCCGGACGCAATGCAGATTCGGGCTATCTATATCGCGCCGTTTATCGCTGCACCGGTCCTGTTGCTGCTGATCCTGATTATGCTGATCTCGACAGGGCACCGCGGCCGCGAAAAGAAAAAGAAGAAAAAAGCTTCTGACGAAGTTCCGGACATGAAGAAAGCCGCCTGACAGGCGGCTTTCTTCATGTCATTTTCAAGTTTGATACAGTGATCAGACCGTTACATTATCCTCAAGGAATGCGTTGACACAGTCAACCACTTCATCTACATCCAGCATGTGCACATAGCAGGCCATTTCAAGCGATTCGTACTGGGTGGCGGGGCAGGTGATGCAGTGCATGCCCATGGAAACGAGCACGTCTCCGGCTTCCGGATTCTCGTTGAGAAGATCGGCAATGATTACGTCTTTGGTAATAGAAGTCATGATGAATTCCCCCTTCTGATTTATTCAGTGAAGCGCCGAAAGGCCAATCCGCCTCCGGGCAGTCTGTCTTACAGATTCCAAGTGTAACGCATTTTCGGGACTTTTGCAAGTGAAAACTTTGTTAAGAAATTTCAACTTTTCCGTGGTAATATTTGTATAATTCTTCCGTTGCAAGCGAGATTTTGGTCACGGAGAACAGACAGTCCTCAGGGTATACATACAGGGTGTCCCGCAGCGTGTTCAGGTCCACACAGTCACCGTATTTTCCAAGATATTCATACTCTATATGGACGGAATAGCGATCCGGTGCAGAGATTTCCACCTGATAATCTTCGCCCTGATAGTTTCCGGAAAGATGAAAACCCTGCATATCATGCGAAAAGCGGGCCTTTCCGAGGTGAATATAGCCTTTTGAGTTTGGAAGCGCGTCGACGTGTGCCGAGCAGGAGAAGGCATATGTTCCAGCTTCGACTTCACGGCGGACATTTTCGCGCTCCCACTCGTACCAGTCCGGGATGTGGCAGAAATCGCAGGGCTGAAAACCGGAAGCCACATCCACTTTATTTCCTTCCATCTTCCGCTGAAGATCGGAGAACTCTGTCATTTCCCATTCCGCGCCGCAGGAAAGGCAGGAGAGGGTGGTCCCTTCTCCCTTCATGCGGTATTCCGTCCCGCAGTGCGGGCACTGATAGAGGATCTTCTCGAGGCCTTTTGCCCGGTTTTTGTAAGTGATCCGGATGCCGCGTTCCTTC
>JAFYGJ010000093.1:0-2915 GCA_017543275.1 Lachnospiraceae bacterium | reverse complement strand
CACGAGAGAATGAGGTGTCTGCCATGGATTACATCAAATATATCACCGACGGAATTGAAACCATCTGTAAAAACCACAAATGCCGCGTGACGGGATCCGAATCGGTCCGCGCCGCGGAAGCGGAGATCGCCGAATCGATGAAGGATTGCGTGGATGAAATCCGAACCCAGTCCTTTGACGTCCATCCCCACGCTTTTCTCGCGTCGGTGCCGCTGGAGGCGGTCCTCTGTATCGCCGCCTGCGGGTTTTTTATCGCCGGCGTGTGCACGGGGCGGGCCTGGACCTACCTGGTCTCGCTGATTCTGATGATCGTGGCGGTCGTTTGCCTCGTGGGCGAATTCGCGCTCTATCGGCAGGTGATCGACCGGTTCTTTCCCAAACGGACGGGACAGAATCTCTATATGGTCCGCAAGGCAAAAAACACGCCGAAGCGCCGGATCATTCTCTGCGGTCATATCGACGCGGTGTATGAAATGCCCTTCCTCAAGTATCTGCCCAAGCCCATGATCTTCATCAGCATCGGAAGCGGAGTTCTCTTCTGGGTGGTTAATTTCCTTTCCTGCAATCTGGCGCTTGCGGATTTTCTGTCGGCGGGCACGTTGAAAACCTTCGCGATCATCGAGATCGTCCTTACGGTTCTGTTTGCGCCGCTGCTTTTCCTGGTGGACTGGAAAACCGTGGTGGACGGGGCCAACGACAATCTGACCGGCTGCTTCCTGAGCATGAGCATCCTGAAGGAAATGGCAGATCGCGGCGAGCGGTTTGAGGATACGGAAATTGCCTGCCTGATCACCGACGGTGAGGAGTCGGGACTCCGCGGCGCGCATGCCTTTGCGAGTGAAAACGTGGAAGAACTGCTGGATCTGAATACCGTCGTTTTCGCTGTGGATACGATTCACTCCGTGAAGGAATTGCGTATCTTTTCCCGGGGCATCAACTATACCGAATCCAACAGCGAGGAAGTCTGTAACCTGCTGTATTTCGCGGGGATGAAAAACGGCTACGACCTGCGTACCGCCGAGTTCTACCCCGGTGCATGCGATTCCGACGCATTCTCCCGCGTCGGGATCAAGGCCGCCGCGATTTGCGGGGTTGCATTCACGCCGAAGGATTATTATCACAATGTCAAAGACACCTATACGAACCTGAATCCGGAATGTATCCGCATCGTGCGCGATATTCTCAAGGATTCCGTTTCCATGTTCTCGAAAGTGGGAAAGATTTTCTGACAGATAAGGACTATGAGCAGTTACCCGGATCATGTCCGGACATTATATGCAAAGGGAGATATCGCTGTTCCCGGCGGGAACTGAAGGCTGTCTTCTATTCCGTTTCTTTCAGCCGGATTTCGGCGATTGCTCCGTTTGACAGCCGGAGATAGGCCGTACAGCTGTTATCGTTTTCGTGACTGTATATACACAATATATTGTCTTTTTCCAGGAGCTTCCGGGCAGCCGCCTGCAGTTCACGGGCCGGAACCTTCATTTCCGCAGATAATCCGTCAACGATTTCTCCGTAATCCCCGCCGTGGTTTTCCTCTGCCTTCCTGTGGATCGCTTCGGCATCGTTCAGATCCGAATGTTCTGAGATTTCCGCCGTCAGTTCCTCGCCGAGCGCGGTGACTGAACGGTGAAACTCCGATTCCGCCTCCGAATAAATGCGGACCAGATCTTCAAAGGTTTCCACATCTTTATGATAAGGCCTGTCCTGCACGATGACCGGAAAGCTTTTCGCTCCCAGTTCCTTCAGCGCGGAAAAGGTTCTGTTTCCGTCAAGGATACTGTATGTTCCGTCCCCGCGCTCCACGACCGAGAGAGGCTCCCGTTTCTTTATCTCGCCTTTCTTTGTTTTTTCGATATATGCCATGGTGTGGCTGATGTCTTCCGGGGTGACGGTTTCCGTTGCTCTCAGGGAATCCATGGGCATGATCACAGAGTCGGCTGTCTGATAAATGTCCGCTTCCGCAACAGGGTCGAGGACGACCTCTGCGGGTTTTCCGATTCCCCCCAGAAAGGTCATGACCTGAACAATCAGCAGGATCAGTACAAGCTTCAGACTAATCATTTTTCACACTGCAGGATGCATTCATGGCGGAACGCACTGCTTATCCTTTCATCCGTATCGGGAAGAAGCAAAGACCTGAGGCACCGGTTTTGCCTTTTCGTTTTATCCAGCCGCCCGGCAGCGGATTTCCGATGATCAATCCTTTGCAATCCGATCCCGGATCCGAAGCATTTTTTCATCCAGACTTGCGCTTTCTTCCGCGCAGGCTTCCAGTTCTCTGGCCAGTTCTTCGGCGGTCCGGGGATTGAGATTCTTTTTATACCGCAGTTTGTGTTCGAGGCTTGCCCAGAAATCCATGGCGATCGTCCGCATCTGGATCTCAACAAACATGTCCTTTTTCCCGTTTTCCGTATAGACCGGTGTTTTGATGATAAGGTGCAGGCTTCGATAGCCGCTTGGTTTCGGATCCCTGATATAATCCTTCCGTTTTACCAGCGTTACGTCCTCCTGCGCGAGGAAGCATTCCTCAATCCTGTAGATATCGTCAACAAAGGAACAGACGACCCGCACGCCGGCGATATCGTGCAGGTTTTCCTCCGCCGATTCGATCGTGATCGGCAAGCCGAGTCTATCCAGCTTCCGGATAATACTGTCCAGGCTCTTCACTCTCGATTTGATCGATTCGATCGGGTTGTGCTCGTCCTGAAGGGAAAGCCGGTTGTTCAGGACATTGAATTTCGTTTCCACTTCCATCACAGCGCACTGGTAATTCATCAGCATGCTGTAAACCGGATCGAAATCGGCATGAAGCTGTTCCAGCATCTGATTGATGTTCCCGTGTGCCTGCAGGGGCCCATTCGAAGCAGAAAGAGCGGAGCTGAGTTTATTGTTACCGGTCATAGGCGCAAGCT
>JAFYGJ010000092.1:0-13109 GCA_017543275.1 Lachnospiraceae bacterium | reverse complement strand
CCAGAGAAAAGGTGTTTAAAATAGCCATAGAAGGACTTCCTTTCGAGGTTTGATTGATGGCTTGAGCACCTCAATTATACCAAGAATCGAGTCCTTTTTCTATTCACTTTTCAGGTGAAAGCAAGAAATATCAGAATTATAGTAACCACGCGGCTTTCAGCCGCTTACACCGCTATGCGGTGAATAATTCAGGTTTAGAATCATTTTTTTGATTCATTCAAAAATCCGGAGAGAAAATGATCTGTCCGGGCCGATTCAGGAGGTATTAATGAGGGAGAGAGGAACGAAAATAACGGTGTGCCTGCTCCTGGTTCTGACTGTGCTGTTTTCACTTTGTTCCTGCAGGTATGCCGGACGGATTGTGAAAATCTTGCGAAAGGGCCTCAGCGCGTCCGAACAGGCAGAAGTGAACAGAAATGTCAGGGAATGGACGGAAAAACTACCGGGCGTAACCTGGTGGGATGCGGAAATGAACTGGAGTCTGCGGTTCTATGAGGACGGGACTGTTGAAGAGGACGGAATCCTTTCCGAAGCGGGAAACTGGTACATTGCTTTCGGCAGCGAGTATGACGAGAAAACGCCGGTTTCCGAGATGAGCCGCGACTATATCGAAAGGTTCTGCGATTACTATCTGCATTTCGATTCGCCGGCACGCGCCTATGAAGACCATCGTTATCACTGCAGAATTCATTTTGATCCGGACGGAAATCTGGTGCTCTGGGATACCGTCTATACGGCAGGGGTCGATTACATTCATGAAATTCCGGCTGACGCCGTGCAGGACCCCTTCTTTACTCAGTGTGTGTGGGGAGAGCAGGGAGACGACGGAAAAGTCGGCTCACTCTGGGTGATGCAGGATGACGGACTCGGAGCCGAGACAATCGGATCCATGGGCGGAGAGTGGGTTTATCCGACAACCTTCTACTGGTCCTATAAGGATCCGTACCTCTTTATCGACTGGACTTCTCTTGACGAAGAAGGCAGCGAAAACCATTACAAATTGGAGATATTCAAAGTTACAAAGAATGAGAATTCCTTTGATATAAGGGATTATCTGGAAAAACCGGGTTCCGGTACGACACACTATGTTAAGGCGGAAGAGCAGGACATCCGGCTGGATTATGTTGAAACGGAGGAGTGAAATGAGAAAGAGAATCTATTCCTGCCTGCTTGCGGCTGTCCTGCTTCTGTCGCTTGTGCTGTCAGCCTGCACCGGCAAGGAACCCGGCGTGGACCGGGAAAGCACGAAGGAGAGCGCGGCGGAAAGTACAAAAGAAGGCAAAACGGATGAGGGCAGCAAAGGCGCCGATGAAACCGGGAACAGTACGGAATCGGGAGATTCCGGAAAGCCTGCGCAGTCGGATGCTGCGGGCATTGCATCTGCGCTTTCCGAAATGAAGGCCGGCGACGGCTTTACGATGGGCAGCTACGAGCAGGACGGAAAAGACAAAAACGGCGCGGAACCGCTGACCTGGACCGTGATTGCACAGGAACCGGGAAAGGCGCTGGTCCTTTCCGACTATGTCATTGAGCGGATGCCTCTTATCGAAACGGAGGAGGACTATGCAACTTGCATCTGGCCGGATTCGACGCTGAGAACCTGGCTGAACGGGGAATTCCTGAACGGAGCTTTTACCGATGAGGAGAAGGCGCTGATCCTTCCGGTTGAGAATGTAACGAGCTATATGGAGGATTACCAGCTTCAGGAGACTACATCTACGGACAGCGTTTTCCTGCTTTCCTGTGAGGAGTACGGCCGCTATGCCATGTCGCTCGGAACGGTCGGCTACGGCATTCCGACGCCGTATGTTGTAGAAAAATATGATCCTTATCTTGCGGATGTTGAAGGAGTCGACGGGATTACCCAGGCGATGTCCTGGTGGCTTCGGACTTCCAGCGACCAGGGCCCGATCAATGCGGCAAGCGTTTACGGTGCCGACAAAACCTACAGTCTGTACGGGGATGAAGTCAGTTACGGCCGGGGCGTCCGTCCTGCAATGTGGCTGGTCTGGGACAAAGACTTCATGGAAGCCTATGAAAAGGGTGATCGGGAGCCGCAGAAAGACGAGGCACTGGAGCAGAAGATTGCCGGTGCGAAGCCGGGTTCTTCCCTGACATTCGGCAAATATGACGTGGATCCGCGGGTCGGAAACGGCTACGAGGACCTCACCTGGACCGTAATCGACGAGACGGATTCCGCACTCCTCATCATCAACGATCAGGTTTATTTCTCCATGAAATTCATGGATATGACCGAAGATGAAGCGGAAGAGCTTTCCGAGATCAACTGGGAAATGTCGGACATCCGGAAGACACTGAATTCTTCTAAATTCCTGAATGAAGTCTTTACACCGCAGGAAAAATCCAAGATTCTGAAGACGCATCTTACGACCAGAGGCGACGATATGTGGGAGCGCGGCGGCGGCCCCGATACCGACGATTATATTTTCCTCCCGGACTATGCCGATATGGAAAAGTATTTCCCGGATGAATCTTCACAGGGCATAGAGTATGATTACTGGCTCCGCTCGCCGGGTTTTGTCATGCCGTACATGGGGAAAGTCTATTCTTCGGGCGGGATCGGCACAAACGAAGCCTCCGGTTACTGCGGCGTCCGCATGATGATGTGGATCCAAAAGGACGGCGATGCGAGCCTGATTCCCGGCGAAGACGAGACAAAATCCGAAACAGGGGACGGCGAATCCGGAGAAGGAGAATCCGAATTGGAAGACGAATCCGAAAGCACAGGCTCCGGATCGGAAGATGAAAAGGAAGAGGGCAAAACCGGTTCCGGCGGGACTGGGTCGGATGAAGGAACCCCCGGATCACAGGAAGGAGACGACAATACGGTCGGAAACATCGAGCGGCCTGTTGTGGAGTCCAAATACCATTTCGACAGCACGGCGCAGGCGAAAATCGCCATGGAGACCGGCCTTTCGGAGTATCGGGCAAACCTTCGGGGCGACATCAACGGTGAATACACCCAGCAGATTGAAAACAAATATATCAATCACTATCTGATCCCGTATCTTGAGGTCCTGCAGAAAGAACAGCATTTAGTGGATCCTTCGTCGGTCAATTCGGAGTGGTTCAGCGAAGAAAACGACAACATGAAGGACAAGGCCGAGGATTCGAGCTACGGCAATATTTACAAGAAATACGCACAGGATATGCTTCCGTACATGCTTCCGGATCCGGACGACATGCTCGACGACCTTCTCGCGATGTTCAAGCGCCACGGATACAGCGGCGACGATGCCGGGAAGTGCGTCGATCCGGCGGCCGTTCTGGAGGATTACAACAACTACGATCCCAAGTGGTATGAGCCCGACTGGACCTACAACTGGGAAGAACTGAATCGGGATTTCCATTACTGCTATCCGGGCAGTTCCTACTACCTCGGCTCCGACGATAGAGGCGCTTCGATTTCCTTCATCGCACCACGCTACAACGAGCACTATTTCATCAATACGGCTGTTTTCGGACCGGATGACGATGAAAACTACATGACGATCGAGCCGTATTCGAACGCGTCAAACCTCCTGACCGAGATTGAAATGATCCGTGATCTTTCGCCTGCCTACGTGGAAACCTATATTCAGGAGATTTATATCGGCGTTACGGCGGGGTCCGAAGCGGAAGTGGATGCGATCTTAAGGGAGGCGCTTGCCATTATCAACCCCTACAATTCCGAAACAAACCGGCAGGAGATACTGGCATCGGCCGAAAATGACCGCATTTGGGTCATGGCCGGCGACGAAACCGATTATGAAGAAGACGGGCATATTGTTTACGACTGGAACATGCAGCCGCGCTTTATCGGCCATGAGGAGCTTCTTCGCTACGATCCGGGTCTCGAGTACTGGACAGAGCGGGATTACACGCCGACCTGGGGACCGGAACCTTTATACAATCTGAATACCTGGTCCGAGAACCCCTACAGCCCCGGTTATATGACAGACGGCTGGTGTTCCTACTTCAACCATACCTGCGACCAGCACGTGGACTACCGTATCACAGGCGGGGAAGGCGACGGTTATTACACCAAGACGCTGACGATCCGTTATGCCGGTCCGACGGCAAACGCGATGAACGAGCGCTACATGCGTGAAAACGGCGGTTCTTCCGTGGCGGACTTCTACGGCATTTATTATCCGCTGATCCTGCCGATCTACTACAATGAAGCGGCGAAAAACGGCTACTTTACACCTTATGTTGTACCGGAAGCCCGGGAGGATGAGGATCTGGGATCGCTGATTCCGGACTATGGTTTCTCCGAAGGACAGTATTCGGAGGACAATCCGTACGTCTCGACGACGGAACTGGAATCCGAAACCGAAAGGATGACGCGGCACCTCAGGGAAGGCTACAGCGAGGAAGAGAAGCACGGCCCGCTCGAGGGCTGGCAGTCCAGAGAGAAAATGGACATGACGGAACTCGGTTATACGCGGAACGAGGACGGCACTTACACAAGAGAAATGTCCATCGAAGACAAGGACGGAATCAATCTCCTGAAAAAGTACACGCTGACTTACGACGAGACCGGGCTTCTGATCTCGGGCTACAAGGAATTCACGGACGGAACGACGCGCACAATTGATTTCAAGACTGATGCCAAGGGCAATCCGATCGAGTCAATCGACCGCTATTACGATCAGGACGGCAATATGTACGCGCATTCCGCGTCCTCCTACTGGCCGAACGGCGGCTGCTCTTCCAGGACCTGGTATTCCACCGAAGTAGTGGAAGGCGCCGGCGGGTACCGGAAGTTGGAAAACGTCACCTATGATACGCAGGGCAATATGACCAGCTGGACCAAATTCAATCCGAACGGTTCTCCCGCGTACCAGAAGGTCATTTCCCGCTGGACGGACCAGGCCGCCGGATCGACAGTCGGAACGCTGATCTTAGTGGAATATACGCTCGTTACGGATACAGAGCACGATGAATACGGGAACGTGATCAATTCCTACGAGAAACAGTTCGCCGTGCGGCAAGACAGCAAAGACGAGCAGAAGCAGCGGGACGCCCTTTACGATTATTTGGAAGACAAAACCGGCGTGCGTCGGGGCGACTGGCCGTAATCGGAGCGAAAAGCCGGAAAATAAAGGAAAATAATGAATCGGACAGTTGAATTATTCCGCTGTTCGTGATAAAATCGGTACAGGTTTTCAGGGGGCTTTCCCTCACGAAAACCTGTATCGTTTTTCTGCCTGAGCGGCGCTATTTTTCAGATGATTCGGAGACAATTATGACAGAGCCCTCGACCCTTTATAAACTGATGATCCTCTATATGCTGAAAAAGGTGAATTTTCCTCTTTCGAATCCGCAGCTCTGGACCTTTTTTGAGCAGAAGGGATATACAAACTTCTTTGTATTTTCCAATACGGTCTCCGAGCTTTTGGAGGCGAACCTGATCAAAAAGGATGAGGTGCGTTCCGTGCAGCGCTATGAGCTGACGCGGGAGGGAGAAGAAGCACTGTATTATTTCAAGCGTGATATTCCCGAAGGCGTCCGGACCGACATGGACGAGTTCATCAGTGAGAACAAGTTCCAACTGCGGAATGAAACCGGCGTCATTGCGGACTATCATAAGACCGAGAATTTTGACTGGAAAGTGCACTGTGAAGTCCGGGAGGGAAATGCGGTCGTATTTGAAATCAACCTGACAGTTCCGACAGATGATTTAGCGCGGGTCATCGCCGGGCACTGGAAAGAAAACGCCCAGTCAGTCTATGCGGATGTCATGAACCGGCTGATGTAAAAAAGTACTTGCAATTTCTTTCTGACTGTGTTATATTATCTCAGTTGCTATTATCGCCGCTGTTCGGAAACCAGCGGTAAAAGAAGAGGAGAGCAGAAATGAAAGAAGGAATCCATCCGAAGTATTATGAGTGCAAGGTTACCTGCAACTGCGGGAATACCTTTGTGACCGGCTCCACCAAGAAGGAAATCCACGTTGAAACCTGTGCGAAGTGCCATCCGTTCTATACCGGACAGCAGAGAGCGGTTTCTGCGCGCGGCCGTATCGAACGCTTCAACAAGAAGTACGGCGTCCAGAGCAAATAGGAGTTTTTGGAAAACAGCCACGGAGGTGCTATTTTTGCAGCCTCCGTGGCTGTTTTCTGTTGTGAGGAATCTCATACAGAATCAATTTGGAGAGAAACACGATGAAATTTTCCGGAATCGGCGGACAGGCCGTATTAGAAGGAATCATGATGAAGAACGGGCAGGATTACGCCATCGCGGTCCGCAGGCCCGACGGAGAGATTGAAATCAAAAAGGAGAAGCATGTGAGCTTCCAGGACAAGCACAAATGGGCGAAGTGGCCTTTTGTCCGGGGAGTTTTTGCCTTTATCGATTCCCTGTCGCTGGGCATGGATACCTTAAGCTGGTCGGCCTCCTTTGTTGAAGAAGAACCGAAAAAGGACGGGAAAAAGCAGGATACCGGCAAAAAGGAAAAATCCGCGGGGCTCAGCAAGGCAGAGACGGTCATTACGATTATAGTCGCAGTTGTTCTTGCGATCGGTGTCTTTGTGGTGCTTCCGACCTACCTTTCAAACCTGCTGAAGAAATGGATCTCTTCGATGACCTTAATCGCGGTTCTGGAGGGCGTAATCCGGCTTGTGATCTTTATCGCCTATGTGTCGCTGATTTCCCTGATGAAGGATATCCGGCGGGTCTATATGTATCACGGTTCGGAGCATAAATGCATCAACTGCATTGAATCCGGACTTCCGCTTACAGTCGAGAATGTAATGAAAAGCTCCAAGGAACACCGCAGATGCGGAACTTCCTTCCTGCTTTTCGTCATGCTGATTTCGATCATTCTCTTCATTTTTATCCGGATCGAATACCTGCCGCTTCGGATGCTGTTGCGTCTCGCGCTGATACCGGTCGTCGCGGGCCTTTCCTATGAACTTCTCAGGCTGAACGGACGCTTCGACAACAAACTGACCTGGATCCTTTCGCGGCCCGGCATGTGGATGCAGGCACTGACAACAAGGGAGCCGGACCCGGATATGGCGGAGGTCGCGATACAGGCGGTTGAAGCGGTCTTTGACTGGCAGAAATTCCTGGAGGAGAACTTCAGTGACGATCAGTGAAACGGTTCGGAAAGGCGCGGAAATACTCGGAAAAGCCGGTGTATCGGAAGCAGAAAACGACGCCCGGGAGCTGATGCTGTATCTTCGGAACTGGAACCTTACGGAATATCTTATGAACGTCCATGAAATCCTGACGGATTCGGAAGCCGCTTCCTACCGGGAACTGATCGGAAAGCGCGCGGAACGGGTTCCGCTGCAGCATCTGATTGGACGGGCATATTTCTACGGGTACGAGTTTCTTGTGAATCCTTCCGTCCTGATTCCGCGCTTTGATACGGAAATCCTGGTCGGGACCGTGCTTGCCGAAAATACCGGACACCAGGAGAAACTTTCGGTGCTGGACCTCTGTACCGGCTCCGGCTGCATTGCGGTGACGCTGAAAAAAGAAGGCGGATACGGGCAGGTGGATGCATCCGATATTGATCCTGCAGCGCTTCATGTAGCAGAAATGAATGCGAAGCGCCTCGGCACAGAAATCCGTTTTCTTACAGGAGATCTTTTTGCAGCGATTCCGGCAGGTTCCGGGATCCGTTATGACCTGATCGTCTGCAATCCGCCGTATATCGCGGAATCGGAACGGGATTCTCTGGACCCGGAAGTCCGGGACCATGACCCGGAGAAAGCGCTGTTTGCAGGAGCGGACGGGTTGGATTTCTACAGGCGGATTTCCGAAGAAGCACCAAAGTACCTGAAACCGGGCGGGAAAATCTATCTTGAGATCGGATATACACAGGCGGAAGCGGTATCTTTGCTGCTTTTTCAGAATGGTTTTTCCGGAATCCGGACGGTGCAGGATCTTTCCGGAAAGAACCGGGTTGTCCGGGCCGATTTGTTGCAGGAGACAGAAAAATGATGTTTGACAGACTGGAAGATACCGTGCGGCACTACGAGGAATTGTCCGCGGAGCTGCAGGCTCCGGACGCGGCCTTTGATCCGAAGCGGTATCGTCAGCTTATGAAGGAGCAGACCGATCTGCAGCCTCTCGTGGAAAGCTACCGGGCTTATAAAAAAGCGAAAAGCGACGGACAGGCTGCCCGGGAAATGCTGGATTCCGAGAAAGATCCGGAGATGCGTGAACTTCTCAAGGAAGAGATTGCAGATGCGGAGGAGGAAGAGGAACGGCTCTCCGCGAAGCTTCGGATTCTCCTTCTGCCGAAGGACCCGAATGATGAGAAAAACATCGTGATCGAAGTCCGGGCCGGCGCAGGCGGAGAGGAAGCGGCGCTTTTTGCGGCGGATATCTACCGGATGTATACGCGCTTTGCGGAGAAGAACCGCTGGAAAGTGGAGACAATCGACGTCAGCGAATCCGGGATCGGCGGTTTTTCCAAAGTGGTCGGGATGATCAGCGGGAAAGGTGCTTATTCCAGACTGAAGTTTGAGTCCGGCGTGCACCGGGTCCAGCGGATTCCGAAAACCGAGTCCGGCGGGCGGATCCATACGTCGACCTGTACGGTAGCGATCATGCCGGAAGCGGAAGATGTGGATATCTCCATTGACATGAATGACATCCGCTTTGACGTTTTCCGGTCGACCGGCCACGGCGGGCAGAGCGTCAATACGACGGATTCGGCGGTGCGGCTCACGCATATCCCGACCGGAATCGTCATTTCCTGCCAGGATGAGAAATCCCAGCTGAAAAATAAGGACAAGGCGCTCCGGGTGCTGCGGGCGCGCCTCTACGATCTCGAACTTCAGAAAAAACAGCAGTCGGAAGCCGCAGAGCGGCGGTCCCAGATCGGATCAGGCGACCGGTCGGAGAAGATCCGGACCTACAATTTCCCGCAGGGCCGGGTGACGGATCACCGGATCAACCTGAGCCTGTACCGGATCGACAGCATTATGGACGGAGATCTCACGGAACTCATCGACAGCCTGATCGCAAGCGACCAGGCACAGAAGCTCTCGCAGCAGGCAGAACAGTAGAACAAAGGCGGCAGGTTTTTAAGCCTGCCGTCTTCGTTTGAAAGGATTCATCATATGAAAAAGGAGTTCAGTGTTTCATTTCTTCACGCCAGTCCAGATTTCCGCGGTACAGGGCGCCGATGAGGCACTCCGCAGTCGGAATATTGGTCGCGACCGGGATCGAATAGAAGTCGCAGAGACGGATCAGGGCGTTATGGTCTGCGGGCTCATGGAAGTTGTCTAAAGAGACGCGCTCAAAAGTGAAGAGGAGATCGATTTCCTCATTCATGATCGCGGTTTCAAGCTGACGGTCGCCGCCGAGGCCGCCCGCCAGAAGTTCCACAACATTCAGACCGGTTGCAAGCCGGATATGCTGTGCCGTTGCCTGTGTTGCAATCAGCCGGTAATTCTCCAGGATGTGCTTGTAGGCAATACAGAAATTCTCTAAAAGTATCTTTTTTTCGTTGTCCGCATGTAATCCAATCGTGAGCATCGGCAAAGCGTCTCCTTCAGTGTTAGACTTATCATGCATGATAATGCCGCTACATGATCCCCCCATAAATCTTTGTCAATTCTATCACAAAGAATCCATTTGCACAATACCTAAATAAGTAACAAATTTCTTTATTTTCATTAGACAAAATGTTTAAATCAGCTGCTCCCATAAGAGATATTTCTGATCTAAAAACTCGCTGAGTGCTTTTTGGTGTTCGCTGAGTTCTGTGAGTTTTTTGCTGTCGGTCGCATTTTCCGGGAGGGAGATCTGATCGTCCGTCAGACGGATTTCCTCCTCAAGTGAAGCAATTTCATCTTCGAGGCGTCGGATTTCGTTTTCACTCTTTCTTTTCCGGGCTTCCTCGGCCTTTTTCTGAAGGAATAGTTCCCGGCCGTCCCGTTTATTTGTTTCGTCCTGTGCCCGGTCCCGGTCCGCAAGCGCGTGCATGCGGTCCCGGATCTCGAGATAGTAATCATAATTCCCGGGATAGCTCAGGAACTTCTGATGGTAGAGTTCGATGATCCGCGTCGCGGTTGCATTGATGAAATACCGGTCATGAGAGACAAAAAGAAGCGTTCCCTCATAGGAAACAAGCGCATTTTCGAGGATTTCCTTGCTGGTCATGTCCAGATGGTTTGTCGGCTCGTCAAGGATCAGGAAATTCACGTCGGAGAGCATGATCTTCGCAAGCGACAGCCGTCCCTGTTCACCGCCGGAAAGATCACCGACCAGTTTAAAGACATCATCACCGGTAAAAAGGAAGGCTGCGAGCATATTTCGGATTGCGGTGTTGTTCATCAGCGGATATTCGTCGGAAATCTCGTTGAAGAGCGTTTTTTCGGGAGAAAGCGTCTGGTGTTCCTGGTCAAAATAGCCGATGAAGACCTTGGCGCCGGCTTCAATTTCGCCGGTGTCCGGCTCTTCCTTTCCCATGATCAGTTTCAGGAGCGTCGATTTGCCGGTTCCGTTGTCACCGATAATGGCGACACGCTCCCCGCGCCTGATTTCAATATCGGCGTTTTCGAAAAGCACGCGTCCGTCAAAGGATTTTCCGAGACCGCGGATCGAAAGCACATCGTTTCCGGAGAGCATGTTCGGAACGAGCCGGAGCTTCATTTCATTGTCTTCCTCGGTCGGCTTTTCGAGGCGCTCCATATGAGAAAGCAGCTTCTCGCGGCTTTTCGCCTTGACATAATAGTCCTCCGTATTATAGCGGCGGAAACGTTCGATGATTTCCTCCTGCCGGCGGATTTCCCGCTGCTGTTTCTCGTACTCACGAAGCTTCGCTTCCCAGATCGCTTTCTTCTTCCTGGTAAAGTCCGTATAGTTGCCGTTGTAGGAGTAGCAGACGCCCTGTGTGAGGTCGATTACCTTTGTAACCAGCTTGTCCAGAAAATACCGGTCGTGGGAAATGATGAAAACAGCACCCGGATAGGAAGAAAGATAGCCCTCGAGCCAGCTTGTGGCATTGATGTCGAGGTGGTTCGTCGGCTCGTCAAGAAGCAGCAGGTCCGGCGCAAGAAGCAACAGTTTTCCAAGCGCAATCCGGGTTTTTTCGCCGCCGGAGAGGGCGCTTACAGGCAGGGAAAACTCCTTTTCCGTGAAGCCGAGTCCCCGGAGCACACCGGTGACTTCGCTTTCGAGCGCATACCCGTTCTCCTGGTCAAACTGCTCCTGCAGCGCGCTGTGGCGCCTGACAAGGGCATTCAGCGCATCGCCTTCTGCTTTGGCGATTTCTTGCTCCAGTTCGCGCATGCCGGTTTCAAGATCCAGAAGGTCCTGCCGCACGCTCATGACTTCGTCGAACATGCTGCGGTCGGACTCGAGCTCCGTATGCTGGGAGAGATAGCCCATGCTTTTGTCTTTTCCGAAGATAACTTCGCCGCTGTCCGGGTCCATTGCAGACGTAATAATCCTGAAGAGCGTGGTTTTCCCGGCCCCGTTGTTCCCGACAAGCGCGGCCTTCTGTCTGTCTTCTATGTGAAAGGTTGCATCCCGGATGACAACATCCTCCAGGAAGGCCTTTGTGATGTGGTTCAGCGCAAGTATCATGATGTCATTCCTCCGCACTTTCCCTATTCTACCCGAAAACCCGGAAAAGTACAAGAGGGGATTGAAGCCGTGGATTCGTCGAACAGTTCACGTGTGGAGCGGGGAAGTTTGGCGAAATGGCACAATTGACAGGAGAGGAGGAATGTTGTAGAATAACGAAGATGGATTTTAAACCGGTACGGGATACCGGAAAGGCTGTCGATAAGGAGAGGCATAGATGGCAGACAAGAAAAAGCTGCATATTATGACAAGTCCGGGCTGTAAGGAATTTCAGCCGAATCTTTCAAAGATAGGGGAATTGCTTCTCGATGAGGGGGGCGATTATTTTATATTTCCCGGTTTTACTGATGTGCATGTGCATTTCAGGGAACCGGGATTTTCTTATAAGGAGACCATCCAAAGCGGTTCCATGGCGGCGGCCAGAGGAGGCTATACTACAGTCTGTGCGATGCCAAACCTGAACCCGGTGCCGGATTCTCTGGAGCATCTTCAGAAGGAACAGGAGATTATTGACCGGGATGCCCTGATCAGCGTGCTGCCATATGCTTCGATCACGGTCGGCGAAAAGGGACAGGAACTCGTGGATTTCGAAGCGCTGGCTTCCGGCGTGATTGCTTTTTCCGATGACGGAAAGGGTGTGCAGGAAGAAGAGCTCATGCGGGAAGCGATGATCCGCGCAAAGACCTGCGGGAAAATGATCGTTGCGCACTGTGAAGTGGATTCGATGCTGCACGGCGGATATATTCACGACGGAGCTTACGCGAAGGAACACGGACATCGCGGAATCAGTTCCGAAAGTGAATGGGCGGAAGTTGCGCGGGACATCAGGCTTTCGGAAGAGACCGGATGCGCTTTCCACGCCTGCCATATTTCCACAAAAGAAAGCGTTCAGCTGATCCGAGAAGCGAAGGCAAGGGGAGCGGATGTCAGCTGCGAAACGGCGCCGCATTACCTGGTTCTGGACGAAAACGATCTTCGGGAAGACGGCTGGTTCAAGATGAATCCGCCGCTCCGATCCCGCGAAGACCGGGAAGCGCTGATTAAGGGAATCCAGGACGGCACAATCGACATGATCGCGACGGACCATGCGCCGCACAGCGAAGAAGAGAAGGCGCGGGGGCTCGCGAAAAGTGCATTCGGAATCGTTGGCCTTGAAACCGCTTTTCCGCTTCTCTATACGAAGCTGGTAAAGGAAGGCATGATCAGCCTCGAAAAGCTGATCGAACTTCTTGCGGTCAATCCGGGGAAACGTTTCGGGCTTCCTCAGACGCAGGATTATACAGTCTGGCGGCTTGACGAGAAGTTTACAGTAAACCCGGCGGAATTCCTTTCAAAAGGGGAAGCCCAGCCCTATACAGGCATGGAGCTTTACGGGCGCTGCTATCTGACAGTGCATAACGGAAAAACAGTTTATCAAAATTCCGGGAGAAAACCCCTTCCTCAATGCGTAGCGTAGGGAGGGGATGAATCCCGTAAGAATCCCGTAAGATCATTTGAAACCTGAAAGCGGCTGAAAGCCGAATCGAACATATGTACTTGCCTTTTTGATG
>JAFYGJ010000009.1:0-8946 GCA_017543275.1 Lachnospiraceae bacterium | reverse complement strand
TGATCACTGTCCGTGACCTGTCTAAACCCGACAGTAAAACCGAATCGGCTGAGATCAGCGTCAATCATCCGGCTTCGATGTTCGGGATGGATTTCAGCCAGAATTCCACCGGCTGGGCGGCAGAAGCGCTGGTATATGAGAAGGGGAAACTTCTGCAGCAGGAAGTACTGTGCGCGGGAGAGGGTTTTGCCGTCTCGGATCTTCCGGATCTCGTGATTTTCCTGAATGCCCTGTATCCGGATTATGCAATGTCGGAAGGACAGGGGCCCATGACGCTTTCCGGGAGCCTGAATAATCCGGCTTATCTGTATTCGGTTTATTACAAAGAAGAAATCCTCGGGATGAATGTCCTCCTGCAGGATCCGGACCTCAGGGAAAGCGCTGATTCTTCTTTTCAGAGCGAAGCGCTGACGATCGATGATTACCTTGTGGTTTTCAGAAATCCGCAGAACTATACCCTGATCCAGATCAAAAAGGATTCCTTTTCCTCTCTGGCTTTTCTCGGGGGAATTCTTGTTATGGCGGGACTGCTGCTGGCTTTTTTTGCGGCACCGGCAAGGGCCTTTGTGGTGGAAGAGGAGGATGGGACGCTGAATGCCGGCGCGGTCTGTGAAAAACTCGGTGCGCTCTTTAACGACCAGTTTGAAAAAGCGGTTCTTTCGGCGCAGAAATCGCCGGAGGAGCCATAAGTTTTGGAGGTACAGAAGATGCTTCAGCTTGAGAATGTGCTTTTTACAATTGCGATGTGGGTTTATTTCGCATCGATGATTCTGTATTTTCTTTTTCTGGTGCTGAAAAAGAGCCAGATTTCCAGGGCGGCGACAGCCGTGCAGGGAATCGGCCTTCTATTGCAGACCGCTGCGATTATTTTCCGGGGAATCGGCGCCGGAAGGCTTCCTCTGACCAACCAGTATGAGTTTGCGGCCGCTTTTGCCTGGGGACTGTGCCTGGTCAGCCTGGTTTTTATCATCCGGTTCCGTTTTCCGATGCTTGGCATTTTCGCACTACCAATAGTCTTTCTGATCATCGGCTATGCGGCGATGCAGGATCGGACGGTTCATGAACTGATGCCTGCACTGAAATCCAACTGGCTCGGCTTTCACGTTTCTACGGCAATCGTTTCCTACGGCGCATTCGGCGTCAGTTTTGTGCTCGGGATCATTTACCTGCTTCGGGAACGGATCAAAACGGACGGTTTTTTCGGACAGCACATTCCGGAAAAAGAGAAGCTGGATCTGATTGCGTACCGTTCGGTCGCTTTAGGCCTGCTGTTTCTGACCCTCACGATCATTACGGGGGCAATCTGGGCAAAACGGGCCTGGGGAAGCTACTGGTCCTGGGACCCGAAAGAAACCTGGTCTCTTGTGACCTGGATTGTATACGCAGCATATCTTCACCTCAGGCTGAACCGGAAATGGGGCGGAAAGGCCGCAGCAATCTTTGCGATTGCCGGGTTTGCCGCCGTTATCTTTACCTATATCGGCGTAAATACACTCCTTCCGGGACTGCACAGCTACAAGTAGAATGATACCGTAAAACGGCCGCCTGTTCGCATCTTTCTGTGAACAGGCGGCCGTTTTTATAGACGAAAGTAGATCAGCCGAATACAATTTTCGAATACTCGTCAATCTCTCTTGTGAGCGCTTCGTATACGCCCGGATAGGTGGAGACCGGAAGACCCTGGGAAGCATTCGGAATGAAGTAGAGCTTTCCGCATTCGTCGCAGGCTCTCCGGACTTCCCGGCGGACGTCTTCCTCGGTCCAGCCCGGATAGTCGACAGTTGCGCTGTCGATGCCGCCCATGAAGCTGATCTTTCCACCGTACTTTTTAATGAGTTCCGGGATGTTGTTGCTGGTCATGACGCCCTGCCAGATATCAATGCCCATGTCGATCATATCGGGCACGAGGGTTGCGGCGTAGGAGTCGGAGTGGTGGACAATCAGTTCCACGCCGTGCGCCTTGTAGTAGCCGTAAACCTTCTCGTAGGCGGGTTTGTAGAATTCGCGGAACATGTCGGGCGAGATGAAGGTGGACTGCTGGCTGCCCCAGTCGTCGTGATGGAAGAGACAGTCGGGTTTCAGGTATTTGCAGATCTCCGCAGCATATGCGAGCTCCCATTCGGTCAGGCAGTCGATCAGTTCATGCATTTCGTCGGGATTCGTGTAGAAGGCCATCAGGCAGTTCTGGATCTCCAGAAGGTAATGGCACTGCTCAAAAATGCCGGGCGCGATAAAGGGAGAGACAAAATACTGCGTACGGTCAACCGCTTCGGCCTGCGCGATGAAGGGCTCCCATTCTTCAGCATCGTAGACCACGTTCGGGACTTTCAGATAATCCTGCCAGCACTCGATGTCCTTGATCACGATTTTATCCGGCGTATGCACCGGGAAAGCGCCAGGCGTGCCTTCCGGGAAGGACTTCGTGACGCCCCAGGCATTGACGACATTCAGCTCGCCTCTCCGGGGGTTGGGGTTCCTCATAGAAAAGGGATTTCCCATCACAAATTTGATAAATTCGTACTGGTTGACAAATCTGTCCGGGTTTCCGCCGTGGATGGTCTCCAAAAGATTCTGGCGCGGTGATAACATGGAATTCCTCCTTCATACTCATATTATTTCTGTCAGAGCCACGCATCATGCGCGGCTCTCATCCTGTTTTCCTTGAAACAAGTATACACAAGTTCGGCTAAAAATACAAGTGCAGACTGAGATTTTTCACTTGACAGGCTAATGAACGTTAGCTATAATGAGGCTAATGAGCATTAGCCTGCCGGAGGATTTATGACAACAAGAGAAAAAATACTGGAAGCAGCCTTAAGCCTTTTCGCAGAGAAGGGCTACAACGGAACAAGTGTCGGGCAGATTGCGAAAAGTGTCGGAATCAAAGCGCCTTCTCTTTACAAGCATTTTAAGGGAAAAGAGGACATCCTGAACACGCTGATTGATATGGCAGAATCCCGGTACGAGCTGAATTTCGGATCTGAGAAGAACATCGGACAGATCCCCGGAAGCGCGGAAGAATTCGTTCTGGTAACGATGGAGAAAATCCGCTTTACGATGTGCGATCCGATGATCCGGAAGGTCCGGATGTTCCTTGTCCAGGAGCAGTTCCGATCTGAAAAGTTCGCCGAAGTCACGACCCGCCATCAGGTAGATGGGATCCAGACCATGTACAGGAAGATCATCGAAGGCATGATGGAAACGGGACTGGCCCGACAGGACGATCCTGCGATGCTTTCGGTCGAACTGACGGCGCCGGCGGCGATTTACATCTCCAAAGCCGACAGACAGCCGCAGCTTCAGGAGGAAATGCTCGTGGGAATTGAACAGCATATCCGGCATTTCTGCAGGGTTTACATGACAGCGGAATAAATAGCATATCATAAATTCGGAAAGGAGAAAAACGATGAAACAGAAAGCAGAAGCATACCTCTACGGACAGATCCTCGGGACCCATTCGTTTCTTCTGAGAGACGGTTTCCTGGAGCCGGATGAATATGCCGAGATCCGGGAACAGTATTTCCTTCCGGGCGGTGAAACCGGAACAGCGGCAACCGTACTGGATTCATTGGGCGTCCCGGTACGGTTTGACGGCACAAAGATCGGCACTGAGGTTGCGCCGATGCTGAAAGCCTTTTACGCAGAGAAACAGGTGGATCTTTCATCTCTTACTTTTCTCACGGACGATCCGGGTGTCATGGATTATGTCGTGATCGCAGGACTCGTGCGGTCCCCGATGGGCCGTTTCCAGACGCTTTCGGAACAGGGCATTCGGTACTGGAACATTCCGAAAGAGGAAGACATTGTCGGCTGCAGGGCGGCCGCGATCGACCCCTTCTTCGGAGATGAAACCATGCTGGCTGCCGAGCTCTGCCGGAAGCACAGTATCCCCTATGTGACGATCGACAGCCCGCACACTTCACCTCTTCATCAGCATGCTGCAGTCAATGTCGTGTCGAAGGAGTGTGTTGCGGAGCATTATCAGGGCATGGAGCCGGAACAGATCATGGCGTTCCTGATGGAAACGTCAGAGGGACTGACGATCCTGACCCAGGGCGGCGATGCGATGCTCTACGGCCGGAAAGGCGGGGAAATTCACCGGATGAAGCCATTTGATGTGACAGTCCGGAGCACGCTCGGCGCGGGCGATACCTTCAAGGCCGGCTGTGTATACGGGTTGCTTCAGGGCATGAAAGACGAGGATCTGGTGTGCTTTGCAAGCGCCTGCTCCGCGATCGCAATTTCCCGATTCCCGCTTCCGAAATTCCCGCCGAAGCTTGCGGAAGTGCAGAAGCTGATCAGGGGAGAATAATACGGAAAGAGCAGTTCAACAGGAGTATGGTTATGGCCACAGACCGTTACTGGGATATCAAACAGAAGATTGTCGGATATGCGGAAAGTCATGGAGAAGTCCGTGCAGTGATTGCGATCGGCTCCTCCACGAGATCAGAGACTCCGGCGGATGAATATTCGGACCTGGACCTGATTATCATCACGAAAGATCCGGAACCCTGGTTTTCGGGGAGAATCTCGCCGCTTTTCGGAAATGTCCGGATTTCTTTTATCGAACCGACTCTGGGCGGCGGCAGGGAGAGGCGAAATATCTACGATCATGACGGGGATGTTGATATGATTGTTCTCACACCGGAGCAGTTTGATCAGGCGCTGCGGGAGGGCGTCGCAGGTTGGGTGATGAACCGCGGATACCGGATGCTCTATGATCCGGACGGGACAGAGGCGCAGATCGAACAGTTTGTGCAGCCCGAGATCCGCATACCTGAAATGACGGAAGAAGAGTTTATAAACCTGGTGAATGATTTCTTCTTTCACAACATCTGGGCCTGCAAGAAGCTTCTCCGGGGCGAACTGTGGTCCGCAAAAATGTGCATCGACGCCTATCTTAAAAACCATCTCCTCAAGATGATTGAGCAGTATCGAATCGTCACGGTCGGCGGTGATGTCTGGCATGACGGCCGTTTTCTGGACCGCTGGGCAGATCCGGAAATCCTTCGGGAACTGAAGGAATGTTTTGCGCACTACGACACAGAGGACTGTATGAGGGCGCTCAAGGAAACCCACAGGCTGTTTGCGCGGATTTCGCGGACTGTCGCAGAGAGGCGGAACTTCCGGTATCCGCGGGATGCGGAGGATTGTGCGGCGGAGTACCTGTGCAGTCATGAGACATAGAGGAAAACCATTATGTGTACAAGTATTGTAGTGAACAAAAAGAAAACCATCGTCGGCTGGAATCTGGACCTTCTGGATATGGAATACCGGGTCCGGACGGATTCGGCGGGCGTTTATATTGAAGTGAATGACGCGACGGAGGGCTGGATGCCGCTTTTCGGAGCGAATGTGCGCGGTGATTTTGTCGGAATGCCGACCTGCTGGCCGCATGACCCGAGAAGCAATCCCACAGGTGACGGGGAAAACATTATCCTTTTGGATATTGACCTTCTGCTGCAGAAAAAAACTTTCGAAGAGATCCGGGAGATTGCCGAAAGCAGACCCGTTTTCAGCATCCCCGGCCTGACCTTTATGGGCGCGCTGTCGGATAGGGAAGGAAACGTGCTTCACATTATCCCGGGGCAGGGTGTACAGTACTATGAGAAGCCGGACTATCAAATTCTGACGAATTTCTCTCCATACAAGCAGGACTCCGAGCAGCATCCGTGGATGGGCTGGGACCGGTATCACAAGGCGGATGAGATGCTTCGGGAAGTATCTGAGGATTTCGATGTTAAGGATTGCTTTGCAGTACTCCGGGCAGTTTCGCAGGATGTCTGTCCGACCGTCGTCTCCATGGTGTTCGACGTAACGGAGCGAACTGTGTACTGGTGCGAACGGCAGGATTGGGATAATACCGAAAAGAAGGTGCTGAAGGTATGATTTGCAGTGAGTTGAAGCGGGATGACGGAATCCTGATCCGGAAAATGCGGCAGGAGGAGATTCCTGCCGCCCTGGATTTTGCCTGGAAAGTGTTTTCGGAATATGAATCACCGGTTTACTCTGAGGAAGGTACGGAGGAGTTCCGGAAGAGCATTCATGATCCGGACTACCTGCGGGGCATTGAATACTGCGGTGCGTACGACGGGGGAAAGCTTGTCGGTGAAATCGGCATTCGTCCGGACCGGGGGCATATCTGTTTCTTCTTTGTGGACGGCGCGTATCACCGTCGCAGGATCGGAACCGACATGTTCCGGTATCTGCTGGAGGTTTATACGAATCAGCCAATCACACTGAACTCCGCGCCTTACGGCCTCCCTTTTTACAGAAAACTCGGCTTCCGGGAGACAGATCGGGAACAGACCGTGAACGGAATCCGCTTTACACCGATGAAATATGAAAGGAGCAGGATGAACAAAAACATTGGATTCTGCGGGCTGGACTGCGAAAAATGCGAAGCCCGCATCGCAACTGTACAAAACGATGATGCGCTTCGGGAGAAGGTCGCAAAACTATGGACAGAGCTGAACCAGGTACCGATCACGAAGGAAATGATCAACTGCGTCGGATGCCGCGTGGACGGCGTAAAGACGCCTTTCTGCGAATCGATGTGCGCGATCCGGCAGTGCGCACTCCGAAAAGGGGCGGATTTATGCGGACGATGCCCGGAGATGGATAGCTGTGAAAAACTGAAAATGATTACCGGAAGCAGCGAAGAAGCGCTGCAGAATACGCTGAAAATCAGAGAGGAGAAAATCTGATGTGCACAGCTTTTGTCCGATACGGGGATGACTATATCTGCGGCTTCAACATGGATATCAATGCGGAAGCGCTTCGGTGGAAGCTTTTCATGGATGGGGAGGTTTTTGCGGTAACGATCGGCATGGCGCAGGACCTTTCCGCAATGATTCCGGAAGGCACCGAAGTTCCGTCCGAATATCTGGACTGTGAAGGCGGGGTTCTTCGGATCCATGGCGTGAACCGGAACGGAAACTTTGGAAACCAGCTGAACAACATGCGCTTTTCGAAGGCGCCGTTTGAACTTTCAGACCGCTGTGTACCGTTGTATCACCTGGCGGACGCTTTTGTCCGTGGGAAATACACGCTTCAGGACGTGGAACATTACGCCCGTACGAAAAAGGTCGTTAATCTCCCGAAGGGTCCGGTCGACATTCCGGACATGGGGATGCATTCCCTGATGTCCGATGCTTCGGGGCATATCCTTGTCGTGGAGCCCGGAAACGGCTGTGCGGCAATTTCCGAAAAGTATGCCGCGATGAGCAATTTCGCGATATTGGAGCTTCCGGCGGATTTCACGCCGGAGAACTTCGGCTATTATGGAAAAGACCGCTATGATAAAGCACTTTCGATGCTGCGGGAAAAGGGAGAGCATTTTACGGTACAGGAAGGGCTGGACCTTCTGAACGCAGTGCATCAGGAAGGCAGATGGGGAACCCGGGTTTCCTTTGTCTATTCGGGGAATGAGAAGGCAGTGTATTATACCCTGGAGCATGATTTCGCACATGTGAAGAAGCACAGTTTCCGGGCATGAGCGGCGGAAGCAGTGCAGGGCGCTTAAAATCAAAGACGGATTCTGCGGGATATGACGAAAAAGAGGAGATTATGAACGAAAAAGTACCGGTCCTGATCGATAATATGATCCGCTGGGCAGAAGAGAAGCTCGGCGATATACAGTACTGCGGCTGGTGCCTGTCCTTTATCGAGGACGCGCTGGAGATCAGCAGCGGTATTGAAATTTTCGGCGGTGATTCCGCGAAGGCGTCCGCCGAACTCTATGCCGACTCGCTGAAGACCGGTCTCCCCGAAAGAGGCGCATTTGTCTTCTATGACTGCCTCTGTATGAGTGATGACGGGCCGGTAAACTGGGGGCACTGCGGCATCGGTCTCGGAGACGGGAGCGTGATTCATGCCTGGGACAGGGTTCGGACAGATGATTATCTGCGTATTGAGAAGCTGACAGCTGCGGGAACAAACGACCATCCGTGCTATATCGGCTGGGTGCCGGTGGAACGTGTGCTTGCACAGAAACCTGAGGAGGAAAAACAGATGAGTGACTTGAAATATATCATCCTTCGGGACTGCCCGGAACTTATGGACCGGGCGGCTTCATGGTTCCATGAAAAATGGGGCGTGCCGAAGGAGGCTTACCTGGAATGCATGGAAGCGTATCTTTCCGGAGAGACAGAATATGGCTGGTATCTCTGCCTGGACGGGGAGCGGATTGTCGGCGGATTGGGTGTGATCGAGAACGATTTCCACGACCGGAAGGACCTTGCGCCGAATGTCTGTGCCGTATACACCGAGGAAGCATACCGCGGCCGGGGGATCGCAGGACGGCTTCTCAATCTCGTCGTAGAGGATCAGCGCCGTCACGGAATTTCGCCGCTGTATCTTGTGACCGACCATATCGGTTTCTATGAACGCTACGGCTGGGAGTTTTACTGCATGGCGCAGGGCGATGGCGAAGAGGAGATGACGCGTCTGTATATCCACAGGTGATGCAGGCGCTGCTGAGCGGAAGGAGTATGAAAAAGAGCCGGCTCACTGAGAACCGGCTCTTTTACGCTATAACGTTCAGTCCTTCTTTCGCCGCATCCCGGCTCGTTCCAGTACGAAGATTCCGAAAGCTACAAGGATAATCAGAAAGAGGTAGAGAATGATTTCCGGAATGATCCCGATCGCAAGCGCGATTTCATGGAAGACCGGCTGCGTGGATTCGTAGTAGGGCGTGATGTTGAACATGTTCGGCTCGCGCTTTCGGTCATGGAGTGCGAGATGGCTTGCAATATTCACAATCTCCGCGATTACGGCAGTCACAAGGAAGAGCACGACGGAGGGCGTAAAGGCGCGGAGAGCATTTCCGAAACCCTTCGGCGTACCGGCCCGGCGTTTCCCGAGGATCAGGATCGCCGCCATGGACTGCAGGATCATGAGCCCGTGATACAGGAAGCCGTGGGTCGCAAGAAGAATCTGAATCCG
>JAFYGJ010000091.1:0-1900 GCA_017543275.1 Lachnospiraceae bacterium | reverse complement strand
CTTCCAGAAGCTGAACCGAAGGGCGAAACTGGATGTGAAGTATTCGAACGGCTTTTCTCCGCACCAGGAGATGAGTTTCGCGACGCCGCTCGGGCTCGGGCTCACTTCGGACGGAGAATATGCGGACATCGAATTCAATTCGGTTCCGCCGAAACAGGAACTGATTGCCTGTATGAATGCGGTCAGCTTGCCGGATCTTCAAATCACGGATGCCTGCCTGCTGCCGGACGACGCGAAGAATGCGATGGCAAGTCTCGCTGCCGCGGATTACACGCTGAAGTTCCGGGAAGGATATGAGCCCTGGGAGAAAGGTCTGTTTTCGGACATGGAGGACTTTTTCACAAAACTTGAGAGTTTCCTGAACCAGCCCGAAATCCTGACTGAGAAGAAGACCAAGACTTCCGTGAAAGAAGTGGATCTTGCAAAACAGATCCGGAAATACGAACGGAGAGGAGACAGTATTTTTCTCTGCGTCGATACCGGCTCCGCAAGCAACCTGAAACCGGAACTCGTCATGGAAACATTCTTCCGGTCGCTTGGCTTTGACTACGATCCGCTGACCTTCACCGTAAACCGGGACGAACTGTACGGAGAGGAAGACGGGAAGCTTCGCGCGCTCATTGATTACGGGGCGGATTTCTGAAAAAACCGCTTGACAAATCCCTTGATTTGATGTATCTTATTCGGGTATGCCGCACAGTGGGGCTGTAAGTGTTCATGCTTGTGAACCGCCGAAGCTGGCGAGTAATGATAAAAGGAGGTCCTTTTGATGTACGCGATTATTGCAACAGGCGGAAAGCAGTACACCGTAAAAGAGGGCGATATCATTCGAGTTGAGAAACTGGATGCCGAAGCTGGCTCCAAGGTCACATTTGATCAGGTTCTTGCCGTTAATGATGGGTCTCTCAAAGTCGGTACCCCGGTTCTTGCGGGTGCGACGGTTGTCGGCGAAGTTGAGAAGAACGGCCGCGGCAAGAAGGTAGTTGTCTATAAGTACAAGGCGAAGTCCGGCTACCACAAGAAAAACGGTCACAGACAGGCTTACACACAGGTTAAGATCGAATCCATTAACGCTTAATCATGTTGAAGGTTACTGTTTATCAGGATTCCGACGGACAGGCCCAGGGATTTCAGATCTCGGGCCACAGCGGATACGCGGAAGCAGGCAGCGATATTGTCTGTGCTGCCGTATCGGCATTAGCGGAAAACACAGTGAACTCCATCGAAGCATTCACGGAAGACGAGACAGATGTGCTCGCAGTGAATGAAGAGGAGGGCTTCCTGCATTACCGCCTGAAAAAAGTCAGTAAGGAATCCGCGCTTTTACTGAATGCTCTTGTTCTTGGACTCAGGAATACAGAGCAGTCATACGGACAATTTGTTCAGATTCGATTCGAGGAGGTGTAAGATCATGTTACAGATGAATCTTCAGTTATTTGCTCATAAGAAGGGCGTCGGCTCCACCAAGAACGGCCGTGATTCCGAGTCCAAGCGCCTTGGCGCGAAGCGGGCTGACGGACAGTTTGTCAAGGCCGGCAACATTCTTTACAGACAGCGCGGGACCAAGATCCATCCCGGCACCAATGTCGGCATCGGCGGCGACGATACCCTGTTCGCCCTGAAGGACGGCGTGGTACGTTTCGAGCGTTTCGGCAGAGACAAGAAGAAATGTTCTGTTTACGAAGTGGCTGACCGGGTCGCCGAGTAATCCAGTAAAGAGCATGGAGTGAAGGGGCCTCAGGATCATGAGGCCCCTTTTCGAATCATTCGCCTGCGGGATCGCAGTTCCCCCTCGGTGACGGTTCCAGGTCACCTCGGAAGAACTGCGATAACCCTCGGCTCGGGTTGGTTTCAGGCGATAATCGAATTCATCCACGCGTTATATGGAGAAAAAGATATG
>JAFYGJ010000090.1:0-27465 GCA_017543275.1 Lachnospiraceae bacterium | reverse complement strand
GGCTTCCTCTTCCTCGGGCGTCCGCGGCGCGGTCAGCGGCCGGATCCGGCAGAAACGCTCGGAAGGATAAATGTGCGTGTTGACAAAGCCGCCCGCATAATGCCAGGTCAGCTTCTTTCCGACGAGATCTCTGGTGAAGCCGTGGCGCTTCATCGGAAGCGGCAGATCCGGCACGCGGATCGCCCCGAAATAGTATTCCACGACGACGAGCCGCGGCCGCTTCGGATAATAGCCGAGCCGGGAGACCGCCATAGTCACAAGCCGGTTCTCCACATCCAGTACCAGCGTAACGCAGGTCGTCGGTGTGACGCCCGAAAGCACCGCGCAGACAAAGAAGGTCTGCTCGTCGGCCTGAAGACAGCCGTACTTTTCCCAGCGGAGCCGTTCTCCGACGCGCCGCCATTCAACGATCTCGCCGCTCACGAAGCGAATGTCCAGTTCCTCGCCGTTGTCCATCGCGAGACGGAACTTCTGTCCCGCGAGACAGTCGTCCGTCCGCTTTATATACTTGCCTTCATGCTCAAAATTGAATTCCATACCTTCCCCCTCTTCTGTCATCCCGAGCGACCGCAGGGAGCCGAGGGATCCCGTCACTTCGTCGGTAAAAATCACGGGATTTCTCCACTCGCTTCGCTCGGTCGGAATGACACACTATGATTACAGTAATTGAATTACCTTTTCCGCGACCGGCGCGAAATGCTCATCAATGAAGCCGAAATCCATTTCCTTGTAGCTCCACGCAGCGCGTCCGATGCCGTTCAGATCGAAGCAGCGCAAGATTTCTCTGTACCACTTCAGCGCGTCCTGCGGATCCGCCCTGTCGATCACGCCGAATTCACCGCAGTACAGGCAGACGTTCCGCTCCTTCGCGATCTCCACCGCATCGTGCACACAGTTTTCAAAGAATTCGATCCCGAATACTTTGTCCCGGTCGTAGGGCCTCAGGATGTCAGGCTCCCGCTTGATCTGTTCAAGCGTCTTGTCGACATACTCGCCGTAGGTCTCATCCATATGCATCCGGAATTCCGTATCCATCGTATCGATCCAGTATGCGCCCTGATGTGTGAAAATCAGGGGCTCGTAGAAGTGGAAGTTGTAGATGATGTTCTCGTCCGCCGGAGATTTCAGGTCCCTAAGCGCCCAGATGCTGTTGTTGTGATAGCCCCCGAGAAGAATCGGGATTGTCGGCGCAATCGCCCGGATTTTCTCGATGCAGGTCGCGGAAATCGCGTTCCACCTGTCGGAATAAGCCTCGTCCGTCACTTCATTCAGGAGCTCAAAAGCAAGCATTCCGTCGTATTTTCCGTAGCGTCCCGCGAACTGCTCCCAGAGCCTGTAAAAGCGCTCCTGATAAGCCGGTACATCGAAGAATCCGCTCTCCTGCTCCCCGCTGTCAAAGCTGTAGCCGAAGGTTTTGTGCAGATCGAGCACCATGTTCAGGCCATACGTTTGGCACCAGTCAATCGCCCGCTGAATGTATCCGAAGCCTTCTTCCCTGTAGTTTCCTTCCGGATCTTCCACAAGATCATAGTCCACCGGAACCCGGATATGGTCGAGTCCCCAGCTCTTGATCCGCGCAATGTCTTCCTCGTGGATAAAGTTCTCGTAGCGCTCTTTCGTGTGGTCGCACTGCGAAAGCCATCCGCCGAGATTGATGCCATGCATAAAACCGGTAAATTCCTTCATGTAAATACCTCCTGTCCTGTTATGGTTTCATCGTAGGGTACATCAAGATCTATTTTCTTTCAGCATCGAAAACGCCGCATCAGCATTTATTCTGTATCATTCCACTTCGATTATAATAAAAAAGAACTTCAAATGCAATGACATTATATGGTTTATGGCATTTTTCGGGACTTGGTCTGTATTTCATTGTACAATTAAGGACTTTCCAATCCATGCAGTATGTCTGAGCAGTGTTTGTTGTTGAAAAAGCGGTGAAAAAATGTTATATATAAAGCATACAAGGAGGAAATGACATGCCAGAGATATCTCTTTTTCGTGGAATTCGTATCACAATGTACTATGAGGATCATAATCCACCGCATTTTCACGCATCATATGGAGACAGTCTTAGATATCCAGTCCGGGTGCGTTATCAGAGGTTCTTTGCCTGCAAGGCAGCTTAAATTGCTTCTTGCTTGGAACGAACTACATACAGATGAACTGATGCAAAATTGGGAGTTGGCTAAGAATAGTAAGCCGTTGCTTATTATTGATCCACTGAAGTGAGGAGGTGCTATATGCAGAATCAGTACTTCCCGGTCGTTATTCAGGGAGTTGCAGGACCGGATAAAACTGTATATGTGTATTTCAGTGACGGAAAGATTACTCAATACGATGTGAAACCATTAATAAAAAAGGGCGGCGTTTTTCAACCGCTCTCAGATAACACTTTTTTCTCCGAAAGATTAACTGTGTTAAACGGCACAGTCGCATGGGATATTTCCGGAATATATGATCCGGAAACATGTATCGACATTGATCCATTCGTCCTCTACGAAGGAGATGCAATCTCAGATCCGTTAGAAAAAGTTGTCTGAATCAACTTAACAATGCAATTGATTCGGAGGTATCCACATGCTTCTCAGAAGAAACAGACGCTGGCGTATTATGACACTTCAGGAGGTCCTCACGGTTTCGGAGAAGGAAGACACCGTCTCCATCTGGCACGATGCGCTGAATGACCCGATGCTCGTCACATCTGACCGCCTTGCAGGACAGAAAATGTCTTTCACTTTTGACGATGGCTTTACGCTTCGCTATGAATTCAGTGATGTTCACTACCTCAGCTATGAAACAAGTGACGGCCGCTCCGGTACGGAATTCTACAATGTCAGCCCTGCGCCGGGCTACGACAATGTGCTTTTCCTGCATCACACCTGCACAATGAAGGTTCGGCACTGCATCGACCTGATCATGGATCTCGACTCCGGCTACTCGGTGCTTTTTGACGCGTCACTCGGGCATCCGGCGAGTCCCCGCGAAGTGATCCGCACCATCCGTTTCGGCACAATCGACGGCCATATGCCCGATCCTTCGTTCGAAAAACCCGGCTATACCAATGATCTCGTCGGGAAGGCCATCCGCTGGTCCCATCCCGGAACCGGCTCTTCCGGCCGCGGAATCAAATATACTTTCCCGGCCTACTGCTACCTGACCTATGTGATGCGCTTCCGCGACACCGACGAGTGCTTCATCGCCACAAATCCCTGTGACCAGATCAAGATCCGGGACGATCTCTACATCTGCAGCACCATTGAGGAGCGCCAGACCGGTGTCGAGCTGATTATGCTGATGAACCTCACGCTGATGCGCGATGTCCAGACCGAGTTTGGCATCGGCGGTCCTTCCGAATACAGCCCCCGCCTCGAAACCGCGATGCACTCCGGCAGGGAGGGAAGCTTCAGCACGATGGAGACGGATCTGTTTAACGTGTAACTCCCGCATATCCGGTCTTCTCAATGATCTCCTGCCCTTCCTCCGAGAGGCAGTAGTCGATCATCTTCTGTACGTTCGGGTTTTCGTCGTTTTTGCGGGTGACAAGTACGAGATCGACGGTCAACGGATAGGTGCCGTTTTTGATGTTCTCAATCGTCGGCTCCACGCCATCGATCGCAAGGACCTTCACGTCGCTCTCCTGGTTCAGGTCCTCGACAAAGTAGCGGAAGGAATAGCCCAGAGCGCCATCTTCATTGGCATACTGGGCAACGTGGGTGACAACGCCTTCCATCGAGCCGACGGTTTCGTAGGTCTTCGGCTCCTTCAGCGTGACATCGCCCATGAAATACAGCATCATGGTCTGGGAGCCGGAGTTCTCCGGACGCTGGAAGGCCATGATCTTCTGACGTTTTCCGCCGAGTTCCGACCAGTTTGTGATATCACCGTGGTATATTTTCCGGATATCCTCGGAACTCAGATCCGACACCGGATTGTCCGGCTCGACAAAGAAAACAAAGGCTTCCCTTCCGATCGGGGTGATTGTCAGTTCCGTGTGCCACTCTTCTGCGGCTTCCATCTGAGATTTGGAAGGTCGGGCGCCGAAGAAAAGATCCACTTTCGGCGATCCCTTGATTCCCCGCTCTATCAGACGTTCAAATCCCTGGATCGTATTGGTAAAAGAAACCACTCTTCCATTCAGCCAGGCCTGCGAGCCGCCGTCCGCGCCTGCCCCGTCTGTGACCCAGTCCTTCTCAATCTTGTCAATATCTTTGTAAACCGCCTTAGCAAGTGCCGCGTACACCGGGTAACAGGCTTCCGCGCCGTCCATAACCGGCATGTTTTCCACGCCTTCGATCGTAAGGGACGCCGGGTGGTCCAGCGTCACAAGCTTCGTCGGATCGCTGTAGACCGTATAATCTGTGAAGTCTGTCGAAGACCAGCCGTGCATGTAGGAGAATCCGTGCCCGGCATAACGGACAGCCGGACGGTTCTGATAGAGGTAGATGTCAATCCCCCCAAGAAGCACTGTAACAACCGTAAAAGCTGCCGCGAATTTGATGATTTTGCTCCGAATATTTCTCAGGTCGCTCTGCAGAAGCAGCGATGCCCAGAAGGCGACGAAGCAGCAGATGATAATCATCAGATACGCCACGCCGTGCGCATCCATCAGAAGAAGCAGCAGGTAGCCCATATAAAGCGGCAGCACGGCAAATCCGAACACCGAAGTCATGCCGTTCAAGGAGCCCTCATTCACAAACACCAGGAAGCTCAGAAGCAGCACAAGACTCATGAGAATCCAGCCGTTCACCCAGGCGACGGAAGGAATCAGCTTCTTCCGGAAGACAACGTAAACCGTCAGGATCAGCACCGGTCCTATGGGAAGCATGGCGCCTTCCGAAAGTCCGAAAAGAAGCGTCACGGTATAGACCAGGCTGGCAAGAAGCGGCGTAATAAAGCAGAACAGGCAGATACGGAGGATTACCCCGCCCGCACGTACAGGTTTCATAAAATCTCCTTTTTTCGGCCGGAACAGAATCCGAGCCGAGGGTAATCATGGTTCTCCCAAAGGTGACCTGGAACCGTCACCGATGGGAACCATGATCCCGCAGGTGAGCTGTGCATAAACCAACTCAGATAAACACGTATTCAGAAAGCCGCGCGAATGCCTCCCGGACACGCACTGTCGGAAGCGCAAGATTCAGGCGGATCGTATTCGGGCCGTGGAAGGGGCGGCCATCCTGCCAGGCAACCCAGACATCCCATCCCTCTTGCAGCAGTTCGTCGATCGTAATGCCCTTCTTTTCGCACCAGCCGGTACAGTCGAGATACAGCATATAGGTGCCTTCCGCCTTCGCGCATTCAACACCCGGGAAGTGAGCTGATATAAAGTCACAGGCATAATTCACGTTCTCCGAGATCACGGTGCGAAGCTCGTCGACCCAGGCCTTTCCGGTGTCCGAATAGGCACCTACAAGCGCATGCATCGAGAAGACATTCATCGAATTGTAATGAGAAAGCGAAGCCTCTTTTGCGATCCGGTCCGAAAGCCATTCGTTGTAGCAGATATGGTAGGATCCCTGAAGACCCGCAAGATTGAAGGTCTTTGTCGGCGCATATTCTGCAATGACATGCGTCCGCGCATACGGAGAAACCGACTGCGTCGGGATGTGCTTATGGCCGTTTAAGATAATGTCAGACCAGATCTCGTCGGATACCACAAATACCTCATGCCGCTCGAAGATTTCCATCATCTTCCGAAGCTCCCACTCCTCCCAGACGCGTCCGCAGGGATTGTGCGGCGAGCAGAAAACGCAGGCATGGATCTTCTCATCGACGATCTTCTTCTCCATGTCCTCAAAATCCATCCGCCAGATGCCCTGTTCATCTTTTCTGAGCGGGCTGTGGATGATCTTGTAGCCGTTGTTCTCGATGCAGCCCGTAAAACCGATATAGGTTGGGCTATGGAGAAGCACTTTGTCGCCCTTCGAAAGAAGCACATTCAGGGCCGTTACGACACCGCCGAGGACTCCGTTTTCATAAGCAATATGCTTCCTTTCAAGGCCTGTCACACCGTTTCGTACCCGATGCCATTCGATAATCCGGTCATAGTAAAGGTCCGGCGTGGCATAATATCCGAAAAGCGGATGCTCTGCGCGCTTCTGAAGCTCTTCGGTGATGGCGGGACAGGTGGCGAAATTCATGTCCGCAACCCACATCGGAAGCACATCAAATCCGCCGCCGTTCTTCTTTGCTTCCTCATTTCTCTTCTTTGCTTCTTCGGAAGGGCCGAACCAGCCGCCGAAGCCGTCTACTGCGATCGCATCCTTGCCTCTGCGGTCCCAGATCGTTGTGAAATCAAACTGCATATCTATTTTCCTCCTCGCTGGATGGTAAAATCTCTGTCTGTATCTTACCATAAGAGGCTGGAAGGCGCAAGTACAGAAACATAAAGGACAGGGCCGCCGTCTCATTCCTTTCGGAATGCTGCGGTGACCCTGTCCCCCGTGTTATATGCAGTTTTTTATAACTGACCCGCTTACTTTCTCAGTTCGTAATAGAAGATCCGCTTCACGTCTGCAGAGCTTAAATACGGATAGATGTTGTCCATCTTGATGTTCTCAAAGCCGCCTTCGACATAGCGGTCGACAAGCTTGCTGAGCACTTCCTCACCGACATATGGCACGGCCTTCAGATACAGTTTGCCGTCAACGCCGGGCTTCTCATCGTTTGCCTCAAGGGACTTCTCGAACAGGACGCTGCAGTCTTCCTTGCTCATGAAAGGCATCAGGGAAGCGATATCGACATCCTTGAATTCTTCGTCGCCGGCAATGACTTTCTCTGCGATCTCGTGGATCTCAGCCTCTTCCATGAATGGAAGGAGCTTCGCCAGCTTGTCGGCTTTCTTCTTCTGGTTTGCGCGGTCCTGAGCGGCATTGATGGAATCCTGTACGCCGCGGCCGACGCTGTTCATTGCCTCGCTGATCTTCTCGCCGAAGGAGCGGAGCGCTTCCTCGATCTCATTGGTATCGACTTCGAATCCCTTCGGAGTGCGGCGGATGAAGCGGTTTTCCTTCTTCTCTTCCGCATCGTCCTCATCGGCCTTGAAATCGCAGGCCTCACCTTCGCAGGACTTCTCCGCGTCACACTCGCAGGCCTTCTCTTCGCTGCATTCGCAGCTCTTCTCTTCGCCGAGATCGCTGATGTCCTCAGCCTCTTCCGCCTGCTCGCAGAACTCCTCTGCTTTTTCCTTCCACTCTTCAGCCTTTTCCTTCACGGCGTCCGCCAGGTTCTGGGCTGCTTCCTTAACTTCTTCTTTCAATTCTTCAAACCGGTCTTTGTTCTCTTCGCTGCACATGATACATACCTCCATTCATAAATCTGCGCTCGCCCGGCGAAAGCACCGCGAGAAGATCCTCGGACACCGGATATTCCATCCGGCCTTCCTTGATCGCGATCAAAACGCGCATGCGTTCACTCGGTGAAAACTGGTAAAAGACGTCTTCGATGTCAACCTTGATCCTTCCTTCCACGATCCCCTGAACAATAAAGTCTCTGTCGTGACCGGCAAAGATGTTCTCAGGGTCGAGATCCGGGCTCTCGTCGAGGCAGAGAATCTCTTCGAATGAGATACCGAATATTTTAGATAAGGTGATCAGGGTATCGATGGACGGAGCGGAAAGACCGTTCTCCCAGCGGGACAGTGCCTGGCGGGTCACGCAGAGGTCCTCTGAAAGGACATCCTGCGAAAGCCCTAAACGGAGCCGTTCCTCCTGGATTTTCTTTCCGACCTGAACAAAATCGATCATCGCATCAGTCTCCTCTCATGATACAGAGTATAGCACGGTTTTCGGAAATGTCACGCAAGCCCTGATTGCGGACTGCTGTAATGGTATCACAAAAGACGCAGGCGCACAATCCCTGTTTTTCGTGTACGGATGCAGGAAAGCAGACCTTCCGGAAAGATATGCTTTGACGATTCGAAATCTGCGTGGTATACTGTTGAAAATCGTTTTTATGATTACCAGACATTACAGGAGGTGCGGTTCAATGAATCAAATCACGTTGCTTGACGGTGCACAGGGGACGCTTCTGTGGCAGAAGGCGGAAGCACAGGGGATTCCGAAGGCTTCGGTCTGGACCTACAATCTGACACATCCGGAACTGGTTTCTGCGGTCTGCCGCGAGTATGCCGATGCCGGATCTGAAATCATCTGCGCCAACACCTTCGGCATCAACCGCTTCACGGTAGAGCGTGAATCAACAGCCTCCGTCCCGGAAGCAGTGACGGCCGCGATTCACACTGCGAAGGAAGCGCTTCTGGGGACAGAAGTCCTGGTCGCGCTGGATGTCGGACCGCTTCCGATGATGACGGAGCCCTACGGAGATCTTTCGGAAGAAGAAACCGAGGAGATTTTCGATGAAATCATCGAAGCCGGAAGCAGCGCCGGTGCAGACCTCATTTTCCTCGAGACCTTTATGCAGATTGAAATGCTTGCGGCAGCTTTCCGGGCAGCAAAAAAGACCGGTCTCCCGGTCTTTGCATCCATGAGTTTTGAAGCCTCCGGCCGTACCCTTTTCGGCGTCAGTGTTGAGGACATGCTCGAAGAACTCTCGCCGATGGGACCTGCTGCGGTCGGAATGAACTGCTCTGTCGGACCGGATCTCGCGGTTCCCGTAATCACGGAATTCGCCGAAAAGACTGAATTCCCGCTGATCCTGAAGCCGAATGCAGGCGTCCCTGTCACCGGAGAAGACGGAACGGCGCGATACACCATTACGGCGGAGGAATTCTGTAAGGATATGGCGGCAGCGCTCGATCTGGGACGGATCCGGTACCTCGGCGGCTGCTGCGGCACCAATCCGGACTTCATCCGGGCACTCCGGACGCTGATTGCCTGAAGAAGCCGACACCTAAAATCTTCAGCCTTCCGAGATCAGGTATCGCAGGACGCCGCCAAGAGGCCGGATGCTGGTCCTGTACAGGCCGTTCTGCCATGCGGTGTGCAGGTTCGGGTCTTCGGAAGTGTCAAGAAACTCAATATTCACCTGAAGAATTGGCCGGTCAAAGCGGATTCTTCCGAGGTTCCCGAGCCGGAGTGTGTTTTCCTGTGAAAGATACTCCGGCTTTTCTTCGCTCATAAAATGCAGCTCCCAGTGCGGGAATGCATCGTCTCTGAGCCTCAGATGCTCCGTCACCTCAACCGGGCCGTCCGAAATAAAACGGATTTCGCGGATATAGGTCTCAATCGGCGCTTCCTCCGGGTAGCAGCCGCGAAGCTCCATGCTGTGAAGATACCCTTCTACGCCAGGGAAGATCTCCTTGCGTTTCAGGTCCACATCGAGTGCCGCGTATTTTCCCGACGCATCGTCCGGATCCCCGCACGCTGTAAAACCCTCGATTGTCGGAAGGTTATGGAAAGCGGAACCTTTGAAGTCCGGTGATTCTGCTGTGCCTTCGCTGCCTTTCCCAGGATCCACCAACAGCGGTTTATGGTTGGCATAGATAATAAACGATCCGGTATCCCGGTGCTTCTTTGCGCCGGCGTTGTTTCCGGTCTTAACGGAAAGGTATAAGTGTTCCCCCTCGACAGCATAGATTCCGGACGCAGGGAAAGATACGGTGCGAAGAAAGCCTTCTCTCCGGTTTTCTTGGCCTTCCGAAAGGATGGCTTCCCAGTCTTCGGGGCTCAGCTTCGGGATCAGCTCGCTTTCGCCGTAGTTCAGGAAATAGCCGTCTGAAACATGCATTTTCGACAGGGAATCCCGGATATTCCGGAACTGATGCTCCTGGAGCGTCCCGCTCAGCTTCCAGTCTTCCGCATCGGCAAGGCGGAGGATGGAAAGCACCTCCGCCGCATCAAAACCGCCCGCTTTCGGAAGCCCGTCCGAAGCATATTTATTCAGCATCTCCTCTGAAAGCCGGGTGTTCTCTTTTTGATCAGGATTCTGCATCATTTCTTCCTCAGCGGGCCATGAAGGCTTCAATTTCATCGGAATCGCGGATGATATCGGCGGACAATACTTCGCAGCCCTGATCCGTGATCAGGAGGTCGTCCTCAATCCGGATGCCGATCTCCTCTTCGTCAATGTAGAGACCGGGCTCGTCCGAGATGATCCAGCCCGGCGCCAGTTTGTCGCCGGCAAGCGAGATATCGTGGACGTCGATGCCGATCGGGTGGCTCACGCCGTGCATGTAGTATTTTCCGACATCCTCGGGCTTCTCGATGAGACCCATTTCCACAAGGCCTTCGCCGAGAATCTGTTTCGTCAGGTCATTCAGGTCCTTCAGGCTGAGCCCCGGCTTCGCGTATTCCGCAACCGCACGATTCGCTTTCAGCACAAGGTTGTAGACTTCCCGCTGCCGTGCCGTATACTTTCCGTTTGCGGGATAGGTCCGCGTGATATCGCTGCAGTAGTTGCCGTACTTGACGCCGAGGTCAAGAAGGATCAGCGAGCCGTCCTTGACTTCGCAGTGGTTCGTGTCGTAATGCATCATGCAGCCGTTGATGCCGGAACCGGCGATCGTCGGGAAGGACTGCCTCTTCGCGCCGAGTCTCCTGCAGGCATATTCAAAATCCGCCTGTACCTGGTACTCCATCATGCCGGGCTTCAGGTTCTTCATCACAAACTCCAGGCCTTCTCGTGTGATATTTACCGCTTTACGGACCCGATCGATTTCGTCCGTATCTTTTACTTCTCGAAGCGGTGCAACGGCCGTATGGAGGCATTTTAAGCGCACAGCGGGGTATTTTGCGGCAAGTTCCTGCGCCTTCACGAAATTATAGTCCTGAAGGTCGTTCATCTGGCACCGGAACAGGTCAAAATAGACCTCTTCCACTAAAAAACGTCCGAGGAAGCGGCTGATCGTGCTCTCGACCGCATCGACATACTGCACATTTTCAATCCCGGAAATTTCCCGCACTTCGTCTTTTGTGGGCATCTTCCCGGTCCAGCGCTCCGAAAACTCATCCGGTTCCTCGATGAAGAGCGTCTCAAACACCTTCTCCTCGCTCTTGAATGCGATAAAAGCCGTCCCCTCGCGTTCGATGCCCGTGAGCCAGAAGTACTGGCTGTTGACTTCAAACGCGCAGTAGTCGTCTTCATTCGCATGAAGCGGGATGCCGGCGTAGCTTACGATCAGGCTGTTCACCGGAATGGTCTCATATAGTCTCTGTCTGTGTTCTGTAAATGACATGGATGCTCCTTTTCACAAATCGCGGGGACAGCTGCCTGTCCCCGCGGCTCGTATGTTTACTGCATTGAACTTATTCGGTTGCTTTCTTCAGTGCTTCGGACAGTTCCTCATTCTCCTTCGCGGCAAGATCCTTGGTCGCGCCGCAGGCAAGAACGTAAACTTTCAGCTTCGGCTCCGTGCCGGATGGACGCGCGATGACGCGGGTGCCGCCCTCAATGAAGAACTTCACGACATCGGACTTTGGCAGGCCGTCGATGCCCTGCGTGTAATCGAGCGTCTTTTCGACCTTGCGGCCGGCGAAATCCACGTTGCCGGAATGGAACTTTTCCATGACCTCCGCCATCTTCTTCACGCCCGCAATGCCCTCAAACTCGAAGGAGTGCGTCACATTCTTGTAGTAGCCGTAGGTGTCATAGAGTTCTGCAAGCTTGTCAAGAAGGGAAATGCCTTTGCTCTTGTAGTAAGCAAACATTTCGCAGATCATGAATGCCGCATCTACCGCATCCTTGTCACGGACATAGCCGCCGGAAAGGTAGCCGTAACTCTCCTCAAAGCCGAAGATGTAGGAATCTTCCTTTCCTTCCTTCTCTAACATCAGGATCTGTTCGCCGATGTACTTGAAGCCGGTCAGAACATTGACGGTACGCACACCGTAGTGCGCCGCGATCTTCTCCGCCATATCGGTCGTAACAATTGTCTTGACCATCATCGGATCAGCGGGCATCGTGCCGTTTTCAATCCGCTTCGCGCAGATGTAATCAAGAAGCAGGCAGCCGGTTTCATTGCCGGATACAAGCACGTAATTTCCGTCCTTGTCAGCAACCGCAATACCGCAGCGATCGCAGTCGGGATCGGTCGCAAGAAGAAGCTCTGCCTTCTCTTCCTCGGCGTACTTCATGCCGAGCGCCATCGCTTCGCGGATTTCCGGGTTCGGATAGGGGCAGGTCGGGAAGTTGCCGTCGGGGTTCCGCTGCTCCGCAACAACCGTGATGTTCGTAAAGCCGGTCTCTTTGAGCATTCTTGTTACGGGCTTCAGGCCGGCGCCGTTTAAGGGAGTATAGACGATCGCGACGTTCCGGTCGACCTGATCATCCGGACCGAGCACCGATTCCTTCTTGACACGCTCGATGAACGCAGTATAGACTTCCTCGGAAATATACTCAATTTTCCCTTCCGCCATCAGCGCGTCAAAATCGCCGTATTTCACATCCGCGAATACATCCAGCACATTGATTGCCGCAAGGATCGTATCGGCTGCCTCTGTTGTAATCTGGCAGCCGTCTGCGCCGTAAACCTTGTAGCCGTTGTATTTGCTGGGGTTGTGGGACGCTGTAACCATGACGCCCGCGCTGCAGCCAAGGTACCGGACTGCCCACGACAGAAGCGGGGTCGGCATCAGCTGCGTGTAAATATAGGCCTTGATGCCGTTCATTGCGAAAATCGCCGCGGAAACTTTTGCAAAAAGGTCCGATTTGATTCGCGAGTCAAAACTGATCGCGATGCTCCGCTTTCCTTCCGGGAAAGCGCCGAGCACATAGTTTGCGAGGCCCTGTGCCGCACGGCCGACGGTGTAGACATTCATCCGGTTTGTGCCTGCGCCAAGGACGCCGCGAAGACCGCCGGTACCGAACTCCAGGTCACGGTAGAAGGCTTCTTCGATGGCTGCTTCGTCGCTTGCGATCGCGCAGAGCTCTTCCTGCAGGTCCTGATCGAGATTGGCTTTTCCGCACCATGCGATGTATTTGTTCTCAATTTCAGGTTTCATCATTGTTCTCCTTCCTCAGAACTCTTCCACTTCGGGTTCATGCGTGAACGAGCTGAAAATCGCCACGGCATTTTTGAAATAGAACACTTCGGTGTTGCCGTCATCCGCTTTGTACATCCGCTGCAGCGACGGATAGGCGTCGAGCATGGACTGTTTCGCTTCAATTCTCGGGTCTTCGACAAGCTCGCCCGCGAGTCTCAGCCACTCTCCGCCCTTGAACGCGCAGATTTCCGCTTTCGGATTCTCATGAAGCTGTTTCGAAACCGCTTTTACTTTGCCGGTCTGGATGTACAGCTTTCCCTCAAAAATGTGCGCTGTGCCGAAGGGGCGGACTCTCGGCTGGTCGCCCTCAACGGTTGCAAGATAATAGGTTCCTGCTTCTTTTAAGAACTGTGCAGCTCTTTCCATCGTACATGCCTCCTTGAATATTTTTCGCTCTGTTTTCCGGTCTTATTTGAAAATAAGAGTCATATAAACCGGGTTGTGGTCGGAATACGCAAAGCCGGTGTCCACGACCTTCGCATCCAGGACTTCGATGTTGTCGGTGACCATGAAGCCGTCCACGGTCAGGACGAACTGGTTCGGATTATAGGGGCCGTCCGCGTTTCGGCAGCTCGGCACCTTCAGTTCCTCGTCATAGGGGAAGACCAGCGAGACATTATAGCCCGCGAAGGTCTCCTCCGGGATCGGCTGCGCCCAGGTATAGTCGCCGGCGCTGGTATTGAAGAATTTCTCCGCGTTTCCCGAAAGGTCCTTGTTGAAGTCGCCGCCCGCGATGACATAGTTGCCTTTGTCATATTCCGCCTGCATATCGGAAATCACAAGCTTCATCTGCTCTTCCGCGATCTTGCCGTCCGAGGTATAGGCCGAAAGGTGGAAGTTGATCAGCACTAATTCCTTTCCATTCCCCATGGCAATCCGGCTCACGCTGTAACAGCGGTCCAGGTCGACGAGCTTCATGACCGAGTCCTCGATCGGAAGCGAACGGCGCAGGGCTGATTCAATGTCCCATTTGCTGAAGGTCATGATCGAAGAACGGCTCTTGCCGTGCGGCTGCGTCAGCGGATAGAACAGGAAAGGCGAATCCCAGTTCTGCGCCCAGCTGTAGGAATAGCCCGAAAGGCCGGCCTTCACATCCTCGCGCTCATCGCGGTGATAGGAACGGGTCGAATTCAGGTCGACTTCCTGGATCAGCGCGAAATCAGGCGCCTGATTCTGCAGGAAAGCCGTGATATTCTTCATGTTCGTATCCAGGCGCTCCTTGGACCAGGCCCAGGACTGCGTGCCGCCGTCCATGAAAAATCCGTAGTCCGGCTCATAGGCGCCAAACCCGATATTGAAGCTCAGGATCCGGTACTCCTGTCCGGTCGCGATATCCGACTCGGGAAGCTCGGATTTCACAGGCTGCAGCACCTGGTTGTCCGGAATGCGGCTGTAGGCAAGGAAAACGTAGGCAAAATACCCGACGACAATCAGGACGACTGCCGCGATTGCGATGAGGATCACCCGGATAATCTTCCACGCTGTGCTTGTCTTTTTCTTCTCTTTCTTTGCTTTTGACATGTTACTACCCTTCTTTTATATGTTTTTTGGATTGATTTCTCAGTTCACTGCGCCGAAGCGGAAGCCCTGGCGCTGGAAATTCGCCTTCTTTGGGACGATCCGCACATTTTCGGTGCCGATGATTGCTCCTGCTGCCGATACTGCTTCGGGACAGGCTAAAAGGTCATAGGAAGAATCCAGCTTCTTGTACTGCTTGGTCGCGGAAAGATACACGACGAGCGTGTCATGTCCGTCGAAATCCGCGAGCGCTTCCCGGACCGCATCGAAGTTCTGCTCATAGTCCGCCTTATCCGAAAACTGCAGCCACAGCTCTTTCGGCACTTCCGCAAATGTCATCATGCTGTCCAGGACAAGCTTTCCTTCCGGATCGTCGCCGATCGATACCCGGCCCGTAACCAGCACCTTTTCGTCCTCGTTCAGGATGCTCCGGTACTGTTCATAAGGCTTCGGGAAGATCAGCACCTCGACCGAGCCGACCATATCCTCTACGGTGATAAAGGCCATCATCTGGTTGTTTTTCGTGGTTTTGACGGTTTTCGCGGTGATCATGCCGCCGATCGTGACACGGGAACCGTCCTCCGCTTTCGCGCGGCCTTCCTCTTCGTCAACGAGGAAGTCTGTCGATAGTGCGGTTACATTCTTTTTCAGAAGCGGCAGGTCTTCCTCCAGGGGATGACCGGAGAGATAGATGCCGAGCACTTCCTTTTCATAGGCTAAAAGCTGCGCGCGGTCGAACTCACTGATCTTCGGATACGGCGGTGCCATCTGCTCCTTGAGGCTCTCGGAAACGCCTGCAATGTCAAAGAGGCTGAACTGCCCGGACATTGAGTCCTTCCGCTGCCGCTCCACCTGCTGCAGAAGCACCGGGTAATGCGCAAACTGCTGGCGCCGCGAATAGCCGAAGGAATCAAAGGCTCCGGCCTTGATGAAGCTTTCCAGCGTCTTCTTATTGACTTCCTTCCCGGAAAGCCGCTCCATGAAATCCTGCACCGAACGGTAAGGCCCGCGTTTTTCACGCTCTGCGACAATCTCGTCGACAACGGCCTTTCCGATGCCTTTCACAGCATTCAGCGCATAGCGGATCTTATGGTTCTGCACCGAAAACTCGCCGCGGCCTTCGTTGATGTCCGGCGGCAGAAGCTCAATCTTCATCTGGCGGCAGGAATAAATGTAGTCCGAAACCTTGGTCGTGACATCGATTACGGAGGTCATCAGCGCCGCCATGAATTCTTCGGGATAATAGTATTTGAGGTATGCCGTCTGGTAGGAAACGACTGCGTAGCATGCCGCATGCGCCTTGTTGAAAGCGTAGCTCGCAAAAGCCGTCATCATGTCGAAAATCCGGTCGGCAACCGCGGGATCGATGCCGCGCGCGGCACAGCCCGGAACACCCTCTTCGGGGTTTCCGTAGACAAAGTTTCTGCGCTCGGCATTCATCACATCGTGCTTTTTCTTGCTCATCGCGCGGCGTACGAGGTCCGCCCGCCCGAGCGTGTAGCCGCCAAGGTCCTGCACGATCTGCATGACCTGTTCCTGATAGACAATGCAGCCGTAGGTGGTCCGAAGAATCGGCTCAAGTTCCGGACACAGGTAATGCACCGATCCGGCGTTTTTCTTGCCTTCGATGTACTGGTCGATAAAATCCATCGGGCCGGGACGGTACAGGGAAATGCCTGCAATAACGTCCTCGAGGCTGTCCGGCTGCAGGCGCTTCATGAAGCCGCGCATCCCGGATGACTCCAGCTGGAAGATGCCGTCACAGTCTCCGGTTCCGATATAGTGATAAATGTTCCTGTCGTCGTAATCGATCCTGTTGATATCCAGCTCAATCCCGCGGCTTTCTTTGATATTCTTCACCGCATCGGCAATGACGGTCAGCGTCCGGAGTCCCAGAAAATCCATCTTGAGAAGCCCCAGTTCCTCGATCGTTGTCATCGTAAACTGGGTCGTGAGAGACCCGTCCTGCGCCCTCGAAAGCGGCACATATTCGTAGACCGGCTTCTGCGAGATTACGATGCCCGCTGCATGCACCGAACTGTGTCTGGGGAGACCTTCGAGCCGCATTGCCATATCAATCAGCTTTGTCGCCTGCTCGTCGGTTTCGTACAGCTCGCGGAAATCGGGGCTTGTTTTCAGCGCCTTTTCGAGCGTGATATTCAGTTCATTCGGAACAGCCTTCGAAAGCTTGTCACAGAAGGAATACGGCAGATCCATAACGCGGCCGACGTCGCGGATCACGCCCTTAGCGGCCATCGTACCGAAGGTGATGATCTGTACAACCTCTTCTTTGCCGTATTTCTGCACGACGTAATCGATAACTTCCCCGCGGCGTTCGTAGCAGAAATCGACGTCGATATCAGGCATCGAGACGCGTTCCGGGTTCAGGAAGCGCTCAAACAGGAGCTGGTAGCGGATCGGATCGATATCCGTGATCCGAAGCGAATAGGCGACGACCGATCCTGCGCCGGAGCCTCTGCCGGGGCCGACCGGGATGCCGTGCTGTTTTGCGTAATTGATATAGTCCCAGACGATCAGGAAGTAGTCCACATAGCCCATCGTCCGGATCGTGTCAAGTTCATAACGGAGCCGCTCCCGAAGCGCCTGATCGGCGTTTGGATAGCGCTCCCGGAAGCCTTTTTCACAGAGTTCTTCCAGATAGCTTTCGGAGGTATAGCCTTCGGGGACAGCAAATTTCGGAAGTTTTGTCACACCGAATTCGATCTCGACATTGCAGCGCGCGGCGATTTTCGCCGTGTTGTCGCAGGCATCCTGCGCATAGGGGAACAGCGCCCGCATCTCCTCTTCCGAACGAAGATAGAACTGGCCCTCCACGTATTTCAGGCGGTCCTCATCCGAAAGCTTTTTCTGGGTCTGGATGCACAGCAGGATATCGTGCGCTTCCCAGTCCTCTTTGTAGATGTAATGGGAATCGTTTGTGGCTACAAGCGGAATCCCGGTCTCTGCATGCAGGCGCATCAGGCCCTGATTGACCTTTTTCTGTTCATCAAGACCGTGGTCCTGCAGCTCGAGGTAGTAATTTCCCTCCCCGAAAATCTCCTGATACGACAGCGCGCAGGCTTTTGCCTCCTCATACATGCCCTTCAGGATATAGCGCTGCACCTCGCCCGCAAGGCAGGCGCTCGTGCAGATCAGGCCTTCGTGATACTCCCGGAGAAGTTCCTTGTCCACTCTTGGCCTGTAATAGAAACCGTCCATGAAGCCCCGCGACACGATCCGCGTCAGGTTCTCATAGCCGGTATTGTTCTCTGCCAAAAGAATCAGATGATAATAGCGGTCGTCCCCGCCCTGAAGTTCCCGGTCAAAGCGGGAATTCGGCGCAACATAGACCTCGCATCCAAGAATCGGCTTGATTCCGGCCTTTCTGCAGGCCTTATAGAAGTCAATGACGCCGTACATCACCCCGTGGTCCGTGATCGCAAGCGAATCGAAACCCAGCTCCTTTGCGCGCGAAACAAGCTCCCCGATCTTCGCGGAGCCGTCCAGAAGACTGTATTCGGTATGGACGTGGAGGTGTGTAAAGGCCATTTCAGATCATTCCCGATTCTTTTTCAGAAAGCGCAGTCTTTCCGGTGCATAGACCTGGTAAAACAGGCCGAGTGCCAGAAGAAATATCAGAAGTCCCGCGATCATTGCCGGAATGCGCAAGGTGTACAGAAATTCATTCAGCGCCTCATAACGGTTTACGAGGATGGTGAACAGGTTCGCCGCCGCATGCACAAAGACCGCTGCCGCAAGGCTTCCCGTGTGTTCAAGGGTCTCGCAGAGTACGAGCCCAAGGAAGAAAGCATAGATCCCCTGCGGGACATTCAGGTGGAGCACCGCAAAAACCGCTGCAGACACAAGCGCGGAAAACAGTACCCGGACGCCCAGCTTTTCCCGGAAAAGCTTCTGGTACAGGAGCTTCCGGAACAGAAGTTCCTCTAAAATCGGCGCGATCACAAGATTCAGAAGAAGGAGCATCCACTCCTGATTAGAAAACATCTCCGAAAGCGCCTGGTCCCGCACTGCGCCGGAGCCGTCGTTGACGCCGATCAGAAGGAGCAGCAGGTTCATGAACAGGCAGTAGAAAAAGCCGACCGGCGTGAGCCACAGATATTTCAGTTCCCGTAAGAGATTATTCAGCCGGTCCGTCAAATCCTTCTCCTCTTCTTCCCGCGCATTCTGCTCCGACTATGATTATATGATAAAAGCCGGGCATTTTCAAGTAGAACCTCAGGGAAACAAACAATTGCAGGAGAACATCTTGACAAGGCCCTTCCCGCCTGCTACATTAACCCTTAGAGACAGGTTCTTTGGACAGAAGAAGGAAAGGAGGCCGGCAATGCAACGTGATGTGACGGATGCGAAAGAAATCCGGGAAACAGAAGAAACCGAAACAGAAAAACAGCCGGAAGAATCCGTTCAGCGCGAATCGAAATCGGGCATCAAAAAAGCCGCTGCAGGCGCTGCGGCGGGTCTTGCGGCGACGAGTCTTCTTCTTGGGAGCATTTTCTCAAGTCCGGCTGAAGTCATGCAGCAGGTGAATCCCGACGACAAGCGACCGGCTGTGATCGTCGAAATCCAGGCTGCCGAAGAGGAAGAACCCGTTGAGGAGGAGGAAGAGGCCGACGAGAAAAAGCGCGGCCTGAAGGACATGATCAAGCGCTTCGTGCAGAGTCTTCCTTCCTGGGCAAAGGTCCTTTTCGTCATCCCGCTCTGGGCCATCGGATACGGTGTGATCGCGCTTCTCACGGCGCTCTTCGAACCCGTCATCGCGCCGGTTCTCTCTGTCATCCTGAAATGGCTTTTAATCGGAGGGCTTTTAGCCGGCGGACTTTTCTGTATCAAAAAAGCCATCGCGCCGGATACGCCGCTTCGGGAAATCTTTACAAAACGGAACATGATCCTTGTCGCAGTTGCCGCAGCCGTTCTCGGTCTCGGAGACTATTTTGCGAAGAACTATTTTGAGCATTATGAACTGTGGCGGAATGTGATCGGGTTTGCGGCCGGGCTTCTGATTCTCGGGATATACGCTCTTCGGACCTGGCAGCACAAAAAGAAAACAGCGGCAGAAGCCGCTGCATGATTCTCAAATAAAACAAAAGCTCCCGTTTCCGGGAGCTTTTTACTGCTTATTTCAGAATCTTGATCTTACCGAAGAACCACGGCATATCGAACATCTGGCCCTTGATGGACTTGATGATGCCCATGACTTCCAGTACGCACACAAACACCGCGACAATACCGCCAAGAATCCATCCGACGATCGGGATCACCATAATGACGGCAGCTCCGCCTCCGAAGATAAAGAGCACAAGACCGTTATTGACATGATGACGGATCCAGGGTTTCTCTTTGAACACGAACATCGGGAAGAACAGGGTCGCACCGAGATAGCTGATCACTGCCATCGTACGGACCAGGATTCTTACCTGCTTCGGAGAGAAATCCTCATCATCCTCTGCGCGGTAAACCGGCTTCGGTTCGGGTTCGGGCTGCGGTACAGGCTGTACCGGGGGCTGAACGGGCTGCTGCACGGGTTCCTGATAAACCGGCTGTACCGGAACCGGAGTGGGTTCCGCTGCAGGCTGCGGTGCTTCCGGGACTTCCGGCGCTGCCGACTTCGGCTCCATTTCAATGACGTTTCCGCAGACCGGGCAGAATTTAGCACCGTCCGCAATCTGACTTCCACATTTTACACAGAACATTTGCATACCTCTCTTCTGATAAAGTTCCGGGAATCAAACAGCGTTCTGCCCTCTCCCCATACACAGCCGAACAGAAACAGATCCGGCTTTCTGAAACAACATTTTACCACATCCTCCGCATTTGTAAAGGTGTTTGTACACGTGTTCACAAAATATTTATATTTGTATTTGGTCAGCACCCTGCTCAAAACGACTGAATCACGGACGAAACACTGGTGTTTCGGACTGATTCAGGCCGTTTTGGGCAGTGGTGGTCAGGAGGCGAAGCCTTTCTGGCCACCTGCATGAGAAATGCGAAGCATTTCGAATGGTGCGCTGAATAGATACTGAAACATATCTGTCAGGGTCAGATCTCGGGAATGTCGATCTCGATTTCGTGCCCGAGCGCATTCGATTTCAGAATGCCGTCTAAAATCGCCTGGTTGTAAATGATCTCGGACGAAGGTACGGGCGGCTTCCCGCCGTTCTTGACCGCATTCACAAAGCTTCTCAGCTTCAGGTAGAACAGGCCTTCCTTCGGCGCCTTCAGCATCGGAATCTCGGTATATACGCCCTCTCCCGCCACATCGTGGTAGATCTTCATCGGACCGCCGATCGAGCCGTTCCAGCATTCCGTCGAAGGAACGCGAAGAGAGCCCTTCGTGCCCATGAAAATCGTATCGCCGGGGGTGTCAAGGTGCATATCCCAGGCAATACGGAAGTCCAGAATGATGCCGCCCTCAAGCCGTACGAAGGCCGCTGCGAAATCATCCACGCTGAACAGATCCGCGTACTCCGCAGGATACCCTTTCGAAGTGAATGTTTTGGGGTTCTTGCCGAAGAAATCGGAACGGTAGCCGGTAACCGTCAGAGGCTTCGGATAACCGATGCCGTTTAAGACCATGTCGAGCGAATAGCAGCCGATGTCCCCAAGAGCACCGAGTCCTGCGGTCTTATCCTCGATGAAAGTGGTTCCGAAGGGGGTCGGAATGCCTTTTCTTCTGCCGCCGCCGGTCTGGATGTAGTAAATCTGGCCGAGCTCGCCGGACTCGATGATCTTTTTGATCATCTGCATGTTCGGGTCAAGACGCGGCTGGAAACCGATCGAAAGAAGCTTTCCGCTCTCCTTCTCTGCCCTGCAGATCTCGATCGCCTCTTCGAGCGTGACGCACATCGGCTTCTCAAGCATGACATTCACGCCGTTCTTCAGCGCGTAGACTGCACAGGGCGCGTGCTGGCGGTTGTAGGTGCAGATGCTGACTGCATCAATCGTATCCTTCTCCGCGTCAATCAGAGCCTGGTCATTCGGATAGAAACGGACGCCCGAAACGCCCATCTTCTCCATGAAAGCCTCTGCCTTTCCGGGAATCAGGTCCGCTGCCGCGACGATCTCGACGTCAGGCATCTTCTTGTACTCCAGGACATGCGCTTCTGCGATCCAGCCGGTTCCGATAATGCCGACGCGGATCTTTTTCGTCACGTCAATTTTTTCTTCTGTGGACGCATTTCCCTTGAAAGCATCCAGATCGCCTTTTTCTGCCATTTTCAGTCCTCCTCAGTGAAGTTTTTATTGGTACAGCGCCAGTATCATTCACGTTTCTCCGGCGCTGTGACGTACATGTTCAGGTTTTAGCGCAGTCCTTTTATATCTGATGCCGGACCACTTTGTACTCGTCGCCGTCCGTATAGTAGGGACAGCCCTTGTAACCGGACTGCTGAAGGCGCCCGAAGTCGTCCTCATCCATATCAACGGAGCAGTAATACGCCTCGTCTTCTTCGTCATACTCAAGATACGCGCAGGTATCGCAGCTTACCGACATCGTGCACTCCTTTTACAGATATTCCGCAAGTTTTTCAACATCCTCTGCGGCAGTCGTCACGCCGCACACAAAACGGTACACATTTTCCGTCTCGCTGTACGGGCACCAGTACTCAAAAAGCACCTCGCGCGAAAGTTCCTCTGCACGCGTTTTATCGATCACGACAAAACTCTGGTTTGTCACGGTTTCCGGCTCGATGCGGTATCCTTTCTCCCGGAAAATCTCCCGAAGCCGCACCGAGAGATCCACTGCCCGTTTCGCGAGCCTCACGTACAGTCCGTCGGTAAAAAGCGTGTCAAACTGCAGCCCTAAAAGAAAGCCCTTGGCAAGAAGCGCCCCATGCTGCTTCATGATCGAAAGGAAATGCTTCGGCGCTTCCTTCGGGAATACCACTGCCTCCCCGAAGAGCGCCCCCTGCTTGGTCCCGCCGATATAGAAAGCATCACAGAGTTTCGAAAGATCCGGCAGGAACAGGTCGTTTCCGGGCGCCGCAAGCCCATAGCCAAGCCGTGCGCCGTCCAGATACAGCCTGATGCCGTATTCTTCGGTAATGCGCCGGATTTCCGTAAGTTCAGCCTTCGTATACAGCGTCCCGTACTCCGTCGGCTGCGACAGGTACACCGCGCCCGGAATCACCATATGCTCATAGGTCGGTTCCGCGAAAAAGCTCTGAAGATACTGTGAAAGCTCCGAAGGATCGATTTTCCCGGCATGGTTCGAAAGTGAAAGAACTTTATGTCCGGTGAACTCCACCGCACCGCTCTCATGTACATTGATATGCCCGGTTTCTGCCGCGATCACGCCCTCGTAAAGGCGAAGAATCGTATCCAGCACCGCCGCATTCGTCTGTGTGCCGCCTACAAGAAAATATACGGAAGCGCTGGGACATGCACAGGCGTCCCGGATTTTCTGTTTTGCAGTCTCTGTATATGTATCCGAACCGTAGCCCGGATTTTTCTCTGTACCGAATGTCTGAAGCCGCCTTATGATCTCACTGCAGGCCGTCTCGGAATAGTCATTCAAAAAGGACAGCATTCTCATTTCCCTCCAAATAATATGTTTCTCTTTTGTCTACTATACACCATTTATCTGAAAATGCAAGTATCTGTTCACCCCTCATTCGAAATGCTTCGCATTTCTCATGCAGGAGGTCAGAGAGGCTTCGCCTCCATACCTCCTGCGATAAAAACATCACAAATCAGTCTGAAACACAAGTGTTTCATCCGTGATTTGGATTGTTTTTATCGAGGAGCTGAACCCTGACAAAATGCAAATACATATTTGACAAACGCCGCGGAAACGGCTACAATGAAAACATACAGGAAAGGGCGCTGAATACGCCCGAAAAACAACGGATCATTCAAAAAAATACATTCAGGAAAGAAGGTACGAAAATGGCTTTAAAGGATCAATGGAAAGAAACCGGCAAAAACATGGGCGAAGCTTTCTCGGGTCTCGGCAAGAACATCGTCCGCGTCGTCCGTGACGGCGTAGACAAGGCGACCGACTGGGCGGACAAGGATGAGGAAAAGCTCCCCGAAGGCGAAAAGGAAAGCACCGTTTTCAACGACGGATCGTGGCGTGAAACCGGCAAGGATTTCGGCGAAGCTTTCTCCGGCCTCGGCAAATCGCTTGTGAATTCCGCAAAGGCCGGCAAGGACAAGGCCGAAGACTGGGCGGAGGATCGCAAGGAAGCCCGCGAGGCGAAGAAGGAAGCGCGCGAAGACAAGGCGGAAGACGTCAAGGAAGCTGTCGAAGACAAGGTTGAGGACGTCAAGGAAGCCGTTGAAGACAAGGTTGAGGATGTCAAAGAAGCTGTTGAAGAGAAAATCGAAGACCTGAAGTCATAAGCGTTTGCTTTATGGAAAAAATCGGAGGCAGGTACCGGGTACCTGCCTCTGTTTAATTACTGTACACTGAACAGAATGTCGCCGTAGGTCGGGAACGGCCAGTATTTTCTGGGCGTATAGCGTTCCGCTTCGTCGCAGTCCTCCCGAAGGCGAAGCATCTGGGAAAAGACGCGGTCACGGACGAGCATGGATTTCTCCATTACATCCGAAACGCGGGAAGATGCGCGGACCCCTTCTTCCAGAAGATCGGTCTTGTCGCTGATCTCCCGAAGAAGCCCCGAAAGCTTCGCAGAAAGCTTCTTCTCGTAATCATTCGGGATTCCGACCATCTCCTTTTCACGCGTAGAGCGCGCAAGCTCCAGCGACGCGGTCTCCACAGCCGGCAGAATCTCCCGCCGCACCATATCGATCATCGTATTCGCTTCAATCGCAATCGTCTTGCAGTAATTGTCGAGACGGATTTCGCAGCGCGAACGCACTTCATTCTCGGTATAGACGCCGACCCGCTCAAACATCCGGATATTTTTCTCATCCAGCACGTGCGGCAGCGCATCCGGCGTCGTATTGTAGCAGCAGAGCCCCCGGACCTCGGTCGCCTCCCGGATCCACTCTTCCCCGTAGCCGTTTCCGTTGAAAATGATCCTCTTGTGGGCACGGATCGTATCGCGCAGCAGGATATGCAGCTCGTGCTCGAAATCCTCCGCACTTTCAAGCCGGTCCGCGAATTTCCGGAGCGTATCCGCGACAGCGCTGTTCAGGACAATGTTCGGATTCGCGACTGAATCGGAGGACCCGACCGAACGGAACTCAAACTTGTTCCCGGTGAAAGCAAACGGCGAGGTGCGGTTCCGGTCCGTCGTATCCCGGCGGAACTTCGGCAGCACGCGGATGCCGCCCGGGCGCATCGAATGCAGGATCTCCGCGCTGTAGGGAGAATCCGTTTCAATCGCCTCAATGACATGCGTCATCTCATCGCCGAGGAAGATCGAAATAATCGCCGGCGGCGCTTCCATCTGTCCGAGCCGATGATCGTTCCCGGCTTTTGCGACAGAGATCCGAAGAAGATCCTGGTAGTCGTCGACTGCCTGGATCACGGCCGAAAGGAACAGCAGGAACTGGACGTTTTCATGGGGTGTGCTGCCCGGTGAGAGCAGGTTCACGCCTGCATCCGTCGCGATCGACCAGTTGTTGTGCTTGCCGGAGCCGTTGACACCTTTGAAAGGCTTTTCGTGCAGCAGGCAGACCATGCCGTGCCGCTGCGCCACCGTCTTCAGAAGCTCCATCATGATCTGGTTGTGGTCGGTTGCAATATTCGTCGTCGTATAGATCGGCGCGAGCTCGTGCTGCGCCGGCGCAGCTTCATTGTGCTCAGTCTTTGCGAAGATGCCGAGCTTCCAGAGTTCTTCGTCAAGCTCCCGCATGAAAGCTTCGACGCGGGGCTTGATCGACCCTTCGTAATGATTCGAAAGCTCCTGCCCCTTCGGCGGTTCTGCGCCGAAAAGCGTCCGGCCCGTATAAATCAGGTCGCGCCGCTTCTCATAGACGCTGCGGTCAATGAGGAAATACTCCTGCTCCGCTCCGGCATACGAGCGGACCAGCTTCACATCTTCATTGCCGAACAGCCTGAGAATCCGGAGCGCCTGGCGGTTCAGGGCTTCCATCGAACGAAGAAGCGGCATTTTCATATCCAGCGCTTCGCCGGAATAGGCGCTGAACGCCGTCGGGATATACAGGGTCGTGCCTTTAATAAATGCATAGGAAGTCGGGTCCCAGGTCGTATAGCCGCGGGCTTCAAAGGTTGCCCGGAGGCCGCCCGACGGGAAGGAACTCGCGTCCGACTCGCCCTTGATCAGCTCTTTCCCCGAAAACTCCATCAGGACGCCGCCGTCATGCGCCGGCGAAATGAAGCTCTCGTGCTTCTCCGCCGTAATGCCCGTAAGCGGCTGGAACCAGTGGGTAAAATGCGTCGCGCCCTTCAGAATCGCCCAGTTTTTCATGGCCTCTGCGACCGCATTCGCACAGGAAACGTCAAGCTTGGCGTTTTCGTCGATGGTACGCCGCAGGGTATGATACACTTCGGGGTTCAGCATTTCGCGCATGATGCGGTCGTCAAAGACCATACTGCCGAAATATTCCGGAATCGTCTCCATAGGTACTCCTATATCTGCAACACAAAATACAATTACTTGCTGTCACTCAAAGCCTGCCCGCTGCATGAGCGCCGTGCCGTTTTTCCTGAGCCAGCGGACCTGTTCTTTATAATCCGGGAACACAGCCGAAACTGCTGCCCAGAAAGCCGGGGAATGGTTCATCTCCTTTCGGTGGCACAGTTCATGAACGACCACGTACTGCTGCACCCGCTCCGGCGCAAGCATCAGAAGGCAGTTGAAGTTCAGATTGCCTTTTGTGGAACAGCTGCCCCAGCGGGTTTTCTGCATCCGGATGGTTATCCGCCCGTACGAAACACCGATTTTCGCTGCAAAAGCCCGCACCATTTCCGGCAAAACCTGCGATGCTTCTTCGTAAAGCCGGGAGATCTCCGCTTCCGTGAGAAGATCTGCCGAATCTGCGCGATTTTGGCGGTTTTCCGGCCTTTGAAGCTTTTTTTCGATCCATTCCCGCTTTTCAAGGACAAACGCCTCTATGACGCGTTTTGGGACCGAATACGGGGCCCTCACCAGGATTTCCTGACCGCGGATTTCGAGGGAAATTGTCTTCCTCCCGGAACGGATCAGCTTATACTGCAGATTCATTTATGCTCCCCATAAGTCATCCAGATACCGGAACGACCGGTCTCCTTCCGGCTTGATTCGTGCCTCTTCCACGCGTTCGATCCAGATGAAGCGTGCCCGGCTGATTGATTCCAACAACTGGTCCAGCTGTTCTTCCGTCCCCTCCGCTTCCATTTCCACCGATCCGTCATAACGGTTTCTTACAAAACCGGTCACGCCAAGGCTTTCGGCCGCGTATTTTGCGCGCCAGCGAAAACCGACGCCCTGCACATGGCCGTAAAAGCGATAGTATTTTCTTATGACCGAATCGTTCATCAAATATCCTGAAAATTATATGGTTCTGCGTTTTTTCCAAAGCAATCGTTTCTGTAAGTTTATCACAGATCCCCAAAAAAGAACAGTGTCAACATATGAGAAAAAAAGAGCCGCCTATAAAGAAAAGACAGCTCTTTTAACAAAAGAAAAGAGCGCGAGACGCCGCACGGTGCCCGGTGGGCACCGGTATTGCGCGTCGTCCAACTTGTTGGGCGACTAATCGAAGCTTCGAGTACAGGATGTGCTCGAAGCTTGAAAAAGAGGAGCGGGTGTTCTAAAACATCCACTCCTCTTTTTCTCAAACTAAGAGCGCGAGACGGGAATCGAACCCGCGACCTTCTCCTTGGCAAGGAGACGTAGTACCACTCTACTACTCGCGCACAGCACTGGTATTATATACCAGTTATATTCGAATGTCAAGTATAAATTTTTATACCTGATAATGCCCAGGGTCGGAATCGAACCAACGACATAAGGATATTCAGTCCTCCGCTCTACCAACTGAGCTACCTGGGCTTTTCTCTCGGCCAGTCGGCATCTGCCGGCGACCGGGATCGAACCGGTACGAGTATCACTACTCACGGGATTTTAAGTCC
>JAFYGJ010000089.1:0-119251 GCA_017543275.1 Lachnospiraceae bacterium | reverse complement strand
AGGGCATCCCTTTTCATTGCTTCATCTGCCCGTGCATAGATTTCTGTCGTTGAAATATCTGAATGCCCCAAAAGGTCTCTGATATAAACGAGATTTACACCGGCTTGCAGGAGATGCATTGCTTTGCTGTGACGGAGCCAAAGGTATCCCTATAAGAAAGCTGTGTATTTCTCCGGCTTCCGACCTGCCCCGGGAGATGAACCGTAAGGAATTGCGTCAGATATCTTCCAAAATCAGCTCCCCTCACTGTTCACCTCCGGAATGACATACGCACAGGCGGATTCCACTTTTTTCATCAAATCCGGATAAGATGAGGCTGGAAGCGATGCGGAGACAACAGGGTGAAAGAACAGATTTAACTTCTGTCCCAGTGGGACAGAAGTTAGAAAGGAAGACCTCAAGGGAACTCTTGGCGGAAAATTCACCTGACAGCAACACGCAGATTCAGCGCTACGTCCGTCTCACCAATCTCATCCCCGAAATCCTCTACAAGGTCGATGAAGGCGAGATCGGCATGCGGCCGGCAGTTGAGATTTCCTACCTGAACAAGTGGGAGCAGAAGGCTCTGAATGACGCCATGGAGTTCCATGTCTGCACTCCGTCTCACGCCCAGATGATCCGCATCCGGGAGGCCAAGGAAAGCGGCGATCTCTCCCAGGACTTGATTGAACAGATCATGGCGGAAGAAAAGCCGAACCAGAGGGATAAGGTTCTGCTGCCATACAAAAGAACAATGAACCTGATTCCTGAGGAGTACCGGGGTGAAAAGATGCTGGACTACATCATGGAAGCCCTGGAGTATTACGGTCAGCTTCAGCAGCGTCATCGTTCAAGGAAAGGAGAGGCAAGATGAGTAAAGTATTTATTAAAGGGTACACACCAAAAGGAGGAGACTATGGAAACAAAGACGATTGTCGGCATTGCAGTACTTCTGGTACTGCTGGGAATGATCGTGTTCCTGCAGATCAGGAACAGAAGAAGGAACGGGAGGTAAACGAATTTATGAAGAATCAGAAAGGAAAAGAAACCATGAACAACAGATGTCCGAAATGCGGAAGATTTATCCGGAGAAGAGAAACCATTTGTCCTGACTGCCTCGAGGCAATCGGAAGAATCATTCAGGAAAGATAAGCAATTACTTGAGGAAACACATGGCAGACTGATCAGTATGCCGGAGATGGCCCGTATACTTGATATCCCCAAGGCAACTGTCTACAGTATTTTGAACAGTAAGAAAAACAAAGGTATTTTCGTCGAAGTGATGGTCGGGGCCAGACGTCATATCACCGTGGACAGCTTTGAAAAATGGTACGCCGGTCAGGATTATTATTATAAAAAAGAAGATGAACCGGAAGGCTATTTGCGGCCATCTAAAACATATCTGGAATCCTTAACCGGACGTAAGGCTGCCAAAATGCTGAGAGGTCAAACGATAAAACGAAGCGGAAATCCTGAATATGTGACACGGGAAGAAGCTGCCGAGATCGCTGACGTCAGTGATTCAGCAATATCGTACTGGCTTCGAAAGGGATTTATTAAAAAAATAACGGGACCCGGGAATATTGTCAGAATTCCCCGGAAATCACTCGAGGATTATCTGTCACAGAGGCATAGAAGAAAAGGCAGGAAGAGTGGCCGCAATCATAAAAAGAAATAACCGTTACTGCGTCGTTTACAAGTATATTAATGAAAAGGGCGAAAAAAAGCAGAAATGGGAAACCTTTGCGACAATGCCGGAGGCGAAAGCTCGCCAGAAGGAAATAGAATATCGAGAATCGATAGGAACCTTTGTTGTGCCCAAGTGCAAAACAATGAAGGAGCTTATGACTGAATACATATCACTCTAGCCGTGTCGGACAAAGAATTCAAATATGGACAGGTAGTCGTCCGCTCCGGTATGAAGGCCATGGGCGAAGGCGATCAGTCCTTTGGGAGACTCGGCCGGATAGTAATAGCCGGCGCAGGAAATATTGTCGGAAGGAAATGAGAAGCATTTTCTCGGAAGCCTTTCGGCAATTCTGTCATAGCACCGAAGCCCGGGGGTTACGGCATAATCCGGGCGTTCATAGCGGCTGAACAGTTTTTCATAGGCAATGGAACCGCCGATCTGGATCATACCTGCACCAAGGATGCGCCCGACCTGCTGGACGGATTCGTCCTGGAGAAAACTTTTGATCCGAAGCGCCCGCTGCTGGCGTTTCTCCCGCTTCAGGTCAGCGGGCGGAACTTCGGAGACGGCAGTGTTTTCTTCAGCAGGAACAACAGCGTTCTCCTCTGCGTTTTCTTCAGCAGGAACAGCTGCATTTTCCTCTGCGTTTTCTGAAGGTTCACTGTCCGGAAGGAGGACAGCGGACTGGTCATTGTTTTCTGGAATATTGCCTTTCATGGCAGAATTCCCCGGAATCAGTCTGGAATCATACACAGGGATTATAGCACAGAGAAAGAGAAAATGATATACCCCGGGACCCATTTCCTGCATTTCCTGCATTTCAGATTTTTGTTTCTGCCATTGAATCTGCAGGGTGTTTTTGATATACTGTTTATGTGTGCGAAATAATAATGTGCATTCATGCGATACAGAAGAAAGGGAAGTGCGATGTATACCTTCAAACCATATACGGAGCGGGTCGCAAGACTCCGCGATGCCGTCCGCGACAGGCTCATCGTTTCAGACGCTGAAAAGGCACGTCTGCAGCTTCAGGCATTGAAAAAGTACATCAAGTTTCCGCCGATGCTGCAGAAACCGTACATTTCGCTGTATGTTCTGGAGCGGATGCCGCTGAATATTCAGGAAGACGAGTACTTCTTCGGCGGCCTCGGAAACAGAGGCTGGGGCGGAGCCGGCGGCATGGGCTGGCTCGGCGTGGATATTGAAAACACCTGGCCGATCCGGGAAGACGGCCTGCATCACGCGCCGGAGGATGATCCGTTCTATTCGCATCAGCAGCTCGCAATCTCCCCGGAGGATCTGAAGGAACTTCGGGAAATCGCGAAGGAACGGATGGAGATGACGGGCGGCTTCGGGGCGGCAGACTGGCTTCCGGACGGCGTTCAGGAATTTTTCCGGTTGCAGGCCAATCCCTCCGGAAAGATCGGAGGCTGGCCGATCTATCTGCCGCCCGGGCATCTGACCCCCGGCTACCAGAATATCATCCGTCAGGGCTACGGTGCGATTCGCAAGCTGGCACAGGACTGGCTCGATGCGCATGAAGGCAGCATCATGGGCGACGACATTGGAAAATACATGTTCTACAAGGCGGCAACCGTTGCCTGCGACGGCGCCATTACGCTGACGCGCCGCTGTGCGGAACTTGCGCGGGAGCTCGCCGGAAAGGCCGAAGATTCTGAGAAAAAAGCAGAATACCTGAGCCGCGCTGAAAGCCTCGATTGGATTGCAACCGAAACACCGCGCACTTTCTGGGAAGTCTGCCAGATGGTCATGATGTACAATGTGTTCCTGAAGGCAGAGAATGACCCCGGCGTTACCAGTATCGGGCGCTTTGACCAGTACACCTGGCCCTACCTGAAAGCTGACCTTGACAGCGGCCGCATCACGATGGACGAAGCGCAGGAGTACGTGGACGGGTTCTTCCTGAAGATCAATACCTTCTACGGCGGCGGCTTCGGCAAGAATGCCCAGACCGCAGGAATCGGCCATCTCGGGCAGCACACAACGATCGGCGGAACGGATCCCGAAACCGGTGAAGATGCGGTCAACCCGGTCTCCTTTATGGTGCTGGAGTCGATGGCACGGCTGGATCTCCACGAACCGACAATCTCGCTCCGTGCGACAAAGAACACTCCGAAAGAGATGTGGGACTGCGCGATGGCAGCGTCCACGCGTGTCGGCGGGCTGCCGCTTCTTCAGAACGACGAAGTGATCGTGCCTTCGCTTGTCCGGGAACTCGGATTCTCTCTTGAGGACGCGCGGAATTTTGCCTTTATCGGCTGCCAGGAGATTACCGGCTCCGGAAACGACTATCCGGCACCGAACGGTTCCGCCATGGGCCACAACGGGATTTACTGGGCAATTGCGCTTCTCATGGCGATCAATAACGGAATCAATCCGATCAACGGTGCACAGTGCCCCGAGAAAGTCCGTTCCGGTTATCTCTATGAGATGGAGAGTATGGACGATGTACGCGCGGCCTTTGAGAAAATCTGCACCTGGATGCTGACCTGGTCCGCCACGCTGAACAACCTGACAGAGCATGAATATCCGCGCCTGTTCCCCTTCCCGAACCTGTCCATCTCCACAGAAGGATGTATGGAGTCCGGTAAGGACGTCTCCGAGGGCGGCGCAAAATACAACAGCTACGGCGGTACGGCAACAGGCCTTGCGACAACGGCAGACTCCCTGACTGCGCTGAAATATGTCGTGTTTGACAGGAAGATAGCGACCCGCGAAGAATTCCTGCAGGCGATCCTGGACAACTGGGAAGGCCACGAAATGCTCCGGCAGATTGTACTCAATACCGTTCCGCATTTTGGAAATGATGATCCTTATGCGGATGAAGAAATGACCTACGTCATGGATCTGTACTATAAGATCACCCGCGCGTTCTCAACCTGCCGCTGTACGACCTACAAGTGCGGCACTTTCGGCGCCTCCGATCACGTGGTGCAGGGGGAGATCACCTGGGCTACGCCGGACGGCCGCAGGACCGGGGATCCGATCGCAGACGCCTGCAGCCCCGCACAGGGCAGGGACAAAAACGGTCCGACCTCCGTTCTGAACTCCGCCACGAAATTCGAACAGGGCCACCTCATGGACGGCATGGCGCTGAACCTGAAGATCCATCCGACCTCGCTTCGGGGAGACGATGGCATGACAAAATTAGAGAACCTGACGCAGGCCTATTTCAAAAACGGCGGCATGGAAGTCCAGTACAATGTAGTCGATGCCGAAACACTCCGGAAAGCACAGGCGCATCCGGAAAACTATCACAACCTTGTGGTCCGCATTGCCGGCTTCTCTGCGTATTTTGTCGATATGACGGCGGAGATGCAGAATGACATCATCTCGCGCGCGGAACACAGAATGTAAGCCGGAAAGCAGTTGTTTCACGGATGATTGATTGTTATGGAAACAGGAAAAGAACACGAGCCGGTCGGACGCCTTTATGATATTCAGGGCTATTCCGTTCAGGATGGCCCCGGCATCCGGACGACGGCATTTCTGAAAGGCTGTCCGCTGCGCTGTCCCTGGTGTCACAGTCCGGAGTCCCAGCTCGGGAAGAAACAGCTGAGCTTTATGTCCATCCGCTGTCTCGGGGTTGAAGTCTGCGGATCACGCTGCATCGAAGCATGCGCGAAGAACGCGATTGAACTCGGAAAGACCAGGAAGAATATCACGGATGATACAGAAATCCGGATGATTCATGTCAAAAGGGATCTCTGCGACGACTGCGGCGACTGTGAGCGGCAGTGCTTTGCAGACGCTCTTTATCTCTGCGGAAAAGATTATACCGTGAGCGAACTTCTGGAACGGCTCCTGAAGGACAAAAGCTATTATGAGACTTCCGGAGGCGGCGTCACGATTTCCGGCGGGGAACCGCTGATGCAGATTGATTTTGTCGAATCTGTTCTGAAAAAGCTGAAAGAGAACGGTATCCATACAGCGCTGGATACGACGGGCTATGCAAAGTGGGAAGTGCTTCAGCGAACTATGCCCTATACAGACCTGTATCTTTATGACCTGAAGCATATGGACAGTGAAAAGCACAGGAAAGTCGTGCAGGTGCCGAATGAACTGATCCTCGAAAATGCACAGGAGCTTGCTGCACACGGCAAGAAACTCCAGATCCGGATTCCGGTCATTCCGTTATTCAACGATGATCCGGAAAACATCCGAAAGACTGCGGAATTCTGCAGGAAATTAGGGGATGCGGTGACGATGGTTCAGCTTCTGCCGTATCATAACTTCGGTGTCATGAAGTACCTCCGGATCAGTGACGGGCCTGCTTTTGAAGCGACGCCTCCGAGTGATGAATACATGGAGAAGCTGAAAGACATGATCGGCGGATACGGGCTTCGGGCAACGATTCACTGATCAGGCTGTGAAAGGAGAAGAGGATGGACAAGATAGACAACACGAACCAGCAGCAGATGCAGACCGTTCCGGACTCAACTGCCGTCATCCCGGGATCTGACGGCACTTATCGGTGGGTATATGAATTCCGGATGATGAAAAACCCGGTGATCCTGTTTACCGTGTGGAAAGTACTTGGCATGTCGGCTGCCATTATCGGCCTGTTTGGCTTTGTGATTTCCCTGCCGGACATCATCCGCTACGGATTCAGCTTTGATCCTTCGGAATGGAAAATTCCCCTGATTCTTCTCATTGTCTTTATCGCAATCAGCCTGCTGGCCTACGTGATTGTCGCGGCTTCCTACGGCTGGAAATACATCGTGTTTTTTGAGATGTCCGATCAAAAGATTGTACACACCCAGATGCCGAAGCAGTTCAAAAAAGCCCAGGCGCTCGGGCTGCTTTTAGCGATCTCCGGAGCTAAAACCGGCAATATCGGACAGACCGGCCAGGGACTGATGGCGGCCGGACGGAACCAGAGCACCTCCGAGTTTGCACATGTGCGGAAAATTATACTGAAAAAGCGCCGGAATACGATTATGGTCAACCAGCGGCTTTTCCATAATCAGGTTTATGTCGAAAAAGACTATTTCGATTTTGTGGCAGATTATTTGATTCAGCACTGCCCGAACGCAAAAGTCAGGGGCAGATAAGGAAAAAGGATAAAACATAACAAAAAATATCAGGAGGCGGGTAGTATGAGTAAATACACCATTCGGGACTATGTCCCGGATCTTCCCATTGACTATGCGGAAGATCCTTACGGAACAGCTTACAGAGGACTTTTCAGACAGACTGTAGAGCTGGACGGCGTCAGCCGCGAAATCGTAACTTTCGTGCCGGATGACTACAGAGCGCAGCATAAGGGTGCGCTGATCTTTGTCCCTGCGGGAGTTTCTGCGGAAGACTTTGTCAACGCATCGAAATGGGTGGAGTGCGCAAAAAAGAATTCCATCTGTCTGGTTTTCCTTACCGCGGCGAAGAAGTGGGGAAAGCCGGAGACGGAAAACGAATTCATTTATAAGGCATTCAACCAGGCATTCCATTCTACGGGCGTGATCAATTTTGACCAGAAATACGCGGTGGGCTACGGCGACAGCGCCACTTTCCTTGCGAAGTATTTCGCGTATAATTCTCTGCTTTTCGGCGGCGCGGTCCTGTTCGGGCCGGATGATATGCCGAAGTCCGCAGTTTCGAAGGCAAAAGACACCCATCGTGTTCCTGTCTGGGTCATCAACGAGAAGGGCACGGAAACCCCCGTTCTGACCGAGTACTATAAGAAGCGGAACCTGTGCATTGACGAGCATCTCAGAAACGACTGGGCAAAGGTCTACAATGAGCGGATGCTTCCCGCGGACGAATCAGAGCGGACACAGGCCGTGAGCCGTGTCTGGGTCAGCGAAGCGAAGAACGCGAAGGAACTCTATCAAAACGCAGCCTGGACTGAGCGTGCGTATATGGATTTCCTGATTAAGCGCTACCATCACGACCACCTCAGCACCACCCAGCTCAAGGTGAATTTCTCCCTTGAGGAGATCGGCATGAAGGTTTACAGGAAACGGATGCCGCATGCGTCGTTTGAGGGTCTGCAGGAGCGTGTCTGGTCCGTGTATGCACCTTCGGATTACGACAAAAACAAGGCCTATCCGCTGGTAGTGGTCACGCACGGTTTTGAGTGCACGCACGACCTGATGGTGAAGAACACGGATTTCTGGAAAATCGCGGAACAGCGCAAATTCATTGCCGTCTTTACACAGGGCCTTCCGACCGAGGGCACGAATTATGGTCTCCCGAGATGGCGCAGCGGCGGTTTTTATGAGCCGAAGGGCTTTAAGATGAGGTTCCGGAGATCGGATACGATTGACGATTTCAATTCTGAGATATACTATTTCCGTACCCTGATCGAAGATGTGAAAAAGCATTACAACATTGATTCGTCCCGCATTTTCTGCGCCGGACACAGTAACGGTGCAGCGATGACTTACGGGCTTTCGATGGCAATGGGTGACGTGTTTGCGGCTTCCGCGCAGATCGGCGGCGCCTGCTGGCAGTTTGAGTCCATCGACGAAATGCCGAAGGACCATTACCGCATGCCTGCACTGAACGTTTCCTGTGAGCATGATCCCTGGACGGATCCTTATGATCAGAACGCACCGCTGTACTGGGAGACACTGTGGCGCAAGGTTGAGAACGGCGTGGACCCGGATGAAGAACCTTTCGTGGTGGACAACGGAACCGCAATTACCTACATCTGGAACAATCCGGACGGAATTCCGGTCGTGAAATTCGCGATGTACCGCGATTCCAACCACTCCTTCCACAGCGGCATTGCCTGGTATATCTGGGACAGCTTCTTCTCCTGCTATAGCCGCGGAGAGGACGGTACCCGCTATTACGGCGGAAAGCCGATCAGGTAACGAAACGAAAGAGCGGTGCTGAGGTGACCTATGGACTACAGAATTATTGACGGCGCAGAAAACATGAAAACAGAGGATATCGTCCGGCTTCTTCGGACGACCTACTGGGCGGAAAAACGTTCGGTGGAAAAGATTGAGAGATCCATCCGGAATTCCGCCTGCTACGGCGTATACCTGGATGATCCGGGCATGCTTGTCGGGTTTTCCAGGGTGATCAGCGACTATGCGACCACTTATTATCTCTGCGACGTCGTCATTGATGAGGCATACCGGCATCAGGGGCTCGGCACCGCACTTCTGTCCTATATTGAATCCCGGCCGGAGTATGAGGGCCTTCGAGGCATTCTTCTGACAAGAGACGCACATGGCCTGTACAGTAAATTCGGGTTCAGGATTGATAACGACCGGGCCATGGTGAAGTAAAAAGTACTCAGGCCGGGATGGAGAAAATGAAAAAGATACTGGAAACGAAAAGGCTGTTCCTGCGAGAGATGGATATGGACGACTTCGATGCATTGTATGCGGTATTGGCAGATCCGGACATCATGCAGCACTATCCATATACTTTCGATGGAGATAAAGTCCAAAACTGGATCGAGCGGAACAGTAACCGGTACAGGGAAAACGGATTCGGCCTGTGGGCGGTATGCCTTCGGGACAGCGGCGAGATGATCGGCGACTGCGGCCTGACGCTCCAGAACATCGACGGTGAAATCCTGCCGGAGATCGGATATCATATCCGGAAGGACTGCCAGCACCGGGGCTATGCGAAAGAAGCGGCGAAGGCGGTGCGGGACTGGGCATTCCTGAATACGGACTATCCGGTATTGTATTCGTACTGCAAATATACCAATATTCCTTCTATCAGGACAGCCGAAGCGATCGGGATGCATTTTGAGCGCGAATATCCGGATGATCTGAACGGTATTACACATGTTTCATCGATCCGGCGGGAAGAGGCGGAAAACAACGCAGACGAACAAAAATGCTGAGACAGATTTTCAGAGGCAGCAGATGAACAAAGATTGGGCAGACAAGAATAAAAAGATGCAGTCCCTGATCGCGAAAGAAGCGGGCTTCCGGGAAGGAATCGAGGTCCTTCTGGCTCGTTGATTACTGGTGCGGGAAAGATATCAGGGGTCTGATCAGGATGCCTTTCTCCCGACACTGGATCATGCATATTGAGGCAATGTGCCGGATCAAAAACAGGCTCTGCAGGACCATTCAGAAAGGCACAGACTCTGCTGCAGGAGTTAAGCCCAATCATGAAACAAGACAGAACTGCTGAACCGGAACAGAAAAAGATTGACGAGGGCTGACATTTGGACAGATTATATTTTGAAGAACCCGGCATTCGAAGAAAAGAGGATGCGATCGCTTTTATTGAAGAGTTTCGCGCATATCAGTCGGAAATCAACGGAACCGGCGGACTGGACCGGTATACGGAGAATTATGAAGGCTGGCTTGAGAAGCTGGCTGCGGATTCTGTACGGGAACCGAGCGAGGAGAAGGTGCCCGCAAGAACCTATTTTCTGGTGCGGGAAAGTGATGAAAAGATCGTCGGGATGATCAATATCCGGCTGGCGCTGAATGAGCGGCTGCGCCGCTACGGCGGAAACATCGGATACAGCATCCGGCCGACGGAAAGAGGGAAAGGGTACAACAAGATCAACCTGTACCTGGGACTGAAGGTCTGCGCGGAAAACGGGATCGAGAGCGTCCTTCTGGATGCAGATCTGGACAATCCGGCTTCGTGGAAAACCATGGAAGCATTCGAAGGGGTCAGGATCCGGGAGTATTTTGATGATGTGTATGACCATACGACACTTGTGGATTATACGATTGACGTCCGAAAAGCGCTGGAAGAACACCCGGAATATGAGAAGATGATCCTGTATCCGGCGAAACCGGCTGTTTGAAAAACGAGGATACCAGCATGCAGTTTGGAATGCCGACCTTGATTGAGAACCGGAGCCTGCAGGACAATATCCGTCTGTGCAGGGAACTGGGCTTGCAGTTTATCGAACTGAATATGAATTTCCCGGAATACCAGGCGGACAGGCTGGAACAGGCGGAAGAACTGATCCGGGCTGCAGAGGAAGCACGGATCTATTATACCATTCACCTCGATGAGAACCTGAATATTGCGGACTTTAACCTGCTGGTGACGGATGCTTACCTCGAGACGGTGCGGCGCTCCATTGAAGTCCTGAAAAAGCTCCTGTGCCTGCGGGAGCGGTACGGAGACCGGAGCCAGCCGCTGATTCTGAACATGCATATGAACCACGGGATCTATATCACGCTTCCGGATCGGAAAGTGCAGATGTATGAGCGGGACTTTGACCGCTATATGAATTCTTTTGCGGCCTTCCGTTCCCTGTGTGAAGAATGGATCGGCGACAGCGACCTAATGATAGCAGTCGAAAACACGGACGGCTTTCGGGATTATGAAAAGAAAGCCATCGAATACCTTCTGAAAAGCCCGAAATTCGGCCTGACCTGGGATATCGGCCACTCCAAAGCGGTAGGAGAGCAGGATATGCCGTTTATCCGGAAACATCAGGACCGGCTGGTTCATTTTCATATTCATGACGGATCAGAGCAGCCGCCGAAGAATCATCTCGCCCTTGGAGACGGAGAGATCGACCTTGATGAGCGGCTGGCGCTTGCGGACATACGGAATGCAAGATGTGTTCTTGAGACCAAGACAATTGCGGCCCTGAGAGCTTCGGTTCAGTGGCTTCGGGAGAGAGGTTATATTCACGAAAGAACAGACTGAAAGGATTACGACAGCGATGAATGCCTGTTTTTCCGGCGGATGCTTCTGGTGCGTCACGCCGATCTACAAACTGTACGGGGTGGACAGGGTGATTTGCGGCTATTCCGGCGGCGATGAAGAGAACCCAAGGTATCAGGATGTGAAAGCGCAGCGAACCGGACACCGGGAAGCGATTCTGCTCGAATACGACCCCGAAAAGGTGAACTATGACCGTCTGCTGGACATCTACTTTGCAAATGTGGATCCCTTCGACCGGGACGGCCAGTTTATTGACCGGGGCTTCTCCTATACCCTTGCGATCTATTATACCTGTGAGGAAGAAAAGGAGAAGGCGGAGGCAAGAATCCGGGCGCTTGAACAGGAGAGCGGAAAGCAGGTCTGGATTTCGGTTGAGCCTTTCCGGAATTTTTATCCGGCGGAAGAAGAGCACCAGGACTATTACCTGAAAAACCCGGAGGCCTTTGAGGAAGAAATGATCCGCTCCGGACGGAAAGGCGCGGGGAACGGAAAATGAACCCGATCACCATAACAAAGGAACAGGCGAGACACTTCATTCTCAGCAAGCAGGGGCTTTTGGGAAAGTATCGCTTCTCCGGCAAGGAAGGTGCCTGTCAGTATGTCCGTCAGGCCGGATGCATTCAGTACGATCCGGTGGATGTGTGCGGAAAGAACGCCGAACTCACGCTGCAGTCCCGCGTAAAGGGATTCACGAAGCAGATGCTTTCGGAGCTTCTGTACAAGGACCGGAAGCTGGTTGATTACACGGACAAGGTGCTTTCAATCTGGCCGCGCGAGGACTGGCCATATTTTGAAGGCTACCGCAGAAGAAGCCGGGAACAGGGTATGGCTTTCCCGGGTATCCCGGAATTAGAGGAACAGGCGATCCGGTACATCCGGGAGCACGGACCGGTCAGCAGCGACACCCTGCCGGTTGAGGGAACCATTTTCTGGCATTCCACCATGCACTGGAGCGGGAACTGGCAGAAAGAATCCCAGGCTGCCCGGTCGGTTTTAGAGCAGCTTTACACGGACGGAACGCTTCTGATTCATCATAAGAGCGGATCGAGGAAGTTTTACGATCTTGCGGAACGGTACTTTGACGAGGCGCTCCTCACGGCGAAAAATCCCTGCCCGGACGAAGACTCCTTCCGCCGCTGGCGGATTCTTCGAAGAATCGGCGCAATCGGCCTTCTGTGGAACAGCCGCTCCGACGCCTGGCTGATGATTGAGATGACGACGGAGCAGCGGGACGAAGCGTTCTCGGTGCTTGAAGCATCCGGAAAGATTCTTCCCGTGCAGGTGGAGGGGATCAAAAAAACGCTCTATATGCGCTCTGAGGATCTCCCACTTCTTCAGGCTGTCCAAAAGGAAGAAATTGACAAAAAGGCGCGGCTTGAATTTCTCGCGCCGCTGGATCCGATGATGTGGGACAGGAAGCTGATCGAGGCACTTTTCGATTATCAGTATTCCTGGGAGATTTATACGCCGGCGGCGAAGCGGAAATACGGTTATTATGTCCTGCCGATGCTCTATGGAGACCGCCTGATCGGACGGATTGAGCTTTCGGCGGATCGGAAAACAAAGGAACTGGTGCTGAAAAATCTGTGGTTTGAGGACGGCGTCAGAAAAACGAAGAAACTGATGGCAGCTTTGGATGCCCGGCTGCAGCGTTTTGCGGCATTCAACGGCTGCGATCGCGTAACAAATAAACAGGAATTATGACAGGGGGTACAGTATGAACAAATATTATCGTTATCCTTCGCTGCAGTACTGGGGCGACGGGAAGGACCTGGGTTTCACGGCGCTGTTTGAAGAAGACAGGCTGAAATACAGTGAGAGCGGAAAGTTCCTTGCGGATTCACGCTCATGCCGGTATCTGTACACGGGTTTTGATGATCCGAAGTACATCGCATTCTGGGAAGAAATGGGCTGTCACATGGAAGTCCGGGAAATGGACGGCGAGAAATGGGCGCTGTTCGTACCGAAAGACGTTTATGACGAGCCGGAGAAGAAGTATCCGGTCTTCATGATCTTCCGGCCGCTCGAATACTACGGAATGGTGTTCTACCGTTATTTCTTCGAGATGGCGGCACAGGGCGAGTTCATTGCCATCGTGTATTCTTCCGAAGATTTTGACAAAAACGATATCTTCTTACGGATGCTGGATGAGACGATCGCGGAATTCCATGCCGATCCGACCCGTGTTTATGTGACCGGGCATTCGCATTACGGCGGGCTTGCAGTGGAATTTGCTTTCCGGCACCGGGACCGCATCGCGGGCATTGCGCAGATGAGCGATGAAGCGGGTGTGATCCGCGGCTTCAATACGATCACGGACGAGAAGATCGAGATTATGCACCGCTATGACATGCCGCTGATCAATCTCGGCGGTACGACGGACTTCATCGGGATTTACCCGGTGAACGGCGACGCACAGGGGATTGAGAATACGGCCTGGCTGGAGCGGGTCGGTTTCAAGACCAAAAAGGCAGATCGGATCAAAACCTGGCAGGACCGGCTCTATGCGCTGAACTGTCGTGTTCCCTCCGCGGAAGAAATCGAAAATGCCGGGAAAAACAGAGCAGAGCGTGTTTTCGGTTTCCCGGCAGACAATATGTTCTCTTTCTATGCGGAGAACACGCAGCACTATGTTGCACAGTTCTATAATGCGGACGGGAAGCAGCATTTCACGATGGTCGCTGTTGACAATTTCACCCATGCAGTATCGCATGTCATGCAGGAGATGGCGTGGTCCTTCCTCCGGAAGTTCTCCCGTGACCAGGAGACGAAAGAGATTATCGAGGCGGATTTCTGATGAGTACAAAGAAAGATGCGGTCAGACATCTTCAGCTGATCAATGACGACTGGCTGGGTCATGCGGATCACCTGCGCCACGCCTGCAGAGGGATTCTGCTTCATGACGGAAAGATTCTGCTAATTTACGAAGCGAATAACGACAAGTATATTATTCCGGGCGGCGGGGTGGAAGACGGTGAAACCCTGAAAGAATGCTGCGAACGGGAAATGCTGGAGGAGACGGGAATGGTGGTCCGGACGGTGCGAAACTACCTGGAAATCGAAGAACTCTTCGATGTCTGGCGGCATGTCAACCACTATTTTATCTGCGAATTTGTGGAAGACTCCGGAAAGCAGCACCTGACGGAAGGCGAGAAGCGCGCCGGATACACGCATGTATGGGTAACGCCGGAAGAAGCGCTCGCGATATTCGGCCGGTATGAAGACTTTCGCACGAAAGACATTGCCGATTTCGGCCTCTACCGCCGGGAATACACGGCACTTCGGGAGTATTACCACGAAAGCGAAAATGCGGACTAGAGCCTGTACCGCCGCTAGTACACGGCGGTACAGAAACTGAAGGACATTCTTTAGTATACAGGGACATAAACCAGCGGGGACAGGCTCAGCCTGTCCCCGCTGGTTTATGTCCCTGCTTCGCCCAGATTTAATGAAACAGTACCGCAAGCGAATTCCAGAAGTAGTAAGGTACAAGATAGTCTGTGTGATAGAAATCCGACTGCGAATAGTAGATGTTGTTCTTCGCGGGATCCGGGCCGTAGGAGAAGCAGGGCTGCTTCGTGAGGTACTTCATCTGTGTCCGCATCTCTTCAATGTCCTCTTTGCCGCCGTTGGAGGCATAGATGAAGAAGGGAAGCTCCGGATGTGCCTTGATGCCGGCGGTTGCGTATTCGATGACTTCTTCCGGGGTAACGGGCTCGCCGAATTTTTTGTCAGCCCGAAGCGAACAGCTCATCGGCGCGAACCACCTGAAATACTCAAAGGCATAGTGCAGCATGCGCCAGGTCATCATTGCGCCGCGGGAATAGCCGGAAAAGGCGCGGTGGTCTCTTGTGGCCTTGATGCCTTCCGGGCTCGGATCCGACAGATACGTGTTGTACTTCGGCTCGACAGCCGGAATGATGTCCTCGATAACTTCCTTCCAGTAATTGCCCTTGAGACCCGGCCAGCCGCCGTCGCCAGCCGCAACCCGTCCGGTTCTGACGCGTTCGTCCGCGTCGCCCATCGGGTCCATGTAATAGGTCACGGAAACGATGATGCAGGACTCCCGGTCACCGGAATCGAAGAGCATGTCGAACATCGGCTTGTTGCCGCCGATCGAGAAGATCGAGGGTTCGCAGGTGTTGCCGTGCTGGAAATACAGGACATTGTATTTTTTGTCCTTATTGTCTTTGTCATAGCCGTAGGGCAGGTAAACATAACAGTACTTCGAATAGGTCTTTCCGTCCTCATAGACGTCGGTGGTATAATCGACCCGTTCAACGGTCCCTTTCTTTTTCGGAACACCGGTACGAAGAGTTGGATTCTCTTCAAATACCGTTTCAAAGTCGATGATTTCACCGGGTTTTGTGATCACTTTTCTGAATTCCATACACGATCCAGCTCCTTTCGGTTTTGTTAAGAACACTATAGCACAAGCGGCGGTCCTGCGCAATATCAGGACAAAAAAGAGGGGAGCAATCCTGCTCCCCAAAAACATATTCAGTCTGAAATACGTCAGCTGAGATACCCTTCGCGTCCCTTTACGCCGAAGCGTTCTTCAAGCTGGTGCATCATCTCATCGGTAATCGTATTGACCCGTGGAAGATGCGCAATCTTCATATAGATTTCGGCAGCTTTCTCGGCGGTTTCGATCAGGCCGAAGGTCTCGTCGAGATCCTTTCCGGCGCCGTAAATGCCGTGCAGGGACCAGACGACAAGGCGCGCGGTCTGCATCTTTTCAGCAGTCGCTTCACCGATTTCATTGGTGCCGCAGAGCATCCAGGGAAGGACATTCACGCCGTCCGGGAAGACAACGATGCACTCGGTGCACATCTGCCAGAGGGTCCGGGTGAATTCACGCTCGTCTAAAGTATGCACATAGGTCATCGCTAAAAGATTCGCCGGGTGGCAGTGCATCACAACGCGGTTCTCGGGATCGACCGAAAGGCGTGCAACATGGCTCATCATATGAGCCGGGAATTCGCTTGTGAAGCGGCCGCCGTCCGTGTATCCCCAGAGAAGCTCGGCCGTCTCGCCTTCGTCGGTAATGCGGACAATACCGAGATTTACGTCCGGCGCATACTGGACATTCTTGAAATACTTGCCGGTTCCGGTCACGAGGAAATACCGGCCTTGAAGCTCGGGTGCCCTGAAACCGGTCGGGATCGTGCGGATTACAGCCGAAAGGTCCAGGTAATCCGCTACTTCCGCTTCCTGAAGAAGCAGGGAAATATTGCCGCCGTTCCGTTCGTCCCAGCCGTGATCATACATATTGGTGGTCGTACGGATCATTTCCACCATAAAGGGTGCTGTCAGGATGTCTTTCATGCTCTTTCCTCCAGAATTTTCTTCTCGTATGTTTCAATTTCTTCGAACCATTCGCCGTCGAGGGGCTTGCCGCAGAACCGGCAGTACTCGTCCCAGATTTCCCCGAAGGGCAGGGTCTTCAGTTCTTCCTGCACGACCATCAGCTTTGTGAAATTGCCTGCATCCTGCAGCTCCTGAAGGGTGTCGTTCGGCTGCAGCAGCGCGAACAGAAGTGCCTTCTGGAGGTTCCGGTAGCCGGTAACCCAGGCGGAAATGCGGTTGATGCTTGCGTCGAAGTAGTCAAGCGCGATGTCGACGCGTCCGTCAAGGCCGCCGCAGCGGACGATTTCACGGGCAATCTCACGGGTTTCGTCATCAAACAGCACAACGTGGTCGCTGTCCCAGCGGATGGGGCGTGTCACATGGAGCGCGATTTCCGGGAAGAACGCTAAAAGCGCCGGAATCTTGTCGCTGACGACTTCGGTCGGATGATAGTGGCCGTTGTCCATCAGCGGAATGCACTTGTCGCGGTTGAAGGCGGCATAGCTTAAGGCAAATTCAGCTGATCCTGCGGTATAGGCTTCGACGCCGATGCCGAAAACCTTCGACTCGATGCAGGGCTTGACTTTCGTGAAATCATAGGACTCAGACAGGATCGCATCGATGGATTCGCGGTAGCGGACGCGGGGACCCATGCGGTCGCCGGGAACGTCTTTGAATCCGTCGCCGGTCCAGATGTTCATGACGCAGGGCTCGCCGAGTTCTTCCGCAAGATACGAGGAAATGCGGATGCAGGCTTTTCCGTGCTCGATCCAGAACTTCCGGGTCTCTTCATTCGGAGAGGAGAGTGTCAGCGGATCACAGTTCGGATGGGAGAAAAAGGTCGGGTTGAAGTCACAGCCGAGGCCGCGCTCTTTGCAGAAATCCACCCACTTTTTGAAATGTTTCGGCTCGAGTTTATCGCGATCCGCCCATTCGCCGTCTTCGAAAATCGCATAGCTTGCGTGCAGGTTCATTTTCGGTTTTCCGGGAATCAGGGAGAGCACCTTGTCAAGATCTGCCATCAGTTCCTCTGGGGTTCCGGCGCGTCCCGGATAGTTGCCGGTGGTCTGGATGCCGCCGGTCAGGGGCTTATTCGGGTCGGTATCAAAACCGCGCACATCGTCTCCCTGCCAGCAGTGCAGGCTGACCGGAACGCCCGCGAGCTTCTTCAGCGCGCCATCGACATCGATGCCATACTTTTCGTATTTCTTTTTTGCTTCCAGATAACTCATTTTCAGTTTTCCTCCATCATCTGTATTTTCAGGTTTCCGAGCGCTGTTGCCTCAATGGGCAGCGCGATTACTTTCTTGCCGCAGGCTTCTTCGGTCAGGCGGTTCAGGAAGGCGTTTTTGGCGCCGCCGCCGACGATATAGATGCAGTCATAAGTTTTGCCGGTGTTCTCCTCAAGTTCCCGGACGGCATCCCGGTAGCAGTATGCGAGGCTCTGGTAAGCGGCGCGGAAATAATCGCCGGGTGTTTCAGGAACTTCGGGAAGTGCAGAAAGGAAGGCTTCCTTCATGCTTTTCGGGGCGAGGAATATCTGTGCGTTCGCGTCCACGGTTCCCGTATACGTGCTTTCCTCCGCTTCCTGTACAATTTCCGGGAAAGGCTTTCCAGGACAGAGCTCATCCCGCAGACGGTTGATGAGCCACATGCCCATGATGTTTTTCAGGTAGCGGCTGTAGCCGACACCGCCTTCATTGGACCAGTTCTGGGATTCGCTTCTTTCATCGGTCAGCGGCTTTTCGGTCTTGACGCCGAGAATGCTCCAGGTGCCGGATGAAATAAACGGCGCGTTCTCTTCCATCGGAATTCCTTCGACGGCAGAACCGCTGTCATGGGTGGCACAGAGCATGCAGCGGATTGCTTCGTATTCGCCGATCACTTTCCCCGGGCGGTCCAGCGGATGGAAAAGTTTTTCGGGAAGCCCGAGCGCTTCAATGATTGCGGGATCGTATTCACCGGTCACAGAGGAGATCATTCCGCCGGTTGTGGCATTGGTGTATTCGTGGGACTTCACGCCGCAGAGCTTCCAGAGAAGATACTCCGGCATCATCAGAAAATCTGTCGCCTGTGATAGTCTTCCGGAAAGCTTGTCCGCATAGAGTTGATAAACTGTATTGAAAGGCTGGAACTGGATGCCGGTTCGCCGGTACAGTTCGGAAAAAGGCATCTTTTCGTGCACCTTTTCGATCACTTCCTCCGTACGGCTGTCTCGGTAGGCATAGGCCGGACGGATTTCCTCATCTCCATTCATGAGGACATAATCGACGCCCCAGGTGTCGACCGAGAGGCTCCGGATTTCACCGAAACGCTTCTTCGCTTCGGCGATGCCGTTTTTTACATGATACAGAAGGCTGTCGATATTCCAGGTCAGATGTCCTTCAGACTGTTCCACTCCGTTCGGGAAACGGTATACTTCTTCGGTTTTCAGAATTCCGTCCTCTTTCCAGGCTGCGATGTGCCGGCCGGAACTCGCACCGATGTCAATTGCAAGATAGATATTCAACAGAATCACCCTCCTTTCCTGGCTTGTATTGTACAGGATCGGAGGGTGTTTTGGTATGTCGGCGTTTATCCGAAAAAGTGTCCTTATTTGCAGTCCCGGTATTTTTTGGGAGAGCAGCCGAAACGTGCAGCGAAGATCCGGTGAAAGTAGCTGATATTTTCATAGCCGACTGCACGGGCGATCTCGTCAACTTTGCGGTCGGAGTTTTTGAGAAACCAGGCTGCCTGGGAAAGCCGCTTTTCCTGAACCAGTTCCGTATAATTCTGTCCGGTCTTCTGGCGGATCAGGCGTGAAAGATACGGAAGATCATAATGCAGAAGTTCCGAAACTTCCGTAAGACTTCCGTTCTGGTAATTTTCCTCCACATACCGAAGGACCGTCAGCACAGCCGACTGCTCCTGCGGCTGAAACGCCAGCGTTTCGGTGTGATTCAGGAGTTGGGCAAAGAGAAGCCCCATCGAAAGCTGCAGAATTCCGCGGCGGTTCGGGACTTCCTCCAAAAGCGTGAAAAGCAGGTTTTCAATTAGATTCTGCACCGGGAGCACTTCCGAGACCCGGAACAGGAGATAACCGGTCTCGTTATCCCCGGTCAGGCAGGCGACAATGAAGTGCCGGAGCGGTGTTTCTTCTTCTCCCAAATAGGGCAGGGTTCCGGAGAAAAAAGAAGGGCGTACGATAAAGTTGACGGCAATATCCCGTTCCCCTGCAGCTTCGATTTCCTGCCTTGCGTGCTGTCCAAGAAGCAGAAGATCCCCGGCGCGGAGGATGATTTCATTCCCGTTTACGCGGTGCACTGTCTGCCCGCTGCACATGTAGACCATTTCCACATAGTCGTGCGTATGCTCCGGAAAGGCGATGAAGCGGGTATGCGGGCGGATTGTGATATTTTTCCCGGGAGACAGAAGCTTTGCACCGGATATCACATCGCGGCTTCCGTCCATATAGAGACCGCGGTCGATCCGTTCCTGACCCGCGAGGATCTTTTTTTCTTCTTCTGTGATTTCCGAGAGCCTGCTCAGGATTTTGGCGTTCATATCTTTCTCCGATCCCTGCTGTTCTTAAAACATCATAACATTTCCAGGGCAGTTTCGCAACGGAAACTGTCGGAGATTCCTGCGGTTTTTCGGAGATTTCTTCTTCTTTTTGATGCGTCCGGGATTCAGATCTTTCTTGACAAACCCGATATCGTTCTGTATGATGAAATCAACAAAGACACCGGCAGTTCGTGAACCTTAGGCCGGTGATCACAAAGAAACGGAGGAATACGAATGAATAACTTTACTTTTTACTCACCGACTTATTTTGCATTCGGCAGGGATACCGAAAATGACGCCGGCGCCTATGTGAAGCGTTTTGGCGGCACGAAGGTTCTGATCCATTACGGCGGCGGCAGCGTTGTCCGCTCCGGCCTTCTTTCAAGGGTGAAAGCCTCTCTGGAAAAAGAAGGCGTCGACTATATCGAGCTCGGCGGCGTCCAGCCGAATCCGAGAAGCGGCCTTGTCTATCAGGGCATTGAACTGTGCCGCAGGGAAGGCGTCGATTTCGTCCTGGCTGTCGGCGGAGGTTCCACAATCGATTCCAGCAAGGCAATTGCCGCTGGCACCGTTTATGATGGTGATTTCTGGGATTTCTATGAGGGAAAGCGCATTGAGAAAGCGCTTCCGGTCGGAACGATCCTGACAATTGCAGCAGCCGGAAGCGAAGGCAGCCCGGACTCCGTCATTACGAAGGAAGAGGGGATGTTCAAGCGCGGCGCTTCGGGAGACGCAATCCGTCCGAAGTTCAGCATCCTGAATCCGGCGCTGACCGAAACGCTTCCGCCGCACCAGAGCGCGGCCGGAATTACGGATATCATGGCACACCTGTATGAGCGTTATCTGACCAATACCAAAGAAGTGGAAGTGACGGACCGCCTGATTGAGGCCCTGCTTCTTACGATGGTGCACGAAGGCCCGCGCGTCATCGCAGACCCGCACAACTATGAGGCGCGTGCCAATATCATGTGGGCCGGGATGATGGCGCACAACAACGCAGTCGGCGTCGGCCGTTCACAGGACTGGAACAGCCACAATATTGAGCATGAACTGTCCGCGCTTTACGACTGTGCGCACGGCGCCGGACTTGCGGTTACGATGCCCGCCGTCTTTACCTATGTCATGAATCACGACGTCATGCGTTTTGCGAAAGTCGCCGTCCGTGTGTGGGGATGCCAGATGGATTTCGATCATCCGGAAGTGACCGCAAAAGCCGGTATCGAAGCACTTCGGAATTACCTGATTTCGATCGGAATGCCCAAAAACTTCGAAGAACTCGGCGCGAAGGAAGAGGACATCCCGAAGCTTGTGGAGGTGCTCTGCTACGGCGACGGCCGCGAGGGATCGATCAGTGGCTTTGTGACGCTTACGGCGGAAGACTGCACAAAGATCTACCAGATGATGGTCTAAGGTACAGCCGGTCTTCATATTTATCCGAACAATACCTTTTCTGCCCTGCAGTCCGTTGTGCTGCAGGGCTTTTTCCTTGCTCCCGGCGGATTCCGGATTTCTCCGATCGGGATTACTTTACGAATTGACAGAAGCAATTTGAGCGAGTATAATATTCTCGGACTTTTGTGCGGGTTCGGGCACAAAGCTCCCCGAGCAATATGACGGGAAAGATCAGGAATTATTATGAAGATCAGTGAACTATTGGAAAGAATTCCGTATATAGTGCTGTCCGGCAGCGATGACGTGCAGATTACAGGCATTAGCCGTGACAACCGGCGTGCGGTGCCGGGAGATCTCTTCATCTGTACGACAGGCGCACGCTTTGATACACACAGTGAAGAAGTGATGCAGAAGCTCGCAGCGGACGGCGTTGCGGCCTTTGTCACGGACAAGGAAACCGTGATTCCGGAAGGAACGACAGTCGTCCGGGTAGAGAATACGAGAGTGGCGGGCGCGTTTATTTATGCGGCCTGGTACCGGCATCCGGCAGACCAGCTTCTGATGGTCGGAATCACCGGCTCCAAGGGAAAAACCACCACGACACATATGCTTGCCAAGATTTTGGAGGTCGGCGGGCACAAGGTCGGGACGATCGGGACGAACGGCGCGATCATAGACGGTAAAGTTTTCGAACTGTCGAACACGACACCCGAGTCCAATGAAGTGCAGATGTACCTTCGGCAGATGGTGAACGCCGGCTGTGATGCGGCGGTTATCGAGGTCAGTTCCCAGGGCATGAAGCAGCACCGGGTGGACGGCTTCACATTTGACTACGGAATTCTGATGAATATTCAGGAGGGCGACCATATCGGCCCGAATGAGCATGAGAGTTTTGAAGACTATATGTACTGCAAGGCGCAGGTGCTGAACCATTCGAAGCATGCGCTGATACACGGAGATGACCCGTATTATGAACGGGTGATGCAGTATGTGACGGTTCCGGTGGAGCGTTTCGGCGGGGATCCGTCGTTTGATTTCCATGCGGAGCAGATTGAAAAAACTTTTGACGAGGAACAGGATATCCCGGGCATCGCATTCCATGTGGGCGGAAAGCTCACGGACAGCTTCTGGATCAATCTGCCGGGCGATTACAATGTCTGGAATGCCCTTGCGGCAATTGCGGTGGCGGAACATGAGCAGATCACGCACTGTGCAATGCGGGAGGCGCTGGCAAATATCCATATCAAAGGCCGTGTGGATATCGTCTACAAAGGTAAATTCTCGGTCTGTGTGGATTTCGCACACAACGGCGCGAGTGCCTGGCAGCACCTGACGGCTCTTCGGGAATTTCGGCCGAAACGGCTCATCTGTGTGTTCGGAGCGGATGGAAACCGCTCAAAAGGCCGCCGCTACGGAATGGGCGAGGCAGCCGGAAAGCTGGCAGATTTTTCCATTGTCACGTCCGGACACAACCGCTGGGAGACCTTTGAGCAGATCCTTGCGGATACGGAGGTGGGACTTCACAAGGCGGAGCATCCGAATTACATTGCGATCAAAAACCGGAAGGAAGCGATCCGCTACGCGATTGAGAATGCACAGGAAGGAGATTTGATCACGATTATCGGGCTCGGCCACGAGAGCTGGCAGGAAGAGATGGGCGTGAAATATCCCTACAGCGATACCGAATATGTGAAAGAGCTCGTTTCGGAGCTCGGATTATAGAGAAAAGCAGAAAGAACAGAGCAGACATGAATAAAAAACCAGTCAACGACATGCGGGATATCCTGCCCGCAGAGATGGAGATCCGGGACTATGTGATCGGACTCGTAAAGGAAACCTATAAAGCATTCGGCTTTACGCCGATGGAAACCCCCTGTGTGGAATCAATCGAGAACCTTTCGGGAAAACAGGGCGGCGAAAACGAAAAACTGGTCTTCAAGATCATGAAGCGCGGCGAAAAGCTTCAGATCGAGAACGCGAAGACTGAAAATGACCTTGCGGACAGCGGGCTTCGGTACGATCTGACAGTACCGCTTTCGCGTTACTATGCCAATCATCAGGCAGAACTGCCGAAACCCTTTAAAGCGCTGCAGATCGGCCCGGTATTCCGCGCCGACAGGCCGCAGAAGGGCCGCTTCCGTCAGTTTTACCAGTGCGATATCGATGTTTTGGGGGATGCGACAAATCTTTGCGAAACCGAACTGATCCTTGCGACAACGACGCTTCTCTCAAAGCTCGGATTCAAAGGATTTGAGATCCGGATCAACGACCGGCGGATTCTTCGGGCAATGGCAGCCTACGCAGGATTCCCGGAGGACCGCGTGGATGAGTCTTTCATTATCCTTGACAAGATGGACAAGATCGGGCTTTCGGGCATCCGGGAGGAGCTTCTCGGATCAGGCTATACCGCGGATGCAGTGGACCGTTACCTGCAGCTTTTTGACGCCTGTGAAGGAAAAACCGGTACGGATGCGCTGGCTGCTGCAGCGGAAGTTCTCGGAGAATTCCTTCCTGCCGGTATCGCAGAGAATCTTGCGGAGATTTTCCGGATCGTCAATGCGGCGAAGGAATGCAATTTTGAGCTCGTGTTTGATCCGACGCTCGTCCGCGGGATGGGCTATTATACGGGCCCGATTTTCGAGATCGCGGTGCCCGAGTTCGGGTCTTCTGTCGGCGGCGGCGGCCGTTATGACGAGATGGTAGGGAAATTCCTGGGACAGAATGTCCCGGCCTGCGGTTTCTCGATCGGTTTTGAGCGGATCATTTCGATCCTTGTCGATCAGGGATACCGGGTACCGGGCGCAAAATCGCGCGTCGCTTTCCTGCTGGAAAAGAATCTTTCTTCGGAGAAGACGGAGGAAGCCTTTATCCGCGCGAGAGAACTCCGGAAGGAAGGAAAGCAGGTCCTGATTGCAGTCATGGCCAAGAACCGGCGCTTCCAGAAGGATCAGCTTGCGGCCGAAGGCTATGAGGAAATTGTGGATATTTACGAGCGTCCGCTCGAATAAGGTATATTTGTGAAGGAGTAAAAGCACTTATGGACAGAGTGTATCTTGGAGATGTCCGGAATCATCTGAATGAGGAAATCCTGGTTCAGGGTTTTGTTGAGAATTTCCGGAACGGAAAATCGATGGCCTTTATTGTTCTGAAGGACATCACGGGGAAGCTGCAGATTACCGTGGAGAAGGAGAAACTCCCGGAAATCGCGGAGGCAATCGAGCCTCTGACCGGCGACTCGGTGATTTCGGTTACAGGCATCGTTTACGAAAGCGAATATGTGAAGCTGAACGGGCTTGAGATGATTCCTTCCTCGGTGAAGGTCGAATCCATCGCGGCGGCGCTGCCAATCCAGCGCGAGGAAATCCCGGCGACGAAAAAGCGTCCCGGTGTCCCGAAATCCGGCATCGACGATCGGATGGATTATCGCTGGATCGACCTTCGGACTGACAAAAACCAGCTGCTGTTCAAGGTCCAGACTGCCATGACGAAGGCGCTCCGGGAGTTCCTTCTTGAGCGGAACTTCATTGAGATTCATACGCCGAAACTGATTGGCGCAGCATCGGAGTCCGGCTCCGAGGTCTTTGAGGTCAAGTATTTCGACCGCAATGCCTACCTAGCGCAGAGTCCGCAGTTCTATAAGCAGATGGCGATGGCAGCCGGTTTTGACCGGATCTTCGAATGCGGCCCCGTTTTCCGTGCGGAGAAGAGCTATACCTCCAAGCATACGACGGAATTTACCGGTTTCGACCTGGAGTTCAGCTATATTACTTCCTTCCGCGATGTCATGAAGATGGAAGAGGAGATGCTGGCTTATATGCTTCTTAAAGTAAAGGAGCAGTACGGCGATGAAATTGAAGCGCAGTTCGGACTTCCCGTGATTGTGCCGGAAACGCCCTTCCCGGTCGTGACGCTGGCGGAGCTTTATAAGGGCCTTGAAGAGGATTTCGGCTATACGGTTCCGGATTCCGAGAAAGGGGACCTGACGACAGATGCCGAACGTCTTTCCTTTGAATGGACCAAAAAGCATTTTGATCACGAATTCCTGTTTGTAACCGATTACAGCGCGGAAAAGCGTGCGTTCTACCATATGCGGGACGAAAACGGTATTCCGCAGGGCTACGACCTCCTGTGGCGCGGCACGGAGATTACGACCGGCGCGCAGCGTGAACACCGCTATGAGGTATTGAAACAGCAGGCGGAAGAAAAAGGCCTGAAGGATGACGTCGAATTCTACCTCGAATTCTTCAAATACGGCTGCCCGCCCCACGGCGGTTTCGGCCTCGGCCTTGACCGGCTGACAATGCTTCTTGTCGGCCTCCACATCAACGAAGCAATGTTTCTGTTCAGAAGCCCCAAGAGGCTGACACCGTAAGGATTTCGCGGAACTCGCCTGTAGAAGTCGTTAGACTCGCCTGCGGGATCGCAGTTCCCCCTCGGTGACGGTTCCAGGTCACCTCGGAAGAACCGCGATAACCCTCGGCTCGGGTATATGGGCTGCGGAACTGAATTTTAATCAAGTGAGGTATGAGATGGATTACAGAAAGTTTATCGAAGACGGACGGGCCGTTATGGGCTGTGAATTCGGCTCGACGCGGATTAAGGCAGTGCTCGTGGATGACAATCACGATGTCATCGCGCAGGGTGACCATGTCTGGGAAAACCGCTATGAGGGCGGGTACTGGACCTATTCTTTAGAGGATATCTGGGACGGACTTCAGGACTGCATCAAAAATCTTCGGGCGGATGTGCTGAACCGGTATGGTATCGAACTTGAGACCATGAAGGCAATGGGCTTTTCCGCGATGATGCACGGCTACATGGCATTTGATGAAGACGGAAAACTGCTGGTCCCCTTCCGGACCTGGCGGAACCAGACCACGGGCGAAGCGGCAGCCGAACTTTCGGAACTGTTCCATTTCAATATTCCGCAGCGCTGGACCATCGCACACCTTCGTCAGGCGATCCTCTCGAAGGAACCGCATGTGCCGGAGATTGATTTTGTCGATACGCTTGCGGGTTATGTGCATTATATGATGACCGGGCAGAAAGTCGTGGGTCTCGGCGAGGGATCCGGCATTATTCCGCTTGATTCGGAGACGATGGATTATGACCAGAAGATGGTTGATATCTTTGACGATCTGTCCGAAAAGGCAGGATTCCATAAGAAAGTCCGCGACGTGCTGCCGAAAGTCCTGAACTGCGGCGATATCGGCGGATACCTGACGGAAGAAGGCGCAAAGCTTCTCGATCCTTCCGGCCACATCAAACCCGGCATTCCGGTCTGCCCGCCCGAGGGCGACGCCGGAACGGGCATGGCGGCTACGAATTCGGTGCTGAAGCGCACCGGCAATGTTTCTGCCGGAACTTCTGTGTTTTCGATGATTGTGCTTGAGAAACCGCTGTCGGACTATTATGAGGAAATCGACATGGTTACGACGCCGGACGGCTCTCCGGTTGCGATGGTGCACTGCTCGAACTGCACCTCGGACCTGAATGCCTGGGTGAAGATTTTCAGGGAAAACCTGGAACTGATGGGCGTCGAAGTGGACATGAACGAGCTTTACGGAAAGCTTTACAATGAAGCGTTGAAGGGAAGCCCGGACTGCAGCGGGGTTATGGCTTACAACTATGTTTCGGGTGAAGTGATCACCGGTCTTGATGAAGGCCGTCCGATGATTGTACGGACGCCGGATGCGGATTTCTCGCTCGCGAATTTCATGCGCGCGAATATCTACAGTGCTTTTGCAACGCTGAAGATCGGAAACGATATCCTGATGAAAAAGGAGAAGGTCGAAGTCGATACGCTGTTCGGACACGGCGGCGTTTTCAAGACTAAGGGCGTTGCGCAGCAGTTTTTGGCAGACGCGCTGAATGCGCCGGTTGCAGTGATGACGACAGCCGGAGAAGGCGGTCCCTGGGGCATGGCACTGATTGCATCCTACATGGTGAACCGCGACGATCAGGAAAGCTTCCCGCACTTCCTTTCGGAGAAAGTCTTCCACGGAGACCGGGGCGAAACCCTCTATCCAAATCCGACCGGTGTCGAAGGCTTTGACCGCTTCCTCGAGAATTACCAGGCCGGCCTTGCAGCGGAGCGGGCAGCGGTGGAGAATCTGTAATATTTCGAGCTCCGGGCAGGATATCGGTACTGCGGCGGAAGAGTGTATCTCGAGCCGAGGGTTATTGCGGTTCTTCTGAGGTGACCTGGAACCGTCACCGAAGAGGAACTGCAATCCCACAGGCGAGTACAGAGATTTACCGGAGCGAGTTCTGAAGGAGAAACAATTATGCTGGAAAGCCTGAAAAAAGAGGTCTATGAGGCCAATATGGAGCTTTTGGAAAAGGGGCTCGTGATTTATACCTGGGGCAATGTGAGCGGCATTGACCGGGAGTCGGGACTTGTCGTGATCAAGCCGAGCGGCGTTGATTATGATAAGCTTTCACCGGACAATATGACCGTGGTGGACCTTGAGGGAAACATTGTCGAAGGCCCCTATAAACCGAGTTCCGATACCGCGACGCATCTCGTGCTTTATCAAAAGTACCCGGCGCTCGGCGGCATTGTTCATACACATTCAGTCTGGGCGGTTACATTTGCACAGGCAGGCATGGAAATCCCGGCGCTCGGAACCACGCATGCGGATTATTTCTACGGCGATATTCCCTGTACGAGACCGCTTTCGGCGGAAGAAATCGATGCGGGATACGAACTGAATACCGGAAATGTGATCGTGGAGACGATCGGGGATTCGGATCCGATGGCAGTACCCGGCATTGTAGTCAAAAACCACGGCCCCTTCTCCTGGGGGAAAACGGCAAAAGGCGCAGTTTACAATGCCGTGGTGCTGGAGAAGGTCGCGGAAATGGCTTACAAGACCCTGACGCTGAACCCGCGCGCCGGGCGCGTCCCACAGTATCTTTTGGACAAACATTATCTCAGAAAACACGGCGCAAACGCCTATTACGGCCAGGGAACAGGAGAAGACCACTGACAGAAAAGCCTGGCTGAGGGAAGGATACATTTGTAATGGCAGAAAAGGAGAAAAGCGTATATTCGGTTTCGGGCCCGCTGGATGAATACTATTCCGAGAGTCCGCAGCCGGGTTATGCCTATATTCCGCAGGGCGGGAGCGGAACACCGGATCAGAATCCGCAGAAGAAAAAGAAAAAACGGCACCCATTCAGGGCAATCCTGGTTATTCTGCTGATCCTGGCCTTGCTTTTTGCCGGCCTGTTCGGGGCAGTCTATGTTTTTGTCGGACGGACGGACTATAAACCCTATGAGCCGATCGCAGAGGAGGGAAGCTACAATCTTCCGGAGAAAAACAGAAAAGGTGTCCGGAACATCCTCCTGATCGGTACGGATGCGCGTGATCCGAGCGTGGAAAGCCGCTCCGACGTCATCATCGTGGTATCGATCTGCCCGCTCCAGCGGAAGATTTACCTGACTTCGATTCTCCGGGACAGCTATGTGGATATCCCGGGATACGGCCAGAACCGCATCAACCACGCCTATCAGATGGGGGGAGTACGGCTTCTTGTGCAGACGATCGAGCAGAATTTCGGTATCCGGATCGACCAGTATGCACAGGTGGATTTCTATTCCTTTGTGGATATCATTGACGCAATCGGCGGTGTGGAGATCGACGTGACCGACGAAGAAGTGCATTATGTGAATGCTTACCTCTCGGAGATCAACCAGCTGATGGGGATTGAAGCACAGGACAGCTTTCTCGCAGCGGGCGGAAAATATATGCTGAACGGGCGCCAGGCTCTGGCTTTCTCCAGAATCCGCTATATCGGGACCGACTTCCAGCGGACGGCGCGCCAGCGCATGGTGCTGGAGGCTGCCGTTGCGAAACTGAAGCATTCCGATCCGAAAACCCTGATGCATGCCGCGAATACCGGATTGACCAGCATTACGACAGACATTTCGGATCTGTCGATGACGCTTCTGATTTTCCGCAGCATTTTCCTGCTGAATTATGAACTTGTCAGCGCCCGGATTCCCTACGATGGCCTGTGGTGGAACGATCTGACCCCCGAAGGTCAGGAAGTCCTCGGAATCGATTTCCCCTCCACGATCGCCCAGTTCCGGACGATGATCTACGGAGGACAGTAAAGCATAAGCCCGGCATAACAGAATCAACAAAAAATCAAGGAAGGCCGGTGTTTTTTTCTATTTGACACCGGCCCTTTTTCATGATACAGTTAGCCGAAACAACGGGCGTTTTCCGGCTGAAGAGGCCGAAATGCGGAAGGGAGAGAAGAACATGAAAGATTTCATCATTGTCGACTACACATTAAGAGAACTTCAGAAAGACCGGAAAAACCCGCTCCTATTCAGAGAAAAGAAGGCAATTGCGGAATGCATCGACGCATTCTCTGCAGATGTTCTGGAACTGCCGCAGGTCCAGCGGCCTGCAGAGGACCGCGTGATCTGCCGGACGATTTCCCAGACAGTTGCCAATGTGGCGGTTGCAATCCCGGTCGGGTTTACGAAAGAATCCGTTTCTGAGGCCTGGGAGTGCGTGAAAGACGCGGCCCACCCCATTCTGATTGTGGAACTTCCGGTTTCGACAGTTCAGATGGAGTATATTTATCATCTGAAATCGGACAAAATGCTGGTGCAGGCGGAAATGCTGGTCAGGGAAGCCAAAAAGTACTGTCACGATGTCATGTTTGCTGCGCTGGATGCGACGCGGGCGGAACAGGAATTCCTTCAGGAACTCTGCGAAAAGGTTTCCTCGCTCGGCGTTTCGGCCATTACGCTCTCCGATGATGCGGGGACGGCAGATCCGGATGAGATTGAAGCGATGGTTTCCATGCTTCGGGACAAAGTTTCCTGCAAACTCCTGCTCTCCGTTTCGGATCAGCTTCGTCTTGCAGTTGCGAACATTCTCGCCGGCATCCGTGCCGGTGCGGACGGCGCGCGTTCCTGCATTTCCGGGGAAAACACACTGAATACAGCCGTGCTTTCGGATCTTCTTTCCGTGAAGGGCGACGCGCTTCAGGTGCGCTCGGCGCTCAAGTCGACCGAAATCCACCGGGATATCGACGCGCTGCTTCGGACGGTCGGAAAATCCTCGGTGAAATCGGTTGTGGAACAGGGCGGCGCTGACATTTTCCTGGATTCGGACAGCACGCTTTCGGATATCAGTGCAGCCTGCGAAAAGCTCGGCTATGAGATTTCCCCGAGCGACATTGGAAATGTATATGACGCGATGATGCATGTGCTGGAACGAAAGGATTCCATCGGCGCGCGGGAGTTAGAGGCGCTGGTCGCCGGTTCTGCGCAGCAGGTGCCTTCGACCTACCACCTGAAAAGCTATGTGACGACGACCGGAAACCTGACGGCCGCGATGTCTCATGTCGTACTGACCAAGGATGACGAGGAGCTTTCGGGTGTTGCGGCAGGCGACGGACCGATCGATTCCGCGTTTGCGGCGATCGATGAAACAATCGGCCATCATTATGAGCTCGACGCGTTTGAAATCCAGGCAGTGACAGAAGGCAGGGAAGCTTTAGGTTCCGCGCTTGTACGCCTGAGAAAAGACGGCAAACTGTATTCCGGCAACGGACTTTCGGCGGATATTGTCGGCGCGAGCATCCGGGCCTACATCAATGCCGTGAATAAAATCGTTTACGAGGAGAACTGAAGATGAGACTGGCTTTTTCGACAAGAAATGTTCGCCTCGGATCCTTCCTGGAACTCTGCAATATTGCACGGGACTACGGCTTTGACGGTTTTGAAGTGGACGATGTGCAGACGGAGCGGCAGCTGCATCAGGACAGCCTGTTCCGTTCGGGATCTGCTTCGGATGCCAGAAGGAAGCTCCGGAACCGGGGCATATCCGTCAGTGCATTAAACTGTGCCGCACCGCTCGACGGCGATATTACGGAGCAGGAAATTCTGCGGCTTCTTGACATTGCGCTTTTTGCAGGCGTGGAAACCCTGATCGTGCGCTCCGATTTTTCGGAGGATGCGGAGATGCTCCGCGCGAAACTCGGACAGGCGCTGAAAAAGGCGGAAGACACCGGCGTGGAGATCCTTTTTGAGACGAGCGGACCATTCTCTGATTCCGAGAAGCTGATCAGCCTGATCAATGCTTTCGGATCGACCGCAATCGGCGCAGCCTGGGATGTCCGGAAGACCTGCTTTACGGCGAAAGAGAGCGTGCAGACGACCATCAAGACGCTCGGCGCCTACATCCGCTATGTGCGGCTCGGCGATATGAAGGAAGGGAAGAAAGTGCTTCTCGGCGACGGCGAGCTGCAGGTCAAGGATTTCCTGAATGCGCTCCGGGCGCTGAACTATGAAGGCTTTGTCTGCGCTTCCTGGAACGACGAAATCGACGATCCGGACATCGTGCTGACGCATTTTGCAAGCTTCCTTCGGCGGATCAAGCCAGAGGAGCAGCCGCAGCCAACACTGTATTACAACCGCGCGAAGACCGGAACCTTCCCCTGGCGCAAGTATGAGACCGTGGACCTGACCTTTTCGCAGGTTCTGGATACTATGGCCGAGATCTACCCCGACCAGTACGCCTTCAAGTACACCACGCTTGAATACACGAGAACCTACGCGGAATTCCGGCGCGATGTGGACCGGATGGCGGCATCCCTGATCGCGCTCGGCGTAAAGCCCGGGTATCATGTGGCGATCTGGGCGACAAATGTACCATCCTGGTTTTTGACTTTCTGGGCGGCAACCAAGATCGGTGCGGTTCTTGTGACGGTCAACACCGCTTACAAGGTGCATGAAATCGAATACCTGCTGCAGCAGTCCGACACGCATACGCTCGTCATGATCGAATCTTCAAAGGACGCGAATTATCGCGAGATCATCAACGAGCTCTGTCCGGAACTGAAGGGACATGAGCCCGGACGTCCGCTGTACTCGAAGAAACTGCCTTTCCTTCGGAACGTCATCACAGACGGATTTACAATGGACGGTGCCCTGACCTGGGAAGAGATGATGCTTCTGTCGGATACGATCCCGATGGAGGAAGTACGGCGCCGTGCGTCTCTGGTGCGCCCGGACGATGTCTGCAACATGCAGTACACCTCGGGCACGACGGGCTTCCCAAAGGGCGTCATGCTGACCCACCGAAACATCATCAACGACGGCAAAATCATCGGCGACCGCATGGATCTTTCGACCGCGGACCGCATGATGATCCAGGTGCCGATGTTCCACTGTTTCGGCATGGTGCTTTCGATGACTTCGATGATGACGCACGGCGGCACGCTTTCGCCGATCCCGTACTTCTCGCCGAAATCCTCGCTGGCCTGCATCACACAGGAGCGGATTACCTGTTTCAACGGCGTTCCGACAATGTTTATCGCGATGTTCAGCCATCCCGATTTTGAGAAGACGGATTTCTCCTATCTGCGTACCGGCATCATGGCCGGATCGAACTGCCCGCCGGATCTGATGCGCCGCGCGTCGGTTGAAATGAACATGCGCGAAATCATTTCGGTGTACGGCCAGACTGAGGCTTCTCCCGGCTGTACGATGGGCGAAGTGAATGAAGACCTCGATCACCGCGTGGAAACGGTCGGATCGGCCTTCCCGGGCGTCGAATGCATGATTATCGATCCGGAAACCGGGCTGGAACTTCCGGACGGTGAGAACGGCGAATTTGTCGCGCGCGGCTTCAACATCATGAAGGGATATTATAAGATGCCCGAGGCTACGGCTGAGGTGATCGACAAGGACGGGTGGCTGCATTCCGGCGACATCTGCTGCCGCACGGAAGACGGTTATTACAAGGTCACCGGACGCCTCAAGGATATGATTATCCGCGGCGGTGAGAACATTTACCCGCGGGAGATTGAGGAGTTCTACCTCACGAACCCCAAGGTAAAGGACGTTCAGGTCATCGGCGTCAAAGATGAACGCTACGGCGAGGAAGCCTGCGCATGGGTCGTGCTTCACGAGAATGAGACCGCCGATACGAAGGAGATGCAGCAGTACGGCAATGAGCGGATCGCCCGCCACAAGGTGCCGCGGTATTTCTTCTTTGTCGAGGACTTCCCGATGAATGCGGCAGGCAAGATCCTGAAGTACCGGATGAAGGAAATCTCCGAAGAGAAGCTCGGTGTGAAATAACAGGTTAAGGGGACAGGTTCACCTGTCCTCTTATTTTTTTGCTTGTAAAACGAAGGCTTATCAGGTATACTGAAATCAGAAGTATTATATTCGGGGTACCGAACAGCAACTGAAAGAGTGGAGGGAAAAAATGGAAAAGATCAAGGGCGTGAATCTTGGAAACTGGCTGGTCCTCGAAAAATGGATGAGCCCGGAACTTTTTGGAGGGACGGACGCGGAAGACGAGTATTACCTTCCGAGAGCGCTCCCAAAAGACATCTATGAAGAGCGGATCCGCCGCCACCGTGCGGAGTACATTACCGAGCGGGATTTCGTGTACATCAAATCCCTCGGCCTGAATTCGATCCGGATTCCGGTGCCGTATTTTATCTTCGGCGACTATGAGCCTTTTGTCGGCTGCATTAAGGAACTTGACGACGCGTTTGACTGGGCGGAGCGCTACGGGCTTCAGATCCTGATCGACCTGCATACCGCGCCGGATTCGCAGAACGGATTCGACAACGGCGGCATCAGCGGCGTCTGCAAGTTTTTCCAGGAGCCGGAGGAGATCGAATACGTTTATACCGTGCTGGAGCGGCTGGCGGAGCGGTATGGTAAGCGGAAAGGCCTGTACGGCATTGAGATCCTGAATGAGCCGATTTCGAAGGAAATGTTCCAGTTCATCGTCAAGCGCTATATCCCGGTGGATCCCGAAAAAGCGGCCGGATCGAAGGGATACGAGCCGGAGGAACTGCGTGAATTCTACCTCACAGCATATGATCGAATCATGAAATATCTCCCGTATGAGAAGAAGGTCGTATTCCATGACGGCTTCGATATCATGCAGTGGAAGGACTTCATGCAGGAAGAGAAGTACGGAAATGTTATACTGGATACCCATCAGTACCTGATGATGGCTGCGGGAATGGAAGACCCGACCGTGGAAAAAGTCGTGGAGTACATCAACACGAAGTTCGCGCCGGCGATTAAGGAAATGCAGCAGTATTTCCCCGTGGTCTGCGGCGAATGGTGTCTCTCGAACCCGGTCCCGTTCACGGAACTTCCGGAGGATGAAGCCAAAGCGGTCTTCAACGCGCTTGACGCGGCCCAGAAGGCGGCCTGGGACCAGGGCTCCGGTTATTTCTACTGGAGCTACAAACTGCATGTGAATGCGGCGCAGGTCAGCGGCCAGGACCGGACCGAGCCCTGGGATCTGGGGCGCTGCGCGGCGCACGGCTGGTTTGTCCCGGAGAAATAAAAACACGCTGATACAGAAAAGAGCCGGCGGAAACCGCCGGCTCTTTTCTGTATCACGGAGAAATCAGCGCGAGGCATTCATTTTCACCCCGATCTCGATCCACTTGTTTCCGCGGTAGCGGAGGAAGAGGAAGAAGAGCCGGACGATGCCTTCCACAAGGACGACGTACTGGATCTCGACGACGCCGAGCCCGAAGACCCGGATCAGAAGGATCGAGAAGAGTGTCCGGATGCCCCAGTTTGTGGCAGCTGTAACGTAGAAATTGTATTTCGTGTCGCCGGCACCACGAAGTGCGCCGCCCAGGATCCAGCAGAGTACCTGCGGCGGCTGCAGGAAGGCGACAATCCGGAGACAGGCAGCCGCAAGCTCAATGACTTCCGCATCGGGCGTAAAGAGACTGATCAGCTGTCTCGATAAGACAAAAATAAAGGTTCCGGTGCAGAGCATGGTGATAAAGCCGATGAGACAGGTCATCCGCGTGAATTCGCGTGCGCGGTCCAGACGGTTTGCGCCGATGCACTGGCCGACGAGTGTTGTTGCAGCCATCTGGAAGGCAAAACCCGGCATGAAGGAAAGCGATTCGGCGGTCAGCTGCAAGGAGTTTGCGGCAATCGCGGCAGTACCCAGCGTTGCGATCGATTTTGTAACAAAGATACCGGAAGAGGACATGCAGATCCGCTCCAGCATTGCCGGGAGGCTGATTTTGAAGATTCGCCGCATGAGCTTCCAGTCGAGACGGTAGCTCTCCCGAAGCGATATCTCGAAGCCGTTTTTCCTTGTGAAAGCCACAAGAAGCGTAAACATGCCCGCGACAAACATACCAAGCGCGGTTGCGGCCGCAGCGCCTGCGACGCCCCAGCCGGCGCCGGGCATTGTGAAGTAGATCTTATGGAAGAGATGAACCGTCCGTGTCGGATTGATCAGGAAATAGTTGCCGACGACATTGACGACATTCATCGCGACATTGGCTTTCAGCGGCGTCTTAGTGTCGCCGTAGCCGCGGAACACAGAATTCAGTGTCATCGACATCAGGGAGAAGAGGCGTCCTGCTGCGACAATCAGGTTGTACTGTGCCGCTGTATCCAGAATTTCGGGATCTGCGCCCATCCACTGCGGAATTGCCCGGTGCAGGATCGCAAGAAGCGCCGTAATCGGCACACCGAGATAGAGGATGATCATGACCGCGTGACGGATCAGTTTCTTGACAAGCTCCTTATCCCCTGCTCCCGTCGCCTGTGCGACAAGCGTCGTGACGCCGACGCCGAGAGACATAATGATGCCGTTCATCAGGAAAACCGGCGAATTGCTGATCGTGACCGAAGCCGTCGCATTCTTTCCGAGTGCGCCGACCATGGCGGTATCCGCGTAGGAAACGAGGGTGGTGAAAATCTGCTCTAAGAATACGGGCCACGCTAAAAGGAAGATGAGTTTTGCTGTGCTTTTACTGGTGTCGTTGACGTCGAAATTCAGTTTCTTTGCCATAATAGATTCTCCGGATTGGATAAGACATAACTTTCCATACAGTATAGCACAGCTGCAGGCAAAAGTATAGTATGCTATTGAAAATAGTTTTCTGTCTTCCACATGCCCTTTTCTTGAAAAAGTGTCAAAAATGGCATGAAAATCCTTGAAAAAGTGTTAAAACAGGCTGAAAAATCATTAAAAAAGTGTAAAAAACAGTTTGAAATTCATTGAAAAAGTGTTGAAAATGATCCAAATATCATTGAAAAAGTGTAAATAAACTCTCAAAAACCCTTGAAAAAATGTCGGACATGATTTATACTATGGCTGTGAAACAATCGGTTTTCCTTGTATTTGCTGGGAAAACGGGAGATTGTCACTAAGGAGAGGACACATGCTTTTCAGAAATTCGGAAAAACGAGTGACGGAATGGATTCAGCATTCAAAAAGAGCGCTTCTTATCAGCGGCGCTCGTCAGGTTGGAAAAACAACTTTAATCCGTCATTGCCTGCAAAAGGGAAAAAAACGATATCTGGAAATTAACCTGATTGAACGGCCGGAGCTGGTTCGGGTTTTTGCGCAGTCTCAGACTGTGCAGGATCTGACGATTAATCTTTCCGCGCTGATGGATTTTTCCTTTTCGACCGGAACGATTCTGTTTATTGATGAGGTACAGGAATTTCCGGAGATTGTGACCAGAGTGAAATTCTGGGTTTCAGAGGGCAGCTATCGATATATCTTGAGCGGATCACTCCTGGGTGTCGAACTTCGGAACCTTCGATCGGTTCCGGTCGGATATCTCGAGGAAATACAGATGTTTCCGCTGGATTTTGAGGAGTTCCTGATTGCGTCGGGCGTTACCGCAGAAACCCGTTCGTACCTGCTTGAATGTTTCCGGCAGAAAAAGGCGGTAAGTGATCTCATCCATGATAAAATGATGACGCATTTCCGTCGGTATCTGGTGGTTGGCGGAATGCCTGCTGCGGTTCAGGAATACATCAGCAGCGGAAATCTGAATGTGGTTTCGGAGATACAGAGGAATATTGTTGAACAGTATAAGAGGGATTTTACCAAATATGAGCTCCAGGAAAAAAAGCTCATGCTGATTTCTGTTTTTGAACAGATCCCTTCACAGCTTTTAAAGCAGAACCGTCGTTTCAACTACAGCGATGTTCAGAAAGGACTGCGTTTTGAGCGGGTTGAAGACAGTTTTCTCTGGCTTTCATCCGCAGGGGCAGCGATCCCGGTCTATAATGCAACAGAGCCGAGGGTTTCACTGAATCAGAATAAGAAGAGCAGCCTGCTGAAACTCTACAGTTCCGATGCCGGTCTTTTAACAAGCCAATATGGAAATGCGCTCACGATGAACATTCTGACGGATAACAGTCAGGTGAATCTGGGCGGTATTTATGAAAATGCCGTGGCTCAGGAGCTGCATGCAAAGGGTTTTCCGCTGTATTTCTACAACAGTCATAAAAACGGCGAACTGGATTTTGTCATTGAACAGGATGAAAGGGTTGTGCCGATTGAGGTGAAAAGCGGCAAGGACTACTATGTACATTCCGCCATATCAAAGGCGGTCGAAAACCCGGAATACCAGATTGAAAAAGCCTATGTATTGGGGAACTGCAATGTTTCTCAGGAGGATAAAATCATCAATCTCCCGGTGTATATGACCATGTTTATCCGGGAGGAAATAACGCTCCCGACACTCAGTCTGGAGGTATAGGACAATATGTCTTCTCCGGGATTGTTTTCAATCATACCTAAGAATTTCTTCAATTATCTCGCCAGCGGCAGTAATTCGGAGGTTTATTCCGCCTGTCTTCTTGAAATCTATCATGAATATGATCGGGAGATCTCCTATCGCCTGCCGCGTGAGCGAATCCGGGATACAGTACGCGCCTATCTTTTAGAAAACCATGTTGACCTGGAAGAAGAAGGAGAAAGCCCGGATAAAACCGCTGAAGCCAGCAGTGTTCTCAGAAAATTCATGGATTCGAATGTCGGATGGCTCGAGGAAGAGAGTGACGAGAATACGTTCGAAAAGCAGATCGTGATGACAGAAAACGGCGTTCGTCTTGCAGAATTTCTGCTTCAGCTTATGAAACCGGAAAAAGCGGAATTCTCCGCCTATATTTTTAACATTTATAATCTGTTTCAGAATCCGGGACAATGGCAGGATGAACCATATGTCAATGCACTCCGGCCGATTTATCAGAATGCAAAGAACCTTTCCGGCGCACTCAAGAGACTCTCAACCTATATCCGGAAAATCATTGAAAAAATGGTTCGGGAGGAGACACTCGAAAGTCTGACGGAAAACCTGCTTCAGTACTGTGAAGGCGATTTTATCCGCGAATATGCGCGTCTCAACAAGCAGCAGAATATCCATATCTACCGGCGTAAAATTCTGGAGGGCCTTTCGGATTTCCGGAACCAGGAAGCAGTGCTGGACAGACTGGTTCAAAACTGCAGCGAGGAGGAACTGCTTGACAGAGATGCTTCGGAAGAGCAGATCCTCTTTATGATCGAGAGCGCCATTCGCTTCCTCAGTGATGACTATGATTCGATTCTTCGGGAAATCCGACATAAACTCAATGTTTATCTGCAGGTAGCGGTCGGAAGAGCACGTTTTCTGAAAAACAGGGATGGGGACTTACGGGGGAATGTAGAACAGGCACTCCGTATCATCGTGGAAGAACTGAATGACTGCGGAATCCGGGAAGAGCTTCCGGACGGTTTCAGCGGTCTTTTCGCATTGGAGACAAATGAGTTTCTGGACCGCGGTTCCCTGCGCTATCCGAGGAAGCAGCGGGCTATTCATACGGTTACCAGGGAGTCTTTCCGGGAGCTTACTCTGGAGGACCGGGAACATGCGCTGAAGGAGCTGGAACGGGAGCGTTACAATCCCTATTCCAAAGACAGAATGCAGCAGTATCTGGATCTCAGGATGGAAGGAAAAACGGAAATCCGAAGTGCAGAACTGCCGCTTGAAAGTGTATCGGACCTGTTTTCTGTGTTGTCCTCTGCGGCCTATGCGGAGGAACTGGGATACGGCGTGCAGGTTTCTGAAGGTTTCTATGAAACGGAACATCTGATACTGCGCGAATTTACGATCAGGAAGGGGGATCTCTTCACATGACTTTTGAAGAAAACTGGGATCTTCTGGGATCTTCCGACAGAAGCCGGTTTCAATATGCGGCGCGGCGGCTTCTCAGGGAAACCTTTGTTGTCCGGGAAAAGAACGAAGACAGCAGAAAGGAATATCGGTTTATTTCCGCCAATCTGGAACTGTTCACCCAGTATTTCTCCTATATCGGCTATGATATTGTCCGGGATCCCGACAACGGCGTGATCATGCTTCAAAATTGCGGTGATTTCGGCGAAAACGGACGGATTCAGGCCAGCAGAAAAGCGCTCAGAAAATACGAGAGCATCATATTATGCAGTCTCTGGACTCTGTATGCGGACCGGATGCGTACGGGCACATTGGAAAAATCCATTTTTATCAGTGTTGCTGAGTTACAGTTCGAACTGGAAAAATTCGGGGCTCGGGACCTGATTGATCGGAATATGCTTCGGGAAGGGCTGAAGACCTTCGGAAGATTCAATTTGATTTCCGTTGAGGGAAATTTCGGCGATGAGGACTGCAGAATTCGTCTGTATCCTTCGCTCCAGTTTGCGCTGAATACCGAGGAATTCCGCCGCTTTATCGACGCTGCAGGGAAGCGGATGAAGGAAGATGTCTCGGATGAAATCGAGGAAGACCTGATACTTTCAGAGGAGACCGATGCAGATGAAGAAGATTGAACAGCATCTCAGAAAAACAGCGACCGGACTTCTGCTTATCAACTGGTCCAGATTCCAGATGACAACGATCCGGATGCTCGGCTCGACGCTTTTGACCGGTGTCAACGGGACCGGCAAGACCACGATTCTTGACGCTGTCACGTACTGTCTGGTCGGAAATACAAGCTTCAATAAAGCTGCAAAGGACCGGGATCGTGATATTCGGTCTTACGTCCGAGGCGATACGAGAAGCAAGGGCGAAAACCGGTATTTACGGGAAAAGGGAGAGATCATCAGCTATATCGCGATGGAATTCTACTCGCCCGACCGGAATACCTATGACACAGTCGGTGTCTGTATTGAATCTCCCTCCGTCTCCGAATCCTGTAAATCTTCATGGTTTGTTTTCCGGGATGTCAGGCTTTCGGATGTGAATTTTGCCGTTATTGAGGACGGATTGGTTTCCGTAACGCCGAAAAACAGGCTGAATCCACAGGGACGTCAGTTGCTTGCCCGAGATTTTATGGGCAGGGATAACGGTGTAGCACAGATTCTCAGGACGATCGGACTTAGGGTGGATGTGAAGCGGTACCGCCAGCAGCTCGTGAAGATGATGGCCTTCAACCCAGAGAATAATATTGACCGGTTTATTCAGGACTGCGTGCTGGATGAAAAGAATGTCGATATCATGGTGACGCTGCGGGAACAGCGGCAGCAATTCGAAAAACTGCGGGAAGTGTATGAACAGCTTCGTAGAGGAAAGGAAAAGCTGGAAAATCTTGAAAAAACGGTTCAGGAGTATGAACAGCGAAACGACAGTTATGAGATTCGAAAACTGCTTCTTCAGTATCAGGAACTGATCGAAACCGCGGAAAAAATGGAGAGCTGTCGTGCCAAAATGCGCGTGGTCGAGGCCAATATTGCAGCACTTGAGAAAGAACAGCAGCTTTGTGATCGAAACTATGAGGCAGCTCTTCAGAGATGGCGTGCGGCCGGTCAGAATCAGCTGCTGCAGGATATGAATGCCAGTATCCGTGAGCTTGAGAACCGGATTCATGATCTTGATCTGGAGATTCACCGGAACGAAGAAGATCTGGCCAGGCTGTTGAGACTGGAAAAAAGCTTAGGTGAACTTTTAGAGGATCTGCCGGAGGACGCGCTTGATTCAGAAGAAAAGCGGTGCCTTCTGCGCATTGCAGAGAATTATGACAAAGCGGAACAAAAACGGGCTGCTTTCCTGAGCCTTCAGGACTATTCCCGGAACAGAGAGCGTTCTCTCTCCGATGAGCGGACGCGTACAGAGGATGGGTTACTTGAAGATCGGCAGAAAATCGGCGAGCTTCGGCAGAAGATTCAGAAGCTTCAGTCCAATATTCTTAGTTTCCCCGAAGAGGCCGCAAAGGTGCGGGATATTCTGGATACCGAGCTTAAAAAACAGGGGATGAGGACAGATGTCCGATTCCTTGCGGAGACGATATCCGAAATCCGGGACGAATCCTGGCATCGGGCAATCGAAACCTTCCTTGGAAGAAAGCGCTTTTATCTGATCGTAGAGCCATCCTTTGTTCCGGCAGCGATGCAGATCCTCCGGCAAAGAAAACTTTATCATGGAAATTTTGTGATGTCGGACAAGCTCCCGGAATCCGAAATTCAGGCAGGGTCTGCAGCGGAACAGCTGATCACCGCTAATCCCTGGGCCCGAAGGTATCTCAATTATCTGCTGAATGGGATTCACTTGTGCGATTCCCTTCAGGAGCTTTCCGAATACCCGCTCGGCGGTCTGATGAAAGACGGGATGCTGGCAAAAAGTTACGCGGTTTCCCTGATGAATATCGGGAAAACGACGATTTTCATGGGGAAGGATGCCGTGAAGCTGCAGCTTCTGGAAGCGGAAAAGGATTTAAGCGGGAGTCTTGCGGATTTACAGGAGAAAGAAGAAACACTGCGTGAGATCAGCGTTTCCCTCGGTCTGATCAAAAATATCAGCTGGGATGTGGATTTCTACGACATGGACAGTCCCCGGAAGCTGCAGGAGCATAAAAGCGAGCGTGAGAAGGTTCTGGAAGATCAGCGCAAAATCCAGGACAATCCGGACTTTCTGGCAGTCCTTCAGGAGCAGCAGGAGGCGGAAAGAAAGCGTGCCGAGGCTGATAACGTACGACAGGCGACAAATGACAAACTGACCACGGAAAGGAATGCGCTGAACAAGGGACAGGAAGAATTACAGAAGCTTTCCGGAGAGAAATACCTTCTGGAAAACCGCTATGAGGAAGCACTCACGAAGAAACCGCAGTACGAACAGCCGATGAAGGAACTGTATGAGCGGGAGCGGAACCGGACAGGGAAGACCGTTGTCCTCAAGAGAGAAACGGTTGATCGGCAGCGGGAGTATCTTGCTGAATCGGAGAGACAGGTTGAGAACGCTCAGATTGAGTACTGCAGAATCGCAGGGCTGGATATTCAGAAGCGCGGCATCTCATATATATCGTATTACCGCGATCAGTATCGAGAAGTCAGCAACGTCCGGATCGAGGAAGCCTCCGCCAGGCTTCAGGCGCAGAAAGAGCGTCTGGAAAGTACGCTGATGCACGATTTTGTTGCGGAGCTGAACGAGAAGATCGTTGAAGCCAAAGGCGAAATAGATCGGATTAACCGCGAACTTAAAAGAATTCCTTTTGGTCAGGATGTTTATCAGTTCAGGATGGATGAAAAAGCGGACCGCCAGCTGTTTTTCAGAATCTGCCGCAAGCTTTCCGGCTATATGAACAGTCCGGAGCTCTATATGGCGGCGGTTCATGAGGACACGGAGATGGAGCAGGATGTCCGGGAACTGATGGACCAGATTCTGAGTGCGGAGGATGAGACGGAATTTACGGATTATCGGCAGTATTTTACGTATAATATGGGCATTACTTCCGGAAGAGGAACCAATGTTACGGAAGCGGATCTTTCGGAGAAACAGGGCTCGGCATCTGGCGGAGAGAAGCAGACGCCGTACTTTATTATTCTCGCTGCGAGTCTGATGCAGTTTTATCCGCCGGACAGGAGTTGTGCGCGTCTGGCGTTTATCGATGAAGCTTTTTCGGCGCTGTCGCGGGAAAGAATCGAGCAGATGGTGCAGTACTTTGAGGATAACGGCTTCCAGGTGATTTATGCGGCACCGCCGGAGAAAATCGGAAGCATTGGAAGCTTTATCAGTTCAACGGTAACGGTGATTGCATCGGGCAGGTATTCCTATGCGGTCGAGGGGAGTATCCGGTAAAATGTATTCGATACGGGAAAAAGATATCCTGCGGGAACTATTGGATCGTTATGAGAGAAGCCGGACTTATCGGCAGGAAAATCAGCGGAGCCAGACCTTTTCGATCAGGCCGGAACAGGTTTTCCCGGCGTATCAGTCTGACTATACATCCATCGGGGAGGTTGCCGATTTTGAGAATGAATTGGACAGGCTGGAACAGGAAGATCTGATCCGGGTGAAAAAGCGGGGAAACACGGCTGTCAGGATCGATATGAATCCTGAGAAGCTGGAAAGATTCTATAGTATTCTTTCCCGGGACGACAGGAACAGCCGGATTGCCTCGGAAATACGTTTTTATGAAAGCTGTTATGGAGAAGAAGAAATAATAAACTGTTTTGCGCGTGAACAGAATGCACGGCTCAGTGCAGGGAAAAAGGCAGAGTATGAACCGGAAGAAGCGAAGGTTCTGGTTTCCTTTTTGAAAAGGATTCTCTCAAATCATTCCGAACTTCTCGAACGCGAGTTGTCAATTTTGGTAACAAGTGATTCGAAGAGCTTTGAGAAAAACTGGCGGGCAAAGATTTGCCGTATCCTTCAAAAATACACGGATCAGTCCCCGGTCCCGGAATACGTAGAGAAGGAGAGGGAAAAAGAGAAGATTATCTTGGAGGAGTACCATATCTATCCAAATCCCTCTTATGTTTATCTGAAGGGTAATGCCAGGATTGCCTTTGATGCAGGGGAAAAAGAGGAGTACTTTCTGCTCCTTCGGTCGGAAATTCCGATGGCGCTGTCCTCTGACAGCCTTGGAAAGATCAGGCATATTGAAGTACTGGATAACGCTGTCATGACTGTTGAAAACCTGACTTCCTTCAATCGAATCCGGGGAGAGAACCGACTGTACCTCTACCTCGGCGGTTATCACAATACCGTAAAAAGGGCGTTTCTTAAGAAAACCGCAGCGGATAATCCGGACCTTCATTGGCTGCATTTCGGCGATATTGATCCAGACGGTTTTTATATTCTTGAGGATCTGCGAAGTGCAGCAGGAATCGATTTTTCTGCATGGAAAATGAGTATGGAAGAACTGGAAAAATATCGGGAAAGCTGTAAAAAACTGGAAAAACAGGACATCGTGAAAGCTCGATCCCTGATCGCGAAAGAGAAATACACAGATGTGCTGGCGTATATGTTGGAGCAGAACTGTAAGCTGGAGCAGGAAATCATCAGTCTGAAAGAAAGTGAGGATGATAACAATGGATCGAAGCATACTATTTGAAAACCTCCAAAACTTCCGTGACCTTGGCGGCATGACCGGAGCCGGCGGAAGGAAGATTAAGCCCGGGATGATCATCCGGGGCGGAAGCCTTTACGGCGCGAGTGAGAAGGATATCGAAAAGCTCTCGGAACTACTGGAGCTGATTGTGGATTTCAGGACGGAAGGGGAGCGCTTAGAGCAGCCGGACCCGGAGATTCCCGGGGTGGAATACTGGCATCTGCCGGTGCTTGCGACGCTGACAGAGGGCGTGAGCCGCGAAAAGGAGGCAGACAAGAATTCCTTCCAGAAATTCATGATGGATCCTCAGGGCGCGGAAGATTATATGAAAAAAACCTACGCCCATATGGCGGTCAGTGAATTCGCGCTTTCGCAGCAGAAGCTGCTCCTGGAGCGCCTGCTGAATCCTGGCAGGAAGGCCGTTCTGTTCCACTGTACGGCCGGGAAGGACCGCACCGGCGGATTTGCGTCGATTTTCGAAGCCATCCTCGGTGTTGACAAGGATGACATCTTAGAGGATTATCTTTTGACAAACGAGGCCAGCAAAGAAAACATCGACCGGATGATTGCGCATATCACCGGCAGACCCGGATTGGACAAAGAGCGCGTGATTCCGGCGCTTCAGGCCATGTTCGGCGCGCGCGAATCCTATTTCAACGCTTTCATGGAGGAAGCGGAGCGCGTATACGGGAGCCTGGACGGATTCATGGAAAAAGCGCTCGGTATCGGAGAGGAAGAGAAGAACCGTTTCCGCAAGCTGTATCTGGAACCATAACCTTCTGAAAGACCGGATGCCTTTTTCGAGGATGCAGATCATGAGAAAGACCGTTTTCGTTCATGGAATTTTCGGATGGGGAGAATCAGACTCTCTCTGGAAGATCATGCCCTACTGGGGACTTGCGGGCGGGGACCTGATGGCCTACCTTCGCAGCGAAGGGTACGACACGGCAGCGGCTTCGGTCGGACCGATCTCGAGCGCATGGGACCGTGCCTGTGAACTGTATGCGCAGCTGACAGGTACGAGGACGGATTACGGTGCCGCGCATGCTGCCCGCTACTGTCATGCACGTTTCGGACGGACTTATGAGAAACCGCTGGCACCGGATTGGTCCGAAGAAAATCCGATCGACCTTGTCGGACACAGTTTTGGAGGTACGACGATCAGGCTCCTTGCGGATCTTCTTTTTGCAGGATCAAAGGAAGAGCAGGAGGCTTCCTGCGAAGATATTTCCCCGCTCTTTACAGGTAAGAAGGGCGCCCTCGTGAAAACTGTCTGCTGCATTTCAAGTCCGCACAGGGGCTCGACGCTGTATGAAGCTTGGCCCGGTTTTGCCCGATCCCTTGAATGGTTCGGGCTGACTGCATCCAGGATGCTGGGCATATCGAATCTGCGCGGGATCTACGATTTCAAGCTGGATCAGTTTAGGTTCTCAAAAGGGAAGGATGAACGCCTGAGTGATTCCATCCGGCGGATCAGTACACTGGAACCGACGGAAGGTGACTGGGCGGCAGACGACCTTTCGGTGGACAGCGCGCTTTCAGAAGAACACAGGATCCGGATGGTCCCCGGCATTCGGTATCTGTCTGTCCCCGGGGAATGCACAAAAAAGAAGCGAAACTCGGAGGAACAAAAGCCTCTCTCTAAAATGACGCCCGAGCTTCGCCCGACATCCGTTTCAATGGGACGCTGCATTCATAAGAAAACGGCGGGCGGGTATATTTTGGATGTATCTTGGGCTGAAAACGACGGCTTTGTCAATACGGTTTCCGCGAGATATCCGATGGGCGATCCCTTTCAGAAGATCAGGATCGGAGATGAGATTCTGCCGGATATCTGGAATGTGCTGCCGGACCAGCAAATGGATCATTTTCAGGCCCAGGGCGCCGCGAATCCGTTTGAGAAAAAGAAAAACCGGAGACTTTACCTGGAACTGATGCAGATGATTTCACGCGAATAAGGCATATCAGCCTGCCGCAGAAACCAATGATAAAAAAATAAGGAGAGTGTGAAAATGCCAGAACAGAAGAAAACATTTACCGGCCTCAGCCAGTACAAAATCGCTTTCTGCTATGAACTTGCGGGAAAGAAGTTCCATATCGTCATGGATAACGGAACGGAGTACCTGATGGACTTTGCGGATGAGTCGACGGTGCTGATTGCGGAAGAAGGGAAACAGGCAGTCTATGAGAACTACGAGTGCCTGAAGGGCGATGACCGGACCTATCTCGTGCGCTGGGCGCCGAAGAAGCACGAAGGAAAAATAAACCGTGCGCTGGTTCTTGACCTCCGGCAGAACCTGGCGACGTATGTGAACTTTGAAACCGGCTATGATCCGGAGTATCCGCGCCTGATCCGCGCGATCCCGTATTTCGGTGCGATAAAGGTGCCGGGGGAGCCGCTTCCCACGATCCGCCATCACCTGAGTGCGCGGATGGCCGGCAGGCACATCAAGTGGCACTATACGCCGGGCATGAACCTGCAGCATATCTATTATTCGCCGATCGCGGTGCGCGCAAGCTCCGGCCCGGAGCAGACCTACGAAGAGGCAATGCGTTCACGGCTGGAGAAGCAGTTCGCATCCGATGAACCGGAAGTTGTAAGACAGGCCGAAGAAACTTTTGCACGGATGATGAAGCGGCAGGAATGGTATCCCTTCTACGAGGAACCGTGCTTCCACATCTGGATCAGTGAAGGCATGAACCTGTTCTGCTTCATTGAGGAGAACATGATCCGAAGATCCCCTTCAAAATCCGACGGCGGCGGCGGAATCCTGCTGCTGCAGGACATTGACCGCTGTGTGGATGTGGGCCTCAGCTTCAATGCAGATGAATTCTATATGGTTTCAGCTTTCGGAGTTGAGAATGACATTGAAGATCCGCTGGATACGGCAGAATCTCCCTATGACTGGAGCGTTCTGACCTGCATGCCTTCCATCCGCTGGGAAATCCCGGAGGAGTAAAGAGGAAGTGACCCATTCGGGGACAGGTACCAGGTGGGTCACTTATTTCGGCAATTGACCCACCTGGTACCTGTCCCCGAATGGGTCACTGGTTTTTTGTGCTTGACAGTACATTCAGAATGTGTTATCATGCTTGAAAATCGAATATCACAATAAAGGCTGTGACGAAGACGGTTTTATGCAGGTGAAATGCGAAGAGAGCCGGGGATGCTGGGATCCCGGTGATTTCCGTATAAAACTTATCCCTTCCGAGCCGGCAGCGTGAACGGATTTTCCTGGTAATGCTGCACGTGACTGCTGCGTTAAGGCATAAGGCGTGATGGCGCCTGAGGGGCGATCCTTTTACAGGACGCAATTTGAGTGGTACCGCGGGGATATAGAACTTTCTGCCTCGTCTCAAAGAAGAACTTTGGGACGGGGCTTTTTGTATGATACAAAGCCGGAAAGTCACAAAGTGGGTGCTTAGATAACAAAAAGAGGAGAGAAAAACATGGCAACTCAGAACACACAGACACAGCTTTATGAAGTGGCATCACGTATCCGGGAAATCCGGGATGTTCTTGGTTATTCCGCGGAGGAGGTGGCAGAGAAAACCGAGGTCAGTCTCGACGAGTACCGCGCCTATGAGAGCGGAACCGTAGACCTGCCGTTCAGCTTTATTCACAAGTGCGCGCTGACTTTCGGCATTGAATTGTCGGAACTTCTGGAGGGCGATTCCACTGCGAGGCTGACCGCGTATACGGTTACGAGAAAGGATCAGGGCTTTGAAACCGCAAAGGAAGCAGGCATTCTGATCAAGAATCTTGCGCCGAAATTCAAGGGTAAGATTGCAGAGCCGTACTGGGTGCGCTATGAATACTCCGAGGAACTGCAGCATCAGCCGATTCATTGTTCGACGCACGGCGGCCAGGAATTCGATTTCATCGTGTCCGGTACGCTGATGATCGAAGTCGGCGGACGGCGCGAAATTCTGCATGAGGGCGACAGCATATTCTACAACAGCTCCGCGCCGCACGGCATGATTGCAGTCGACGGAAAAGACTGTGTGTTCCTGGCCATGATTCTGCCGGGTGAAGAAACCGAAGACACGCTGATCATCAGTCCGATTCCGGCGGAAGAAGAGGAAGAATACTCCCGCACGCCGCTTCTCATTGAAGAGTTTGTCGACGTTGAGGAAAACGACAACGGCTCTCCGAAGAAGATTACCTTCAAGAATACCGAGCGCTTCAATTTCGGTTTTGACGTTGTGGATAAGATCGCGGAGGTCTATCCGGACCGGCTTGCGATGATTCATCTGGACCGCGATAAGAATGAGCACCGTTTCAGCTTCCTCGATATGAAAAAGGACTCCAACCGTGCGGCGAACTACTTCAAGGCCCTCGGCGTGAAGAAGGGCGACCGGGTTATGCTCGTCCTGAAGCGCCATTATGAGTTCTGGTTTGCAATGGTCGGCCTGCATAAGCTCGGCGCGATCGCGGTTCCTGCGACATTCCTTCTGAAAGAGCATGACTTTATCTACCGCTTCAATTCAGCCGGAATCTCGGCCATTGTCTGTACGGCGGACGGTGATACGGCGGAAATTGCAGAGACTGCGGCAAAAGTCTGCCCGACCGTGGAACGCTTCATCATGGTCGGCGGGTCCCGGGAAGGCTGGCATGATTTTGATGCGGAATACAAGATGTACAGCTCCCGTTTCTCCCGTACTTTCGATACCCCTGCGGGCGATGACACGGCGGTCATGTTCTTCTCATCCGGTACTACCGGAAACCCGAAGATGGTCGAGCATAAGCACACCTATTCGCTCGGGCATTTCATGACAGCCCGTTACTGGCACCGCTGCGAGCCGAACGGCCTGCATTTCACGATCTCCGACACCGGCTGGGGCAAGTCCCTCTGGGGCAAGCTTTACGGCCAGTGGATGTGCGAAGGCGCCGTATTTGTCTATGATTTCGACCGCTTCGACGCTTCCGACATCCTGCCGATGTTTGCGAAATACAACATCACAACTTTCTGCGCGCCGCCGACCATGCTCCGGATGATGATCCGCGAGGACATCAGTAAGTACGATCTCCGTTCCATCCGTCATATGACGACGGCGGGCGAGGCGCTGAACCTCGAAGTCGGAAAGATCTTCCACGAGCAGACCGGCATCGAAATCTACGAAGGCTTCGGCCAGACCGAGACGACGCTGACAGTTGCGAACTTTGCCGGAAACCCGATCAAGCCGGGCTCGATGGGCAAGGCTTCCCCGCAGTACGACATGCACCTGGTGGATCCGGACGGAAACGAAGTACCCACCGGTGAAGTCGGCGAGATCGTGATCAAAATCGATGAGAATTATCCGGTAGGCCTCTTCAAGGATTACTACATGGATATCGAGAAGACGAATGAAGCGATTCACGACGGATTCTACCACACCGGCGATACCGCATGGCGCGATGAGGACGGGTATTTCTGGTACGTCGGTCGTACGGACGACATTATCAAGTCTTCCGGCTACCGGATCGGGCCCTTCGAAATCGAAGACGTCATCATGCAGCTCCCCTACGTACTGGAATGCGGCGTCTCGCCGGAACCGGACGAAATCCGCGGCCAGATCGTCAAGGCTTCGATCGTTCTTGTAAAGGGAACTGTCGGTACTCCGGAGCTCGCGAAAGAGATTCAGAACTATGTCAAGGAGCATACCGCGCCTTACAAATATCCGCGTAAGGTGGTTTTCCGCGACGAGCTTCCGAAGTCCATCTCGGGAAAGATCCAGAGAAACAAGCTGTAAGATCCGGCTTGGGAGCTGCTGCGCAGCGGAGCGCTCCGTATATTTTAAGAAATAGGGAGGAAAGAGTATGATCACAGAAAGCTTTGATAACCAGACCCCGGCCATCATCAACCCGCAGCGGCCGGAGAACGCGCCGAAAGTCGACGCCTGTATCCTGACTTTCTCGCATGAAATCGAGAAGTACGTGACAAAGAACTATGAGTGTACGGAAATCGGGGAATTCTGGTTTGCGACGGGGCGTACACCGATCTGGCAGCTTCAGCTGAACGATAAGAAAATCGCTTTCTACAAAACCTACGTCGGCGCGCCTGCCTGTGTCGGGTCGGTGGAGGACACCCTGGCTGTGATCGACTGCAAAAAGTATATCGTATTCGGCGGCGCGGGCTGTCTCAATAAAGAAATCGCCCGAGGAAAGGTCATGATTCCGACAGCGGCCTACCGCGACGAAGGCACTTCCTACCACTACATGCCGGCTTCCGACTACGTTGCCGTGAAGAACGCGGATGTAATCGCCGCCTGTATGGAAGAGAACGGAATCCCCTACGTCCTCGGGAAGACCTGGACGACGGATTCATTCTACCGCGAAACCCGCGGAAATTTCGAAAAGCACAAGGCGGACGGCTGCATTTCCGTTGAGATGGAATGCGCCTCCCTTCAGGCCATGTGCGATTTCCGCGGTCTGGAGCTCTACCAGTTCTTCACCTCCGGCGACCTTCTGGATTCCCCGAAGTGGGACGAGCGGAAGAAACCCGGCCAGAAGAAGGGCACGCAGCACGATGTCGGACATTTCGACATCGCGCTGGCGCTGGCGGAGTATATCACGAAGCAGGATTAAGACGGAAAAACACAGCTTTTGCAAAGGAGTTAGAGCTATGCCGATCTGTTCAAAATGCGGCGCAGAGGTTCCGGTCGGGTATGAATTCTGCAAAAAGCTGTCCTGGGAAGTCCTCTTCGCGGAAAATCGGCCGGATAATAGGAATTGTCATTACGGCGGCGGTCCTTGTTTTCGGCGTGCTTCTCACCGTTTACGGCATCAGGGGAATGAAAAAGAACAATGGGTATTTTGAAAATATCCCCTGGGGAACGGAAGTTGATGAGGTAAAAGAGATAATCGATAAGAAATTCGGGGTTGATTCGAAGATTCGTGGCAGCGGGAGAAACCGTATCGATACAGTATTACCTGAATATGAGGGAATATCGGATACAGAAATAATTGCTCACTTTGATAACAAGGATACCCATGGACTCGAGGAGGTTGGTATCGTATTCGGCCACGCTGATTCTGAATTATACGAAGAAATTCTGTCACGTTTTGAAAAACGATACGGCAGTTCAACTGCTTTCGAAGACGGCGTTTGCTGGAAAGCGAAAAAGAGCATTATTCATATGTCCTATAGCAATGACCTTGGTGGTATTATAAATGTGGCTTATATTGATCCTTCATCAACTGATTACAGAGTGACCGAACTGAAGAAAGCGCTTGGCGAATAACTCCTGCAGACATTCTGCCGGCCTTGCTTGAATCCCGGCCCTGTGCCGGATTTACGTTCATGATCCGGACACTGCGAAAGCGCTGTCCGGATCCCTGAAAATCATGCGGGCTTTTGCTTGACAGAAACCCGCCCTTTGTCTATGATACCCCTGTAATAAAGGCAATTACTGCCTCTGTTGCAGGGGTTTTATATAAAATTCATAAGCGCCTGTAAGAAAACGGCCCTGTTTGCCGAAATATACAGCAGAGGACAGAAAGTACGGACAACCGGACCGGGAAAGGAGGAAAAGCGGATGAGCGATGACGGAAGCATACTGAAGCTCCTGCATGATCGCGACGAACAGGCTGTCGCTGCGGTGTCGGAAAAATACGGCGCTTATCTCATGAAAATTGCCTCCAACTTTCTCACGGACCGGAGCGACCGGGAAGAATGCGTCAACGACGTATACCTTCGTTTCTGGCAGGAGGACGCGGCGACGCCTCCCGAAATGCTGTCCGTTTATCTGGTCTCGCTGACCCGGGAAATCTGCATCGACTATTACCGGAAAAATCACCGGAAAAAGAGAATCCCCTCGGAATACACGCTTTCTCTGTCGGAGATATCGGACCTGGCGGCGGACGAAGATTCCCAGCCCGAAGCACAGCTTGAGCGGCTGTGGCTTACCGGCGTTTTGAACCGGTATTTCCGGACGCGCCCGAAAGAAGTGCGCACGGTTTTTGTCATGCGGTATTTCTATATGGATCCTGTCAGTGAAATCGCGAAAAAAACAGGATACAGCGTCTCGAAAATCAACACGATGCTGAGCCGGGAAAGGAAAAGACTGAAAAGCTGTCTGGGGCAGGAGGGCATTGAAGGATGAAAAAAGATGAATTTATGGATGCAATGGGCGGACTGGACCGGGAATTTCTGAAAGAGGCCGAGCATGTGCGCCGGAAAAACGGGAAAGGCCGGAAATGGATCGGATTTGCGGGGCTTGCCGCGGCAGCCGTCCTTCTCGTCGCCGGAAGCATATTTCTGATTCGGCGGAATATCATTTCCGGGGGTTCTCCGGTGGCGGAAACCGGCAGTTCGATTCCGGAAGATACGGCAGGGGAGAAACTGACGGCGGAAACGGAACAGACTGAAACGAAGACTTTTTCTGAGCAGGCGGATCAGTCAGAAGATCCGGGAGTTACGGCATCGGAATCCGAAAGCAGGGCGGCTGAGAGTACGGAAGACACACAGCAGGCGGAGCAGACGGAAGCGGAATCCGGGACGCCGGACCGCTTCGGATACGTCGGGCTTTATGATACCGGGATCTGTTATATCCGAGGAACCGAGCCGGCGTTTGCGGAAGGCATTTCGCTGCGCGAAACGATGCTGTATCCCGCACCCTGTGAGAGCATTTACGAGTTCGGAAAAATCTATCCGGGACGCAGCATGGAAATCATCCGGGCGGTCACGGTCGGAACTTATGACGAGCATGACAGCCTGACGGATTCGGATTGGTATCTCGTCAGCACCGGCACGACTGATGAGATCGGATATGTGAAAAAGGAGGACGTCGCAAACGCAGCGGAAACCTTCGTCGAAGCCACGGAGCCCTGGCAGCTGAAAGCGGGCGCCGTTTACTATACCGACAGGAGCTGTTCGGCTCCTCATACGGCGGAGACAGTGATCGGCCCGCTGTGGGGCAGCGTGAACCCGGACATGGAGAATCAGGTCTGGAAACTGGAGGGCGTGTCGGGCATCGTAGTGTATATCAAGGACCTTGACGCGCTGGAAATGTTCCGGAATACCTGGCAGCCGAGAAACGGCCGGGCAGGTTGACAATTCCCTGCTCAAAAATCAGACATTTTGCGCGGAAAAACACGCTTTGGGCCGCTGATTTCGGTTAATTTTTCAGATTGACAAAAGAATTAAAAAGGGGTATCATAGTAGGAACTTGCAAAGGCTTTGACGGAGAGGGTTTCTTCGGGCAAGACACCACAGAGACGCGGCGGACGGTGCGAGCCGCGATGACACTGCCGAAGATTACTGTAGCTCCTGAGCCGGAAGGAAGAAAGCAGGAAGCGCGGATCACAGGATCCGAAAGCTTTTCGCAAGTAGAACCTTCCCGTGACTGCCGCGTCAGTGCATAGAGGTTAGAAGACCTCGAAGGGGTCGCCCGAAATACGATGGGCGGCAATTTGAGTGGTACCGCGGGTGCATTTTACGCGCTCGTCTCAAAGGAAACAGCTTTGGGGCGGGCGCGATACTATATCTTCCCCCCAGAGCACAGGTATCTCACTTAAATCACAGGAGACAAGAGTATGGCACAGATGACCGGTCTTGATTTCAAGATCAGCGAAATGGCCGCCCGTATTCGCGAACTGCGCGAGATTGAGGGCTTTACCGTGTACGAAATGGCCGCGAAGACGGACGTCACGGTGGATGAATACCTGCTCTGCGAACAGGGAAAATCCGATCTGAACTTCACATTTATCTATCGTTGTGCGCTGGCTTTCGGCGTCGACGTGACGGACATCATCGAGGGTCACAGCCCGACGCTGCACAGCTTCGCCGTGACCAGGGCCGGGGAAGGGCAGGAGATCTCGAATGCGCACGGCATGCGCTACTGGAATCTCGCCTATTCCTTCCGGAACCGTATCGCGGAACCGCTGTACGTCACGAGTTTCTATAACGAGGAAGCGCAGCATCGGGACATCGAGCTGACGACGCACGACGGCCAGGAATTGGATATCGTCGTGTCCGGCCACCTACTGGTGCAGGTCGGCGAACACCGCACGAAGCTCGGCCCCGGCGACAGCATTTACATGGATTCCGGTACGCCCCACGGCATGATCGCGGTGGACGGCGCAGACTGCGTGTTCTACGCGATCGTCCTGAATCCCTCCGGCGAGCCGGTGCAGGAATTCGCCCTTCCCGGCGCCCAGAGCTACCAGGTCGGCGCATTCGCGGAATACAAGCCGACGCGCCGCGTCGAGGATACGAAGGAGCGCGTTTACCGGCAGTTTATCGACGTCGTAGAGAACGAAAACGGAACGCCGACCTCGATTACTTTCAGGAATACGGACAAATTCAACTTTGGATTTGACCTTGTCGACGCGATTGCGGAGCGGGAGCCGGAAAAACTCGCGATGCTGCACATCTCGAAGGATCATGAAGAAAAGCGTTTCACCTTCCGGAATATGATGCGGCTTTCCAACCGCTGCGCGAACTATTTCACCTCCCTCGGCATCAAAAAGGGCGACCGGGTGCTTTTGATCCTGAAGCGGCATTGGCAGTTCTGGCCGATCATGATCGGTTTAAACAAACTCGGTGCGATTGCAATTCCTGCGACGAACCAGCTTCTGGAGCACGACCTCGCGTACCGCTTCCAGGCGGCGGGGATCATGACAATGATCTGCACCGCGGACGGCGACGTGGCGCATCAGGCGGAGCTCGCGCTGAAGAACTACGACGGCATGAAAAATCTGCTGATCGTCAACGGCGAAAGGGAAGGCTGGCGCTCCTTTGACGAGGAGTACAGCCGCTACTCGACGCATTACGACCGGACGGAGGATTCGCCCTGCGGCAACGACCTGATGCTGATGTACTTCACTTCGGGGACCTCGGGCTATCCCAAGATCGCCGCCCACAATTACAAATATCCGCTCGGCCATTTCCATACCGCGAAATACTGGCACACGGTGGATCCGGAAGGGCTGCATTTCACGATTTCCGACACCGGCTGGGCCAAGGCCATGTGGGGCAAGCTCTACGGACAGTGGCTTGCGGAAGGCGCGATTTTCGTCTATGATTTCGACCGCTTCGATGCGGCGGACATCATGCCGATGTTTGCGAAATACCGGATCACCTCGTTCTGCGCGCCGCCGACCATGCTCCGCATGATGATCAAGGAGGACATCGGAAAATACGACTTCTCCTCCGTGAAGCATATGACGACGGCCGGCGAGGCCCTGAACCCCGAGGTTTACCGCCAGTTCGAGAAGCTGACGGGACTCCAGATCCGCGAAGGCTTCGGTCAGTCCGAATCCACGATGATCATCGGAAACCTGATCGGTGACAAGCACAAGATCGGTTCTATGGGCAAACCCGCACCGATTTACAAAGTCGAGCTGCACGATCCGGACGGCAATCCGGTGGAGCCCGGTGAAGTCGGCGAGATCGTGATCGACATCCGCGAAGGCCTTCCCTGCGGGCTTGCAACCTGCTACTACCGGGACGTAGAGAAGACCAATGAGACCTGGTGCGACGGCTGGTACCACACCGGCGATACGGCCTGGGTCGATGAGGACGGCTACTACTGGTACGTCGGCCGCGTGGATGACATTATCAAGTCCTCCGGCTACCGGATCGGGCCTTTCGAGATCGAATCGGTCATCATGGAGCTTCCGTACGTGCTGGAATGCGGTGTCAGTGCTGCGCCGGACGAGGTTCGCGGCCAGATTGTCAAAGCTTCGATCGTCCTTACGAAAGGCACGGAAGGCACCGAAGAGCTCAAGAAGGAAATTCAGAATTACGTCAAGGTGCATACTGCGCCTTACAAATATCCGCGGCTTGTGGTCTTCCGGGATGACCTCCCCAAGACCGTCAGCGGGAAGATTATCAGAAGTTTATTATAAACGAAGAGGAGGAAAAACAGATGAGTCTTGACATCAGAATGGAACTGACGAAGAATCCGAAGGCAAAACCCCAGGATGAATCCAAACTCGGTTTCGGAAAAATCTTTACCGACCACATGTTCCTGATGGACTACGAAGTCGGAAAGGGCTGGTATGACCTTCGGATCGTCCCTTACGGACCGATTGCGATTGATCCGGCTTCGACTGTGCTGCATTACGGCGCGGAGATTTTCGAAGGCATGAAGGCTTACCGCCGCGTGGACGGCTCGATTGCCATGTTCCGCCCGGATGAGAACGGCAAGCGCATGAACAACAGCGCAGAGCGCCTGTGCCTGCCGGAAATCGATCCCGACATGTGGCTTGAAATTCTCGACACGCTTGTAAAGCTTGAAAAGGACTGGGTGCCGCACAGCGAAGGCACTTCTCTGTATATCCGCCCCTTTACTTTCGGCAATGACCCGCATCTCGGCGTACATGCGGTGCATCATTCTACCTTTTGCGTGATCCTTTCCCCGGTCGGCGCCTACTACGCCGAGGGCATCAACCCCGTCAAGATCGCGATCGAATCCGACGACGTCCGCGCAGTCCGCGGCGGCACCGGCTACGCGAAATGCGGCGGCAACTATGCGGCTTCCCTTCGCGCCGGCAAACGCGCGGAAGAGAAGGGCTTCACCCAGGTCCTCTGGCTGGACGGCGTGGAGAGAAAGTACATCGAAGAAGTCGGCTCGATGAACGTCATGTTCAAAATCAACGACGAAATCGTTACTCCGAAACTCACGGGCTCCGTGCTTCCGGGCATCACGAGAAAGAGCTGCATCGAGCTCCTTCAGGCGCAGGGCGCGAAGGTTTCGGAGCGCCTGATCTCGGTCGACGAACTGATCGCGGCTGCTGAAAACGGAACGCTTCAGGAAGCCTGGGGCACCGGGACCGCTGCGGTTGTTTCTCCTGTCGGCTGGCTCAGTTACATGGGGAAGGAATACGAAATCGGCGGCGGCAAGATCGGCGAGACCACGCAGCAGCTTTACGACACGCTGACCGGCATCCAGTGGGGCAAGCTCCCGGATGAACACGGCTGGATCCATCCGGTGTGCTGATGAAGCGGATCACGCTTTTCATGGGGCATTACGGCTCTGGGAAGACCAACATTGCGATTAATTACGCGCATCGGATCCGGGAGTGCGGAAAGGCGGCTGCGATTGCGGACTTGGATATCGTAAACCCGTATTTTCGGATGAAGGACAGTCAGGAGGAGATGCTTCGGGAGGGAATTGATGTTATCGCGCTTCCCTTTGCAAACTCCTCCGTGGACCTGCCGGCGCTGCCTTCGGCGGCTTATTCGCTGGTCCAGAACACTGCCCGTTATGCGGTTTTAGACATCGGCGGAGATGACCGCGGGGCACTGGCTCTCGGGCGCTTTACACCCTATATTTTAGAGGAAAATGATTATGACGTTTTCTTCGTCGCGAACTTCTACCGACCGCTGACACAGACCGCGGAAGATGCGATGGAAGTCATGCACGAAATCGAGCGCGCCTCCGGGCTTCCCTTTACCGGGATCATCAATAATTCCAACCTCGGAGCGGAAACGACGGCGGAGACCGTGCTTCGAACCACAGAACGCTGCAGGAAGCTTTCGGAGCTTTCCGGCCTGCCGGTGGTGTTTACGACAGTGCAGGAAAGTCTCGCTGCGGAACTTTCCGGTTTGATCCCGGACCTGTTCCCGCTGAAACTTCAGCACAGGATATTTGATATGTAAAAGGAGTACATAATGGCAAAAGTAACATTTGAGACGGATATCTGCAAGGGCTGCGGACTATGTGTGTCAGTCTGTCCGAAGCAGATTCTCGTCATAGCGAAGGACAAGATCAACAGGAAGGGCCACAGCCCGGCGGAGTGCACCGACGAATCAAAATGCATCGGCTGCGCAAGCTGCGCCATGATGTGCCCTGACTGTGTGATCACGGTGGAAAGGTAAGGTGGCAAAATGGCAGAAAAAGTACTGATGAAGGGTAATGAAGCCATCGCGGAAGCGGCACTTCGGGCCGGCTGCCGCCACTATTTCGGTTATCCGATCACCCCTCAGACCGAGCTTGCAGCCTACATGGCAAAGCGCATGCCCAAGATCGGCGGCGTGTTCCTGCAGGCGGAGTCCGAGATCTCGGCAATCAACATGGTTTACGGCGTGAGCTCCACCGGAAAGCGCGTCATGACCTCCAGTTCCTCGCCGGGTGTCTCCCTGAAACAGGAAGGCATCAGCTATATCGCGGGTGCGGATCTGCCGGTGCTGATCGTTAACGTCCAGCGCGGCGGCCCGGGCCTCGGCGGTATCCAGCCCTCGCAGTCGGATTATTTCCAGGCGACAAAGGGCGGCGGACACGGCGACTATCACCTGATCGTCCTGACCCCGGCTTCTGTCCAGGAAATGGCAGATCTTACGGCTCTGGCTTTTGACCTTGCAGACAAATACCGCATGCCGTCAATGCTCCTTGCAGATGGAACGCTTGGCCAGATGATGGAGCCTGTGGAGCTTCCCGAGGAAGATCCGCATCTCATCGAAAAGCCCTGGGCGGTTACCGGCACGAAGTGCGCGCGTGAACACAACATCATCAATTCCCTCTACCTTGTTCCGGAAGTGCTGGAGAAGTCCAATGAAGACCGCTACGAGCGCTACAAAAAGATCGAGGATCTGGAGGTCCGCTACGAAGAATACATGATGGATGATGCGGAGTACTGCCTTGTCGCTTTCGGCATTGCGGCGCGTGTCGCAAAGAATGCCGTCGTTGCGCTCCGGGAGCAGGGCATTAAGGCCGGTCTGATCCGCCCGATCACCGTCTGGCCTTTCCCGAAGAAAGTCATTCGTGAAGCAGCTGACAAAGTGAAAGCTTTCATCTCCGTAGAACTTTCGATGGGCCAGATGATTGAGGATGTAAAGCTTGCTGAAGAATGCAGAAAGCCGGTTTACCTGTGCTCGAGATCCGGCGGTATGATTCCGGATCCGGAACAGATCATTACACTGGTCAAAAACGTGGAAGGAGGGATGTAATCATGGCAGTCGTATTTCAGAAACCCCATGCGCTGACAGACAAAGAGCTGCATTACTGCCCGGGCTGCACCCACGGCATTATTCACCGGCTGGTCGCAGAAGCGATCGATGCGCTTCAGATTGAGGGCGAGACCATCGGTGTCGCACCGGTCGGCTGCGCCGTCATGGCTTATGACTATTTCCGCTGTGACATGGTGGAAGCTGCGCACGGCCGCGCTCCGGCCGTTGCAACAGGGCTGAAGCGTTCCCTTCCCGACAATATCATTTTCACCTATCAGGGTGACGGCGATCTCGCGTCAATCGGTATGGCGGAAATTGTCCACGCCGCGACGAGAAACGAAAACATCACCGTGATCTTTGTCAACAATGCAATCTACGGTATGACCGGCGGCCAGATGGCGCCGACAACGCTTCCGGGACAGGTCACCCAGACTTCCCCCTACGGACGTGACGTCGCGACCGCAGGCTATCCGATCAAGGTCTGCGAACTTCTTTCGGCGCTGGATGCACCGGCTTACATCGCCCGCGTTGCCGTAAACAATGTCAAAAATGTGCGGAACGCCAAGAAGGTTATCGAAAAGGCATTCCAGAACCAGATCGAGAAGAAAGGCTTCTCCCTGGTGGAAGTTGTCAGCTCCTGCCCGACAAACTGGGGCATGACGCCGGAGAAAGCTTTACAGTGGGTTGAAGACAAGATGATTCCCTACTATCCGCTGGGCGTATACCGCGACAAGACGGCTCCTGCCGAAGAAAAGGAGGCGTGATCATGACTACTCAGATTTTAATCGCCGGCTTCGGCGGACAGGGCGTGCTCTTTGCCGGGAAAGTTCTGGCATACAAGGGCCTTGTGGACGGAAAACAGCTTTCCTGGCTTCCCAGCTACGGCCCGGAAATGCGCGGCGGAACCGCGAACTGCAGCGTCATCCTTTCGGACGATCCGGTCGGTTCTCCGATCGTTTCCCATCCGGATGTGCTGATCGCGATGAACCTTCCTTCCCTTGAGAAGTATGAAAACACTGTGGTTCCCGGCGGCATTATTCTCGTCGAATCCACCCTGATTGAGAAGAAGGTTGCACGTGACGACGTGAAGGTATTCTATGTACCTGCCACGAAGATGGCGCAGGACCTCGGCGCACCGAGTCTTGCCAATATGGTCATGACCGGCAAGCTGATCCGGGAGTGCGAAGCCGTCAACGACGGTCACATCGTGGAAACACTGAAAAAAGTCGTTTCCGCCCGCCATCAGGACCTCTTTGACATGAATTTAAAAGCCATCCAGGCCGGCATGGATCTGGAAGGGTAAAGTTGACCCATTCGGGGACAGGTACCTGGTGGGTCAGTTGAGGCATCAACTGACCCACCAGGTACCTGTCCCCGAATGGGTCAACAGAGGAGTTCAGCTATGAAAATCGGCGCACAGCTATATACAGTCAGACAGTTTATGCAGGATCAGGCGGGCATGTCCGAATCCCTGAAAAAGATCGCCGATATCGGTTTTTCTTATGTCCAGGTATCCGGAACCGGGCCCTACGATCCCGCATGGATGAAGGAAGAATTAGACAAAAACGGCCTTGAATGCGTCCTGACGCATACGAACCAGGAACGCATGATCACAGAGCCGGAGCAGGTTGCCGAAGAACACGACATCCTCGGGACGAAGTATATCGGAATCGGGATGTACGATATTCGGAAGGTCGGGATGGAAGGCTTCATCAAGCGCTTCAAACCGGTTACGGAGTGCTTCAAAGCACATGGAAAGCTTCTGATGTACCACAACCACGATCTGGAGTTTGAAAAGCTCAATGGAAAGCTGATCCTTGATCAGCTTCTGGAAGCTTTCCCTGCGGACGAGCTGGGCATCACGCTGGATACTTTCTGGGTGCAGGCCGGCGGCGGAGATCCCGCATGGTGGCTGAGAAAATTGAAGGGCCGTACGCCCTGTGTGCATTTCAAGGACATGGGCTTCAAGTCGGACCCGGAACAGGGGATCAGCGTCGGCAGGGGCCGCATCATGCTGCCTGTCGGCGAAGGAAACATGAACAACGAAGCCATCATCGAAGCCACGCTTGAGAACGGTGCGGAATATGCCCTGATCGAACAGGACAACTGCAACGGGGAGGACCCGTTTGACTGCCTCGCGCGGTCGCTTCGTTATCTTCGGAAACAGGGACTGGAGGCATAGGCTTCCTTAAATAACTGTCCGCCCGGGACAGTCCGGGAAAAAGGAGAAAACATCATGGAAAAGATCAGACTCGGCATCATCGGCTACGGCAACATGGGGACGGGCCATGCGAAGAACATCCTGGAAGGGAAATGCCCGGAGATCGAGCTTGCGGCGATTGCGGATATCAACCCCAAAAGGCTCCAGGCTGCGAAGGAAGAGCTTCCCGGAACCGTCGCGCTTTTTGATGACGCGGAAAAAATGATGGACAGCGGGCTTCTGGATGCCGTTCATATTGCAATCCCGCACTACGACCATCCGAAATACGCAATCATGGGTCTCAGAAAGGGCCTGCATGTCATGGTGGAGAAGCCCGCCGGCGTCTACACAAAGCAGGTGCGGGAGATGAATGCGGAGGCGGAAAAGCATAAGGATCTCGCCTTCGCGATGATGTTCAACCAGCGCACGAACTGCCTGTACCGGAAGATGAAAGAGCTTGTCTCAGACGGCACGATCGGGGATTTGAAGCGCGCAAACTGGATCATCACGGACTGGTACCGTACGCAGAGTTATTACGATTCGGGCGCCTGGCGCGCAACCTGGTCCGGAGAGGGCGGCGGCGTTCTTTTAAACCAGTGCCCGCACCAGCTTGACCTCTTCCAGTGGATCTGCGGCCTGCCGGTTAAAGTCGACGCGCACCTTTCCTACGGCAAATGGCATGACATCGAAGTTGAGGACGATGTGACCGCCTATATGGAATTCGAAAACGGCGCGACCGGCTGCTTCATTACAACGACCGGCGATGCGCCCGGGACAAACCGCTTTGAGGTGACCGGTACGAAAGGTACCCTGATCTGCGAAGACAACAGGCTGATCCTGAAAAAACTTGAAGTCGACGAGCGGGAGTGGTGCCGCACCGAGAAGCGCGGATTTGCAGCGCCGCCTGTAACCGTCAGCGAAGTGGAAACCGACGGGAAGAACGAGCAGCATTCCGGCGTTTTGAATGCCTTTACGGCGCATATCCTGCGCGGCGAGCCTCTCGTAGCAGGCGGGGAAGAGGGCATCCGCGGCCTGACGCTTTCAAACGCCATGCATCTTTCCTCCTTCCTCGGACATCCGGTGGAAATCCCCTTTGACGAGGATCTGTATTATGAGGAGCTGATGAAGCGTGTCGCCGTTTCCCGCCGCAAAACCAATGTTTCCGAATATGTGGAGCGGCAGTAACCGCCTTTTCGAAATACTGCAACAGACAAAGCTCATAAACAATATGAAGGAGGAATCCTGATATGCCTGGTGAAGACAGAACCAATCCGGCCGTGAATATCCCCGGCAGACAGATGAGGCGCGATCTTCTGAAACAGCTGCGCCTCGAAGAAGACGGAAAAAGCATCGCAGGCTACGCGGAATATCTTCAAAAGATGGAAGCGCTGGACCGGATGATGGAGGAAATGAGCGTCCGCGACCAGTGGGGTACCACAAAGCCCATGGATGCCGCGATGAAGGAAAAGCTTCAGAACGCGGTTCTGGAGACGGCAATGGCGGGCGAACAGTATATGAAAAATGTCCGCATCGCAAAAGGAGATGCAAATAAAGGCGCTCCGGGCGTAGTCAACAGACTCCAGGGGCTTCTTTCGAACGATCTTCAGACGATACAGAACTATGACCCGTCCCTGAACCTGAGCCTGCCGCAGCTTCTTGAGAGCGCACGCTCGAAAACGCTGCTTCTTGGAAGCAATGAAATGGATCGTCTCGGAGGCGCCCAGAACTCGCGTATTCCGCTGAGCCTTGAAAGCGCGGACGGAAAGAAATACCGGGGAGTCTATACCAGGGCGACCTATGCGGATACGCAGAAAAAGATAAATAATATCATGAAAAAGGCCCATGACCATGCCGGATGCACGGAAAAAGGCAAAGAACAGCTGGACAGGCTATATGAGAAAATGCGGGAGTACGCAAGGAAAAATGATGCCGTAAACGGTACCGCTTTTGCCGATGCCAGTGACACGCTTCTTTTTCTGTATGTGATGGAACAGTTTACGGTCGACAGGGGCAGACGGTCGTATTTTGATACGATTTCTTTCGCCGAAACAATGGGCCTCGATGTGAACGAAGTCGGGTGGAATAATCTTACTGATTTCGGATATAAAGCAACAGAGATATACAGGTCAACAAGTGATATGATCAATGCGGTCAACCTTCGCGTCAAGGAAGGCGCACGGATTGACTCAAGAAGCAGCGCCATGAGCGCGGTGGCCCATCTCTTCGGGCGTCCGCAGATTCTGGCCCGTTCCTCCAACATGCGATTCGTTGACCAGAAAGGCCGCACCCTCGAAGGCACCATCATGGATTTCAGTGAGGGGCTCGATCTGAACGGGGGATATGAGGCTTTCGAACAGATCAGCGATGATCCTTTACAGGGCCGGATTCGGATAAGCTATTAAAGCAGATCGCGGATCTGCAGGTGATCGACTATATCTGCGGGAATGTCGACCGGCACGCCGGGAATCTGATGTATTTCGCGGATGACAACGGAAAAATCGTCGGAATCCAGGGGATCGACAACGACAGTTCCTTTGCGAACCGTATCCCCGGAAAAGACAACTATAACCGGCTGGTCGGCACGGAAAACATGAATTGCATCACGAAAAGCATGTCCGACAAAATCCTGAAAATGGATCCTGCCATGCTGAAATTCACGCTGCGCGGAAGAGGGCTTTCGGAGAATGAACTCAGTTATTCGGTAAGAAGGCTGACGGATCTGAAGAAAGCGATCAAAGAGGGCAAAGAGCATTACAAAAACCATCCGAAGATTGACAAAAACACGGAAAAGCCTTTTGACAAGGGCTTTATCCGCACCGTTTCAGATGAAGAATTCAAGACGCTCCGGATGGACAAAATGGTGACCGATGAAAACCAGGAAAATCTCTTCAGCGAAATCTCGGGTCATATTGACCGCCGCCTTTATACTGCCCGGGACAGGGGCTTCCAATACAATCCCGATGCAAAAAAGAATGCAGTGAAGAAGGATCTGAAAGTCCTGAAAACGGAGGGGCAGACTTATACCGGCCAGAACCTGCTCCAGTCGGTCAAAGGCGCATCGGATCTTGTGAAGAAGGATGATTTCGACATTGACAGGCTGACAGACAAGTGGCACGGAAGCTCGCCGGAGTTTGATGCGATGTCTGCTGCCGCAAAGGATCTTGCCCGCCTGGAACAGGAGCTTTCGGAAGAGATGCGGAAACGTCAGGAATCGGGACAGCTGCATTTTTCGGCGGTGGAGTACAACCGGCTTCAGGGACCCATTGAAGAAGCGAGAAACAATCTTCGGGAGAAGACCGAGATGTATCTCTATAAGAAAATGGGACAGCGGAAAGCAGGGTCGATGGAGGAGCTGGAAGGAAAGAATCCTTATGAGCAGGCGCGGATCAATCACGCGAAAAAACTCTATACCTTCACGGAAACCCATAAGGTTCCGGCAGCCATTCCCGACAGCGTCATGACGAAAAAGACCGGGGAAGGCCTGGAGCTTCGGATCAATACGGAGATGTCCGCGGAAGAAGAAGCGGCTGCCGCAAAGAAAATGCTGGAAGCGATCCATAAACAGCACGGGCTGGAAGCGCCTGAAAAGTTCAAGGGCGCGGCCGGAGAGCAGCTGAACGATGCGATTAAAAAGGCGCAGGAGAAGAATAATCCCGAGCCCGGAATTGCCTGACCGGGTGTGTGATGCGCTTCGGATATTGAACGGCAGTAAAGCTTGCACAAGCACCGCCTTTGTGTTATGATAGATCCAAGATGAATTGACCGGCAAACAATTACAAGGAGGTAAATTGCCATGAAAATGCGTAAATTCGGTAAGCTCGGCATCATGTCGTCTGCATTCGGTCTTGGATGCATGCGCTTCACCAGTAAAGTCGTGGACGGCGAGACGATCGTAGACGAAGAGAAAGCTATTGACATCATCCGGACCGCAATTGACGGCGGAGTGACCTATATGGACACCGCGTACGTGTATCTCGGCGGGAAGTCCGAAGTGGTGCTCGGAAAAGCCCTTCAGGACGGTTACCGCGACAAGGTCACGATCGCAACCAAGATTCCGGTGGACCGTGTCAAGGAGCCTGCAGACATCGACCGCATCCTGAATGAAGAACTTACAAGACTTCAGACAGACCACATCGATTTCTGGCTTATGCACGGCATCAACAAGGAAAAGTGGGAATACGCCAAGACCGTCGGCCTTCCGGAGCGCTTTGTGGAGCTTCAGAAGGAAGGAAAGATCCGTTACAAATGCTTCTCCTTCCACGGCCCCTATGATGAATTTGAGTACATTATCAAGGACTTTGACTGGGATATGTGCCAGATTCAGTACAACTTCATGGACATCAACAACCAGGCCGGCACGAAGGGCCTCGAGCTTGCCGGATCTCTCGGCATCCCGGTTGTCATCATGGAAGGCCTTCTCGGCGGACGGCTTGCGAAGGCGCCGGACAATGTCCAGGCGGTTTACGATGCATTCCCGGTGAAGAGAAGCCCGGTGGAATGGGCGTTCCGCTGGCTCTGCAACCATCCGGAAGTCGGAACAGTGCTTTCCGGCTGCACGGAAGTGGAGCAGGTTACGGACAACCTCAGGATCTTCGACACCGTTGAACCCGGCATCATGGATGATGCGGAGCTGAAGCTGATGGACGACATCCGCGCCGCCTACCAGAGCCGCACCCGTGTCGGCTGTACCGGCTGCAGATACTGCATGCCCTGCCCGGGCGGACTGGATATTCCGGGGATTTTCGCGGCCTGGAACGAGAGCACGCTTTACAACACCAACCCGAAAGAAAACTGGGGCCTGCAGCGGATCCTCAGGGAAAACATGGGACCCGAAAACTGCCTGCAGTGCGGCGCCTGCGAAGCGGCCTGCCCGCAGAGCCTGCCGATCATCGAGCTGATGAAAGAGGCAGTTACGGAACTGGAGTAAAGTATTTTTTCGGGCCGCAGTAGAGTCTCTGCGGCCCGAATTATCAGATTTTTCCGGCAGATAATGGAGTGACAGAATGAAGGAGAAAAAAATACAGCTCTTTAAACCTATAGACATGACCGAAGGCACGCCCTGGAAGAAGATCGCGGCCTTCGCCATTCCGATGCTGATCGGAAACATCGCGCAGCAGCTTTACAGCACTGTGGATTCGATTGTCGTCGGCCGCTATGTCGGCGATAATGCGCTTGCAGCCGTTGGAAACGCTTTCCCGATTTACAACCTGCTTTTAGTGCTTTTTATCGGCGTCTCGACCGGTGCGACGATTCTCGTTTCCCAGTATATCGGCGCGAAAGACCGTGAGGGGCTTTCAAATTCGATCGGCGCGAGCATCCTTCTGGCATTCCTGGTATCCATCGTCATCATGCTTGTCGGACCGCTGATCTCCAAACCGGTGCTTCGGCTGATTTCCACGCCGGATTCGATCATGAAATGGTCTGCAGATTATCTGGTGATCCTGTTCCTCGGCGTTCTCGGAATGGCTTTCTACAACATGCTGACCGGTATTCTCAGGGGACTCGGCGACTCGCTTTCCGCGCTTCTGTTTCTTCTGGTCGCCACCGTTCTGAATATCATTCTGGATATCACATTTGTCAAATACTTCAAGATGGAAGTTGCAGGTGTTGCCTGGGCGACCATCATTTCGCAGTTTGTTTCCGCAGTACTCTGTTTTATCAAGGTCTCGCGGATGACGAAGTTCTTTGACCTGAAGTGGAAATACGTCCGCCTGAGCCGGAAGTATTCGCTGGACATTGTCCGCCTCGGACTTCCTTCCGGACTTGCGCAGGCCATTTTCTCCCTGGCGATGGTTGTCGTGCAGCGGCTCACGAATTCCTTTGGTGAGATGATCATTGCGGCAAACGCCATTGTGATGCGCATTGACGGCTTTGCCATGATGCCGAACTTCAGTTTCTCGGCCGCCATGACCACCTATGCAGGTCAGAACCTCGGCGCGCGGAAACTTGACCGGATTGAGAAGGGCACAAGACAGGGCATGCTTCTGACGACCGGTGTTGCAGCTGTCCTTGTCGGAATCATCCTTCTTTTCGGACGGCATCTCATGGGTATCTTTACGGAGACGGAAGAGCTTGTGACGATCTCCAACCGATTTATGAAGATCCTCGCTGTGGGCTATATCGCAATGGGCTTCTCACAGGTCTATCAGGGCGTCATGCGCGGCGTCGGCGATACAATCACACCGATGTGGATCGGTGTCATTACGACAGTTGTCATCCGTGTGCCGCTCGCGTACCTCATGGCGTACCTCACGCGTTCCGCCGAATACCCGCACGGACGTTTTGAGATCCTGCCGATTTCGCTTCTCATCGCCTGGATCATCGGCGCGGTGCTGTCGGTCGTATTCTACAAGGCCGGAAAGTGGAAGAAGCAGTTCACGCAGATGAAAGAGCGGGAGAAGAAGGAAGAAAAAGAGGCAGAATAAGGCCTCGTCAGACCTTTTGAAAAATTTTTATAGCACATCTTGCGAAGAGCCGCAAGATGTGCTATACTTTTACGGTTAGCGCGCATCGCGGGCTATTTTTCCTGTTGTGCGCGTTCTGCCGGGATTCCGGCGGCCCGAAAGGGCAGTATCAAAGTAATGAAAAGAGGAAGCAATTATGAAACTCTACTCCAAGAGACGCGGAGCAATCTCGCTGGTGATTTTCGCGCTGCTGTTCGGATTCGTGCTCTTTACTGCGATCCGGGGCTTCGATTATGAACACTACGGCAGCATTTCGGATATCAAACTCGGCCTGGACCTTCGCGGCGGCGTCAGCATCACCTATCAGGCGGTCGGGGAGACTCCGGACCAGCAGGATATGGACGATACGATCCGCAAGATGCAGGACCGTGCTTTCAGCTATTCGACGGAAGCGCAGGTTTATCAGGAAGGCGCGAACCGTGTCACCATCGATATCCCCGGTGAGACGGACGCCAACAAGGTGCTCCAGGAACTGGGCACGCCCGGTACGCTGATCTTCTGTACAGATACCAACGATATCGAAGGTTCACTGGTTATGGACGGCAATGATATCGAAGCGGCGCAGGCAGGCGCGGACAGCGACAACAAATATATTGTGCTTCTGACGCTTTCCGATGCCGGCGTTGAGAAATTCTCCCGGGCGACCGGAGAGCTTGCCGGAACCGGCAATCCGCTGTACATCATCTATGACGGCTCGGTCATCAGCGCACCGACCTGCGAACGCCAGATTACGACCAAGACCTGCCAGATCGAAGGCAACTTTACCTATGAAACGGCTTCGCAGCTTGCTTCCTATATCCGTATCGGTGCACTGCCGGTGCAGCTTGAAGAACTTCGTTCCCAGGTGGTCGGCGCAACCCTCGGCGGAAAAGCGATCCAGACCTCTCTTTTAGCGGCACTGATCGGTCTTGCACTGGTCGTCGTGATTATGATTGCCTGCTACCGGATGCCCGGCTTCTGCGCGTCGCTGTCCCTGGTGTTCTACACGGGACTGATTATCGTGCTGCTCTCGGCATTCAACCAGGAGATCACCCTGACCCTGCCCGGTATTGCAGGTATTATCCTGAGTATCGGTATGGCGGTCGATGCGAACGTCATTATCTTCACCCGTATCCGTGAGGAAATCGGCCTCGGAAATTCCACGGCTGCCGCGATTCAGTCGGGCTTCAAGAAGGCGCTTTCCGCTATTATTGATGGCAACGTGACGACGCTTATTGCAGCGCTCGTTCTGTATCTCTTCGGTACCGGCACAATCAAGGGTTTCGCGATCACGCTGGCACTTGGTATTGTCCTGTCGATGTTCACGGCGCTTGTTGTGACGAGACTGCTCTTAAAGAGCTTCTATGCGCTTGGCCTGAAAGACAAGAAGTGGTACGGCGAGAAAAAGCCTGCACAGGAGAAGAACTTCCTCAGCAAAAAGAATATTTTCATCTGCGCATCTCTTGCAGTGATCCTGATCGGCGTCGGCTTCATGGTCGGCCACAGCATCAAGACCTATGCGCTGAACTACAGTCTGGACTTTGTCGGCGGCACCTCTACCGATGTGGTCTTCAATGAGAACCGCACCATTGACCAGCTGGAAGAAGAAGTCCAGCCTGACGTCATTGCGGCGATTGGCTCGACTGACGTGTCGATGACCCCGGTTGTCGGCTCGAATGAAGTTATCATCAAGACGCAGGTCCTGACGCAGGAACAGCGCTCGGCGCTCTACGATATGCTTGAGGAGAAGTACAATATCGACTCCTCCAGCATCACCTATGATACGATTACGGCGACCGTTTCCAAGGAAATGACCCGTTCTGCGATCCTGTCAATCGTGCTTGCAGCAGTCGCGATGCTGATCTACATCTGGATCCGTTTCCGCGATGTGCGTTTTGCATCGTCCTCGGTTCTTGCGCTGATCCACGACGTGTTTGTCGTGTTAGCGGCTTTCGCGGTATTCCGCTGGACCGTCGGCAACACATTTATCGCCTGTATGCTGACCCTTGTCGGTTACTCGATCAACGCGACGATCGTTATCTTCGACCGTATCCGTGAGAATCAGGCGATCATGGGCCAGAAAGCGGACCTGAAGTCTGTTGTCAATCTGTCGATTACGCAGACCCTGAGCCGTTCGATCCTGACCTCTCTGACGACTTTCGTCATGGTTCTTGCGCTTTACGTCTTCGGCGTTACCTCCATCAAGGAGTTTGCGCTTCCGCTGATGGTCGGCATCGTGGTCGGCGCTTACTCGTCTGTCTGCCTCGCAGGCGCTGTCTGGTACATTTTCCGGACGAAGATTGCGCCGAAGAAAGAGAAAGCAGAAGACGCTCCCGAGAAGGCCGGCAAAAAGAAAGGAAAGAAGTAAGGTTCTTTCATGAAGTATGAAATCCTGAAAACCTGCGGCAGAGCGAAGCGTGCCCATATGGAAACGGTGCACGGCCCGATCGAGACGCCGGTTTTCATGAATGTCGCGACAGTCGGCGCAATCAAGGGCGCGGTCTCGACGGAAGATCTTGAAGGACTCGGCACGCAGGTGGCGCTGGCAAACACCTACCACCTGCATGTGCGGCCCGGTGACCGGCTGATTCACGACCTGGGCGGCCTACATGCCTTTATGAGCTGGAAAAAGCCCGTTTTGACGGACTCCGGCGGCTTCCAGGTATTTTCCCTCGCCGGCATCCGAAAGATCAAAGAAGAAGGCGTTACGTTCCAGTCCCACATCGACGGACGGCGGATCTTCATGGGACCGGAAGAGTCAATGCAGATCCAGTCCAACCTCGGCTCCACGATTGCGATGGCCTTTGACGAATGTCCGCCGGCGCTTGCGGAGCGCTCCTATATTGAGCCTTCGGTGGAAAGGACAACACGTTGGCTTCTTCGGTGCAAAGCGGAAATGGAGCGGCTGAACAGCCTCGAGGATACTGTCAATAAGGAACAGATGCTTTTCGGCATCAACCAGGGCGGAATCATTGAGGATATCCGCATCCGGCATGCGCAGGAGATTTCGGAGCTTGATCTTCCGGGATACGCGATCGGCGGCCTTGCGGTCGGCGAATCGCACGAGGAAATGTACCACATCCTCGACGAGACGGTTCCATACCTGCCGCAGAACAAGCCGACCTACCTCATGGGTGTCGGAACGCCGGCGAATATCATTGAAGCCGTGGACCGCGGCGTGGACTTTTTCGACTGCGTCTATCCTTCAAGAAACGGCCGCCACGGACACGCCTATACGCATCACGGCAGGCTGAACCTGATGAATGCGTGCTACGAACGCGATCAGCGCCCGATTGAAGAGGGCTGCGGCTGTCCGGCCTGCAGGAGATACGGGAGAGCCTATATCCGGCACCTTCTCAAGGCAAAGGAAATGCTCGGCATGCGGCTTTTAGTGCTGCACAACCTGTATTTCTACAATCATCTGATGGAAGAAATCCGGGAAGCGCTGGATACGGACTGCTGGGAAGCATATAAAAAGGAAACACTGGAAAGCCTGGCCGGGGACGGCGGGATGTAAATGGGTTCCTTTTTTGGAACCGCACCGCGTACTGCGGGAATATGAATGCACCGCATAACGCGGGGAAAAGGAGATTGATATGAAAAAGAAACTGATGCTTTTTGCGGCACTGACCGGTTCGTTTCTGATGTCCGGCTGTATGACGACTGCGACAGGCGAAGAGGGTACGACAATGGGTCCCAAGACCATTATCATGTACGTCGGTGTCATGGTGGTGTTCTTTGCCGCCATGTACTTCATCGCGATCCGTCCGCAGAAGAAGCAGGAGAAGGAACAGAAGGCGATGCTCGCTTCCATGAAGGAAGGCGATCTGGTGCTGACAAGCTCCGGCTTCTACGGCAGGATTATCGACATCACGGATGACACCGTGATCGTCGAGTTCGGCAACAACAAGAACTGCCGTATCCCGATGCAGAAGTCCGCGGTTGTCCAGATCGAGCATCCGGAAGAGGAGCAGAAGAGCGAATCGAAGTAAGCATCTGATCCTAAAGACACGGGGACAGGTCTGCCGTTACACTCTGAACGAAGTGAAACAGCGGACCTGTCTTCACGTCTCTCAAAACTCAAAACTTTTTTAAAATACTGCTTGCATTTCTCTTTCAGTTGTGGTATATTGTACGATGCTGTGGCATGATAGCGAGGATGTGTGAGGTTGCTGATGTGCTGCAAACATCAGGTTTTTACACGGAGCGAATGTCAGGTCAATCCAGGCGACAAGTCACTGTACAGCTGAAGATTACCGATGCAGGGTAGTCAGAAAATGTGCGTTCACTCACGACACGCACGGGTATGTGTACAGTCACCGCTTGTCGTACTTTCAAAAAGTGCGAAAAGGAGGCGACTTTTTTATGGCAAAAAACATTATGAGGATCACTCTGAAGGCGTATGATCATCAGCTCGTGGATCAGAGCGCGGCGAAAATCGTCGACACGGTCAAGAAGACCGGCGCGCTTGTCTCCGGACCGGTTCCGCTTCCCACCAAGAAGGAAGTGGTTACGATTCTGAGAGCGGTGCACAAGTACAAAGATTCCCGCGAACAGTTCGAGCAGAGAACGCACAAGAGACTCATCGACGTGATTGCGCCGAACCAGAAGGTCGTTGATGCTTTATCCAAGCTGGAGATGCCGGCGGGTGTTAGTATCAACATTTCCATGAAGTGAGTGATATAGGGATCACGGATTTTCATAAAATAATGCTTGCATTATTTTATGGATAATTCGGGAGACCCGTATATCACAATACCTTTCATCATCAAACTCAAAAATCCTGTAATAGTTGATATACATCAGTGTGTCTTCTGTTCTAGGATGAATGGAGCGGCCGCTCCATTCCGCTGTAGATTCACAGGAGGTAGAAAATGAAGAAAGCGATTTTGGCAACAAAAGTCGGCATGACTCAGGTTTTTGACGAAATCGGCAATCTGATCCCCGTTACCGTTCTTCAGGCCGGTCCGTGCAGCGTGCTGCAGGTCAAGACCGAAGAGAACGACGGTTATCAGGCAGTCGTCGTCGGATTTGCCGACATCAGGCAGAAGCTTGTCAACAAGCCCAAAAAGGGCCAGTTCGACAAGGCAGGCGTCTCTTACAAGAGATACATCAGAGAGTTCCGTCTGGAGAATGCTGCGGATTATTCCGTCAAGGACGAGATCACGGCTGACGTTTTTGCGGAAGGCGATCTCGTAGACGCAACCGCGATTTCAAAGGGCAAGGGCTTCCAGGGCGCGATCAAGCGTTACGGCCAGCACAGAGGCCCCATGGCGCATGGCAGCAAGTTCCACCGTCACCAGGGCTCCAACGGCTCCAGCGCAACCCCGAGCCATGTCCGTAAAGGCAAAGGAATGCCCGGTCATATGGGATCCGTCAAGGTCACCATCCAGAACCTCCAGGTTGTCCGTGTTGACAAGGAAAACAACCTGATTCTGGTCAAGGGCTCCGTACCCGGCGCGAAGAAGTCTCTCATTACCGTTCGTGAAGCGGTGAAGAGCTCGAAGTAACGGGCAGGAAAGGAGGAATGACAGTGGCAACATTATCTGTATATGATATGCAGGGCAACAAGACCGGCAGCATCGAAGTATCCGATTCGATCTTTGCGGCACCGGTAAATGAACACCTGATCAAGATGGCAGTTGTGAACCAGCTCGCTGCAAAGCGTCAGGGCACGCAGAAGGCGAAGACCCGCGGCGAAGTTTCCGGGGGCGGCAGAAAGCCCTGGAGACAGAAGGGTACCGGCCATGCGCGTCAGGGTTCGACGAGATCTCCGCAGTGGACAGGCGGCGGCGTTGTGTTCGCACCGGTTCCGAGAGATTACAGCTTCAAGATGAACCGCAAGGAAAAGCAGGCGGCGCTTAAAGGCGCTCTTACCGAAAGAGCAGCCGAAGACCGGATTTTCGTTCTGGAAAATCTTGATCTTTCCGAAGTGAAGACGAAGAAATTCGTGGAAGTGCTGAAGAACCTGAAAATTGACGAAGCGCTCCTCGTTGTCGAAGAAGACAACAAGAACGCAGTCCTTTCCGCCCGCAACGTGGAAGGAGTCAAGACAGCTTATCCGAACACGATCAATGTCTATGACATTCTGAAGTATGATTCGTTCGTCGTCACCAAGGCAGCGGTAAAAACGATTGAGGAGGTATACGCATAATGGCTAACGTACAGTATTATGATGTGATCCTGAGACCGGTTGTTACCGAAAAGTCCATGGACGGCATGGCTGACAAGAAGTACACCTTCCTTGTTCACCCGGATGCCAACAAGACCATGATCAAGGAAGCGGTGGAAAAGATGTTCCCCGGCACCAAGGTCGCAAAGGTCAATACCATGAACCAGGACGGCAAGAAGAGACGCCGCGGACTGATCGTCGGCAAGTCTCAGAAGACTAAGAAAGCCGTCGTCCAGCTGACAGAGGATTCGAAGGAAATCGAAATCTTCAGCGGACTTTGAGCCAAAGCATAACAGACCGCGTTTACGCGGGTCTGTTGGGATTTGGCGAATGTAAATGATGAGCAGCGAAAGGGCGGAGCCCGGAAGCTGCGAATCATTCGGACGCGGGAGTTTCCGCAGGAAACGGAGCGGCCGGTCCGCTGAATCCCCGAGCTCGACTATGTGCAGGAAAAGCACGATAATAAACGATAAGGAGATCCAAAACTCATGGGTATCAAGAAGTATAATCCCTATACTCCCTCGAGACGCCAGATGTCCGGTTCCGACTTCAAGGAGATCACCAAGACCACTCCCGAGAAGTCCCTTGTGACCGCGGTCAAGAAGAATGCAGGCCGCAACAATCAGGGCAAGATCACGGTTCGTCATCAGGGCGGCGGCGAGAGAAGAAAATACAGAATCATCGATTTCAAGCGGAATAAAGACGACATCGAAGCAACCGTAAAGAGCATTGAGTACGATCCGAACCGGACCGCAAACATTGCCCTGATCGTATACAAAGACGGTGTGAAGTCCTATATCCTGGCTCCGGAAGGCCTGACAGTCGGTATGACCGTCATGAGCGGAGAGAACGCGGAAGCGCGCGTCGGCAACTGCCTGCCGCTTCAGCTGATCCCAATCGGCGCTCAGATCCACAACATTGAGCTGTATCCGGGCGCAGGCGCTCAGATGGTTCGTTCAGCAGGCGTTTCGGCGCAGCTGATGGCCAAGGAAGGCAAGTATGCAACCCTTCGTCTTCCCTCAGGCGAAATGAGAATGGTTCCGATCAACTGCCGCGCGACGATGGGTATCGTCGGCAACGGTGATCACAACCTTGTGAATATCGGTAAAGCAGGACGCAAGCGTCACATGGGCATCCGTCCCACTGTCCGCGGTTCCGTCATGAACCCGAACGACCATCCGCACGGCGGCGGTGAAGGACGCGCGCCGATCGGACGTCCGGGCCCGAGCACTCCTTGGGGCAAGCCGGCCCTCGGTCTGAAGACTCGTAAGAAAAACAAGTCTTCCAACAAGCTGATCATCCGTCGCAAGAACGGAAGAGCGCTTAAGTAATCGATAAGGAGGAATTCACATGGCTCGTTCATTAAAGAAAGGACCTTTCGCAGACGAGAGCTTACTCAAGAAGGTTGACGCCCTGAACGCTTCAGGACAGAAGAGCGTGATCAAGACCTGGTCCCGCCGTTCGACCATCTTCCCGAGCTTCGTCGGACACACCTTCGCAGTTCATGACGGCAGAAAGCATATTCCGGTATATGTTACTGAGGATATGGTCGGCCACAAGCTCGGCGAGTTCGTTCAGACCCGTACCTACAGAGGCCACGGCAAGGACGATAAGAAGGGCTGATATGTGATATCAGGGTCAAAAGCCATCTCAAACGGTAAGCTCGCTTACCGTTGAGTATGGCTTACTGACCCGCCCTGCATGGAGCACGAAGTGGAGATTTATCTCCACGAGAGTGCGGAATGTAGGGGGAGCGTGGAAGCACGCAGTGCGAAACGCTCCATATATCACTATTTGTAATAAAACACCGTGACGCATTCAACCACCGATGTGCAGTGACACACTCCTTTCCGGCGGCGAAAGTCACGGCGCGTTGCTGTAATTTGTTTACAGCGCGACACACACGGAACAATGGTAAAGCTGCAAGGTGCCAGGCGTGACACCGTGACAGCGGTCCGGGGTGTGAAATATCTAATATTCTAAGGAGGCAGATAATCATGGCAAAAGGACACAGAAGCCAGATTAAGAGAGAAAGAAACGCAGTAAAAGACACACGGCCGTCCGCCAAGCTGTCCTACGCACGTGTTTCCGCCGAGAAGGCATGCTTCGTTCTCGACGCGATCCGTGGCAAGGGCTACCAGGAAGCGCTGGCGATCGTAACCTACAATCCGAGATATGCTTCGGCGCTGATTAAGAAGCTTCTCGAGTCTGCGGCAGCCAATGCCCAGAACAACAACGGACTGAATCCCGACAACCTCTACGTTGCGGAATGCTACGCGAACCAGGGACCCACACTCAAGAGAATCCATCCGAGAGCGCAGGGCCGCGCATACCGCATTTTAAAGCGTACAAGTCACATTACGGTCGTCCTGGACGAGAGATAAGGAGGAAGATATGGGACAGAAAGTTAATCCTCATGGAATGAGAGTCGGCATCATCAAGGACTGGGACTCCAGATGGTATGCCGAAAAGGATTTTGCTGACAACCTTGTGGAAGACCACAAGATCAGAACCTTTGTCAAAAAGAAATTATACGCTGCTGGCATCAGCAAAGTTGAGATCGAGCGTTCCACGGACCGCGTCCGCGTGATCATTCACACCGCGAAGCCCGGTGTTGTCATCGGCAGAGGCGGCGCTGAGATCGAAAAGCTGAAAAATGAGATCGCGAAGCTCACCAAGAAGAAACTCTTTGTTGACATCAAAGAGATCAAGCGCCCCGAACGGGATGCGCAGCTTGTTGCTGAGAACATCGCACAGCAGCTTGAGAACCGTATTTCCTTCCGTCGTGCCATGAAGTCCACGATGCAGCGGACCATGAAGGCCGGCGCACTCGGAATCAAGGCAAGCTGCGGCGGACGTCTTGGCGGCGCGGATATTGCCCGTACCGAGTTCTACAGCGAAGGAACGATTCCGCTTCAGACACTTCGTGCCGATATCGATTACGGTTTCGCTGAAGCAGATACCACATACGGTAAGGTCGGCGTAAAGGTATGGATCTACAAGGGTGAAATCCTTCCGACCAAGAATACGAAGGAAGGGAGCGTTAAATAATCATGTTAATGCCGAAGAGAGTTAAGCGTCGTAAACAGTTCCGCGGAACCATGGCGGGCAAGGCGCTCAGAGGAAATACGATTACTTATGGTGAATATGGTCTTGTAGCGCAGGAACCTGCCTGGATCAAGTCCAATCAGATTGAAGCAGCCCGTATCGCAATCACCCGTTATGTGCGGCGTGGCGGTCAGGTCTGGATTAAGATCTTCCCGGATAAGCCGATTACCAGCAAGCCCGCTGAAACCCGTATGGGCTCCGGTAAAGGAACCGTGGAATACTGGGTTGCAGTTGTGAAGCCGGGCCGTGTGCTCTTTGAGATCGCGGGTGTTCCGGAAGAGACAGCCAAGGAAGCTCTGAGACTGGCTATGTACAAGCTGCCCGTCAAGTGCAGAATCGCTTCCCGCGCGGAATTAGAAGGCGGTGACACGAATGAAGACTAAGACATATGTGGATAATTTGAGAACGAAATCTGTGGAAGAACTTCAGGCAGAACTCGTCGACGCCAAGAAGGAACTTTTCAACCTGAGATTCCAGAATGCGACGAATCAGCTTCAGAACACCAGCAGAATCAATGACGTCAGAAAGAACATTGCCCGGATTCAGACGATCATTACTGAAAAGGCGAAGTAACAGGAGGACGTGAATCGTGGATAGAAATTTAAGAAAAACCCGTACGGGTAAAGTGATCAGCAATAAAATGGATAAGACCATCGTTGTAGCTGTTCAGGACAACGTGAAGCATCCTCTGATCGGGAAAATCGTGAAGAAAACCTACAAGCTCTATGCGCAGGACGATGAGAATACCTGCAACATCGGCGATACCGTCCGCGTGATGGAAACAAGACCGCTCAGTAAGACCAAGAGATGGCGCCTTGTCGAAGTCATCGAGCGTGCGAAGTAATCTGAAAGGAGCAAATGAATTATGATTCAGCAGGAAAGCAGATTAAAGGTCGCCGACAACACGGGCGCCAAGGAGCTCCTTTGCATTCGTGTTATGGGCGGATCTGTAAGAAAATATGCAGCTATCGGTGATATCATTGTCGCAACCGTGAAGGATGCCACCCCGGGCGGTATGGTCAAGAAGGGTGACGTCGTGAAGGCAGTCGTCGTCCGCACCGTGCGCGGCGTGAAGAGAAAAGACGGTTCTTCGATCCGTTTTGACGAAAACGCTGCAGTCATCATCAAGGATGATCTGACACCCAGAGGAACCCGTATTTTTGGGCCGGTCGCAAGAGAGCTTCGTGATAAGTCCTTCATGAAGATCGTCTCCCTCGCTCCGGAAGTACTGTAAGGAGGCAGAAGATCATGGCAAGTAAGATTAAGAAAGGCGACAACGTCATCGTCATCGCCGGCAGTGAAAAAGATAAAGAAGGCAAGGTATTAGCAGTTAATACAAAGGACAACACCGTCATCGTTGAAGGTGTCAACATGGTCACAAAGCACGCTAAACCGAGTCAGGCAAATCCGCAGGGCGGCATCATTGAGAAGGAAGCTCCGATCCACATCTCCAACGTCATGTACTGCGTGAACGGCAAGGGCGTTCGCGTCGGCTTTGACACGAGAAACGGCAAGAAGGTCCGCATCAACAAGGCCACCGGCGAAGTGATTGCTTAAGTCAGGAGGGAGTGCGTTTTATGAGCAGCAGATTATATGATACATACAGGGATGAGATCGTTCCTGCAATGATCAAGAAGTTCGGATATAAGAATATCATGGAAGTTCCGAAGCTTGCCAAGGTCGTCGTCAACATGGGCGTCGGCGAAGCGAAGGAGAACGCAAAGGTTCTCGATTCCGCAGTCGGCGACATGGAGAAGATCACCGGACAGAAGGCCGTTATCACAAAGGCCCGCAAATCTGTCGCGAACTTCAAGCTTCGTGAAGGCATGCCGATCGGATGCAAGGTCACGCTCCGCGGCCAGAAGATGTACGAGTTTGTCGACCGTCTCATCAGCCTGGCGCTTCCCCGTGTCCGTGACTTCAGAGGAGTCAACGCCAATGCTTTTGACGGCAGAGGCAACTACGCGCTTGGTATCAGAGAACAGCTGATCTTCCCCGAAATCGAGTACGACAAGATCGATAAGACACGTGGTATGGATATTATTTTCGTAACCACCGCGAAGACCGACGAAGAAGCCCGCGAGCTTCTGACCCTGTTCAACATGCCCTTTGAGAAGAGCGGCAACTAATTTAGGAGGATATCATGGCAAAGACTTCAAAGAAGATCAGACAGTCTCGTAAGGCAAAGTTTTCCACCCAGGAATACAGCCGCTGCAGAATCTGCGGTCGTCCGCATGCGTATCTCAGAAAGTACGGCATCTGCAGAATCTGTTTCCGCGAACTCGCTTACAAGGGCGAAATTCCGGGCGTCAAGAAAGCAAGCTGGTAAGGAGGTAACAAATGGGAATGAGTGATCCGATTGCGGATATGCTGACAAGAATCCGTAATGCAAATACAGCGAAACATGATACTGTGGACGTACCGGCCAGCAAGATGAAGGTTGCGATCGCACAGATCCTTCAGCAGGAAGGTTATATTGTAAAGTATGACGTTCTCGACGAAGGCGCTTTCCAGACAATCCGCATCACCTTAAAGTACGGCAGAGACAAGAACGAGAAGATTATCTCGGGACTGAAGAGAATCTCGAAGCCCGGTCTTCGCGTTTACGCAGGTTCCGAGGAAATGCCGAAGGTTCTCGGCGGACTCGGCATCGCGATCGTCTCCACCAACCTCGGTGTGATGACCGATAAGGAAGCAAGAAAACAGCACGTCGGCGGCGAAGTTCTGTGCTACGTGTGGTAATGTGGAAAAGTAAGCTCTTGTCGATGGAAAAGCAACGAACTGTTTACAGTTCGGCTGCTTTGAACATCAGACAAGGCAGAAACCATGAGCATGTAATCCGGTAGGATGGAATGCGAATGGTTTCAGGAATGCAGGAGTACGAAGTACGAAGCATTCCGTGCTTAATAAAGTATATTTTAATATGGAGGTACGGGCATGTCACGTATAGGAAAAATGCCAATCGCGGTACCGGCCGGTGTTACGGTTGATATTGCAGAAAATAATAAAGTGACTGTAAAGGGACCGAAGGGAACGCTCGAGAGAGTCCTTCCGTCCGAGATGGAAATCAAGCTTGACGGCGCAGTGCTTACAGTCAGCCGCCCCAACGACCTGAAGCGGATGAAATCCCTGCACGGTCTGACGAGAACCCTTCTTCACAACATGGTTGTCGGCGTTACCGACGGCTTCAAGAAGAACCTCGAGATCAACGGCGTCGGCTACAGAGCACAGAAGTCCGGCAAGACGCTGACCCTCTTCTTAGGTTATTCTCATCCGATCGAGATGATCGATCCCGAAGGCGTTGAATCGACGCTGGACGGCCAGAACAAGATCACGGTCTCGGGAATTGACAAGGAAAAGGTTGGCCAGTACGCAGCTGAGATCAGAAGCAAGAGAGCTCCGGAACCCTACAAGGGCAAGGGCATCAAGTATGCGGATGAGCACGTCAGGCGTAAAGCTGGCAAGGCCGGTAAGAAATAATAAGGAGAGGATGAAGATATGATTAGCAAAGTCGATAGAAAAGCGGTTCGTGAAGAAAAGCACAGAAGACTTCGCCGGTATCTTTCCGGTACTGCGGAGCGTCCGCGTATGGCAGTCTTCAGAAGCAACAACCATATGTATGTCCAGCTGATTGACGACACCGCTCAGAGAACGCTTCTTTCGGCATCCACTCTTCAGAAGGATGTCAAGGCAGAGCTTGAGAAGACCAATGACGTCGCAGCAGCAGAATATCTCGGATCCTACATCGGCAAGAAAGCCCTTGATATGGGAATTACCGAAGTCGTCTTTGACCGCGGCGGATTCATTTACCACGGCAAGATCCAGGCGCTTGCAGACGCAGCCCGCGAGGCTGGCCTGAAATTCTAAGAAGGAGGAATGATTGAATGGCTCGTGATAATCGTGAAAACATCGAAGCGAACAAGTCCGAACTCTTGGACAATGTCGTAGCCATCAGGCGCGTCACCAAAGTCGTTAAGGGCGGACGCAACATGCGTTTCTCCGCGCTTGTAGTTGTCGGCGACAAGAACGGCCACGTCGGTGTCGGCACCGGCAAGGCTGCAGAAGTTCCGGAAGCGATCCGGAAGGCGAAACAGGATGCTGAAAAGCACATGATCACTGTTCCGCTTGATGAAAACAAGAGTATCCCCCACGACTATACCGGCAAGTACGGCAGCGCTGAAGTTCTGATGAAGCGCAGTAAAGAAGGTACCGGTATCATCGCCGGCGGCCCCGCGCGTTCCGTCTGTGAACTTGCAGGCCTCCAGAATATCCGTACCAAGTCTCTGGGTTCCAACAACAAGCAGAACGTCGTTCTGGCAACGATCGAAGGCCTGAAGGCCCTCAAGACGCCGGAGCAGGTAGCTGCAAACCGCGGCAAGGCCGTGGCTGAGCTGTAACCGGAAGGAGGAATTTCATGGAAAACGAAAAGACTTTAAAGATCACTTTGGTGAAGTCTCCGATCGGTGCGGTTCCGAAGCAGCGCGCGACTGTGGAAGCTTTAGGACTTCACAAACTGCATCAGACGGTTGTTCTTCCGGATAATGGCGCAACCCGCGGCATGATCTTCCGGGTAAACCACCTGGTGAAGGTAGAAGAGAATTGATTCGGAGGTACAGTGGTATGAATTTATCTAATTTGACTCCGGCTGCTGGCAGCGTGCACAATGATAACTTCAGACGCGGACGCGGTCACGGTTCAGGAAACGGCAAGACTGCAGGCAAGGGACACAAGGGACAGAAAGCGCGTTCCGGCGCTCCGAGACCCGGTTTTGAAGGCGGTCAGATGCCTTTATACAGACGTCTTCCGAAGCGCGGCTTCAAGAACCGCAATTCGAAGGAGATTGTCAGCGTCAACCTTTCGGCGCTGGATCGTTTTGAAGACGGCGCAGTTGTGGACATTGAAGCCCTCCTGGATGCAGGCATCATCAAAAAGACGCTTGACGGCGTGAAAATTTTAGGAAATGGAGAGCTCAGTAAGAAGCTGACCGTGAAGGCAAATGCGTTCTCGGAAGGCGCCAAGGCAAAGATTGAAGCTGCTGGCGGAAGTGCAGAGGTGATCTGATGTTAAAAACACTCAAAACGGCCTGGAGAATTGCAGATATCCGGAAGAGAGTGCTCTTTACCCTTCTGATGGTCGTCGTGGTCCGCGTCGGCTCGCAGATTCCAGTTCCCGGAACCAACCCGAGCGTCGTCAAGGAGATCATGTCGAAGCTTCAGGGAGACGCCTTCAATATCTTCAATTCCTTCACAGGAAGCTCGATGGAAAGTTTCTCGATCCTGGCGCTTTCCATTACCCCGTACATTACATCTTCCATTATCATGGAACTCTTGACAATCGCGATCCCGAAGCTTGAGGAGCTTCAGCGTGACGGCAACGAAGGCCGCAAGAAAATCGTGGAATACACCCGTTATCTTACGGTCGGCCTTGCACTCATTGAGTCCATCGCGATGGCAATCGGCTTCGGCAACCAGGGCCTGTTCACGACGAAGAATGCATTCTACATCATCGTCTGTGTCATCACCCTGACAGCCGGCTCTGCGTTCCTGATGTGGATCGGCGAGCGGATCACGGAGAAGGGTATCGGCAACGGTATTTCCATAGTCCTTGTTATCAACATCCTTTCCGGCATCCCGGAGGAACTCGGCGTTCTGTTCAATTTTGTCACCAGCGGAAGAAGTATCGCGGCTTCGATCGTGCTGTGCACGATTACCGCGGCTGCAATCCTTGCGATTGTCGCATTCGTTGTCTGGCTGAACGGCGCTCAGAGAAAGATTCCGGTACAGTATGCGGGCAAGATCCAGGGCAGAAGAACACTCGGCGGACAGTCTTCAAGCATCCCCTTAAAGGTGCTCACTTCGTCCGTTATCCCGGTTATCTTCGCATCGTCCCTGATGTCGATCCCGGCGATGATCACACAGTTTGTCGGACAGATCAACTACAATACGGTCTGGGGCAAGATCATCATGTTCCTGAGCTCGAGCTACTGGTTCAACAAGAACGTCGGCTGGTACTACAGCTTCGGCGTCCTGTTCTACATCGCACTGATCTTCATTTTTGCGTATTTCTATACGTCGATTACTTTCAACCCGATTGAAGTTGCGGACAGAATGAAGAAACAGGGCGGCTTTATCCCCGGCATCCGTCCGGGCAGACCGACAAGCGATTACCTGAATTCGGTTCTGAACAAGATCGTTTTCATCGGTGCCTGCGGACTGTCGATCGTTGCGCTGATCCCGATTATTGTTGCAGGTGTCTTCAATATCGGAAGAATCAGTTTCCTCGGAACATCCCTGATCATTATCGTCGGTGTTATCCTGGAAACCCTCTCGCAGATCGAAGGGAAAATGGTGGAAAGAGAGTACGACAGTATTTTCTGACCGGATACAGACAGGCCATTCGGAGTACGGATACTCTGAATGGCCTCTCATGCGTATAAAAACAGGAGGTTCAGTATGAAGATTGTGATGCTCGGCGGCCCCGGCGCCGGAAAAGGCACCCAGGCGAAGAAAATCGCCGCGAAATATGAAATCCCCCACATCTCCACCGGAGATATTTTCCGAGCCAACCTGAAGGCCGGAACGGAACTCGGCCTGAAGGCCAAAGTCTACATGGATCAGGGACTCCTGGTTCCGGATGAACTGACCACAGGCCTTGTTGTGGACCGGATCCAGCAGGAAGACTGCAAAAACGGCTATGTGCTCGATGGTTTCCCGCGGACGATTCCGCAGGCGGAATGCCTGACGGAAGCCCTGAAGAACCTTCAGGACGCGCTGGATTTTGCGCTCAACATCGACGTTCCGGATGAAAACATCATCCGCCGTATGAGCGGCCGGCGTGCCTGCCCGAAGTGCGGTGCGACTTATCACATCGTGAACGCTGCTCCGAAGAAGGAAGGCATCTGTGACGTCTGCGGCGCGGAACTCATCATCCGTGACGACGACCAGCCCGAAACCGTCAAAAAGCGCCTTGATGTCTACCATGAGCAGACACAGCCGCTGATTGAGTACTACGAAAACGAAGGCATCCTGAAAAACGTCGACGGCACGAAGGCTCTTGAAGAAGTTTTTGCCGAGATCATCGAAATCCTGGAGGCAGAGTAATGTCCGTAACGATTAAATCGGAACATGAGATCGAGCTGATGCGGGAATCCTGCAGACTGCTTGCGATTGTTCATGATGAGATCCGGAAAATGATTGAACCCGGCATTACGACGCTGGAACTGGACAAGAAAGCCTATCACATGATCACGAAGGATTTCGGCTGCAAACCGAACTTCCTGCATCTGTACGGCTTCCCCTATACGATCTGCACTTCCGTCAACGACCAGGTGGTCCACGGCTTCCCGAGCGCAGATGTACGTCTGAAAGAGGGCGACATCATCAGCGTGGATATGGGCCTGATCTACAAGGGCTACCATTCGGACGCCGCGCGGACCTGGGGCGTCGGGGAGATCTCCCCGGGGGACCAGAAGCTCATCGACGTGACGAAGCAGAGCTTTTTCGAGGGCATTAAATTCGCCCGCGCCGGAAACCACCTGCACGATATTTCGGCAGCGGTTCAGGCATACGCCGAATCCTTTGGTTTCGGTGTGGTGCGCGACATGGTGGGACACGGCATCGGAACGGTCCTCCATGAGGATCCGCAGGTGCCGAATTTCAGGGACCGCGGCATGGGGAGGGGCATCCGCCTTCGTCCCGGCATGACGCTTTGTGTCGAGCCGATGATCAACGCCGGTACCTGGGAAGTCGAAATCGACGGCTGGAAATGTGTCACGCAGGACGGCAAAAAATCCGCGCATTACGAGAATACGATCGTGATCACGGAAGGCGACCCGGAAATCCTGACACTGTACCGGGACGGCAGGGAGGTCTGATATGCCTGAGTACAGACCGGGAAGGCTTGCAAGATCCCTTGCGGGCCATGACAAGGACAGGCTTTATGTCATCATCGGGAAAGAAGACGGTTACGGCCTTCTTTCAGACGGGAGACTCAAACCGCTTTCTGCACCGAAAAAGAAGAAGACCAAACATTTTCAGATCGGGCCGGATACCGAACTTACAGAGCTCTTCGGAAAAGGTGAAACCGTAAGAGACGAAGATATCCGACGGGTTATTAAATCATTTTTAGGAGGATCGAATGTCGAAAGCTGACGTTATTGAGATTGAAGGAACTGTGACGGAGAAACTGCCGAATGCCATGTTCAATGTGGTGCTTGAAAACGGCCACCGCGTCCTTGCGACGATTTCCGGAAAGCTTCGGATGAACTACATCCGCATCCTGCCCGGTGACCGCGTGACGCTGGAGCTTTCTCCCTACGACCTCACAAAAGGCCGCATTATCTGGAGAGACAAGTAATTTATTAAAATAATACTTGACTTCCCACACGGGTTGTGGTATATTATAACGGTTCGCGACAAGAGCGTACTATGCCCTTTCGCAGACCGTTTTCTTTTTATCCCACAAGAAAGAAAAGGGCTGAAGGAAGCGCAGAAAAGCGCAGAAAGCCGCAGAAACAAAAGGCAGAAAGGAGAACAACATGAAGGTAAGATCTTCTGTAAAGCCCATCTGCGACAAGTGCAAGGTGATTAAGAGGAAGGGTGTTATCCGCATCATCTGCGAAAACCCGAAGCACAAGCAGAGACAGGGCTGAGATGCCCCACATTTACGGGCATTGACCCCGAAACAAAACTATAAGGAGGTTTTTAGCACACATGGCTCGTATTTCAGGTGTAGATTTACCGAGAGATAAGCGCATCGAGATCGGACTCACGTATGTGTACGGCATCGGCCGCACCACATCCGGCAAGATCCTTGAGAAAGCGAATGTCAATCCCGACACCCGCGTCAAGGACCTGACAGACGAAGAAGTCGCCGCGATCGCACGCGTTATCGATGAAACTGAGCTCCTGGTGGAAGGCGATCTTCGTCGTGAAGTTGCCATGAACATCAAGAGACTTCAGGAAGTCGGCTGCTACAGAGGAATTCGCCACAGAAAAGGACTTCCGGTCCGTGGCCAGAATACCAAAAACAATGCGAGAACCCGCAAGGGTCCCAAGAAGACTGTAGCGAACAAGAAGAAGTAACGCCGACAGTGAGCCAAAGCGGCAAAAATCAAATTTATTTGAGTTTTTGCAGATTTGGCGAACGTACGATATGAGCAGCGGAGAAATTCGAAGAATTTCGAAAGCTGCGAATAACGTCCTTGCGGGAGCTGCGAAGCAGCGGAGCAAGGCGGCGCCGATCAGTATCATGAGACTTGCATAGTCTTTGTAAGGCAGGCATAGGCCCTGCAGACCAAGTAAGGAAGAACCCATAAGGGAGGTTAGTTTTAAAATGGCAAAAAAAGTGTCCACCAAAAGAGTGACAAAAAAACGTGTCAAGAAAAACGTTGAACGCGGACAGGCGCATATTCAGGCATCTTTCAATAACACGATTGTTACATTGACCGACGCTCAGGGCAACGCGATTTCCTGGGCAAGTGCCGGCGGCCTGGGCTTCAGAGGTTCAAGAAAATCTACTCCTTATGCAGCACAGATGGCAGCGGAAACCGCTGTTAAGGCAGCTTTAATACATGGGCTGAAGTACGTTGACGTATTCGTCAAGGGACCCGGCTCGGGACGTGAAGCAGCGATTCGTGCGCTTGCAGCGAGTGGACTTGAAGTGACCAGTATTCGTGACGTGACACCCGTTCCTCACAACGGATGCCGTCCGCCGAAGCGCAGAAGAGTATAACTTTAGGAGGTATTAAAGATGGCAGTAGATAGAACGCCTGTGCTGAAAAGATGCAGATCTCTTGATTTGGATCCCGTTTTTCTTGGAATTGATAAGAAATCCAACAGACAGTCGAAAAGAGCCAACAGAAAGATGAGCCAGTACGCGCTGCAGCTCCGTGAGAAGCAGAAAGCGAAGTTCATCTACGGTGTGTTAGAAAAACCGTTCAGAAATTATTATAACAAGGCAGAGCGCATGAAAGGACAGACCGGTGACAACCTCATGATCACCCTGGAGCGCCGCCTCGACAATGTGATTTTCCGTCTCGGATTCGCAAGAACCCGTATGGAAGCCAGACAGATCGTTGACCACAGACATATTACCGTCAACGGTAAGATTGTGAACATTCCTTCTTACCTCGTAAGCGTCGGCGATGTCATCGAAGTCAAGGAATCCGCAAAAGACGCGCAGCGTTACAAGGATGTACTTGAAACGACCGGCAGCCGTCTGGTACCGGCATGGCTCACTCAGGATCAGGAAAACCTCAAGGGCGAAGTCCTCGCATTCCCGCAGCGGAGCGAGATCGACGTTCCTGTCAATGAGATGCTGATCGTAGAATTGTATTCTAAGTAATAAGTGTCGGGATAAGTCGGATTACTATTGTTGCCCACATCAGAAGAAGGAGGGCGAATCATGTTTGATTTCGAGAAACCGAATATTGAGATTGCAGAGATTTCAGAAGACAACAGCTACGGCAAGTTCATCGTCGAGCCTCTGGAGCGCGGCTATGGACTGACGCTCGGAAACTCCTTAAGAAGAATCATGCTCTCATCCCTTCCGGGCGCTGCGATCAGCCAGGTGAAGATTGAAGGTGTCCTGCATGAATTCTCGTCCATCCCCGGTGTCAAGGAGGATGTGACCGAGATCATCATGAACCTGAAATCGCTGGCAATCAAGAACAGCAGCAGCACCAACGAAGAGAAGATCGCCTATATCGAATATCAGGGTGAAGGTGTAGTGACAGCGCGTGACATTCAGCACGACTCGGATATCGAGATTATGAATCCGGATCAGGTCATCGCGACGCTTTCGGGCGGCGTGGACTGCAAGCTGAACATGGAACTCACGATTACGAAGGGCCGCGGCTATGTCGGCGCGGACAGGAAGAGAGCTGAGGATCTCTCCATCGGCGTGATTCCGGTTGATGCGATTTACACCCCCATCAAGCGCGTGAACATGAACGTCGAGAATACCCGTGTCGGACAGATCACGGACTATGACAAGCTGACGCTCGATGTTTACACGAACGGCACCCTGGCGCCGGATGAGGCGGTCAGTCTCGCAGCAAAGGTGATGAGCGAACATCTGAGCCTCTTCATCGATCTCTCGGAGAATGCGAAGCATGCCGAGATCATGGTGGAGAAGGAGGCTGATGAAAGCCACAAAGTCATGGAAATGAACATTGACGAATTAGAGCTTTCCGTTCGGTCTTATAACTGCTTAAGAAGAGCCGGCATCAATACCGTCGAAGAACTTTGCAACAAGACTTCGGATGAGATGATGAAGGTCAGAAACCTCGGAAGGAAATCCCTGGACGAGGTGCTTGCGAAATTAAGAGAGCTGGGCTTATCTTTGAAGTCCGGTGAGGAGTAACGGAGGAAACAGGAAATGGCAGGTTACAGAAAGCTTGGCAGGACGTCCAATCAGAGAAAGGCGCTGCTTCGCAACCAGGTTACTGCGCTTCTTCAGCACGGCAAAATCGTGACCACCGAAGCGAAGGCGAAGGAAGTTCGCCGGATCGCGGAAGGTCTGATCGCGCTCGCGGTAAGAGAAAGAGATAATTACGATACAGTAACCGTTCAGGCGAAGGTCGCCAGAAAAGATAAAGACGGAAAGCGCGTCAAGGAAGTCGTTGACGGCAAGCGCGTTACCGTTTATGACACAGTCGAAAAGACAATCAAAAAGGATCATGCATCCCGTCTTCATGCAAGACGCCAGATGCTGAAGGTTCTCTACGGCGTAACAGATGTTCCCGCTGAGAACAAGGGCAGAAAAAAGCTGACCAAAGAAGTTGATATGCCGAAGAAGCTCTTCGAAGAGATCGCTCCGAAGTATGCAAACCGCAACGGCGGTTATACGAGGATCGTGAAGATCGGACAGCGCAAAGGCGATGCGGCGATGGAAGTTTTACTTGAGCTCGTATAATTAAATGGTATGGTAAAAGCCCCATCGGATCTGTGATGGGGCTTTTCCTGTTTTAAGGGTCTTTGATTGAAACCGAAAAAACGCAAAAAGAAATACCGCAAATACCTTGTGCTTGTGCTTGTTTTCCTGGCTATTTTAGGCGGGACGCTTGCTGTTGCGATTATCACAAAGACCCAGCGTGAGGCGCGCTACGAGGGAATGAAGCCGGCCAGCCTCCCGATGATCCGGCTGTCCTGTCTCAACGGACTGTATGAAGCAGAGCTGCACGGCTATGTGCAGCATATGGACGAACGGAAAATGCGCGACCTGATCGTGCCGCTGTCGGAGGACCGCGGGATCGATGTTTTAATCGACCGCTATGAGAACAGTATCCATTCGCTGCAGTATGAGCTTCGATCGCTGGACGGAAGCCAGTTTTTAGACGGCGGTTCGGTGGATCTTCAGAAGGAGAGCACGGACAGCATCAGGGTATCACTGAGCTTTTCCCAGCTTCTTGAAAGCGGAATTGAATACCAGCTTCTTCTGATTGCAGAGACGGCGGAGCGGCCGGTGTATTTCTATACGCGGGTAATCTATGCCAGGACCCAGTACGCGGAAGAACTGCTGAACTTTGTTCGGGAGTTTTCCGACGCGACGCTGGACCGTGAGAAGGCGGCAGCCTTCCTCGTGAACTATATCCAGCCGGAAGCGGATTCGAATTCGACCGATTATTCCTACACGGATATTCACAGCAAGTATTCGATGCTGACCTACGGAACCATGGAGGTCGTCCGAACTTCGGAACCGATCCTTCGGATCCAGGAGCTGGAGCCGACACAGGCCTCCGTGAGCCTTTCGTATACGATTCAGATGCCGGACGGCCAACGGAACCGTTCCTGTCAGGTACAGGAGTTTTTCTGTGTGCGTTACCGCTCCGAAAAGGTGTATTTGCTGGACTATTACCGCACAATTGATGAAATATTCAATGTCGAGAGTGCATCGCGCGAAAACGGCCGTATTCTGCTTGGAATCTCAAATGAAGCCGCCCAGATCCGGAACTCCGACAACAACGACTACACGGTTTTTGTCGAGAACCGGAATATCTGGTCCTTCAATTCCAAAACGAATGCGATGAGCCTGATTTTCAGTTTCAGCGACGAGACGGACCATTCGAACCGTTCCTCCTACGACCACCACGACATGCAGGTCGTCAAGGTTTCGGACGACGGAACAATCGACTACATGGTCTACGGCTATATGAACCGCGGCAATTACGAGGGCATGGTCGGGATCTGCTTCTACCGCTACAGTACATCGGACAATTCGACGAAGCGCCTGTTTTTCATGCCGGTGCAGCAGTCCGAACAGATGCTGATGATGGATCTCGGTACACTGGCCTATGTCAACGATTCCGACGTGTGCTATCTCAGGTACGGCGACGGTATTTACTCGATTGATCTCGGGTCCGGTGAATCGGTTGAAGTCTCGATCCGTGCCTATCCCGGCGCCTATGCGATGAACAACAAGGGCAATGTCGTAGCCTGGCAGGAGGGGGACGATCTGAAATACCCGGAGCGGCTCGTGATCCTGAACATGGATTCCCAGACGACGGCGGTCGTGAACGCGCCGGATCAGGAGTTTGTCAAGATCCTGGACTTCATCGGAGACGATATCGTCTACGGCTTCGGCCGCGCAGAGAATTCCGTGATCGAGGCGAACATGGATATGCAGCAGCTGCTGTCGCATCTCGTGATCGCTTCGACGGACGAGGAACTGAAAATCCAGCAGGAATACATTCCGGACGGCTGCTTCATTCTTTCGGCAGACGTACTGGACACGCGGATTGCGATCCGGCAGGGGCAGAAAACCCGGGAGGGGACACTGAAGCTTCTGGAGGACAAGATCCTGCTTCTGACGCAGGATGTCGGCAAGAACAAAGAGAAAAGTATGCTGATGAGCCGCGAAACCGAGCCGGTCAAAAAGGAGTACTACATCCAGCTTGGCAAGGTTACGGCGGCGGATTCGCAGTTCTCAAGCGTGATCCCGCGCTTCGCCCAGAGCGATGATGTCAATGTAATTGATCTTCTGCACAACCAGACTGGTGCATATTATGTCTATGGTTACGGGAGGCTTCTCTATGTCGAGTCTGAGATTAACCGGGCAATCGACGAGGCATTCTCCGTGTTCGGCGTGGTTGTGGACGATGAAATGAATTATCTCTGGACGCGCGGAACGAGGGACCTGTTCAAGACGATTTCGATTCAGCCCTACCGTGCGAAGGCACGGGAGGAGACGCTTGCGGTGTCGCTGCAGATCCTTGCGGCGCAGGAAGGCATCCAGCTTCCGGATGTGAAAGAGGATCTGGAACGCGGCCTGAATCCTTTCGAGATTCTGGATGCGGCGCTTGGAGAGAACAGTTCGGTTAATCTCTACGGCTGTTCGGTGCAGGAAGTCCTGTACTTTATCAATCAGGGACACCCCGTGATGGCGGTCACCGGAAACCGGGACGCTCTTGTGATTACGGGATACGAACGTCAGAGCGTATCCGTTTATTTCCCGTATACGGGTGAAACTGTCAATACAGATATGAGTGCTGCGGAGAGCTATTTCCGGGATTACGGAAACTGCTTCATTTCATACAAACGCTGATCCACTGCGGCACAGGGAGTATCATGAAAGAAGAGCTGAGGAAAAAAAGAAAAAGACGCCGGATACTGAAACGGATCCTGCAGTTTTCCCTTCTGGGACTGCTGCTGGCTTCTTTGGCTGCCGCTGTGTATGTGGCAGTTGCGGCGACGAGACTGATGCAGGTGCGCGCGGAACAGGCGGCACGTGCATCGTCGATTGCCGCGTCAAGATCAGCGGATGCAGCCTCTTTCTCTGCGGATGCGGCGACGGCTTCGACCGAGCCGGGTGAGTCGGATCAGGAAGCCACGACGGAAGTTCCGACTGAAACGGAGTCCGAAAGCGAGGAGGAAACGAGCGGTTTCAGCATTATCGATCTTTTCGATCCGGATCTTTTCAAATCATCCGAGGAAGAACAGGGTGAAACGGATTATGCGGAACTTGTCCAGGAATACGCTTCGGAGAAGCGGATCTGGATGGGTGACTCGCGCTTTGTCGCGATGTCCAAAGGCGCTTATCTGCAGCCGAACGACGTATTCATTGCCAAAGGCGCCCAGGCTTACGACTGGTTCAGCACGGAAGGCCTGTCCCAGCTGATGCAGGAACTTTCGAAGGATCCCCGGCGGATCGTTATCATCAATTTCGGCCTCAATGACTGCGCGAACAACAGTGCAGGCTGGGACGCGTATTTTGTCGAGGATTACGTGGACACGATCAACCGGCTGACTACGCTCTATCCTGAGACACGGTTCTTTTTTGCTTCGGTCGGTCTCATCAACGGAGACTACAACCGGGGGGCAGGGCGCGGAAAGCTCCCGATGAATCAGGTCTGCCTCTATGTTGACGAGTTCAACAACACAATGTATACCGACTGTCTCGCGGAATATATCGATCTCTCGGAATATCTTGTCCGGGACGGCTACAGCACGATTGACGGGGTGCATTTCGACTCGGCGACCAGCCAGAAAATCTACAATTACTGTGTCGCAAAGGCCGGAAGGTATCAGAAATAGAGGAAAAGCTGAAAATCGAATCAGGGGAAATTACAGAAGCGTATCAGAGCCGCATCGAAAATCTTTTTCGGTGCGGCTCTTTTTGTCGGGTACCGGCGATTTTTCCATTGCCTCATTGACAACTGAACCTTTTCGGCGGTATAATAACAGCAATTGAATAAGCAGCAGACGGTGCCTCTGCAGTCCAAAGAGCTGACAGAGGGTAAAAGGGAAACAGGTGAGAAGCCTGTGCGATCTCGTCACTGTATTCGGAATGACATTGCCACGCGGCAACGCAGTCACTGAGCAATCGGGAAGGCGGCAATGTCGGGAGCCGTAAGCCAGGAAACCTGCCGCCTGTCATGGTACGGGAAAGAATTTTCCAGATCACGAGGACTTGATTGTACCGCGGCTTCGGGCAAGCCGGGTCTTTCCTCCGAAACAGGGAGGATGGGCTTGTTTTGCTGTGCATCTTTTTTGCACAGACTGCGCTGCTCCGGAAGCGATGTGTGTCAGTCCTTTTACCGCGAGGTAAAAGGATTTCTTTTTCGTGCCGGTTTCTTCGCTGATGTAAATATTCAATATACATCGGGGGACGTGATCCGTCCCGAGTATCAAGGAGGAAAAGGGATCAATATGAAGAAGACACTTGCATTGCTTCTGGTTCTTGTGCTTGCGGTGGCTCTTCTTGGCGGCTGTACCGGGACGCCTGCGGAGACTTCCGCGACGGAGGAAGCGACAACGCCTGAGGAGACAACAAAGCCCGCAGAAACAACAACGGAAGAAGAAACAACCAAAGCCCCGGAGACCACCGAGACTGAGGAAGAAACCACGACCGAGGCGGAAACGGAGCCTGTGAAGACCGATCAGGAATTGGCAGATGAAGTAGCCGCGCTGATCGATGCAATTTATGTGCAGGAGCGTACGGACGATACCGACGCGCAGTGTGCGGCAGCGAAGGCAGCCTGGGATGCTTTAACCGACGCGCAGAAGGAATTGGTGGAAGGCGAGTTTGCCGATCCTGATTACTTCGGCCGCGATACCGGCGACGCTTCGAAAGACGACCCCAGAAACGCTGACGACATCGGTGACAAGGAACATCTGGTCGTGAGCTTCGGTACTTCCTTCAACGACAGCCGCGCACAGGATATCGGCGGCATTGAGGCAGCGCTGGAGGAGGCATATCCCGACTGGGCAGTCAGAAGAGCCTTTACCGCCCAGATTATTATCAACCATGTCCAGGCGAGAGATGACGAATTCATTGACAACGTGGATCAGGCGCTTCAGCGCGCCGTCGACAATGGGGTGAAGTATCTTGTCATTCAGCCCACACATCTGATGCACGGCGCGGAATACGATGAACTCTGCGAAGCTGTTGAGGCCTATGCGGACGAATTTGACACGATTATGATTGCGGAGCCGCTTTTAGGTGAAGTCGGCGATGATGCGACCGTCATCAACAAGGACAAGGAACGCGTTGCCATCGCAGTGACAGCGGAAGCAGTGGACGAAGCCGGTTACGACAGCCTTGCAGAAGCGGAAGAAGACGGCGTGGCATTTGTATTCATGGGCCACGGCACCGCGCATGTTGCAAAGGTGACCTACAGCCAGATGCAGACCCAGATGGAAGAACTGGGCTACAAGAACGTATTCATCGGCACCGTCGAGGGCGAGCCGGAAGAGACTGCCTGCGAGGAGATCATCGATAAGGTGCATGAGGCAGGCTACAGCAAGGTTGTTCTCAGGCCTTTAATGGTCGTGGCGGGCGATCATGCGAACAACGACATGGCCGGAGATGATGAGGATTCCTGGAAGAGCATGTTTGAAGCTTCCGAATATTTCGACGAAATCGACTGCCAGATTTCAGGCCTTGGCCGGATTGATGCGGTAGAGGCGCTCTATGTGGAGCATGCGGGCATCGCGGTCACCCTTGCCGAAATGGCCGGGATGGATTCACAGGAAAAAGCAGATCTTGTCGCAGAACTGATCGATGAAATCTATGTGCAGGAGCGGACGGATGAAACCGATGCGCAGTGTGCAGTCGCGAAGGCTGCCTGGGACGCCCTGACTGACGAGGAGAAAGAACTCGTGGAAGGCGAAGAAGCCGATCCCGACTACTTCGGCCGCGATACCGGCGACGCTTCTCTGGACGATCCGAGAAACGCAAACAACATCGGCGAGAACGAACTTCTTGTCGTCAGCTTCGGTACTTCCTTCAACGACAGCCGAGCAGAGGACATCGGCGGCATTGAAGCGGCACTCGAAGAAGCATTTCCCGACTGGGCAGTGAGAAGAGCCTTTACCGCCCAGATTATTATCAACCATGTGCAGGCACGTGAAGGCGAATATATTGACAACATGGAGCAGGCAATGGAGCGCGCAATTGCGAACGGTGTCAAAAATCTGGTGATTCAGCCCACACATCTGATGCACGGCGCAGAATACGACGAGCTTGCGGAAGTGGTTGAGGAATATTCAGACGAATTCGAAAACATCGTGATTGCGGAACCGCTTCTGGGCGAAGTCGGCGCGGATGCTTCGGTCATCAACCCCGACAAGGAGCTTGTAGCCAAGGCTGTTACGGCTGCGGCGCTGGATGAAGCCGGTTATTCAAGCCTGCATGCTGCGGAAAAGGACGGTACGGCATTCGTATTCATGGGCCATGGTACGGCTCATGTCGCGAAGGTGACCTACAGCCAGATGCAGACCCAGATGAATGAACTGGGCTACACGAATGTATTCATCGGCACTGTTGAAGGGGAGCCGGAAGAGACCGCCTGCGAGGAGATCATCGAAGCGGTTCACGAAGCCGGATTTACGAATGTCATCCTGCGGCCCCTGATGGTCGTGGCCGGCGATCATGCCAACAACGACATGGCAGGCGACGACGAGGATTCCTGGAAAAGCATGTTTGAAGCTTCGGAGTACTTTGACTCGGTGGAATGCCAGATTTCCGGTCTCGGCCGGATCGAAGAAGTCCAGGCACTCTATGTGGAACACGCAGCGGCGGTGATCGACGAGATCGACATCTCATCACCTGAAGAAGATGATGAGACCGGTGAAACCGGCGAGCTTGAAGACGGTGTGTACATGGCGGAGTTCAATACGGACAGCGGTATGTTCCATGTCAACGAAGCCTGTGAAGGACTTGGCAAACTGACCGTGGAAAACGGTGAGATGACCATTCATGTCAGCCTCGTCTCCAAGAAGATCGTCAACCTGTTCTACGGACTTGCGGAAGACGCGAAAAAGGACGGTGCAGAGCTTATTGAGCCCACGACCGACGAGGTTACCTACAGCGACGGTACTACCGAGGAAGTCTATGGATTCGACATCCCGGTTCCCGCGCTGGATGAAGAGTTTGACGTTGCGCTGATCGGTACGGCAGGCAAATGGTACGACCACAAGGTCAGCGTTTCAAACCCGGTTCCGGTTGAGTAAAGAGTTCAGGGTTCGTCCGGCTGCGTAAACCGGACGACCTGTCATGCATACGGCGGCACGGCACTCAGTGATTGTGCCGCGCCGCCGTTTTTCAAAGTTTTCGGACAGCGTAAAACAAGCGCTTTCCGATACAAAAGGAGTGATTCCGATGAAACGGTTCATTCGCCTGACGGCCTTCCTGTTTGCGGCAGCCCTGCTTTTTGCCGCAGCGGGCTGTACGAAAAAAGAACCCGCAGAGACCGGGTCCGCAGCCGGGACTTCTGCAGAAACAACTGCAGAAAAAACAGCATCTGCGGAAACAGAAGCCGCCCTTTCGGACGGTGTTTATACCGCTGCGGTTACGCTTACGGGCGGAACGGGACGGGCAAGCGTCGCTTCTCCTGCAAAGCTCACAATCAGCGGCGGCAGTATTACTGCGACCATTGTATGGAGCAGTTCCAACTATGACTATATGATCGTGGACGGGGAGAAAATCCTGCCCCTTACGACCGAAGGCGGATCGACTTTTGAGATCCCGGTTGCGGCGCTGGATACAGAACTTCCGGTCATCGGCGATACAACCGCCATGAGCGTCCCCCACGAGATTGAATATACACTTTTATTTGATTCGTCCACCCTGACGGCCGAACGGGAGGAGGCGCCATGAGGCGTTTTTCTGTCCTGATCCTGACAGCTGTGCTGCTGTTCGCACTCCTTCTTTCTTCCTGTACGGCGCCTTCCGGTAACAGGAAGGATTCGGACGGCCCGGAATGGAGCAGCCTTACGGAGGAGTCAAAGCTAAAACTTCGCTATGCGACACAATTCCAGGTTACGGCTTATTCGGGCGGTTATCAGCTGATCGACATCAATACGACGGGGAAATTCCTGGTTGTCCCGGAAGGATCTTCCGCGCCGGCAGGGCTTCCGGAGGACGTCGTCCCTCTGTATCAGCCGCTGGACCGTATTTATCTGACCGCAACTTCCGCCATGGACTTTTTCCGGGCACTTCAGAGCATCAAAAACATCCGCCTCTCCGGGACGAATGCAGACGGCTGGTATATTCAGGAAGCCAAAGAAGCACTGGAATCAGGAGACATGCTGTTTGCGGGCAAGTACAGCGCACCGGACTATGAGCTGATTTATGCCGAGAAATGTGACCTTGCAATTGAGTCCACGATGATTTACCACTCACCGGAGATCAAGGAGCAGATGGAAAAGCTCGGTGTTCCGGTCGTCATTGAGCGCTCGAGCTACGAGGAGCACCCCCTGGGCCGCATGGAATGGATTAAGTTTTATGGTGTTCTTCTGGGAAAAGCGGAAGAGGCACAGAAGCTTTTTGACCAGGAAACCGCCGATGTGGAGGTGCTTTCAGGGCAGCCTGATACCGGGAAGACCGTTGCCTTTTTCTACATCAATGCTGCAGGAACGGTCAATGTCCGTAAGAGCCAGGATTACGTTCCGCGCATGATCGAAATGGCCGGCGGCAGATATATCTTTTCCGATCTGGACAGCGGGAACGCCCTGTCCACTGTCAATATGACAATGGAAGCGTTCTACGACGGCGCGAAGAACGCGAACCTGTTAATCTACAACAGCACAATTGACGGAGAGCTGCAGACCATGGACGAACTGCTGAATAAGAGCCGGCTTCTCTCGGACTTTCAGGCTGTTCAGAACGGGAACGTCTGGTGCACCGGCAAAAACCTGTTCCAGGAACCCATGGGACTCGGCAGGCTGATCAGCGACATTCACCGGGTGCTTTTAGACGATATCCCCGAAGACGGGGCATTGACATATCTTCACAAACTGAAAAACTGAGGTGCAGCAGATGAAGAAAAGAGGACTGGTTCGCCTCTGGATCGGTTTTGCCGGTCTCTTGCTGGCACTTTTCGTGCTGGTTCTGTGGAATATCAACGCCGGATCGGTGCATATTCCGGTATGGGAGATCCTGAAAATCCTGTTCACCCGCACCGGGGAGAACACGGTGATTGTCTGGAATGTGCGTCTTCCGCGTATTATTTCCGCGCTTTTTCTGGGCGGAGCACTGGCTCTGTCCGGTTTTCTGCTGCAGACTTTTTTCCAGAATCCGATCGCCGGGCCCTTCATCCTGGGCATTTCTTCCGGCGCCAAACTCGTTCTTTCCCTGACACTGATCGGTTTTTTAAGCGCCGGGATTGCGGTCGGTTCCTTCGGGCTGATCCTCGCGGCCTTTGCCGGGGCAATGCTGTCAATGGGCTTTGTGCTCGCGATTTCGCTGAAGGCGAAACGAATGTCGCTTCTGATTATCGGCGGCGTCATGATCGGCTATATCTGTTCCGCGATCACGGATTTCGTCGTGACCTTTGCGGACGACCAGAACATCATCAACCTGCATCACTGGTCGCTCGGCAGTTTTTCCGGCATGTCCTGGGAGAATGTCGGCGTGATGGCTGCTGTCGTGATTCCCGCGCTGATCTTTACCTTCCTTCTCAGCAAGCCGATCAGCGCCTATCAGCTCGGCGAAGTCTACGCCCGAAATATGGGTGTCAACATCCGTGTGTTCCGGATCGTGCTGATCCTGCTGTCCAGTGTGCTTTCGGCCTGTGTCACGGCTTTTGCAGGGCCGATTTCCTTTGTAGGCGTCGCGGTTCCGCACCTGATTCGCAGCATTTTCAAGACGGAAAAACCGCTTATCATGGTTCCGGCGTGTTTTTTGGGCGGGGCGGTTTTCTGCCTGCTGTGCGATCTGATCGCACGGACAGCCTTTTCTCCGACGGAGCTTTCGATCAGTTCGGTCACGGCGGTGTTCGGCGCCCCGGTCGTGATCCTTGTGATGCTGCGCCGGCAGAAAGAACATTTATAGGCGGGAGGCAGAAGAACGTATGGAATACTATATTTCTACCGAACATCTGACTGTCGGCTACGATGGGGTTCCTCTGATCGAAAATATAGAGATCGGGGTTCGCCGGGGCGAAATTCTGACCCTGATCGGTCCGAACGGCTCCGGGAAATCCACGATTCTGAAGAGCATGATCCGACAGCTGAAGCTTCTTGCCGGGACGGTTGTCCTGGACGGACGTTCCATCACGGAGATGACCGAGCGCGAACTGTCGAAAAAGCTGGCGATCGTCATGACTGAGCGCATCCGCGCAGAACTGATGAGCTGCTGGGACGTGGTCGCGACCGGCCGCTATCCCTATACCGGACGGCTGGGACTGCTTTCTTCGAAGGACCGGGAGATCGTGGATGAGGCAATCCGGATGGTTCACGCCGAAGATTATGCGGAAAAACCGTTCCAGCAGATCAGTGACGGGCAGCGGCAGCGGCTGCTTTTAGCGCGGGCTATCTGTCAGGAGCCGGAGATTGTGGTCCTGGACGAACCAACTTCCTTCCTGGATATCCGCCACAAACTGGAACTTCTGGAAGTGCTGAAGGAAATGGTGCGCTCCCGGAATGTGGCGGTTGTCATGTCGCTTCACGAGCTGGACCTCGCACAGAAAATATCCGATCAGGTGGTCTGCGTGGCAGATCACCGGGTGGACCGCTGCGGAACACCCGAGGAAATCTTCCGCGATGAGTATATCCGGGAACTGTACGGCATTGAGCAGGGCAGCTACAACGCATTGTTCGGAAGCCTCGAGATGCGTCCTGTATCAGGATCACCGAAAACTTTTGTCATCGGCGGAAGCGGGTCGGGCATTCCCCTGTACCGGGCACTGCAGCGGAACGGGATTCCTTTTGCTGCCGGGATCCTGCAGGAGAATGATCTGGACTATCCGGTCGCAAAGGCGCTCTCGGCAGAGCTTGTTTCTGTGCCGCCTTACCGGATTCCGGATGATACTGCGGCAGAAAGGGCAGAAAAACTGATCGAATCCTGCGGCAGTGTCATCTGCTGCGTGCAGGATTTCGGAGAAGCGAACCGAAAGAATCAGGATCTTTTAGCGTACGCGAAGTCCCGGTCCCTTCTGGTGGAACCTGAGGAACTGTTTCAGTCTGTGAAAGGAGCAGAGGTATGAGACTTCTGTGGATCATGACACTTGGGGCGATTTTCACGGGCTTTGCGGTTGACTGCTTTTTAGGAGATCCGGTCTGGTTCCTTCCGCACCCGGTCATCCTGATCGGAAAACTGATTTCTTTTTTGGAGAAAAACCTGCGGAAGCTTTTTCCGAAAACCGATCGGGGGGAGTTTGCGGCCGGTACGGTGATGGCGCTTCTAATTCCCTTCATCAGCGCCGGGACTGCCTTCGGGATTCTGTGGCTCTGTTTCTTTGTCCATCCCTGGCTTTATTTTGCTGTCTGTGCCTTTATGTGCTGGCAGATCTTCGCGGCACGCTGTCTGCAGAAGGAAGCCGCGAAGGTCGTGCGCTGTCTCACGGACGAAGGATTGGAAGCCGGCCGGAAGCAGGTCGGTATGCTGGTCGGACGGGACACCGATCAGCTTTCGGAGGAAGCGGTGCTCCGGGCAACGGTAGAAACGGTTGCGGAGAACACTTCCGACGGCGTCATTGCGCCGCTTTTCTTCATGATGCTCGGCGGTCCGGTGGGCGGGTTCTTCTATAAAGCGATCAACACCATGGATTCCATGGTCGGCTACAAAAACGAGAAGTACCTGTATTTCGGCCGCTTTGCTGCGAAAATGGACGATGTTGTAAACTTCATCCCGGCAAGACTGTCTGCGCTGGGCATGATCCTGTCCGCCGCAATCTTCCGGAACTGTGATGGGAAGAAGGCAGCACAAATCTGGAAACGGGACCGCAGGAAACATGCAAGTCCGAACTCGGCACAGACCGAATCCGTCTGCGCCGGCGCGCTGCATCTTCAGCTCGGCGGTCCGGCCAGTTATTTCGGCGTTGTACATGAAAAGCCGACGCTCGGCGATCCGGACCGGGAGATTGAACGCGCGGATGTTGGAAGGAGCTGCCGGCTGATGTACGGAACAACGGTTTTTTGGCTCCTTCTGTTTGGCGCATTCAGTTTCGGGCTGTTCCTCGCGCTCGGAGGGTTCGGCATATGATCATCCACAACCAATACACCCACGGGGGGGATATTTACCGGAATGATATCAGGCTGGATTTCTCAGTCAACGTGAATCCCCTGGGGACGCCCGTGGAGGTCCGGGATGCAGTACGGAATGCGGCGGAACATCTTGAAGCCTACCCGGACCCGTACTGTGAAGAACTGCGGAACCGGATCGCGGAGACACTTGGCACCAATCCGGACCGGATTATCTGCGGAAACGGCGCGGCGGAACTGATTTACCAGTTTGCTGCAGCCGTAAGACCTGCGGAAACGCTGCTTCCGGTTCCGTCTTTTTCCGACTATGAAGCTGCACTTTCGGCATCGAACTGCAAAATACGGTTTTTTCCGCTCGATCGGGAAGAGGGCTTCTTGGTGACGGAGCGGATCCTTTCGGAAATCCGGGAAGATACGGGACTTCTGATGCTCTGCAGCCCCAATAATCCGACGGGACGACTGGTGGACCGGGAGCTTCTGCTGAAAATCCTGGAGCGCTGCCGCAAAACCAAGACCTGGCTGTTTCTGGACGAATGCTTCGGAGAACTCGCGGAGGAGGAATCGCCGTCGCTTGTTTCGGAGCTTCTGCCGGATGACCGGGTATTTCTGCTTCGGGCTTTTACCAAAACCTACGCGATGGCCGGTCTTCGCCTCGGGTATGCAGTATGCCCGAACCGGGAACTTCTCCGGCGTATCTCCGAAAGTTCTCAGCCCTGGAATGTTTCCTCTGTTTCGCAGGCTGCGGGGATTGCGGCGCTTTCCTGCCGGAATTGGGCAGAAAAAGCGCGAACCCTGGTCAGGGAAGAAAAAAAATATCTTACAGAAGAACTGTCCCGTCTCGGTATTTCCGTGCTTCCCGGTGATGCGAATTACCTTCTTCTTCAGGGTGCAGCAGGCCTGTATGAGGGCCTTTTGCAGCGGGGCATCCTGATTCGAAACTGTGAAAACTACCGCGGGCTTCTGCCCGGCGACTGCCGCATTGCGGTGAAAAAACATGAGGAAAACGAGGCGCTGATTCGGGCGGTTCGGGAGGTTCTCCATGCATGAATCCGGCATTGAAGCCTATTACACCCTGAAAGACGGCAAAAAGCTGTACTTCGGCTATACCACCGGTACCTGCGCGGCAGCAGCGGCAAAAGCGGCAACGATCCTGCTTCTTCGAGGCCGCGCACCGGAAACGGTACACATCCTGACGCCGAAGGGCATCGCGCTTGACCTCGCGGTGCTCGAACCGACGCTTTCTCGCGGCACGGCATCCTGCGCGATCAGAAAATACAGCGGCGACGATCCGGATGTGACGAACGGAATTTTGGTGTATGCGGCAGTACAGCTTCGCCCGGAGCAGGGAATTGTGATCGACGGAGGACTCGGTGTCGGACGCGTAACGAAGCCCGGACTGAAAGAACCGGTCGGAGAGGCGGCGATCAATCCGGTTCCCCGTGAAATGATCAAAAGGGCGGCAGAAGAAGCGCTCGATGAATGCGGCGAGATGACGGGGCTCGACATTGTGATTTCCGTGCCGGAGGGCGTTGAGATTGCAAAAAAAACCTTCAATCCGCGGCTCGGCATCGTCGGTGGAATCTCCATACTTGGGACGAGCGGAATTGTGGAGCCGATGAGCGAGGAAGCCATGATTGAAAGCATTGAGCTGGAAATCCGGCAGAAGAAGGCACTTGGCGAGGAGCGGCTGATCATTTCTCCCGGCAATTACGGAACGGATTTTGCAAAAACAGTGTGTCAGCTTGATGAATCAAGGCTTGTCAAGTGCTCCAATTATATCGGCCGGACGCTCGATATGGCAGTATCGGAGGGGTACCGGGAGGTGCTTCTGATCGGACAGATCGGGAAACTTGTCAAGCTTTCCGGCGGAATCATGAATACCCATTCCCGTGAAGGAGACGGCCGGGCAGAGCTGATGGCAGCCTTTGCGATCCGGGCGGGAGCCGACGCAGAGCTTGCGCGTGCGATTCTGGACTGCGTGATGACCGAGGAAATGCTGCGGCTCATGCATGATCGCGGAATCATGGAACGCGCGATGCGCCTCATGGGAGAACGGATCGATTATTATGTCCGTCACCGCATAAAGGATCAGATCAGCGTAGGCGTTGTCGTTTTCCACGAGACTTACGGTATCCTGTGCACCACCGGCCCCGCCGCTGAATGGATTGAAGAAATGCGGAAACAGAACGAGGAGACTTAAGTGAAACAGGGGATTCTTTACGGCGTGGGTGTCGGTCCCGGAGATCCGGAACTTCTGACGCTGAAAGCCATGCGGCTGATCCGGGACTGCGATCTTGTTGCAATTCCGAAGAAAAAGGAAAACTGCTTTGCGCTGCGGATCGCGGAAGGTGCTGTTCCGGAACTGAGTGCGAAACCGGTTCTCGAACTGGTGCTTCCGATGACCAGGGATCCGGAGGAAAGGGCAAAAGCACAGGATGCTGCGGCAGCGGCGCTTGCTGCGGAACTTCGAAAAGGACATACAGCGGTCTTTCTGACCCTGGGGGATCCGTCAATTTATTCGACCTGGGGATACCTGTTTCAAAGGCTCTGTGAGATGGGTTGTGAAGCGGAGACCGTTCCGGGCGTACCGTCCTTCTGTGCTGCGGCGGCTTCCCTGGGCATTTCTCTCTGTGAGGACCGGGAAGAACTGCACATCCTGCCGGGCGGAACGAATGCGGAGCAAGGTCTGCAGTATTCCGGCACCAGAGTCTTTATGAAAGGGCAGATTCCGGCGCTTTTATGTGCAGCAGAGGAACTGGGCCAACCGCTTCTCGGCGCGGAAAACTGCGGAACAGAGCAGGAGAGACTTTATCATTCTTCCGAAGAAATCCCGGCAGATGCCGGTTATTATACACTGATTATCGCAAAGGAGCAGAAACAATGATTCATTTTGTGGGAGCGGGCTGCGGAGCCCCGGATCTGATTACGCTGCGCGGAAAGAAGATGATCGAGGAAGCGGACGTGATCATCTATGCGGGTTCTCTGGTGAATCCGGAGCTTCTGTCCTGGAAAAAAGAAAGCTGCGAAGTCCATAACAGCGCGAAAATGACGCTGGAAGAGGTCTTTTCGGTCATGCAGCAGGCAGAAGCAGAGGGGAAGACCACTGTCCGCCTGCATACAGGCGATCCGAGCATTTACGGAGCGATCCGCGAACAGATGGACCTTTTGGACCAGGCAGGATTCAGTTATGACGTATGCCCCGGTGTCAGCTCCATGAACGGCGCGGCAGCAACGCTTCGGATGGAATACACGCTGCCGGATGTAGCCCAGAGCGTTGTGGTTACGCGCATGGCCGGCCGCACGCCGGTTCCGGAGCGGGAGAGCGTGCGTTCCTTTGCTGCGCACAAAACGACAATGGTACTGTTTCTGTCGGCGGGCCTCCTGGATAAAGCGGCGGAAGAGCTGATTGCCGGCGGCTATGATCCGAAAACACCGGCCGCCATCGTCTATAAGGCAAGCTGGCCGGATGAGCGAAGCTATATCTGTACGATCGATACCATGGCGGACTGCGCACGGGAGAATCAGGTCACGAAAACTGCGCTCATTATCGTCGGCGACGCGGTTTCGCAGAGCAACTACCGCCGTTCAGATCTTTACAATCCGAATTTTGCGACGGAATTCCGCCCCGCAAAGGAGTGATTCCATGCGTGTCAGACTGATTTCCTACAGCAAAAACGGCCGGGATACGGCGGAGCGGATCGCCGGAGCACTCATATCTTCAGGCCATGACTGCCGCCGATATGCCCTTCCGAAGTATCAGGGGAAAGGCGATGAGCCGCTTATGGTGAAGGGACCCGAATGGGCCGGCGAAGCTTTCCGGGAAGCGGACGCGCTGATTTTCTGCTGTGCTTCCGGGATCGCGGTCCGGGCGATTGCGCCATGGGTCCGGGACAAGACCAAAGATCCGGCAGTGATTGTCATCGACGACCAGGGCCATTTCGTGATTCCGCTCCTTTCGGGGCATCTTGGCGGTGCGAACGAACTGGCGCTCCTGATATCGGAAAAGATCGGCGGAACACCGGTTCTGACGACCGCAACCGATGTCAGCGGTGTCTTTGCAGTGGATCTTTTTGCAAAGAAAAATCATCTCGTGATCGGTGATATGAAACTTGCGAAGGAGGTTTCGGCATCGCTTCTCTCAGGAAATCCGGTGGGCTTTTGCTCAGAGCTTCCCTGTGAAGGAAAGCTTCCCAAAGGCCTTACGGAAGGGGCAGCAGATCTCGGCATCCGGATTTCAGAAAAGGGCGGAGACACGCCTTTCTCCCGGACACTTCTGCTGATCCCCCGGCGCTATGCCGCCGGAATCGGCTGCCGGAAAGGAAAATCCTTTGAAGAGCTTTCGGCTTTTCTTTCCGAACAGCTCAAAGCCTGCGGCATCCGGAAGGAGGAGCTTCGCTGCATCGCAAGCATTGACCTCAAGAAGGAGGAGCAGGGCCTGATCACACTCTGCGAGTCGCTCGGCGTTCCCTTCGAAACCTATACAGCAGAACAACTTCGGGCGGTTCCCGGAGAGTTCACCGGTTCGGATTTTGTCAAGGCCACAACCGGCGTCGATTCTGTGTGTGAACGGGCGGCGGTGCTTGCGTCCGGATACGGACCCCTGATTCAGAAAAAAACGGCGGCGAACGGCATGACCTTCGCCCTTGCACGATACGAGGAGGCGATTCGTTTTGAGTAAACTATATGTCGTGGGCATCGGCCCCGGTAATGTTGAAAACATGACAGAGCGTGCGCTGCAGGTTCTGCGGGACAGTGATGTAATTGCGGGCTATACTGTCTATGTGGAACTCGTCCGGCCGTTTTTCCCGGAGAAGGAATTTTTTACGACCGCGATGCGCCAGGAGGTGGACCGCGTGGAAGCAGCGCTTTCGATGGCAGCGGAAGGCAAAACGGTTGCCATGGTCTGCAGCGGAGACGGCGGTGTATACGGAATGAGCGGACTTGCGGAAGAACTGGCGGTAAATTACCCCGGCGTGGAAGTTGAAACCGTGCCCGGTGTTTCCGCAATGCTGAGCGGTGCAGCCATTCTCGGCGCTCCGCTGATGCACGATTTTGCGGTCATCAGCTTAAGCGACCTTCTGACTCCCTGGGAGAAGATTGAAAAGCGGCTTCGCGCGGCGGCTGAGGCGGATTTTGTGATCTGTATTTACAATCCCTCCAGCCGCAAACGGAAAGACTATCTGGAGCGCGCCTGTGATATTATCCTGGAGTTCGCTTCGCCGGAAACCGTCTGCGGGATTGCGAAAAATATCGGAAGAGAAGGCGAGAGCACGGCGATTATGACGCTTTCGGAACTTCGTGATGCTGAGACAGACATGTTCAGCACCGTCTTTATCGGAAATTCGCAGACCAGAATCATCGGCGGCAAAATGGTGACGCCGAGAGGATATCATCATGAATGACGTGATTCTGTTTGCCGGCACAACGGAAGGCCGGGAAATCGCGGAAGTCTGCCGCAAAAAAAACCTGACGCTTCATGTCAGTGTGGCCACCGAATACGGGGAGACGCTGATTGAGCCTGCTGAGAATATCCGGGTCATGCATGGAAGGAAAGACGCAGCGCAGATTGCGGCACTGATCCGGGAAACCGGAGCGGACCTTGTGATTGATGCAACGCATCCCTATGCCTCCGAAGTCACAAAGACCCTGCAGGAGCAGTGCCGGGAGCTTCAGACAGCGTATCTTCGGGTGCTTCGGCAGGAAGATCACACGGACACGGAAGGCTGCGTCTTTGTTGCGGATACGGACGAGGCGGTTGACTACCTGAATTCGGTACAGGGCAATGTGCTTCTGACCGTCGGCAGTAAGGAACTGCCGCATTATACAAAGGTCACGGACTTTTCGGAGCGGCTCTACGCGCGTATCCTTTCCCTCCCGGACGGCGTACGGCAGGCGGCAGATCTCGGTTTTACAGGCAGACACCTCCTGTGCATGCAGGGACCGTTCAGCGAAGAGCTGAATATTGCCATGCTTCATTCGACAGATGCCCGGTATCTTGTGACCAAGGATACCGGGGCAGCCGGCGGCTTCCCGGAAAAGATCCGCGCGGCGAAAGCCTGCGGCGTAACGCCTGTTGTGATCCGCCGGCCGCTCGCAGAAGAAGGGGTCAGTGTCGATGAATGCCTGTCAATCCTCGGATCGCGCTATGGTTTTTCTGCGGAGACTGAAAAGCAGGTCATAATCCTCGGGGTCGGGACAGGAGACGCCGGTTCCATGACGTTTGCGGCTGATGAGGCCTGCCGGGAGGCGGAGCTTCTTGTCGGTGCAAAACGCCTGCTGAAATCCCTTTCGCGTTTTCATAAAGAAACTGCAGCGGCGATTCTCCCGCAGGACATTGGGAAAATCATCGAAGAGACCAGCGCCCGGAAGATCGTCGTTGCGATGTCCGGTGACACCGGCTTCTACAGCGGGACAAAAAACCTGCTGCCGCTCCTCGAATCGTACCATCCGACTGTTCTCCCGGGCATTTCGTCGGTCGCGGCTTTCTGCGGCCGGATCGGAAAATCCTGGGATGACGCGCTTCTTGCGAGTGCACACGGACGTGCCTGCAACGTTGCTGCCAAAGTTCGCCGCAGCCCGAAAGTCATCCTGCTTTCCGGCGGAGCGGACGGTGTGAACAATATCCTTCATACGCTGACGGAATATGGCCTTCCGCAGGTTCAGGTCACCGTCGGCGAAAACATTTCCTATGAGAACGAGAAGATTACATGCGGCACGGCAGCGGAACTTCAGGACGGGACATATGATTCCCTGTCCATCCTCCTGTTCGAAAACCCGGAAGCTGTGGAGACTGTCACGACACACGGACGTTCGGACGAGGACTTCCTTCGGACCGACGTCCCGATGACCAAGCAGGAAGTACGGGCGGTGACTCTCTCGAAGCTGCGCCTCACAAAGGACGCCGTCTGCTGGGATGTTGGGGCCGGTACCGGATCGGTGTCTCTCGAGATGGCGGAATGCTGCGAGGACGGGATGGTTTATGCGATTGAGCGGAAGGAAGACGCCTGTCAGCTGATTGAAGAAAACAAGCGGCATCTCGGCATCGAAAACGTAAAGGTGGTCTTTGGAAAAGCGCCGGAAGCCCTGATGGACCTGCCAGCGCCGACCCATGTGTTTGTCGGAGGGAGCAGCGGCAACCTGCAGGCGATCCTGCAGGCTGTACTGGACAAGAATCCCTCCGCGCGCATCGTGCTGAACACGGTGACGGCGGAAACCTTTGCGGAAGCAGTTACGGCAATGAAAGCGCTTCCTTTGAAGAATCCGGAAATTGTCCAGGTCAACATCGCCCGCGGCCGGAAGGTCGGGCCTTATCAGATGATGACTGCGCAGAATCCGGTCTCGATCATTTCTTTTGACGGAGGATCCGCCGATGCCTGAACCGAGAATTGTATTTGCCGCACCCGCATCCGGAAGCGGGAAGACGACGATTACCTGCGGCCTGTTGCAGGCGCTGAAGGAGCGGGGGAAAAAGGTCCTGTCCTTTAAATGCGGCCCGGATTATATCGACCCGATGTTTCAGGAGCGGGTGATCGGCGTGCCGTCGGGCACCCTGGATCTGTTCTTTTCAGACCCGCATACCCTGCGTCGGCTTTTCCTGAAAAATGCCTCCGGCGCGGAAATTTCCGTCATCGAAGGCGTGATGGGCTATTACGACGGGCTCGGCGCCGCGACTGACGAGGCTTCCACCTACCGGGTAGCGGAAGCACTGAATGCTCCGGTCGTTCTGATTGTGGACGCGCGGGGACAGAGCCTTTCCGCGCTTGCGACCCTTGAGGGCTTTCTGCGTTTCCGGCCGGACAGCCGGATACGGGGCGTGATCTTCAACCGCATGAGCGAGCATGTTTATCAGGCACTGAAGCCGGAGGCGGAGAAATTGGGGGTGATTCCGCTCGGCTTTCTTCCGAAATCTGACAGTCTCATGATCGAGAGCCGCCATCTCGGACTGGTGACGCCGGCGGAGATCAGCGGCCTTTCGGAAAAGCTTCACAAACTTGCGGAAACACTTGAAAATACGGTGGATATTGATGCTCTGATCGCCCTTTCGGAAGAAGCGGAACCGATCGAAGCGGAGCCCCAGCCGGAGCGCCCGAAACCGCTCCCAAAGCCCGTGAAGATCGCAGCGGCGAGAGACGAGGCCTTCTGTTTCTGGTACAAGGACAATCTGGCGCTTCTTCAGGAGCTGGGCGCAGAGCTTTGCTTCTTCTCGCCGATCCATGACAAAGAGATTCCCAAGGGCGCACAGGGCCTGATTCTTCCGGGCGGCTATCCGGAACTCTATGCGGAAGCACTGAGCCAGAATACAATGATGCGCGAATCGGTCGCATCAGCAGTCCAGAGCGGGCTTCCCTGCCTCGCAGAGTGCGGCGGCTTTCTGTATCTGCATCAGGAACTGCAGGATATGAACGGAATCTACTGGCCGATGGCCGGTGTGATTAACGCGAAGGCCTGGAAAACGAACCGGCTCGGGCGATTCGGCTATGTTACGCTGAGCGGAAAATCCGATGGCGGACTGCTCCAAAGGGGCGAGCAGATCCGGGCGCACGAGTTCCACTATTACGAGTCCGGGGACTGCGGCAGCGACCTTCTGGCTGTCAAGCCCACCGGGTCCAGAAGCTGGGAGTGCTGCCATGTGAAAGGGAACCTTTTCGCAGGTTTCCCGCATCTTTTCTATGAATCAAATCCGCAGCTTATCGAGCGGTTCCTTCGCCGGTGTGCGGGAGAGGAGTAACGGAAATGGCAAAAGCATTAATGATTCAGGGCACGATGTCCAACGCCGGCAAGAGCCTGATCGCTGCCGGCCTCTGCCGGGTATTCAAACAGGACGGCTACCGGGTGGCTCCGTTTAAAGCCCAGAACATGGCGCTGAATTCGTTTATTACGCGGGAAGGCCTCGAGATGGGCCGGGCACAGGTGGTGCAGGCGGAAGCTGCGGGCGTGGAGCCCTCGGTACTGATGAACCCGATTCTCCTGAAGCCCACGACTGATATGGGTTCCCAGATCATCGTCAACGGAGAAGTATGGGGCCAGCTTTCCGCAAAAGACTATTTCGCACAGAAAAAGCAGCTGCTTCCGGAAGTGCTGAAAGCCTATCAAACCCTTTCAGACCAGAACGACGCCATCATCATCGAAGGTGCCGGCAGTCCGGTAGAAATCAACCTGAAGGACAATGATGTCTATGTCAACATGGACATGGCGAAGGCAGCAAAGGCGCCGGTGCTTCTTGTCGGGGATATCGACCGGGGCGGCGTGTTTGCCCAGCTGTACGGCACGGCGGCACTTCTGACTCCGGAAGAACGCGCCATGGTCAAGGGCGTCATCATCAACAAATTCCGCGGAGACCAGAGCATTCTCGATCCGGGCATCAAACAGTTAGAAGACCTGATCCACATCCCGGTCGTGGGTGTGGTACCCTGGGTGCGGCTCGATATCGACGACGAGGACAGCCTCTCCGAACGGCTCCAGAACCGGGAAGCAGCGCTTGTCGACATTGCGGTTATCCGTCTGCCGCGTCTTTCGAACTTTACCGATTTCAAGGCATTAGAGGGCATCGATGGTGTTTCGGTGCGCTATATCAGTTCCACCCGACAGTTCGGCGAACCGGATCTCGTGATCCTGCCCGGAACCAAGAATACGATGGCGGACCTTCTCTGGATGCGCCAGAACGGACTCGAGGCAAAGATCAAACGCTTTGCAGATCAGGGCGGCGCAGTTCTCGGGATCTGCGGCGGATACCAGATGCTCGGCGAAAACCTCTCCGATCCGCACGGCATCGAGCACGGCGGCACCATGCGCGGCATGGGGCTTCTGCCGGTTTCCACGGTTTTCACGCCTGAGAAAACACGCACCCGCGTAAACGGCTGTTTCGGAAATGTTGGCGGCGTATTCTCGGCGCTTTCCGGACAGCCTTTTGAAGGCTACGAGATCCACATGGGTGTGACAGAAAACACGGCAGTCATTTCGGAAATCCTGGACAGCGTCAGCGGGGAAAGCCGTCCGGACGGCTGCCAGAACGGAAATGTTTACGGCAGTTACGTGCATGGAATCCTGGACAGAGACGAAGTCGCCGGCGCGATCATTCAGTCTCTTGCCATGAAAAAGGGGATTGATCCTTCGGAAATCGGGAAAGTCTCCGGCGAGGAACACAAGCAGCAGCAGTACGATCTTCTGGCCGACACGCTCCGGAAGAGCATGGATATGGATCTTGTGTACCGGATCTTTGAGGAGGGACTCGCATGAACATCCGCAATCTGTCACCGGCGGAAATCGAAGCGGAGAGCTTTGCCATCATTACGGAGGAATTAGGCGATCGGGTGCTCGACCCGGAGCAGGCCCCGATTATCAAGCGCGTAATTCATACGACGGCGGATTTCAGCTATGCCGACACGCTGTATTTTTCGCCTGACGCGGTCCGGCTTGCAGAAGAAGCCATCCGCGGAGGCGCAACCGTGGTCACCGATACACAGATGGGACTTGCGGGCATCAATAAACGGACGCTTTCGCGTTTCGGCGGGGAAGCGGTTTGCTTTATGAGCGATCCCCTGGTCGCGGCGGAAGCGAAAAAGCTTGGCTGTACCCGGGCGCGGATGAGCATGGATCATGCGGCGAAGCTTGGCGAAAACGTGATCTTTGCGATCGGAAATGCCCCGACAGCGCTTCTGCGCCTTCGGGAACTGATCGACGAAGGCTACCGGCCGAAGCTTATCATCGGCGTTCCGGTCGGCTTTGTCAATGTTGTCGCATCGAAGGAGCTGATCATCGAGAGCCCGGTGCCCTGCATCGTTGCCCGGGGCCGTAAGGGCGGAAGCAACGTTGCCGCCTGTATTGTCAACGCTCTTTTGTATCTTCTTGATGAGACCCGGGGAGGAGAGCGGCCGAAGGATCAGAAGGAGTCATAAACGATGGAAAATAACGCATCATTTTTCCAGAACCGCGCCTGTCCGTATTTCCCCTGCCATGCGGTAGAGGACCCGGATTCCTTCAACTGTCTGTTCTGTTACTGCCCGCTGTACATGCTCGGCGAGCGCTGCGGCGGAAACTTCAGGTATACCAAAAAAGGCATCAAAGACTGCACGCTCTGTACGGTTCCGCACCGGACAGACGCAGCTTCCTATATCCGAGGACGTTTTTCGGAAATCGCGGAGAGAGCAGGGCTCAAAAGAAGTGTTCTCCCCGAAGTGCCCGAAACGGAAGCTGAAACCGGCCGCGCACTTCTTGCGCGCTGGAATGCGGAAATCCTGCCGCCCGATCCTGAAGCCATGAACCGCGCCCAGGCGCACTGGGACGGCATTGCGAAGCCCCTGCACGGGCTTGGAAAACTGGAAGATATCGTGGTGAAAATCGCGGGTCTCACGGGATCGGAGCAGGTTTCGATCAATAAACGCGCGGTTGCAGTGCTCTGTGCCGACAACGGAATTGTCGAAGAAGGCGTAACCCAGACCGACGCTTCGGTCACGGCCACGATGGCGGAACGGATTTCCCAGCTGAAATCCTCCGTCTGCCTGATGGCGAAAACCGCCCATGCGGATGTGTTTGCCGCAGATCTCGGGATGCTGCACCGGGTCGAAGGTGTCCGGGACCTGCATGTCGCAGACGGCACCGCCAACATGACGAAAGGCCCTGCGATGAGCGAAGAGCAGGCCATTCAGGCGATCCGAAACGGTGTAAGGCTCGCCCGGGAGATTCATGCGGCGGGATATAAAATCCTCGTGACCGGCGAGATGGGCATCGGCAATACCTCAACCTCAAGCGCACTGGTATCCGTCCTTCTGGGTCTCCCGATCGATCTTGTCACCGGCCGCGGCGCGGGCCTTTCGGATGAAGGCCTGCAGAGGAAACGGGATGTGCTGAAGAGAGCGATTGATCGGAATCATCCGAACCCCGAAGATGCCCTCGATGTTCTTGCAAAATTAGGCGGCTTTGACCTTGCAGGCATGGCCGGCCTCTTCATCGGCGCGGCGCTCTGCTGCATGCCGGTTGTAATTGACGGGTTCCCAAGTTCTGCTGCAGCGCTCGCAGCCGCCCGTATCGTGCCGAACTGTGTGTCTGCGATGATTGCGAGCCACTGTTCCGCGGAACCTGCGGCAAAAGCAATCCTCAAGGAACTCGGTCTCGAGGCGCTGGTTTTTGCAGATATGAAGCTTGGAGAAGGCACCGGCGCCGTATGTCTTCTGCCGATGCTCGATCTGGCGCTTGCAGTATATAACAGCGCCACTTCATTTGCAGAGACAGGCATTGCGCAGTATGTGCCGCTCGGAGGGCAGGAGTCATGATGATCCTTCTCACAGGCGGCTCTGCCTGCGGCAAAAGCACGTACGCGGAAGAAATCTGCATGAAAGGTCATTCGCCGAAATACTACCTCGCGGCTATGCAGCCTTATGGTGAGGAAGGGCAGAAAAAGGTCGAGCGGCACCGGATTCTACGAGCCGGCAAAGGCTTTGAGACGATTGAGCGCTACACAGACTACGGTGCGCTGCAGCTTCCGAAAGAAGGCGGTACAGCGCTTTTGGAGTGCATCTGCAACCTGACCGCGAACGAAATGTTTGACGAGAGCGGAAATCAGACAGATCCTTATGAACGCGTGATTCAGGGCGTTCGGAACCTGCAGTCCCAGTGCGATCTGCTGGTCGTCGTGACAAACGACGTCGGCTCGGACGGTCTTCATTACGATCCGGGCACCGAGGATTACATCCGGGTTCTCGGGAAAATCAACGCGGCCCTTGCTTCCTCTGCGGATACGGTCATTGAAATGGTCGCCGGCATCCCGATTCTTCTGAAAGGAGCGCTTCCCCTGTGAAAATCATCCTGCACGCGGTGGTGGCCGCATTTGCCACCTTTTCCATCATTCCGATGCCGCGGATCGACTGGAATGAAAACAGCCTGAAAGGCCTCCTCGGCGCGCTGCCGCTTGTCGGCGCGGTGATCGGCGGCGTCTGCTTCGGGTATTTCTGGCTTTCCGGGCTTCTTGGGCTTCCGGATATCCTGACGGCAGCTGCTCTGACGATCCTCCCGCTTGCAGTTTCCGGCGGGATCCACATGGACGGGTTTGCGGACACGATTGACGCACTGAAAAGCTATGGCGAGCCCGAAAAAAAGCGTGCGATCCTCAAGGATCCGCACGCAGGTGCTTTTGCCGTGATCGGTGTCGTCTGCTATATTCTGCTGTATTTTGCACTTTGTGCCGCGCTTCCGTATAACTGGAATATACTCCTCCTCCTGGGAATTACCCATGTGCTTGCCCGGGTCACGGGCGGGCTTGCAAGCCTCCTTCTCCCGGGGTCGACAAAGCAGGGCATGCTCAGCGCCTTCCGGGAAGCGGCTTCCAAAGGAAACCTCTATGTGCTGATCGGCTGGGCGGTTCTTGCACTTACGGGTGCAGCATTCCTGATGCCGCTTGCGGCAGGAGTCTTCCTTCTGGCTTCGGCTGCTGTATTCTTCTATGTAAAACACATCACAAAGAAGCAGTTCGGCGGAATGTCCGGTGATTTAGCGGGGTTCTGCATCTCCGTGACGGAGATCACGCTTTTATTTGTGCTGGTTCTTTCGGAAAGGGCGGTGACTATATGGTTCTGATCCTCGGCGCTGTCGGCGCCGGAAAGCGGGAATATGCCCGTTCTCTCGGCTATACGGAGGAAGAAATGAGTCCGGATGTATTTTCGAATGCTCCGGTGATCACAGACCTCGAAGAAACAATAAGAAAAGCCCCGGATCAGGCGGAAACACTTTTTGAACGGCTCTTGAAAAAGGACCTTGTGCTCTGCTGCGAGGTCGGATCGGGTGTCATCCCGCTCCGAAGAGAGGACCGGATCTTCCGCGAAACCACCGGCCGTCTCTGCGTCCGGCTCGCGAAAGAAGCAGATGCTGTTGTACGGATCACCGCCGGGATTCCAATGGCGATCAAGGGAGAACTTCCATGCAGGCGCTCCTGATCCGTCACGGCAAGACTCCCGGGAACGAAGAACACCGCTATATCGGGCGTACCGATGAACCACTGAGCAATGACGGCAGGGCAGAAGCAGAACGGTGCATGAAAGACCCGGAGCAGAAGCAGGTCTATGTCTCCCCGTATCTTCGCGCCCGGGAGACAGCAAAGATCCTGTTTCCCAACGCGAAACAGATCCCTGTTCCCGGCCTTCGGGAAACGGATTTCGGCGTCTTTGAAGGAAAAAATGCAGATGAGATGGCAGATGATCCCAAGTACCGCGCCTGGGTTGACAGCTGGTGCACGGGACCGATCCCCGGCGGGGAATCCAGAGACGATGTGACCCGCCGCGCCGTCAGCGCATTTTCACGGGCGGTTCGATCTTCGATGAAAAGAGGAGAGGAATGTGTGGTCTTTGTCACCCACGGCGGCGTAATCATGTCAATTCTCTCGGCGCTTGCCCTGCCTGAGCGGGATTATTATGACTATCAGACCAAAAATCTGTCCGGCTGGACAGTGGAATGCACGGAAGAGGACGGAGAGATCCGGCTTCTGAACCCACAGCGCATCAGTCTCGCTGAAAAATGAAGGAGAACATCATGTCGGTTACAGCAGCATTTATGGTTCCGCACCCGCCGATGATTGTACCGGATGTCGGACGCGGAAGCGAGAAACAGATTACAGCGACTATCGCTGCTTACGATCGGGTCGGGAAGGAAATCGCGGCGCTTGAGCCGGAAACCATCCTGATCCTGAGTCCGCATGCCACGATGTATGCGGATTATTTTCATATTTCACCCGGAAAAGGCGCAAAAGGATCTTTCCGGCCTTTCCATGCGCCGCAGGTGAAATTTGACGAAGCGTATGACACGGAGCTTGTAAATGCCGTGTGTGATATTGCAGACGGTATGGACTTTCCGGCCGGGACGCTCGGTGAACGGGACGCTGTGCTCGATCACGGAACCATGGTGCCATTATGGTTTGTCCGGAAATATTACAGCGGCGGGAAAATCGTGCGGATCGGCCTCTCGGGACTTCCGCTTACGGACCACTACCGGCTCGGAGTAATTCTGCAGAAAGCGATTGCACAGACCGGCCGGAAGACAGTGGTCATTGCGAGCGGCGATCTCTCGCACAAGCTGCAGAGCTACGGCCCCTACGGCTACGCACCGGAAGGCCCGGTTTACGACCGGCGGATCATGGATGTCATGGAGCGTGCGGCTTTTTCGGAACTGTTTGAGTTTGACGAGAGCTTTTGCGAAAAAGCAGCGGAATGCGGCCATCGTTCCTTTGTGATCATGGCCGGGATTTTCGACGGAATCTCCGTCAGAGCGGAACAGCTTTCCCATGAAACAATCACCGGCGTCGGTTACGGGATCTGCACTTTCTATCCGGAAGGTGCGGATGATTCTCGGCATTTCCTTTCGCAGTATGAGGAGAAACTTTCCGGAGAACTTCAGGAAAAGCGCCGGAATGCCGATCCTTACGTACAGCTTGCCTTTGAGACAATCGAAACGTACATCCGATCGGGAAAGAAGATCCGTCCCAGGAATGATTTGCCGGAGGAGATGCTCCATACAAGAGCCGGTGCTTTCGTATCCATCCACAAGCTGGGCGCCCTGCGCGGCTGCATCGGGACAATCGGGCCTGTCTGGGCGAATCTGGCGGAAGAGATCATCGAAAATGCGATCAGTGCAGCGACAAGAGACCCGCGGTTTTCGCCGATTACGGCGGACGAACTGCAGTGGCTTGACATCAGCGTTGATGTACTCGGGGAGCCGGAGGAGATTTCCTCCGCTGCGGAACTTGATGTGAAACGCTACGGCGTGATCGTAAGTTCCTCCGGGAAGCGCGGGCTTTTGCTGCCGGACCTGGACGGTGTAGATACGGTGGATCAGCAGATATCCATTGCAATGCAGAAGGGCGGAATCCGGAAAAACGAACCGATACGGCTTCAGCGTTTTGAAGTTGTACGGCATGAGTGAGGTAAAAATGGCTGTCTGTGAAGTCTGTTTCAGGCACTGCAATATCCGGGAGGGCGGCATCGGTTTCTGCGGTGTCCGGACTGCGCGCGGCGATTCGGTGGAACCGCTCCGATACGGCGGGATCTCGTCGCTCGCCCTGGACCCGATCGAGAAGAAACCGCTGATGCGCTTCTTCCCCGGGAGCAAAATCCTGTCGGTCGGGTTTTATGGCTGCAATCTGCGCTGTCCCTTCTGCCAGAACTACGAAATTTCCTGGTCGGAAGAGGCTCGGTCCGACGTAAAAACAGCCCGGACTGTGACACCTGAGGAGCTTGCGGATTTTTCGGAAAGCCTGATACCGCGCGGCAACATCGGCGCCGCATTCACCTACAACGAGCCCCTGACGAGCTATGAATTCGTGCGCGATTCGGCAAAACTCCTCCATGAACGGAACATGAAAACGGTCCTCGTGACAAACGGAACCGCCGAGCAGCCGGTCCTTCTGGAAATCCTGCCCTACATCGATGCGATGAATATCGATCTCAAGGGTTTTACGGACCGCTATTATGAGAAAGTGCTCGGCGGAAACCGGCAGCAGGTAATGGAATTTATCGAAACGGCGGTCCGTCACTGCCATGTGGAACTGACCACGCTGATCGTCCCCGGCGAGAATGATACGGAAGAGGAGATGGAAGCGCTGTCTTCCTGGGTTTCGGATCTTACGGACAGCGAAGGGAAACGGATCGGAGCGGAGATTCCGCTTCACATTTCACGATTTTTCCCGCGCTTCCGGATGACAGACCGTCCTGCGACAAACGTACGCGAGATCTACCGGCTGGCAGATCTCGCGCGCAGGAAACTGAAAAATGTCTATACCGGGAACTGTTGAAAGCCTGTAGAAAGGACTTTACTGCGCCATATACGCATACAGCGTTACCCACTTGTTCTCTTCGCCGACATTTCCGGCCTTGAATGCCGGGACGCTTTTGGAAGCAGTCAGGATATACCGGCCGTTTTTTAGTCTGTGCTGGTTCAGGACTTTGTATCCGGCCTGCATCGCCTCGGATTCCGGGGCACAGCCCAATACTCTCAGGGCATAGAGGATATTGTGGGCTCCGATCTTGATCGGGTCGGACGGGTAAAAGGTCTGAAGCATCACATCCACCATGGGCGTTTTCAGATCGTCTGTCCGGTAGAAGATGTTCCGCTTTGTGAAATACCGGACCAGCGCATCCGCACATTCCATCCGGTATCCGATAAGATCCAGTTCGGCGACCAGCAGCAGATATTCCACTGTCAGTCTCGCACAGCTCTTGTGAGGCTTCTTCGGGTCATTGATCTTTTTATTGGTGCTGATGCATCCGAAACCGCCGTCGTCCTTGATCCCCGAAAGAACCGTATCGATTTCATTCTTCACAATATCTTCCAAATAGTAGCCTAATTTGACAAGATTCCGCCGAAGAGGATTATCTTCTGACCGATACGGTCAAAGCGATGGGCATTCGGAAACTCTTTTCTGAGGACGCAGATCTCACAAAAATGGCGCATTCGACGGCTGCTCCGTTCTGTGCGAGTGCGATCCGGCAGAAAACGTATCTGAAGCTCAACCGGGAGGGAACAGAAGCAGCTGCTTCAACGATCATCAATGTGACCGGCGCCGCGGCTGAATACTCCGAGCCTGCAGTGAGAAAGGTCGTTAAGCTGGACCGGCCTTTTGTCTATCTGATTCTTTGCAACGATATACCGGTGTTTATCGGCGTGACAGCCTCGCTAAAATAGGATTGCAATACAGTGAGCCTGAATTATTCACGGCAATGAGTTTTTCGCCAACTCTGCCGTTATGTTTGCTTCTATCGTGACCTCTCATTGAAAGCTGCCGTTGAGTTATCTACAAAGGGGCATACTACCCCCTATGAATAACTGCCGGCTTTCTCT
>JAFYGJ010000088.1:0-16573 GCA_017543275.1 Lachnospiraceae bacterium | reverse complement strand
TCAACGCTTTCCCTGAGGTCTGGATCCTGCAGGAGGACATTCATCCCGAGGATTTCTTCCCTGTAAAAAACCGAATACAGATAGGCCGGATTATTCAGGCTCCCGGTAAGCGTCATGGGCCCCTGTCCTTCCGACATTGCATAGTCCGGATACAGGGCATTCAGGAAAATCACGAGATCCGGAAGATCCGAGACTGCGAACCCCTCTCCCACACACAGAAGCTCCTGCTGCAGAAGTTTCCCGTTCTCATATACCAGCGCTTCTGCCGCCCAGCCGGTAGAGTTCTGGCTGAAATCCATTCCGAACATCGAAGCCGGATGATTGACGCTGATCTCAGCCGATTCGGTTTTACTGTCGGGTTTAGACAGGTCACGGACAGTGATCAGCGATGTATACTGCTCTACCGTATCATCCGCCCGAAGCTCTGCCGTAAAATCCTCTATCGTAACCGCAAGATCCGTCCCTTCAACCATTCTGGTCTCACCGGGTACCCCGTAAACCGTATATTCTTTCTGCAGCAACTGGCCGAGCCCGAAGCCGAGAATCAGAAGAAGAATGCCGAGATGACAGACCCAGGCACCCCAGTATCCGATCCGGTTCCGGACGGCTGTCTGCATCTTTCTGCCGTCCGGGAGCACAGTCTCCCGGACCTTTAGCATATGAAGCGACTGGAAAAAGCGTTCGGAGTTTTCGATCCTGCGCGTAAGATGCGCGGAATCCGGCAACGGCTGCGCCTTCATTTTCTTCAGAATCGCCGGAACGCGTATCACATTGCAGAGAATCAGGTTCAAGCAGAGAAAGGCGCTGATTGTGATAAACCACCAGCTGTGATATGCATCATCCAGCCGGAGTGCGAGAATCAGCGCGGCCGTCCGCTCCGAGTATTGGGCCCTGTACCATTCCGCACTCTGCCCCTGACTGATCAGGCTCGATCCGGCGCAGGCAAGTGCGAGCATAATCAGAAGGATAATCGCAAATTTCATGGAAGACAGGAACTTCCAGAGTTTTTTCAGAAAAGCCATAACCAGTTCCTTGATCTGAAAGAAGCAGAGGAACCGCTGCGGCCCCTCTGCAAAAAAGCCTATTGGAAAACATGAGTACACATCCCTGCAGCTTACCGCAGGAGTGCGGCAAAAAACTTACATCGTCTCCCCTTTAAGAAGCCGGTATCCTTCCGTAATCAGTTCATCCGCCTTGTCCAGACAATAGAATGCAAGGGTTGAATTGTGCGCTCCTTCTGAATTCTCAACATAGCAGAAATCAAAATACCACTGCGCTTCCCGGTGAATCTGCCGGATTTCATCCAACTTCTCCTCGGAAAGACTGCCCTTCGAAACAGCATCCGCCAGCGCTGATTTGAACTCGGAAAGTCTGTTTCCGACTTCTTTTTCACGCGCCGTCACAGATTCCTGGATTTTATGCACCGCATTGACCATATCCGTATCGCCGTGGCATGAAGCACAGCTACTGAGCAGCGTTTCGTCCTCTAAAGGACTCAGAAGTTCATGACTGTGGTAAACCGTTCCATCTTCCGCCTGTACAATCGGCATATGGCAGTCTGCACAGTTCAGGACGGAAGCATGCTTGCCCTGTAGGTAAGTCTCCATCTCAGGGTGCTGGGCTTTCAGCATTCGTGTGCCTGTACTTTCCTGGGTCCAGTCCGCAAAATCCTTTTCATTGTAATAGGCCAGGATCGCATCGGGCGTCATCTCCTCCACACTGTGGTAAGGCATCATCGTTTCACTGTCTTCAGGCGTAAAATAATATTCGATATGACACTGTCCGCAGGAAAGCGTCGCAGGGTCAATACTGTACTGATTGTCACCGAGTGCCTTATCCACATAGGAGTGCGTGATCGTAATCTTTCCGCCGGAACCGGCGTCATTTCCGTGACAGGTATAGCAGCTGATATTCTCTTCCATCAGTGCCAATGCTTCGTCAAAAGGCATGGAATAAACGGAAACGCCCTGGTCGTTGACGAGTTTTGCAAAATTCGGTGTCTTGCAGGTAAGGCAGTTGGCCTTTGCATGCGGCCTCTCCGTTTTTGCCACATCCTCCAGCGTATACTCATGTCCGCGTGCGCTTCCGTAGTCTCTGGCGAAACCGTAACCCTCATAGATATTCACGAGGTAGGGGTCCTCCTCCAGATAACTGATCACGTATGAGTTTTTGCTGTTGTCGCCCATGGTCGCAACAATGTAGGGGTAGGTTGATGCCCAGTCCGAAGCATTGACTGTACCGTCATTGCTGCTCGGTGCAGGTGCTTCCACCTCCAGATATTCAATATCTGACCGGCTTAAAGGTCCGAGATCCCCGCGGTTTTTCAGGTGATACATCAGGTCTTTTCCGCCCGCGAAACCGCCGGCAAAAATCACCGCCGCCGCAGTGATCGCAGCGCCGATGCCTGCTTTCAGAAGAATTTTCCTTCTATCCATAAAAAACCTCTGTCTTTCAGAATTCTTACGCTGTTTTTCCGGGAAGAATTACCTTTGCCGGACACTTCTCCGCACACTTCCCGCACTGCGTACATTTCTCATAATCAATATGCGCGATGTTGTTTGTAACGGTAATGGCGTCGAACTCGCACTGCCGTACGCAGAGGGTGCAGCCAATGCAGCCGGCCTCGCAGGCTTTCTTCACGATCGGGCCGCGTTCTTTATTGCTGCACTGGACGCGTACACGGTTTTTGACCGGCACGATTTCGATGAGTCCCTTCGGACAGGCCTTGACGCAGAGTCCGCAGGCAACACATTTCTGTTCGTTTACAACCGCAACACCGTTCACAACCTTGATTGCGTCGTTCGGGCAGACGCTCTCACAGGAACCGAAACCAAGACAGCCGTAATCGCATTCCGTCACATTCATACCGGAAAGCACGGCAGTCCGGCAGTCCATGACACCGACATAATTGCCCTGGTTATGTGTGACATCGCAGTTTCCCTTGCATTTGACAAAGGCAGCCTTCTGCTCGACAGCCTCTGCTTTGACGCCCATGATTTCGGCAATCTTCTCCGCGACCGGGGTTCCGCCGACAGGACAGCCGTTGACCGGCGCCTCGCCCTTTGCAATCGCCGCCGCCATCGCGTCACAGCCCGCATAGCCGCAGGCGCCGCAGTTGTTCCCGGGAAGTTCTGCCCGGACCGCTGCTTCCTTCTCATCCACTTCCACATGGAATTTCTTCCCGGTTGCGACAAGTCCCGCACCGACAACCATTCCTACGAGGGTGATAACGCCAACTGTAATCAGTATAATCTGCATACCGCCCTCCTTCTTAGAATGACAGGCCCGAGAAGCCCATAAATGCAATTGACATCAGCGCTGCGGCAATCAGGACGATCGGTGCGCCGCGAAGGGGTGCCGGGATGTCCTTCTCGTTGATCCGTTCGCGGATGCTTGCAAGAAGCACAATTGCCAGGGTAAAGCCGAGGGCGGTTCCGAAACCGGCAAGAACGGATTCCAGGAAGCCGTACTCGTTCTGGACATTTGTCAATGTCACACCTAAGACTGCGCAGTTTGTCGTGATCAGCGGCAGGAAAATACCAAGTGCCTGGTAGATCGCCGGGGATTTCTTCTTGAGGAACATCTCTACGATCTGTACCAGCGCCGCAATGATCAGGATGAAGACGATTGTCTTCATATAGTCAATCCCCAAAGGCGCAAGCACATAGTTGTACAGCAGGCTTGTCACCGCGGACGCGACCGTCATAACGAAGATGACCGCGCCGCCTAAAGATGCCGAGGCCTTCATTTCCCTCGAAACACCCAGGAACGAACAGATGCCCAGGAACTGGTTCAGGACGACGTTATTGATCAAGGCGCCTCCGACAATCAGGAGGATCATATTCTTCATCATAATTCAGGCCCTCCTTCCGCCGTATCCGAAGGCAGTTTCTTTTCAGCCTTTCTGCACTCCGAAGCCATCGCACAGCCCGCGCAGCCCATGTCGCAGCCATCGGATTCGACAAGCTGGCGCTGGCGGGTCTTGATGCCGATTGCATTCATGATCGCGATAAAGAGCGCAATCACAAGGAAAGCTCCCGGGGGCTGTACAAAGATGCCCACCGGTTCCCAGCTTTCCGGGAAAACCTGCAGTCCGAAAAGCGTACCGTTTCCTAAAAGCTCACGAAGCATGCCGGCAAGCGTCAGGGCGACCGTAAATCCGATCCCCATCCCGAGACCGTCCATCGCGGAAAGCATGACCGTGTTTTTATTCGCGTAAGCCTCCGCGCGTCCGAGAATAATGCAGTTCACGACGATCAGCGGAATGTAAATGCCCAGAGCCGAATACAGGGAAGGCAGATAGGCTTCGATCAGGAGCTCCGTCACCGTGACAAGAGATGCCACAATAACGATGTACGCAGGAAGTCTTACCTGGTCCGGGATGATCTTCCGAAGCATCGAAATCACGATGTTCGAGAGGATCAGCACCGCAGTTGTGGACAGACCCATACCGATGCCGTTCATCGCACGTGTCGAAACCGCGAGGGTCGGACACATGCCGAGCATCAGGATCAGGGTCGGGTTTTCTTTGATAATGCCGTTATAAAGGCGTTCAATGTATTTATTCACCGAAGCTGCCTCCTTTCAGCACATTGTTGTAGAAATCGAGGCCGGCGTTCACGGCGTTCGTGACCGCGCTCGAAGTATAGGTACAGCCGGAAATGCCGTCGATCTCATCTTCTGCCGAAGCGCCGCCGCCCTTCAGCATTTTAAGGGAGCTGACCGCCCGGTTTTTGAACTGTTCATAGAACGAAGGCTCTGCGGCCTGCATGCCCATGCCGGCGGTTTCATGAAGTTCCGTAAAGGAAATGCCCTGCAGCACGCCGTCCGCGCCGATGCCCATCGAGAGCGTGATATTGCCGTCGTAGCCGTCGCCGGACGTGACGCTGATGCCGTAACCTGTAATCGCGCCGGAAGCATCTTTTCCGATAATCGCTTCATTGATCGTCGCTTTTCCGAAATCCGTTCCGTAATAACCGCCGATTCCCGCTATTTTCATATCCAACTGCGGATCAGCTTCGAAGCTTTCCGCCTCCGGAAGCACCTCTTTATAGGAAGCAAGCTTCTCCAGGCGTTTTTGCTCTTCGATCGTATCCTTGGTCATCGAATAGACACCGCCCAATGCTGCGCCGGTCACAAGCGCGATCAGCGTGAGCACGATCACAGGCTTCGGAATCTTTTTCCAGAAAGGAAGCTTCGGTTCGCCGTTCTGAAGCGCAATTGCATTTTTCCGGAATGCATAGGGCTTCGGGATGACATAGGTCTCAATCAGCGGCGTGAAGAGGTTTCCGATGATGATCGAATAGCTGAAAGAATCCGCTGCTGATCCCGACACCCGGAACAGTGCGCCTAAAACACCAATCAGAAGACCGTAGACTGTCTGTCCGAGCCGGCTCACCGGTGAAGTCGTGTAATCGGTTGCCATGTAGAAGGCACCCATGATGACACCGCCGCCGCAGAGGTGCGCCATCAGGAACTTCGGATCAAAGCCCTGACCGCCGAACAAGCCCATGAAAACGGTAAATCCGATGATGACGGAAAAACAGATCTGTCCGTGAATGATATCCATCGCCCAGAGGACCAGTCCGCCGACAAGGAGCGCCAGAATCGAGGCGCCAATGACACCGCCGCCTGTTCCGAGGAACATGCTCGTGATATTGACGGCTTTCCCTGCCGCGAGCTCCGCAACCGGGGTTGCCGTTGCGACGCCGTCCACTTCAAAGAGTGTCATGGACTTGCCGAAGCTGATCAGAAGGAAACAGCGGCCGGCAAGCGCCGGGTTGATGAAGTTTTTGCCGAGGCCGCCGAAGCAGCATTTCGCGACGATAATGGCAAAGGCCGCACCGATGATCGGTCCGTACAGCGGTGTCGACGGCGACAGCGAAAGTGCCAGCAGGAGACCTGTGACGACAGCCGAGCCGTCCTTCCAGGTATCGGGCTTTTTGCAGATCTTGTCAAACAAAAACTCCGAAAGCACAGCGGTTCCGACGGATGCAAGGATGATCCAGAGGGCATGCAGTCCATTTACCACAACGCCGACAACAGCAGTCGGAATCAAAGACGCTGCAACGACATACATGATAAACTGTGTCGTCCAGCGGTCTCTTGTCTGCGGGCCGGAGGAAAGATTCAATAATTTACTCATTTCGACCCTCCCGCAGCCTTTGCCGCTTCCGCGCGCTTTTTCGCCGTGATCTCCGCCTTGAACTGGCGGAAGATCTGCGTCAGCGGGCGCTTTGCCGGACAGATATAAGAGCAGGAACCGCAGGCCACACATTCGAGGCCCCACAGCTTCTTCTCGTATCGTTCATAGTCTCCTTTTTCCGCGGTCTCCGCCATCATCCCGGGATTCAGACCCTGCGGACAGACCGTCGTACAGCGGCCGCAGTGCAGGCATGCGGTCTGCTGCTTTTCGGCCTTTTCCACTTCGTCCTTTGACAGGAGAAGCAGGCCGTTTGTGGTCTTGTGAATCGGAATCTCAAGAGAACTCAGCGCGAGTCCCATCATCGGGCCGCCGCAGATCGCTTTTTTGAGTTCAGTGCCCTCTTTCACGCCGCCGCAGAAATCCGCAATCTGAGCGAAACTCGTGCCGTCGTGAACCAGAAGGTTCTTCGGTTCCTTCACAGCGTCCCCACTGACCGTCATGACATGCATGTACAAAGGTTCGTTGTAAAGAACCGCCTGCCGGACTGCATACAGCGTTCCCACATTGTCGACAATGCAGCCGACGTCCGCCGGGAGTTTCGAAACCGGGAAATCGATCCCGGCAATCACCGAGATCAGTGAGCGCTCCCCGCCCTGCGGATACTTGGTCTTAAGCGGAAGCACACGGATTTTATCCTTCCCGACACAGGCGCTTTCCATCGCCGCGATCGCCTCGGGCTTGTTCTTCTCGATTGCGATCACGCCCTCCGCGTTCGGGAAGAGCTGAAGCGTGATCTCCAGGCCTTCAACGATTTCAGACGCATATTCCCGCATCAGCCGGTCGTTGCAGGTCAGATACGGCTCGCATTCCGCGCCGTTTGCAATCACATATTTGATTGCATCCGGGTTTTTCGGCGCAAGCTTGACAGATGTCGGGAATCCCGCGCCGCCAAGACCTACGATTCCGGCGTCCCGGACGCGGCTGATGATCTCTTCCTTTGTAATCGAAGAAATGTCCTGCTTCTCCCCGATCCCTTCCGCTTTCGTGTATTCGCCGTCGTTTTCCACGACAATGCACTCGAGCATGCTTCCTGCTATAGTGCGGCGCTTTTCAACTGCCTTCACCTTTCCCGAGCAGGAGCAGATAATATTGGCAGACACAAATCCGTCCGCTTCGGCGATGCGCTGTCCGACGAGCACCGGATCGTTTTTCTTCACGATGGCCTTCGCGGGTTTCCCGATGTGCTGCGCAAGCACATACACCATTTCTGTCCCTGCTTCCGGCCGAAACTCGCAAAGCTTCTGATCCCGGCTCAGTTCCTTCTGTTCTTTCGGATGCACGCCGCCGCGAAAAGTCTTTCTCACTGCTGTGACTTCCTCCCTTTCTCCGTCCGCAGTCACCCGCGGACTCATGCAAATATCTTCCGAAAAACTCTCCGGAAGAATTCACCTCGTATTCTATCAGAAAAGGTTCTAATTGTAAACGCTTTTTTCATGCCGGCGACTCACAGGAAATCCGCCATGACGGCATTCGCGACATCGAGCCCGTAGGGTGTGAGGCGAATACAGCCGTCGGACTCCGTGAGCGTTCCGATTTCAAGATGACGGCGGATGACCGGTCCGAAAATGTCAGAAAGATCCTTTTTGAAGCGGTCTGAAAACTCCGTTTCCGGGACTCCCTCCGTCATACGAAGCCCGAGGATCATGAACTCACTCATCAGATCGGATTCGGAAAGCTCTTCCTGCTCTTTCAGAGGCATGCTCCTGAAGGAAAGCGAAGACGCGTTTTTCCGGCGCTCACGCCCTGAAAAACTCGCCGCAGCAGCCCCGAATCCAAGATAGGGCACACCGGTCCAGTAGCCGATGTTGTGCAGGCAGCGATAGCCCGGCTTCGCATAATTGGAGATCTCATAGCGCTCGTAGCCATGGGCGGCAAGAAGCTCTCCGGTCATCCGGTAAATCGCCCGGTCCTGCTCCTCTTCGGGAAGCTCCGTTCTCTTCGTTCCCGAAGGGCCGTATAAGGCGTAAAAAGGGGTGTTTTCCTCAATGATCAGGCTGTAGACGGAAAGATGCTCGGGCTGAAGCGAAAGCACGGTTCTGAGGCCTTTTTCGAAGTGCTCCGGCGTCTCGCCCGGAAGACCGGACATGAGATCGATGCTGATGTTCTGAAAGCCTGCTTCCCGCGCAAGATCATAGCTTCTGAGAAAGTCCGTGAAATTATGGATCCGTCCTAATTTCAGGAGCATCCCATCATCCGGGGACTGCAGGCCGAGTGACAGGCGGTTTATGCCGAGGTTCCGGTAAGCGCGGAGTTTTTCCTCTGTCAGCGTACCGGGATTCGCCTCGATCGTAAATTCGGCATCATCCGGAATCTCAAAACCGTCATAAAGAAGCGCGATCGTTTCGGAAAACTCCGAAAGATCCGAAAGGGAAGGCGTCCCGCCGCCGATGAAAATGCTTCGGACCGGAAGATTCCCTGCCGGAAACACGCCTCCGCCCGTTCCCGGAATATACACCGTCTCCGGGTTCTTTGTATGTTCCCGGATTTCCGCGCGAAGATCCTGAAAATACCGCTTCTTCTGTTCATCAGAAAAAGCGCCCGAAAAAAAGTCGCAGTAAGAGCATTTTCGGGCGCAGAACGGAATATGCAGATACAGTTCCAGTTCCGGTTTCATTTTCAGTTTTCGTCCAGCTTCAGGACGCTCATGAAAGCCTTCTGCGGGATCTCGACGTTTCCGATCATCCGCATCCGCTTCTTGCCTTCTTTCTGCTTTTCCAGAAGCTTCTTCTTTCTCGTGATGTCACCGCCGTAGCATTTCGCCAGAACGTCTTTCCGCATGGCCTTGACGGTTTCCCGGGCGATGATCTTCGAACCGATCGCCGCCTGGATCGGAATCTCGAAAAGCTGTCTCGGAATCTCCTCTTTCAGCTTCTCACACATCCTGCGGCCGCGCTCGTAGGCATTCCCCGCATAGACGATAAAGGAAAGCGCATCGACTTCCTCGTGGTTCACAAGGATATCCAGCTTCACAAGCTCGCTCTTCACATAGCCCTTGAGTTCGTAATCAAAGGAAGCATAGCCTCTGGAACGGCTCTTCAGCGCATCGTAGAAATCGTAGATAATTTCATTCAGCGGCAGATCGTATTTCAGGATTGCGCGTCCCGCCTCGATATATTCAATGCTCTTGTAAATGCCCCGCCGGTCCTGGCAGAGGTCCATGATCGAGCCGATGTATTCCGAGGTCACAATAATTTCTGCCGAGACGAAAGGTTCCTCCATATAGTCGATTTCCGAAGGATCCGGCAGGTTGGAGGGATTGGTGAGTTCAATCATCTCCCCGTTCATCTTGTGCACATGGTAGATAACGCTCGGCGCAGTCGTGACAAGGTCGAGATCGTATTCGCGCTCCAGCCGCTCCTCGATGATTTCAAGATGCAGAAGTCCCAGGAAGCCGCAGCGGAATCCGAAACCGAGCGCCAGTGAAGTCTCCGGCTCGTAGAAAAGAGACGCGTCGTTCAGCTTCAGTTTCTCCAAAGCGTCCCGCAGGTCCTGGTAATGTGCGCCGTCCGCGGGATACATGCCGCAGTAGACCATCGGAAGTACTTTTTTGTAGCCGGGAAGAGCCTCTTCTGCAGGATTACCTGCGAGCGTAATCGTATCGCCGACCCGCGTGTCCTGGACGTTTTTGATTGAAGCCGTCAGGTACCCGACCTCGCCCGCCGAAAGCGACTCGCAGGGGATGAACTGCCCGGCGCCGAAATACCCGGTCTCGACAACATCCGCCTCCGCGCCGGTCGCCATCATCCGGATCCTCTGTCCCGGCCTCACGGAGCCGTTCCGTACACGGAAAAAGACGATGACGCCTTTATAGGAATCGTAGAGCGAGTCGAATATCAGTGCCTGCAGCGGTGCATCCGGATCGCCTTCCGGCGCCGGAATCCGTTCGACAATCGCCTCTAAAACCTCTTCCACGTTCTCGCCGGTTTTTGCGGAAATCCGCGGCGCTTCCATCGCTTCGATGCCGATCACATCCTCGATTTCGTGCGCCACCTTCTCGGGTTGTGCAGAAGGCAGGTCGATCTTGTTGATTACCGGGAAAATTTCGAGATCATGGTCCAGCGCAAGATACACATTTGCCAGTGTCTGCGCCTCAATTCCCTGCGCGGCATCCACCACAAGAATCGCGCCGTCACAGGCCGCAAGCGACCGGCTGACTTCATAGTTGAAGTCCACGTGGCCGGGGGTATCGATCAGGTTGAAGATATACTCTTCGCCGTCCTCTGCGCGGTAAACCGTCCGGACTGCCTGCGCCTTGATCGTAATCCCCCGCTCCCGTTCGAGATCCATGTTGTCCAGCACCTGCGCCTGCATTTCGCGCGCCGTAAGAAGGCCCGTCATCTCAATGATGCGGTCCGCGAGCGTGGATTTGCCGTGGTCGATATGCGCAATAATGCAGAAATTACGGATTTTTCGGATGTCTGTCTGTGCCATGGTCTCCGTTTTCAGTTATGATCTGAGTCTCAGTAATCAGATCTCGTTCTCTGTTGCATCCTGGTCTTCGATCGCCGGTGCTGCCGGTGCCGAAGTCAGGCGAAGCGTGTCGCGTGCGATTGCAAGTTCTTCATTTGTCGGAATAACCGCAACCTTGATCGTCGAATCAGGCGTCGAAAGCACAACCTGCTTTCCGAATGCCTTCAGGTTCTCTTCCTCACTGATCTTTACGCCCAGGAATTCCAGGTATTCGCAGACCATGCGGCGGACCATCGGACCGTTCTCACCGACGCCGGCTGTAAACACGATCGCATCCGCGCCTTTGAGGATGGTATTGTAGGCGCCGATGTACTTCACGAGACGGTGCACATAGGCAGCCATCGCCATCGTCGCTTTCTCATTGCCGGCGTTGATCGCGGCTTCAATATCACGGAAGTCAGAACTGACGCCCGAAAGCGCTGCCATGCCGGACTGCTTGTTCAGGATGTTCAGCGTGTCGTTGACCGTGCAGCCTTCCTTGTTGGTGATGTACTGGACAACCGCAGCGTCCACATCGCCGGAACGCGTGCCCATGATCAGGCCTTCAAGAGGGGTCAGGCCCATCGAAGTGTCGACGCAGACACCGCCGATCGAGGCGGAAATCGAAGCGCCGTTTCCGAGATGGCAGACAATGACCTTGCCCTTTTCGGGATCAAGATCCAGGTACTTCAGGGCTTCGTGCGAAACGAAATCATGAGAAGTGCCGTGGAAGCCGTAGCGCCGGACGCCGTACTCATCGTAGTACTTGTCCGGGATCGCATAGCGGTAAGCCTTGGGCTCCATTCCCATGCCGAAGGAGGTGTCGAAGACCGCGACATTCGGCTTGCCGGGCATTGCTGCTTCCACCGCTTCGATACCGATGAGGTTTGCGGGGTTGTGCAGGGGGCCGAGGTCGAAGCACTCGCGGATGACTTCCTTAACGTACTTCGTGACGACACAGGACTTTGTGATTTCCTTGCCGCCGTGCAGGACGCGATGGCCGACGGCGCCGATTTCATCCGCAGATGCGATCACGCCGTGTTCCGGATCCAGCAGTGCCTCAAGCACCAGCTCGACCGCAACCTGATGGTTCGGCATCGGGGTTTCGACTTCATAGCGGTCTTTTCCGGTCGGACGGTGCGTGAGCCGGGAGCCGTTGATGCCGATGCGCTCGCAGAGACCCTTCGCGAGAACGGATTCGTCCTCCATATCGATCAGCTGATACTTCAGGGACGAGCTTCCGCAGTTCAAAACTAAAATTTTCATGGGTTTTCCTCCTGGGATATGGTTAATGACAATATGGTTTCTGAGGTAATGTTTTACGGTCCTTACGGATCCGTTTCGGCGATATTCGGATATTTCCACATGTAATACTTCACGTCTGCCTTCAGCTGCTCCCAGGCCTCTTCATGGCTGTAGGGATTGTCGCCGTAGGTGTTCGGGCAGTAATAGATCGGACAGAGCTTCCCGGAAACATCATAGTGACGGATGACGTCGTCCGAAGTCAGCCCGTACTGCTCGCAGAGCCATGCTGTAAGCTTGATCAGCGTCCGATACGTCGTTTCGGTGAATTTCCCGGTCTCGTCCGGATGGCAGGTTTCAATACTGATCGTGTAGTCGTTTTTGGGGTAATTGGCCTGTGCCATTTCCCCGAGCGGCACACACTGAATGATCTCGCCGTCAAAACCGACGACAAAATGTGCACTCGCGCCCCGCTCATTATCGTGGTACTGAATGTCGTTGAAATAGTCCCGGTTTGCCTTCGCCGTGGTCCCCGGATTTCCGACATAGTGGATGACGATATTGTCAACGGATGTCAGTGCCCTGCCGGGACGCGTTTTCTCGCTGATATCGATGAAGTCCTGTGTGATCCAGGAAGGAACTGTGATGTTCGTGGGATACGGCGGAACCCAGTTGCCGTTTTCATCCGTGCTCTTTAAGGGGTCTTCCGTCTGCTTTGTGGCATCGGTAACAAGTGTGTTCGGATCGTCCGTTTCAGCAGCATCTTCCGGTTCCTTTGATGTCTCTTCACTGTTTAAAGCTGCTCTTTCGGTTGTGCTCTTCTGCTGTGTTTCGGAAGCAGTCTCCCCGTCCGTTTTTTCTGATACGGCTGCATCCGATGGTTCGCCCAGGTCCTGATCGGAGCGCACGGCGCGGATGATCAAAAAAAGCCCGACCGAAACCGCAAGAAGCGCCGCAATGAAAACTGCGACGAAAGCCCGTTCACGCCGTTTTGCAGCCCGTTTCTGTTCAAGCTGCATCGCACGGCGCTTTTTTCTTCTTAATTCGTAGATTTCCTCCTCACTCAGCTGTCTTTTCCGCTTCAGCGGATCCGGAAATTCGTCCTCCGGGAAATCTATTCCAAAATCATCGTAATCGTCGGCGAAATTCTCCTCCGCATCATATTCACGATCACGAACATTCTGACGTTTCGACATAAATACCGTCCTGGAATATATTTACATTTTTAAAAAAATCGGTTAAAATATACCTGTTCTGCACTTCCCGCCCGATACGGTGTCTGTTTTGCATGGTGCTGAACAACTATATTATTATAAAGGATTACCGGCGGAATGTAAAGGATTTTTTCCTTTTCCGCATCAGCAGAATGAAAAACAAAATACTTGAAAGCGCCTTTGTCCGCTGGCTCGGATCACGAAAACTCTTTGCCTGGCTGTCCAATCACCGCCTGTTCGGAAAAGTTTTCAACTACGAGATGATCAGTTACATCCTCTGCGGGCTCGCGACAACGGCAGTCAGTTACGGCATGTATTTCCTGGTCCGGATTTTCTTCCGGGCAGACTACGGAATTCTCGTCGCACAGGTGATTTCCTGGATTGCGGCGGTGCTGTTCGCCTATGTGGTAAACAAAATCTTTGTTTTCGACAGCCCCGGCTGGGACAGAAAGACGCTTCTTCGCGAATTTATCCCCTTCCTCACCGCGCGGCTCCTGTCCTTCGGTTTCGACACGCTTTTCGTGTACCTGACCGTCGGCGTATTCCGCTGGAATGAGCCGCTGATGAAGCTTCTTTCCAATATCGTTGTGCTTCTTGCGAACTATTTTGCGAGCAAATTTATCATTTTCAGAAAAAAAGAAACCGTTCCGGAGGAAGATCAGCCTTGAAACTCCCGAGATTCCAGTTTAACCGTGAAAAATACAACTTAAAGAACGCCGGGCCTTACCTCGTTGCCTATTTCGTCCCGGTCCTTGTGCTTGTCATCATTTTTATTGAGAAAGGGATCTGGCCCGTCGGAAACCAGTGCTTTCTGCGTACGGACCTCTACCATCAATACGCGCCTTTCTTCCGCGAACTGAAGCGGAAACTCTCGGAAGGCGGTTCCCTGTTCTACTCCTGGAACATCGGCGGCGGCACGAATTACTGGGCGCTTTCCGCATATTATCTCGCGAGTCCGCTGAATATCCTGATCGTTTTCTGGCCCAAGAACTATATCATTGAGTTCATCACCTTCCAGATCGTCAACAAGCTTGCACTCTGCTCGCTCACGCTGACCTACTATCTCAACAAACGCCACGACAAACACGGTCCGGCCGGCTATCCCGCAGCCTTCTTCGGCGTATTCTACGCGCTCTCCGGCTATATGGCGGCCTACAACTGGAACGTCATGTGGCTCGACTGTATCTGGCTCTTCCCGCTCGTAATTCTCGGCCTTGAGCGCCTCGTGAAGGAAAACAAGGGCCTTCTCTACAGCTTTACGCTGGGCCTCACAATCTTCAGCAACTACTATATCGCAATCATGGTCTGCATGGGCATCGCCGTGTACTGCTTCTTCCTGCTCGGAACGGAGCGCGAAATGCGGAAAAACTTCGGCATCAAGCTGCTGAAATTCATCGGCTATACGGCACTCGCACTGGCTTTCTCCGCGGTATATCTGGTGCCTTACATCGCGTATTTCGGGATGACGGCCTCAGCGACCGGGACCTTCAAATGGGACTGGCTGAGAACCTATTTCTCGGTCTTCTCCATGATGGCCCGCCATCTTGCAAACGTCGAAACCCATACCGGGCTCGACCACTGGCCGAATATCTACTGCGGTGTCGCAGTCTTTCTCTGCGTTCCCTTCTACTATCTTAACAAGCGTATTTCGCTCCGGGAAAAGATCGGCTATACCTGTCTGCTGATTTTCTTCTATTTCAGCTTTGCCTCCCGGACGATGGACTATATCTGGCACGGCCTTCACATCCCGAACAGCCTGCCCTGCCGACAGGCCTTCATCTACATTTTCCTGCTTTTAGTGATCAGCTACCGCGGATTTTTGGGTGTGAAGGAACGCAGCTACCGGGACCTGACCTTTGTCATGCTTGGGGCACTGATCTTCACCTTTATGGCCGAAAAACTGGAAACGGATACGACCTACTATGCCAATTACGTCTTCTACGGAAGTGCAGTATTCATGATTCTCTACACCATCCTGCTCTACGCCTACCGCAGGGGACGGGTGCTTCGGGATGTGCTGATTGTACTCATGATTGCGCTGGCCGCTCTCGAGACCTGCATCGATATGAGCATCACATCAGTCTCGACGGTTTCCCGCATCGAGTACACAAATTACGACGAGGCCATCGAAGAGATTCTGCCCAAAATCGAGCTTGATGAGGGTTCGGAATTCTACCGGGTGGAAAAAGTTTCAAACCGCACCAAGAACGACGGTTCCTGGCTCGGCTACCATACAATTTCCACCTTCTCCTCAGTCGCAAACGCGAACCTGACCGATTTCTACAAGACCATCGGTCTCGAGTCTTCGACAAACGCCTACGGCTCCATGGGGCAGACACCCTTTACGGAAATGCTTCTTGGGGTGCGCTATCTCGTGTCGCAGACAGAGCTGAAGGATGAGGGGAATCTGTACAAACTCTACGACATGTACACATCGACAGCCGGACGCGGGAAGGACCAGAAGACCTACACCACCTATGTCTACCGCAACAACTATACACTGCCCCTCGGCTATATGCTTCAGGACCATGTCATCCCCGGCTGGTCGGATGAAGGTGCGACGCCGCTGGAGAACCAGAACCAGCTGGCGGGTCTTGTCGCCGGAACCTATGACCTGTTCTTAGACGTAACGCCGAATTACAAGAGCGAAAAAAAGATCACGATGACGATCCCTGAGAGCGGCTTCTACTACGCCTACTCCACGAAATCCGGCCCGAAGGAAGTGCAGGCCGTGCATTCCGGCTTCTCCAAGAAATTCCAGAACCTGAACCGCAGCTACACGATGGATCTCGGATGGTGTGAAGAAGGCGACACGCTGACATTTGAAAACGTCGAAGCGGATTCTACAAAGCTTCTTGACGTCAAGCTCTACCGTTTCCAGACCGATCTGATGCCAGAAGTTTATGAGGCATTCAGCCGCAGCACGATGAAGGTGCTCTCTTACACCGACACGAATATCGAAGCCGAAATCGACGTCGCGGAAGCCGGACAGCTTCTCACGACAATCGGCAATGAGGAAGGCTGGGAAGTCTTTGTGGACGGAGAAAAAGCGGAAATCACCGAGGCGAAGGGTGCTTATATTTCGCTCACGCTCACGGAAGGACACCATACACTGAGTTTCCGCTACCATGTGCCATATTTCTCGGTCAGCCTGGTCATCACGATTTTCGCAGGCCTGATCATGCTTGTAATCGCCGTTCTGTCAAAACTGCTGGAAATCAGAAGACAGACGCGCTTTGATGAAATTGCGGAGGTTTCGGCCGCCCAGGAAATGTTTGCCGTTGCCGAAAACGAGTCTCCGGCCGATGACAACATGGAACCTTTGACACTCCCACCACTGAAGTAGTGGGATTCTTGCTTCAACGACCACTGCGGTACCGGCGAACCGGTCCCGTCTTACACGGTCTCCACAAGCGTTCAGTTCCCGTGTGCCCCACGGTACTTTAGAGTTTTTGTTATACAG
>JAFYGJ010000087.1:0-47382 GCA_017543275.1 Lachnospiraceae bacterium | reverse complement strand
TTCTTCCCGCGCATTTCAGGGTACATCGGGCGGTGAAGCCCGAATTCAGCATATATTCTGTCGAGCCGGATCAGGGGCAGACCGAACTGGGAACAAGTTCCCATCGATCTGCCCCTGATCCGGCTCTTTTCCCCCGCAGGAAACGGCGGCTGTGTGTCCCTGTCGCACCAGTCTCCGTCCTATCCCAGTGGCTCTCGGATGCTTTGACGCCGAATCAGTAAACTATGCGGGAGTACATTCCTCCGCATACAAAAGCTCCCGGCGTCAAAGCACCGGGAGCCATTCCAACACTTCCCGCGAAGCAGGATTCGGCAAAAATCCGTGGGCAGAAACGGCGGCGTCCGACACCATCCGAAACCCGAAAGATTCTTCGCTTTCTTTTGCGAGACTACTTGATTTTATGGGGCAGTTTCGGGTATAATAACAGAAACATATAAAGTGGGGGCAGTATGCCCGGACGAAAGAATCCCGAGGAGGAAACAGATATGGTAAGAGTAGGAATGCTTACCTCAGGCGGCGACTGCCAGAGCCTGAATGCGACGATGCGCGGCATCGGCAAGGGACTTTTTAACTACTACGGGGACGGTGTGGAAATCATCGGTTTCCTGGAAGGCTACCGGGGCCTGATGTACAACGAATACAAAAAAATGACGCCCCGTGACTTCTCCGGTATTCTGGATGAAGGCGGCACAATCCTCGGAACATCCCGTCAGCCGTTCAAGATGATGCGGGTTATCGAGGACGGATTCGATAAAGTGGCGGCAATGAAGCGGACCTACAAGGCACACAAGCTGGACTGCCTGTGTGTGCTCGGCGGAAACGGATCGCAGAAAACTTCGGCGCTTCTGAAGGAAGAAGGCCTGAATGTTCTCGGACTTCCCAAGACGATTGACAATGACCTGTGGGGCACGGATATGACCTTCGGGTTCCAGAGTGCGCTGAACATCGCGACCGAAGCAATCGACTGCATTCATACCACGGCGGCTTCCCACGGACGCGTGTTCATCATCGAAGTCATGGGCCACAAAGTCGGCGAACTGACGCTGCACGCAGGTGTTGCGGGCGGCGCGGACATCATCCTGATTCCGGAAATTCCGTATCATCTTGATGCGGTCTGCAAGGCGATCCAGAAGCGTGAAGAAGAGGGCAAGAACTTCACCATCATCGCGATGGCGGAAGGCGCGATCAGCACTGACGAAGCCAAAATGAAGAAAAAAGAGGTCGAAAAGAAGCATGCGGAGCTTCCCGCTTCCTTCGATCTTGCAGCGAAGATTACCGAGCGGACCGGCTGCGAAGCGCGTGTCACCGTGCCCGGACATACCCAGCGCGGCGGACGTCCCTGCCCCTATGACCGGGTGCTTTCCACAAGGCTCGGCGCGGCGGCAGCGCAGATGATCACCAAGCAGAAATACGGGTATCTCGTCGGTATTCACAACAACGAAATCACACCGGTTCCTTTGGAGGACATTGCCGGCAAGCTGAAAATGGTTGATCCCAAGGGCGAGATGATCAAACAGATCAGATCCATCGGCATCAGCTTCGGAGACGAATAAGAAAGGTTTAAAAGCCTGCGGAAGTTTTTGCCGCGGCAGTTACCTGAGGGAAGATTATGGCCTATACCGCTCTTTACAGAAAGTGGCGTCCGCAGCAGTTCTCGGAAGTGCGCGGTCAGGACCACATTGTAAAGACATTAAAAAATCAGCTGCTGTCAAACCGAGTCGGCCATGCGTACCTGTTTTCCGGGACAAGGGGCACCGGCAAAACCACCGTTGCGAAAATCTTTGCACGGGCGGTGAACTGCGAACATCCGAAGGAGGACGGGTCCCCCTGCAATGAATGCGCATCCTGCCGGTCAGTACTTTCCGGGTCCTCGGTAAATGTCGTGGAAATCGACGCGGCTTCAAACAACGGCGTCGACAACATCCGGGAAATCCGTGAAGAAGTCAAATACCGTCCCACGGAGGGCCGGTACCGCGTTTACATCATTGACGAGGTGCACATGCTCTCCGCGGGTGCTTTCAATGCGCTTTTGAAGACGCTTGAAGAGCCGCCGGAATACGTGATCTTCATCCTGGCGACAACAGAGGTACAGCGGATCCCGATCACGATCCTTTCAAGGTGCCAGCGCTATGATTTCCGGAGACTGTCTCTGGAGGAACTTCGGACACAAATTTCGGATATCCTTGAGGCCGAAGGCATCGAAGCGGAACCGGAAGCGGTTTCCTATATTGCGCGGCGGGCGGACGGATCGTCGCGGGATGCCCTGTCGATTTTAGAGCAGTGCCTTTCCCTGTTCTACGGGGAAAAGCTTCTGTATGAACGGGTTCTTGACACGCTCGGCGTATCGGACCAGTCTGCTTTTTCCGGGCTGCTCCGAAAAGTCATCGCCTATGACGTCCGGGGCGTTGTGGAGGAAGTGGACGATCTGCTGTCAAAGGGGCGCGAGCTCTCGCAGTTTGTGACGGATTTCACCTGGTATCTGCGGAATATCATGCTGATCCAGACCGACAGCCCCGGAGAGGATGTGCTCGGGATTTCCCGGGACAACCTTTTGCGGATGAAGGAAGAAGCCGAGGACATGGACCTGAACCAGGTCATGCGCTATATCCGGATCCTCGGGGAGACTTCGAACCAGATGCGTCTTGCGTCCGGAAAGCGCGTGCTTCTGGAGCTGGCGCTTCTTCGGATGATGCAGCCTGCGACAGAGACGGACCTGTCGGCTTTAATCGACCGGATACGGCTTTTGGAGGATCGGGTCGGTCTTCAGGGCGGGGAAATCCCGATTCCGGTGCAGGGCAACAGGGTTCCGGCAGGCACGGCGGATCTGAAGCCCATGAAGCCGCAGCGCCAGGAGATCACGGTTTCCGAGGCGGATTATCAGGATTATACACTGGTGTCATCGGAATGGGATGAGTTCATTTCCGCACAGCGGGGACTCCTCCGGTCGTATCTTCAGGGTACGAAAATCAGCGTTTCTCCGGAAGGCGGCCTTGAGCTGCTGTTCCGGAATGAATTCAACTTCCGTGCCGCCGAGAGATCCGGACGGGCGGAGGAATTGGAGGCGCTTCTTCGGGAGCGGTTTAGCAAGAACTTTGTAATCCGTTTCAGGCATCTGAAACAGAACGAAAGCGAGCCGGTTCTGCGGCTCGGACCGAGAATTCCCGGCATCAACATGGACATCGAAATGCCGGACGAGGAGGACTAAGACTATGGCAAAAGGACGCGGCGGATACGGCGGTTTTTCGCAGATGCCGGGCAACTACGCGAATCTGATGAAACAGGCGCAGCGGATGCAGCGCGAAATGCAGGAAAAACAGGAAGAGCTGGAACAGTCTGAATTCACGGCTGCAACCGGCGGCGGAGCAGTTTCCGTAACGATGAACGGCAAGCGTGAGCTTCTCACTCTGGAGATCAGTCCGGATGCGGTGGATCCCGATGATGTCGAAATGCTGCAGGATTTAGTAATTTCCGCGGTGAACGAAGTACTTCGGAAAATCGATGCTGCGAACGAAGAAAATATGTCGAAGCTCGCGGGCGGCATGGGCGGCCTCGGAGGACTGTTCTAAAAGGTTATGGATTATTACGGAACTGAAGTGACAAAGCTGATCGCAGCGCTCTCGGGGCTTCCCGGGATCGGTACAAAAAGCGCGCAGCGGCTGGCTTTTCATATCATCAATATGCCGGAAGAGGAAGTCACAGGGCTTGCGGATGCGATCGTAAATGCCAGGAAGAACGTGCGTTACTGCAAAGAATGCTTCACTCTGACCGACAGCGAGCTGTGCCCGATCTGTGCTTCGAAAAGCCGGGATCACGGCACGATCATGGCGGTGGAAACGACGCGGGATCTCGCGGCTTATGAGAAAACCGGCAAATACAACGGCGTTTATCATGTGCTTCACGGCGCGATTTCCCCGATGCTCGGCATCGGGCCCGGCGACATTAAGCTGAAGGAGCTTCTGAAGCGGCTTCAGGGTGATGTGAGGGAGCTGATTATCGCGACCAACAACAGTCTTGAAGGCGAGACGACGGCGATGTATATTTCAAAGCTCGTCAAGCCGGCGGGCATCCGTGTGACGAGAATCGCAAGCGGCGTTCCGGTCGGCGGCGATCTGGAATATATTGACGAAGTGACGCTTCTTCGTGCGCTCGAGGGACGGACGGAGCTGTAGGGAAAAGGTAAGGCTTAGGGACAGGAGCGGTTTATGAACAAGCAGGAATTTCAGCGCAGGCTCGATGAGGTCGAAACGCTGATTGCGGACGGAAAATATGCTGAGGCAGTGTCGGAATGTGATCTTCTGAATCTGGATCTTCTTGACCAGCCGAGAGTACTGCAGAATATTGCGAAGGCCTACGAAAAGTGCCGCCGTTATGCGGACGCCGAGGACCTTCTGCTTCTTGCGCGCGAATATGCACCGAAGAGCCGCGGCATTCTGTTCCATCTCTGCTCCGTCTCGATCAAGGCCGGAGAACTGCAGGAGGCGCACCGCTATTACGAGGAATTTGAAAAGCGTGCGAAATACGACACGCAGCGTTTTGTCCTGCAGTATCGGATCGCAAAGGCCGAGAACCAGCCCGATGAGGTGCTGATGAAGATCCTTGACAATTTCCGGAAAGAAGAGCCCGATGACCGCTGGATGTTCGAACTGGCGCGCCTTCAGGCCAAAAACGGACTTTTAGAGGAGAGCCGCAGTACCTGTGAGGACATTGACCTTTGGTTTAATTCCGGAAAATACGTCAACATGGCGCATGAGCTTTTAGCCCAGCTGACAGGCGAAGCCTGGACGCCGGAGCCGGAAGAAGAGGAAAAAGCAGAAGAGCCGGCAGCGGAGGAAGAAAAGCCCGCCGAACCCGCGCCTTCGGAGAGGAGAGAGCAGCAGCCCTTTCGCAGCACTCTTTCGGAAGAAGAAATCCTGAATCAGGAAACCCGTGAAATCCCGAACATGAATATTCAGCGTGAATCGGAAGAAATTCCGCCGATTGACTATGATTTTTCGGGCATTTCGGACATGATTGATGAGATCCAGGCGGAGAAGAAGGAACAGGCGCGCACAGAGGAAAGCTTTACGAAGGAAGTGCCTGCGGAAGTACTGGCAGCGGCTGAATCTGCCGCTTCTGACAATGCTCCGGCAGAAGGATTCGATGCCGAACGCGATGCCCTTCTCTATGGGGATACACGCGTGATCCGTGTAGAAGACGAGACGCTTCCGGAAGAACCGGAAAAGCCGGAAGTTCCCGAAGAAGAGGTTCCGGAAATCGTCGAGGCTGAAACGGCAGAAGAGGCCGAGGAAGTGATCCGCTCGGCCTCTGAGCTGAGTGCCGCTTTGAGTCCCGCACGGGAAGCCGCGCTTCAGGCGCTCCGTGCGCGGGAAGAGCAGTCAGCGCTTGAAGAGCGGCGGATTATTTTCGCCGAAGACCTGGTCGTCGAAGATCACAGCGGGAAAGCGCAGACGGAGGAATCCTCCGATGTCGAAAAACCGGCTGCGGAAGGCCCGGAATTCAGTTTCCCGGAGGAAGCCGCGGATGCAGCAGATACGAACCCCATATCAGATCCGGCTCCTGCTCCGGATTTTTCCGAAGAGAAGGACGAGCATGTCGTATTCCGCGTCGGGCGTGAGGAAAAGCCTCCGGTCAACCCGGATACCGGTATGCTTCCGATTACCGAGGAAGAGGATGACCGGGACATTGCAAACCCGATCTTTATCGATTTCCCGGATGAAGTAATCACAGAGCCGCAGGATGTTGTCGCAAAAGAAGAGGCGGCTGAAGAAGAAACAGATGCGGATGACGATCCTTTCCGGCTTGATCTTCCGCAGGACGATCCGGAGGCGGTGCTTCTTGCAAATGCGGGGCTTTCGGAGGAGCGCGAAACCGTTTCCGATCCGCATGTGAATTTTGACGAGACCGTTCCCGATCGGCAGCGGAAGAGCTTCCGTGAAAATGCGCAGGAGCAGATCAACGCGCTTCAGGACAGCTTTGACCAGACCATCGAAGAGCAGGATGATGTGGAATACATCGTATCCACGATTGCGAAGCGGAAAGCCGACGAGCAGCTTTTCGGCAACCTGCCGCTGGATCCGCCGGTCACGGACCAGATCTGGCATTTTATCGTTTTCGGCGAAACGAATACGCTTTCGTTGGACTGTGCGCGGGAGCACATGAAGGAAATCTCGAACCTGATTCCCAATGCGCCAGGCCGCATGCTGAAGATCAATTCGGACCGGATCGGCAATGCGAATATCGTGAATTCGATCGACCGTTTCCTCGGCAGTATGGTGGTTGTGGAGCAGGCAGGGTCTCTTTCCGACGAGCAGCTTCGGGACTTCGCCAAGATCCTGGATAAGGACGACCGTTCGCTTTTAGTGGTCTTTACCGATACCCGGAACGATGTGATTGAAATGTTCAAACGGATTCCGGAGCTTGCGGAATCGTTCACGGCTGTCTTTGAAGGCCGGATTCTGAATGCGCGTGACCTCGTGAATACCGCAAAGGAATATCTGTACTCGCAAGGCGCAAAATTCTCCCGGGAGGCGGATTCCGTCGTATATGAAAAGGCCCGTGAACTTCTCGGCGCAAAGAAAGGTTACTATAAGAGCGACATGCGTGAATATGCGGAGAAAGCGCTCGGAGTGGCGGAGAAGGGCGGTTTCCTGGGTCTTTCCGGCGGCAAGGTTGACCGCGACGGATATCTTGTCGTCACCGAGAAGCATCTTCGGAAGGCGGAACGTGCATGAACTGGCTGCTGATTGCGGTACTTGTACTGGTGATTGTGATGGCCGTGGTGGGACTTCACCGCGGCTTTATCAGGTCCGTCTATCCTTTTGTTGCTATGATCGTGACGATTGTGCTCCTGTATTTTCTGGCGCCGCATCTTCGCGACCTTCTGATGAAGCATACCGAAATTGACGAACGCATCGAAACCCGCATTTTCACGGCCCTCGGGGAGGAACTTCCGCTGGTGTCTTCGAAGCCCCTTCCGGAGCAGATTCAGAACCTTTCCCTGCCGAAACCGATCCTGGAAACGCTTACGGAGGCTGTCGAAGAAAATGCCGGTGCCGCGCTGGACACCGTGCTTCACGCAGTCTCACAGCGCCTGACCCGGACAGTCATCACCGCGATGGTGTATGTCGGCGGCTTCATCATCATTTACATTCTGCTGCTTCTTCTGGGCAGGCTCTTACGGCTCGCGACGAAGCTTCCGGTCCTGAAGCAGGCGGACAAGATACTCGGCCTCGTGCTCGGCCTTCTGATGGCTGTTCTCGTCGTGGACCTGTTCTTCATCTTCCTGACGGGCTTTGCGCAGTTTTCCTTCGGCCGGAAGATGATAAGCATGATCGCCGAAAGCGAGATTTTGAGCTTCCTCTATGAAATGAATTTCCTGACGCGGATTTTCTGAATCTGTGCGGCTGTCAGTTTACGGCAGCATATAAAAATGCCTTCTCCCGAAGAGACTTTCCATGTCTCAGAGGGAGAAGGCATTTTCTTTTTTCGGTGTGTCCGGATCTCGTTACTCTACCGTGTAGGGCAGAAGAGCGATGTGGCGGGCGCGCTTGATTGCGGTCGTGAGCGCTCTCTGGTGCGTGGCGCAGGTGCCGGTCACGCGGCGGGGAAGGATCTTGCCCCGTTCAGAGATGTACTTTTTCAGCTTTGCAGCATCCTTGTAGTCGATCACGCCGGCGCCTTCTGCAGAACTGCAGAACACACAGACTTTTTTCTTTCTGCGGATGGGGCGCTTCTTGAAGGGAGCGTCGCCGGATCTCGCATCCGTTCTATTGTATGCCATAATGAACCTCCAAATTGATTATTGGAACGGAAGTCCTTCGTCGTCGACTCCGTCCGGAATATTCATGAATCCGTCGCCTGCATCCTGCAGGGGCGCCGGAACCGGCGCTGCGGATTCGCTTTCGCGGAAGCTGCCGGCAAAACCTGAATTCGATCCCGAAGCGCTCTGAGGAGCAGCGTTCGAGCCGTTCTTGGACTCGGCAAATTCCTGATCTTCGATGATGACTTCGGTCGTGTAGACACGCTGGCCATCCCGGTTGGTGTAACTGCCCGTCTGGATACGGCCGGTTACAAGCATTTTCGTGCCCTGACGCAGGTACTTCTCCGCAAATTCCGCGGCCCGGTCAAAGGCGACACACTGAATAAAGTCTGCAGTCTGCTCATTCTGCTGCGTACCCGATCTTCTGGCATTGCGGCGATCCACCGCCAGGGTGTAGCGGGCAATGGCCATCTGACGTTCTCCCTGGGAGTAACGGACTTCGGGATCTCTCGTAAGTCTTCCGCAAAGAATCACTTTATTCATTTCATACCTCCAGTCTTAAGCTTCCTGTTTCACGATCAGGAATCTGACGACCTGCTCCATGATACGAATGTTCTCTTCAATCTGTGCCGGCGCTTCAAGCGGTGCTTCAAACGTCACGACAGTATAGTAAGCTTCGCTCATCTTCTGGATCTCGTAAGCCAGTTTCTTTTTGCCCCAGTCATCGACATTGGTAATGTTACCGCCGAAACGGGTGATGTAGCCGCTTACTCTTTCCATGGCAGCAGATCTTTCGTCGTCTTCGAGTGAACCGTTCAGGACGACTACTAATTCATACTTTTGCATCGTTTTTACCTCCTTTTGGTCTCTGGCCTCCGGTCGCCCTAAGTCGCCGGAAGCAAGGAATGGATCATTACATCACGAATGGTCATTATAGCGCATCCGTTCCGAAATTGCAAGCGCTTTTTGAAATGGTTTTCATACTTGTTTTTCTTTAAGATATTTAGTATAATACTTCTAACTGTTTCGTTTTTTTGTCCCGTATCAGAACGGACCGGAGAAAGAGGATTGATATGGACGATAAAAAGATCAAATCTCTGCGGATTTATTTCAGGTGGCCGCTGTTTCTGCTGCCGGTGCTTCTGGGCTTGGCTGTCGCCGGACTTTTTGTCGATTACAGGGTCGCGGCGGCGATCGGAATTGCGGCGGTCGTCTATCTTCTCGCGCTTCTGATCATCTGGCTCGTGTTCCGGAAGACCATCAAAAAGCGGCTGATTGACTTCGGTGCTTCCTATGCGCAGGCGCAGAACCAGCTTCTCCGGCAGGTGGAGATCCCCTTCGCGCTGGCGGATTCGACCGGGGATGTGCTGTGGAGCAACAAAACCTTCCGGAACGTTTTCAATGCCAGTAAACGCAGCGGTCTTCTGTCGGTGTTGTTCCCGGAGCTGGAAAACGCAGACTTCAAAAAACTGCATCAGACTCATGTGACACACGGCGAGCGAAATTACCTTCTGTACTGCACGCCTTTCAGGATTGAGTCTGCAAAAGAGATCGGAGAACTTGCGAACGAGGAAACGACAGCGCTTTACAACCTCTATCTGATTGACGAAACGGACCTTCTGTACTACCGCGAAACGCTCCGGGAAGAACGTGCGGTCATGGCGCTGATTTACATTGACAACTACGAAGAAGTCATGGAGGGCATCGAATATGTCCGGCGTTCCCTCCTTTCTGCGCTTTTAGAGCGGAAGATCAACAAATATATTGCCCAGTTCGGCGGTCTTGTCCGGCAGCTTGAGAAGGACCGCTATCTGCTGGTCCTGAAACAGAAGGATTTCGACGCACTGGAGGCGGACAAGTTCTCGCTTCTTGACGACATCAAGACGGTCAGCATCGGAAACGACATGGCCGTGACCATCAGTATCGGCGTCGGATTAAACGGCGAATCGATCGAAGAGTGCTACGCCTTTGCGCGTTCTGCGATTGACATGGCGCTTGGCCGCGGCGGCGACCAGGTTGTCATCAAGGACGGCACGGAGGTGCGGTACTTCGGCGGAAAAGCAAAGACAACTGAGCGGACGACAAGGGTCAAGGCAAGAATCAAGGCGCATGCTTTGCGGGAGCTGATCGAAGCCCGGGAGTCTGTCATGATCATGGGCCATCCGAACAGCGACCTCGACTGTATCGGTGCCGCGATGGGTATTTACCGTGCAGCGAAATTCTCACAGAAAAAAGTCCATATCGTGACCGGAGAAGTCAACAACAGCGTCAAGCCGCTTTTGGAGCGCTTCAAGGGCAGCAGCGAGTACGAGGAGGAACTTTTCGTCGGCGGCCAGCGGGCGCTGGAACTTTTCGACAAGGATACGCTTCTTGTCATTGTCGATACAAACAGGCCCTCTTACACGGTCTGTCCGGACCTTCTGAAACGCGCGGATTCGGTCGTCGTCATGGATCACCACCGGCTGACCCGCGAGCGGATCGAAAATGCGCTCCTCTCCTATGTGGAGCCCTATGCGAGTTCTGCATCCGAGCTGGTCGCGGAAGTCATCCAGTACTATGATGACAACCTGAAGCTTCGCCCGGCTGAGGCGGACGCGGTATTTGCGGGCATCGTCATGGATACCAACAATTTTGAGGACAAATCGGGCGTCCGGACCTTTGAGGCGGCAGCCTATCTTCGAAGGAACGGTGCGGATGTGACCCGGGTGCGGAAGCTCTTCCGGGAAAGCATGCAGGACTACAAGCTTCGCGCGGAGACCATTTCGAATGCCGAAGTTTACCGCGACTGCTACGTGATCGGCGTCTGTCCTTCCAGGGAACTGAACCGCAACCAGACTGTCGTTGCGGCACAGGCGGCGAACGAACTGCTGGAGATCAAGGGCATCAAGGCCAGCTTTGTCCTGACCGTATATGAAAACAAGATCTATCTCTCGGCGCGTTCCATCGACGAGATCAACGTGCAGGTGATGATGGAGAAGCTCGGCGGCGGCGGACACCAGAGCGTGGCAGGCGCGCAGTTCACGGATACGACCGTGGAAGATGTCATCGCAAGACTGAAAGCCGTAATTGACGAGCAGTAAAAGGAGGAAACGAATGGATCTGATTTTGCTTACCGATATTAAAACGCTTGGGAAAAAGGGCGAAAAGGTAACCGTGAAAGACGGTTACGGCCGCAACCTGATCTCGAAAAAACAGGCGGCGCCTGCAAATGCGAAAACCATGAACGACCTGAAGCTGCAGAAAGCGCATGAAGAGAAGCAGGCGGAGGAGCGGCTGAAAAATGCAGAGGAACTGAAGGACAAGCTCGCCGGCCTTTCGATCACGGTAAAAGTGAAGGTAGGAAAGGACGGCAAGGTATTCGGCTCCGTTTCCGGAAAGGAAATCGCAGAGGCCTGCAAAACCCAGCTGAACCTCGATGTCGACAAGAAAAAACTTGTGCTTCCGGAACCGATCAAGGAAACCGGCAAAACGGTAGTGCCGCTGAAGCTGCATCCGCAGGTAACGGCGGAGCTTCTTGTGAAAGTGGAAGCGGAATAAAGGACCCTGAGATATGCCCGAAGAGAATTTAGTCAAACGTATCCTTCCGCACAGCCTGGAGGCCGAGCAGTCCATGCTCGGCGCAATGCTGTATTCGGAAGACGCGATCATGGCCGCGATGGAACTGAACCTGCAGGCTGAGGATTTTTACAATCATCAGAACGGGATGATTTTCCGTGCGATCATGGAGCTTCAGCGGGAAGGAAAACCGGCTGATATCGTCAATGTACAGGACCGGCTTCGGCATACAGAGGACGTGCCGCCGGAAGTGTCCAGCCTGGATTTTCTGAAAAATCTGCTGAACGCAGTCTTTACCGCAGCCAATGCCGGATCCTATGCGAAAATCATTGCGGAAAAAGCAACGCTTCGCAGGCTGATCCGCGCAACCGATGAGATTGCGAACGACTGTTACCTCGAAAAGGAACCGGCTGAGCGGATCATGGAGCAGACCGAAAAGAAAATCTTCGATCTGCTGGAAAAACGCCAGAGCAATCGGATAGAACCGGTCTCGGACATTGTGCTCCGGGTCATCGACCGTATTGAAGAAGCAAGCAAGAACGGCGGAAAACCGACCGGTCTTCCGACCGGATTCACGGATCTTGACCGGCTGACAAACGGTATGCAGCCTTCGGACCTGATTCTTTTCGCAGGCCGTCCTTCCATGGGCAAAACGGCCTTCGTACTGAATCTTGCCGACAATTTCGCGGTCCGGGTCGGTGTTCCGACAGTCATTTTCGAGATGGAAATGAGCCGCGACCAGCTGATAAACCGCATGCTTTCAATGGAATCGCATGTGGACAGCAATAAACTCCGGACCGGCAGCCTGTCGGAGATGGAGTGGGACGATCTTGTGAGCGGTTCTGAAATCATTGCCGGATCGAACCTGATTATTGACGATACGCCCGGCATTTCGCTTCCGGAGCTTCGCTCGCGCTGCCGTAAATACAAGCTGGAATACGGCATCAAAGTGATCATCGTCGACTATTTGCAGCTGATGTCCGGAAACGGAAGAAATTCCGAGTCCCGCCAGCAGGAGGTTTCCGAGATTTCCCGCGGCCTGAAGGCGATTGCAAGAGAACTTGATGTGCCGCTGATTGCCTGTTCCCAGCTGTCGCGTGCGCCGGAAGCGCGTTCCGACCACCGGCCGATGCTCGCCGACCTTCGGGAGTCCGGCGCGATCGAACAGGACGCCGACCTTGTCATGTTCATCTACCGCGACGAGGTGTACAACCAGGATTCGCCGCAGAAGGGCACGGCAGAGATCATCCTCGCGAAGCAAAGAAACGGCGCAATCGGTACTGTCCGGCTGAAATGGATCGCGGAGCAGACAAGATTTACAAATTTGGAATACGGTCAGCACTCCGGGGAATGAGGAATAGAGCTTCCGGAGCACTTGTGCCCCAGAAGGCATGTTCCTCATGCGGAGGGCAAAAATACATATGGAGAATTATAATGAAAAAGGGACATTTTCTTTTCACATCGGAGTCCGTAACGGAAGGGCATCCGGATAAAATCTGCGACCAGATTTCGGACGCAATCCTGGATGCGCTGATCCGGGAGGATCCGATGAGCCGCGTGGCCTGCGAATGCTGCTGCACGACGGGTCTCGTACTGGTGATGGGGGAAATCACGACGAATGCCTACGTGGACATTCAGAAACTGGTCCGGGAGACCGTGAATTCAATCGGCTACAACCGTGCGAAATTCGGTTTTGACGGCGATACCTGCGCGGTGCTGACCGCGATCGACGAGCAGAGCGCGGATATTGCGCTCGGTGTGGACAATGCGCTTGAAGTCAAGGAAAACGGGCTTTCGGATTCGGAACTTGACCGGATCGGTGACGGTGACCAGGGCATTATGTTCGGCTACGCGTGCAATGAGACACCTGAATATATGCCGTATCCGATCGCAATTGCGAACCGGATTGTGCGGCGTCTTGCGGCGGTCCGGAAAGACGGAACCATTCCCTACCTCCGGCCGGACGGCAAGGCGCAGGTAACCGTGGAATACGATGAAAATCACCGGCCGGCGCGCATCGATACGGTCATCGTGTCGACGCAGCACGACGAGAAGGCAGAACTGCAGCAGATCCGGGATGATGTCCGGAAATACGTCATCGATCCGGAGCTTCCGGAGGGCATGGCGGATCAGAACACACGTTATCTGATCAATCCGACCGGGCGCTTTGTGATCGGCGGACCTCAAGGAGATTCCGGACTTACAGGCCGCAAGATCATCGTCGATACCTACGGCGGCATGGCGCATCACGGCGGCGGTTCTTTCTCCGGCAAGGACCCGACAAAGGTAGACCGTTCGGCTGCGTATGCGGCGCGCTATGCGGCAAAAAACCTGGTCGCGGCAGGAGCAGCCGACCGGCTTGAAATCGAGCTCGCCTATGCGATCGGCGTCGCGCATCCGGTTTCTGTGAGCGTCAACACCTTCGGGACCGGAAAGGTTTCGGACGAGCGGATCATTGAAATCATCCGGCAGGTCTTTGACCTTCGCCCGGCCGGCATCATTCAGATGCTGGACCTTCGCCGGCCGATTTACAAACAGACTGCAGCCTACGGACATTTCGGCCGGACCGATCTCGATCTCCCGTGGGAGCGGCTGGACAAGGCGGATCAGATCAGGGAACTCTTAAAGTAAAACATATTTCAATATACAGAGGAAAAAGTTATGGCAGACAGGAAAAAGGTAGAAGCGATCACATCAAGAGACGTGGATTTCGCACAGTGGTATACGGATATCGTGAAAAAGGCCGAGCTCATGGACTATGCAAGCGTCAAGGGCTTCATGGTCATTAAGCCGGCAGGCTATGCAATCTGGGAAAAAATCCAGACCGAACTGGACAAAAGATTCAAGGCGACAGGCGTGGAAAACGTCTACATGCCGCTCCTGATCCCGGAGAGCCTTCTGCAGAAGGAAAAGGACCATGTGGAAGGCTTCGCGCCGGAAGTTGCCTGGGTGACCTACGGCGGCGGCGAACAGCTTCAGGAAAGGCTCTGCATCCGTCCGACCTCCGAAACCCTGTTCTGTGATTTCTATGCGAAAGACGTGCAGTCCTACCGCGATCTGCCGCGGCTTTACAACCAGTGGTGCTCGGTTCTGCGCTGGGAAAAGGAAACCCGTCCTTTCCTGCGTTCGAGGGAATTTCTGTGGCAGGAAGGCCATACCGTGCATGCGACGGCGGAGGAAGCCGAGGAGCGGACCATTCAGATGCTGAATGTATATGCGGACTTCTGCGAAGAAGTGCTCGCGATTCCGGTAATCCGCGGCCAGAAGACCGATAAGGAGAAATTCGCCGGCGCAGTTTCGACCTATACGATCGAAGCCCTGATGCACGACGGGAAAGCACTGCAGTCCGGTACTTCGCACAATTTCGGCGACGGCTTTGCGCGGGCTTTCGGCATGCAGTTTACAGATAAGGACAATCAGCTGAAATACATGCACCAGACCTCCTGGGGCGTTTCGACCCGGCTGATCGGCGGACTCATCATGGTACACGGCGATGACAACGGCCTTGTGCTTCCGCCTGCCGTTGCGCCGACTCAGGTCATGATCATTCCGGTTGCGGCACACAAGCCCGGTGTCATGGAAAAGGCGCAGGAAATCCGCGCACGTCTTGCGGCGCGTTTCTCCGTGAAGCTTGACGATTCGGACAAGTCTCCCGGATACAAGTTTGCCGAGTGCGAGATGCGCGGAATCCCGGTCCGTGTCGAAATCGGACCGAGAGATCTGGAGAACGGGAAGGCAGTTCTCGTACGCCGTGACACCGGCGAAAAGCTGGAGTGTGCGCTGGATACGATCGAGGATACGATCGGCGAACTGCTTCGGACGATTCAGCATGAAATGCTGGAGCGCGCCCGCGCACACCGCGATGCGCATACGAGTTCAGCCGCGAATTATGAGGAACTCCGCGAGATCATCGAGACGAAGCCCGGTTTTGTCAAGGCGATGTGGTGCGGGGACCGTGCCTGCGAAGACAAAATCAAGGAAGATCTCGCTGCGACGAGCCGCTGCATGCCTTTTGTGCAGGAGCAGATTTCCGACGTGTGCGTCTGCTGCGGCAAGCCGGCGAAAAAGATGGTAATCTGGGGCCGGGCATATTGATTTAGCTGCCCGGGGGAGGAACTTTTGTGAGATGCCAGAAATGCGGCGCTTATATCCGGGATGACTCGGTCTTCTGCAATTACTGCGGAGAGCGGGTCATCATCCATGTGCCGAAAAAGGAGGGCGGACTGAAAGAGGAAGCCGTCCGGCCGCGGGATGAGGATTTTGATGTTGCGCCGACGACGCCGAAGGAAGAAGAGGAGCGGAAGCTTCCGCAGAAGCAGCGTCCGTGGGTGATCGGGTTGATCATCCTTGCAGGTGCGGTTTTTGCCGTCTTCGCAGTCCTGGTGTATCAGGTTCAGAAGAAGAACCAGCGGACCATCATCAATCCGCAGACAACCCCGGAGAGTACGCAGGCTTCTACGGCGCGTGAGGAGAGTACAGGCGGTACTTCTTCCGATACGACGGCACCTGCAGAGACAGATTCGGGCGAAGCAGTGGTTTCCGAAGATACCGGGAGTCCGGAAGAGACGCCGGGACAGGAAGCAACGCCTTCGGAGGAATTGACGGAATCCGCCGATTCGGAATCCTCAGGTGGTGATTCGGAACCAGAGGATGAAGGCTCCGATGATGAAAGTCCGGAGGAATCCGGATCCGAATCGCAGGCTGCGGAAGGAGTTGAAATCGAATACGGCGGCATGATTTACCTGATCGCAAACGGCGAGGCAACGCTTCAGAAATGCTACAGCAGCGATGAAGTGATTGAACTCCCGGATACGATTGAAGGCGCACCGCTTCGGGCCATTGGGGAAGCCGCTTTTGCGAACTGCGACCACCTGATTGCGATCGACGTGCCGGAGGGGGTCGTGAGTTTCGGACCCTATGCTTTTACCTACTGCCGGAACCTGCGCGCCATTGTCATTCCGGATTCGATGACGGATCTCGGAGAGCGCTGTTTCGACAACTGCGGCCGCGTGCTCTTCATTGTGACGGAAGGCTCGATCGGCTATCAGACCGCAGTCAACAACGATATTGCCTATGTGCTCGGAGATTCAATTCAGGCCGCAAACGATTACGAGTGGGAATAATCCAACGGTGGCCTTCCCGCACTGAAAGTGATTTTATGAAAATTCATTTGCCGGAAAACGTCAGGAATATCATCGCAGTCCTTCAGGCGAACGGATTTGAAGCCTATGCTGTAGGCGGCTGCGTCCGGGATTCAGTGCTCGGCATTGCGCCGAAGGACTGGGATATTACGACAAGCGCCCTCCCCGAAGAGGTGAAGGCGCTTTTTCCGCGCTGCATCGATACCGGGACGAAGCACGGAACCGTCACGGTGATGGTGAAAAAGACCGGTTATGAAGTTACGACTTTCCGGGTGGACGGGGCTTATTCGGATGGGAGGCATCCGGACAGCGTCGAATTTACGGATCGTCTGTCGGAGGACCTTCGGCGCCGGGATTTTACGATCAATGCGATGGCTTACAGCGAGCGGTCGGGACTTGTGGATCTGTACGGCGGCATGGAGGACCTGAAATCCGGTCTGATCCGGGCAGTCGGGGAACCTTCGGAACGCTTCACGGAAGACGCGCTTCGTATTCTCCGCCTCGTGCGTTTTTCGGCGCAGCTCGGGTTTTCGGCGGAGGAGAAGACACTCTCGGCCGCAGAAGCGCTTACCAAAAACCTGCGTCTTGTCTCTTCAGAACGGATCCGCGAGGAATTCATGAAAACGCTGCTGTCGGACCATCCGGAGAAACTTCTGATGCTTCAGGAAATCGGTGCGCTGTCGGTGTTCTTCCCGGAACTTTCCGACGCGCTTTCGGGAGAGGGCGCGGCATATGCGGCTGAGCGGGTCGGAAAGCTTTCGGAGATTCGGGACAGGAGGGAACTTCGCCTGCCGGATCTTTTTGACATCATCCGGAAAGTGCAGCAGCTTCAGCCTGACGAGATCCGGGTTCTCTCGGAAAACCGCCTCCGCGCGTTGAAATACGACAATGAGACGCGGGAGCTGGTACTGTTTCTGATGCGCTATGCAAATGAGCCGCTCCCATCCGATCCCGCAGCACTTCGGGAACTCCTTTCAAAGACCGGAAAAGGGGCTTTTCCGACGCTGTTTGCTTCCCGGGAGATTCACTCCAAAGAAGAGCCCGAAACCGATTTTAAAGCCGTTTTTGAAGCGTTTACGGGCATCATGGATCGCAAAGAGTGCACGTCTGTACAGGAGCTTTCTGTCAGCGGCAGCGACCTTCTCTCTCTGGGAATGAAGCCCGGAAAAGCGCTCGGCGAAACCCTGAAAATGCTCCTCCAGAAGGTACTTCTTGATCCGTCGCTGAATACAAGGGAGCAGCTCCTTCTGATTGCGGAAAAACACTTGGCATCGGAGCCGGATACTGGGACCGCTGCCTGTCCTGCCGCATTCCGGAAAACTGCTGATAGCACCTTTTGATATTAATCTGGGATATTCTGTTTAAGAGGTTTGCAAATTGCTGATAATTGAGGAGGAATCATGTTTACCGTCGATTATAAGAAACTCAGACTGTCTTTTAACGAATTCCACGATGTTTCGGACCAGGATATGCCGGAATACGGAGAATACTGCCTGCTCGAATTGAAAACAGGGGCTTATACCGCAGGCGGCTGGCATCCGTCAGGGGATGGGCATACCGCGGCAGGGAAGTTCATACGCGGAACCGCCGACTCTGTAAATTCGGAAGAGGTGGCAAGATGGCACTCTCTTGAGCGTTATGACCTTACGGATAGCCTTGAAACAGAAAAGGTCAACTGGATCAATCTCGGACCCGAAGAAGAAGGCAGCCGTAATGTTCAGTTTGAGGGGTTTCAGTCGTTTGCAGACAGAAAAAACCCGAAAAAGGAGCAGTTCTGTCTTCTGATTATGAAGGACGGAAGTCTGGCGGCAGGCAGATGGAACAAGTGGCGGCACGAAGCCGGAGGAACATTTATTTATTCGTCGGCGCTGGCGAGCCATAGCTCGGATAAGGTATGGGCGTGGACGCCGCTCAGTTCGGATCAGTTCTTCGAAATGGAGGTGGAACGGGAGAACGAGAAAAAACGCGAAAAGAAACTGAATAAGAACCCTTCCGCCGATCCGGAGCTGTTCAAATACGGAACAGATATCAATGTATATTATGAAAGAGCTTTGGAAAAGCTGCGTGAGGAATTCTATTGGGCTACTCTGCCGATGATGAGAAAACAGACTCCAGTCTGGCAGATCGCGCCTTTTCACGGCAAATATGTTTTCGGTCAGATCAGCAAAAACTATTATGACGATTCGGACATCGTAACCCCGTGGACAGAGGGTACCACCGCAGACGGGTTCATCGATTTTCTCTGCAGATATACGCACGATACGGTGGAACACTCAAATCCGGAAGAGAAGTTTAAGTTTGGCACGGACATAACTGTATATCTGGAAAAAGCATTCAATAATGTAAAGAAGGATTATCGCTGGCTTGATAAAAAGATGCTCGCTAAGACCTGGCAGTACGATATACGGAAGGTCGACGGAGATTGGGAATTCGTCAGGAGGTACTTCGATGAAAGTGAGTATTCAGTGTACGACGTCGAAAGCGCAGAACAGTTTATAGAATGGGTGGAACACGACTATCAGAGTACGGCGCTCCGGGAGAATAAAACCGTGGCCAGTTATGCTCCTCATTTCAGACATATCGATCTGCACGGCTGGAGTCTTGAGAGCTATGTTTTCTATAAGCTGGAGTCAGGCGACTACAAAGTAAGTGTAACGGCCGGAGACCGCACGACTGGCGGCAGCAGGGATTTTTTCATTACACCAGACTGCTTTGAGGCAAAGACCTATGAGGAGTTTCTGAACCGATATCTTGAGATCGTTCCGGATTATTCTTTCGGACTCGGCAAGAAGGACCTCTTGCCTGACAAAGACCTGAAAGAATTCCTCGGGTATTGAAACATCAGTGAAATCGTTGCAGCGTTAATTCAGTTTGTGTTCAAGGGCACCGAGGAGATGATCAGTGATTATCATGATTACTGGTTCCATATCAGCAAGTGCTGAATAAGTTTTGAAAAGAATCGGGAGAGGTAATAATGAAAAAATGGTATGACGAAGAATATGAATTTACGGTAGAGGTAACAGGTTTTCTGCATGGAGATCACACAGAACGCTACTGCCGTAACGGAGAAGAAATCGGAGACAGATACACCTGCACCTATGGCTGTCCGGTCAATCAGGATGGATACGGGATCTGTTCGAAGACTATGATGATGCTGTATCCGCTTATGGAAGCAATAAGAAGCGGCGGAGATTTGGAAAAACTCGGCGGTGACAGCAGATACACCAAAACCATAGTATGTCCTGACGGCTGCGTGATATTCAAATTGACTGCGAAACCTTTAGGAAATGAGAATTTTCATAAAGGCAGATTCTGGGAATATCCGGATCAAACGGTACAGGGAGAGGCTTTATCACAGCCTGCTCGATAGAAGATCCCAGAAGCGGAAGAAAAGAATGCTGACAGGATTGAAAGGGGAGCACGATGGGTTCAATACTGATTAAAGATACAACAAGAGAAGAACGTGAACGGATTGTCGCGGAATCCATCGGAAACATCAGCGGTCTTTGTGACGGCTGTTCGGCAGGGTATGCAGAGATATACCAGAACTATATTGACGGGAAGAAGGAAATCCGCGAGATCAACATGGAATTTCGCGCCTCATACGAATCCGGAGCCGGAATGCCGGAGAAATGTTCACGGACTGCCTGACAGAAGTGCGAGGACCGGCGTTATACCGAAACGCTCTAAAAGTCCACCGTCTGTTATGTCGGAAAGGGCGTTTCTCAGATCCTGCAGGAGTTCTTCCTGATGCATGGAGAAAACAACAAAGAAGACCAGGAAAACGGTCAGAATCAGAATGATTTCCGGAAGATGTCTTTTGACGTCTTTCGGACTTTTTTTCGGGTTTTTCCGGGTCATATCAGTGCCCTCTCATGGATCAGAATAATCAGGATGGAGAAAAAATCTCCAAGAAGAATCGCGGCAAGATTGCCGATCAGGAAGCTTCCGTGCAGGAAGAAAAAGAACTGCACCAAAAGCAGGATCGCTTCGAAAACGACAGCGATGGCAAAGGCCGATTTGAGGCCGGAAAGACTGCCCCGCAGAAGAAACGAGAGGCAGAACACAAGCTCATAGGACCAGATAAAGCATTTCCCGTAAAGGAGCAGCAGTTCTACTACTTCAGGTGTGAGTATGCGCTTCTGGAGTGCGCTGATGCCTTTTCCCGAGAGAAGCCGCGCACAGAGTGCATGAACGGATACACTGGAGTTCAGCGCAAGGATCAGGACCACACCGAGGATTCCGAAAAGAAGAATGTTGAGCCACCAGAAAAGCTCCCGGTTCGGCACTTTAGCTGCCCGGATCTTCATGACTCCGTTCCTCCTTCCTCCAGGTGTTCCATCGCGTACTCCAGACACAGCGTAATGATCTCATTGCGGTTGCGGCCGGTGAGATCGGCAATCCGGTCCAGATCGTCGATCATATCTTTCGGCAGACGGGCAGAGACGACGGCAGTCTCTTTTCTGTACCGTTTCGGCGGAATTTTCAGTTTTTCCATAAGCCTCCCGGCACCCCCTCTGACTCTGAATGTTTACAAATGTAATACTATACGCGATAGATGGTTACAATTGTATACAATAGGGCGGATTTTGTCAAGAGAAAGAAACAGAAAAAGTGGGGAGATTTCTGCGAAGTGATGAATCCCGGGTGAAGATCGGATGCCTTCGCCCGGGATGACAGATTTTTCAGAACAGCTTTGAAATCAGATGCACGCCGAAGCTTACGAGCCAGGCCACAAGACACTGCCACAGGACGACACCGGCAGCCCACAGGGGACCCATTTCCCGGCGGATCGAGGCGACGGCCGCAACGCAGGGCGTATAGAGAAGAGAGAAAACCAGAAGACAAAGTGCAGCGGACTGGGAGAGCGCGCCGGCCACCCCGTCTGTAAAAAGCATTTCCATCGTCGCGACGACACTTTCCTTGGCGATGAAACCTGTGATCAGCGAAGTCGCAATCCGCCAGTCGCCGAGTCCGATCGGCCGGAGCACCGGTGCAATCCAGCCCGAAAGCGAGGCGAGCATGCTTGCGTGCGGATCATTCGTCAGGTTGAAGCGGAAATCAAAGCTCCGGAGGAACCAGATCACGATTGTCGCAATCAGGATGATCGTGAAGGCACGGTGCAGGAAGTCCCGCGCCTTTTCCCAGAGGAGCCGCAGGACATTCTTGATGCCCGGCAGGCGGTAATTGGGGAGTTCCATGACAAAAGGCACCGCTTCGCCCCGGAACAGTGTCTTCCGGTACAGAAGCGCCGCAAGAATGCCGAGAAGAATGCCCAGAACATAGAGCCCGATCATAATCAGTCCGCCGGAACGCGGGAAGAACGCTGCGACAAAGAAGCCGTAGACCGGGACTTTTGCCGAACAGCTCATGAAGGGAGAAAGCAGGATCGTCATGCGGCGGTCACGATCGGAAGGGAGGGTCCTTGTGGCCATGACAGCAGGCACCGTACAGCCGAAACCGATCAGCATGGGTACGATGCTGCGGCCCGAGAGGCCGATCTTCCGGAGCAGTTTGTCCATGACGAAGGCCACGCGCGCGACGTAGCCGCTGTCCTCCAAAAGCGACAGGAAGAAAAAGAGGATGACAATGATCGGCAGGAAACTTAAAACCGAGCCGACGCCCTCGAAAATCCCTTCGATAATCAGGTCGTGCAGGGCAGAATTGACATTGGCTGCCGTGAGGGCCCGGTCTGTGAGAACGGAAAGCGCTTCAACACCCTTTGCAAGGAGGTCCTGGAAGAAGGGGCCGATCACATTGAAGGTCAGGAAAAACACCAGTCCCATGATCAGGATAAAGGCGGGGATGGCAGTGTATTTTCCGGTGAGGATCCGGTCGATCTTTTCACTGCGGCGCCGCTCTTTCGATTCACGCGGCTTGTGCACCGTGCGCTCGCAGACGAGTTCGATAAAGGCGAAGCGCATGTCTGCTATCGCGGCGCTCCGGTCCAGCCCGCGTTCGCGTTCCATCTGCAGGATAATGTGCTCGAGCATATCCTTCTCATTCTCATCAAGCTGGAGTCTCTCGAGCACCAGTGCGTCGGATTCCGCAAGCTTGGAGGCGGCAAAACGGACCGGAAGGCCGGCCTTCTCGGCATGGTCTGAGATCAGGTGAATAATGCCGTGAAGCGCCCGGTGTACGGCGCCGCCGTGATCATTTTCATCACAGAAATCCTGTCGGAGCGGCTTTTCCTGGTATCTGGCGATGTGGACTGCGTGGCGCACCAGCTCATCCACACCTTCATTTTTGGCTGCGGAGATCGGAATGACGGGCACGCCGAGCGCAGCCTCCATTTCGTTGATGTCGATACTCCCGCCGTTTCCCGTGACTTCATCCATCATGTTCAGCGCGACAACCATCGGGATATTCATCTCCAGAAGCTGCATCGTGAGGTAGAGGTTTCGTTCGATATTGGTGGCGTCTACGATATTGATAATGGCTTTCGGCTTTTCTTCAATAACAAAGTTCCGCGAGACGAGCTCCTCGCTCGAATAAGGGGACATGGAATAAATTCCCGGAAGGTCGGTGATCAGGGTATCCGGCTGGCCCTTGATGCGGCCGTCCTTTCGGTCGACCGTAACGCCGGGGAAATTGCCGACATGCTGGTTGGAACCGGTCAGTTGGTTGAACAGCGTCGTTTTTCCGCTGTTCTGGTTGCCGACAAGCGCGAAAGTCAGGACAGTACCTTCCGGCAGCGGGTCTCCGGAGCCCTTCGGATGATATATGCCGCCTTCACCGAGGCCCGGGTGGGCGCGGCGGAGGCGTTCCTTTTCAGCTGTTTTTCCGGCTGTGTCGGGCGTTTCTTCCGGCAGAAGCTCCACTTCAATCTGATCCGCGTCCGCAAGACGGAGCGTCAGTTCATAGCCATGGATCAGAAGCTCCATCGGATCGCCCATCGGCGCGAATTTGACGACCTTCACTTCCGTACCCGCGATCACGCCCATGTCCAGGAAATGCTGCCGGAGCGCGCCTTCGCCGCCGACGGTGCGGATCACGGCCCGCTGGCCTGTTTTCAGGTTTTTCAGTGTTGTCATAGATTTCTCTCCACCAGACCGAAAAGATCTGTTCCCTCTCTGATGGAAAGTGTAGTCCCGATGCCCCTGCTTGTCAAGAATAAAATCATCCGGAAGCCCCTTCGTTGAACCTGTTTCGAGCCGGAAAACCTTCTGAAAAGTGCTTTTGGAAAATAGTATTTATCAATATGATAAAAACTATTTACAAATCCGAAAAACTGTGCTATACTTTGTTCGGAGGTCAAAGAGATGGATTATCTGGATTATGAAAGGCCGGCAGTTGCGGCGGATCTCGTGCTGTTTCGCGTCCGGGACGGAAAACTTCAGACAGGGCTGATAAAAAGGGCGCTGCAGGATGTTGAAAACGGAAAATGGTCGCTTGCAGGCGGTTTCGTCGATATCGATAAAACACTGAAGGAGATCCTTTACGGGAAAGCGGCGGAAAAACTCGGATTCAGCTGCTTCTCAGCCCGGCAGTTTACGATCCGCGACAACCCGGCGCGGGACGACCGGTGGCGGGTCATCTCCTGTGTTTATCTCGGCGTCCTGACCGATACGCCGGAGCAGGAATTCTGCACCTGGTTTTATACGGACCGAGTTGGGGAGGGAATCCTGTACAATGATGAAGTTTCGGCACGGATGGATGAACTGGCCTTCGACCATGCATCCATGATTACGGAAGCAATGGATAAACTGCGTCATGATCTGTACACGGAAGAAGAAGGCTTCATGCTGACCGGCGAACAGTTTACGCTCAGTGAGCTGAGAAGCACCTTTGAAGCTGTTCTTGGCGCAAAGATCGACAACTTCACCCGGAAAACAAAGGACCTTGTGGAAGCGACAGGGGAGAGTGTCCGGGGGCAGAAACACAGGCCTGCCCAGATTTACAGGAGAAAAGTACAGTGCAGGCTTTTCACCGGGACTTGAGAGGAGGATCAGGATGAAAAAGTATCTTCTGGTAATCGACATGCAGAAAGATTTTGTGGACGGATCACTCGGAACGAAAGAGGCGCAGGCGATTGTGCCTGCTGTCGCCGCAAAAATCCGCGGCTTTTCGGGTGAGGTGATCTTTACGCAGGACACCCATGAGGAAAACTACATGGAAACGCAGGAAGGAAAGTTCCTGCCGGTTCTTCACTGTATGAAAGGGACGGAAGGACATGCGGTAATTCCGGAGCTTCAGGAGTTCCTGCCGGAAGCAAAGGTGTTCCTGAAAGGAACCTTCGGATCGGTGGATCTCGGCGTTTACCTGAAAAAACGGGAAGAGGAGATCGAGAGCATTGAACTGATCGGCCTCTGTACGGACATCTGCGTCGTATCCAACGCGCTTCTTCTGAAGGCCGCAATGCCCGAAGTGCCGATTTTTGTGGATTCGAAGTGCTGTGCCGGCGTTACGCCTGAAAAGCACGAAGCGGCGCTTGAGACCATGAGAAGCTGCCAGATCACGGTTTGCTGATCCGGCAAAAGGAGCGGGGATGAAAAACAATATTTACGACAAACGGAACCTGTCCATGATGATGGACCTTTATGAACTGACGATGGCGCAGGGGTATTTCTTAGGCGAGGACAACAGAAGGCGCGTGGCCTTTGACGTGTTCTATCGCAGAAACCCGGATGGCGGCGGCTTTGCGGTTTTCGCAGGGCTCGAACAGGTGCTGCAGTACCTGACGGGCATGCATTTCGAGGATGCGGATATCGAATACCTGCGTTCCCTGAACCTGTTTGACGAGCGCTTTCTTGCGTATCTGCGCGATTTCCGCTTTACGGGCGACGTGTATGCCTTCCCGGAGGGGACGGTCATGTATCCGAATGAACCTGTGATTACGATTGTGGCGGACCTTGTGCAGGCACAGGTTGTGGAGACGGAGATCCTGGCGCAGGTTAACCATCAGTCGCTGATTGCGACCAAGGCTGCGCGGATTGTGTACGCGGCAAAAGGCCGGGCGGTTTCGGACTTCGGCGCCCGCCGCGCCCACAACAACGACGCCGCGATTTACGGCGCGCGCGCCTGCTATATCGGCGGTGTGAACGGAACTGCGACAGTCTCCGCCGGCGAATACTTCGGCATCCCGGTCGGCGGAACGATGGCCCACAGCTGGGTCATGTTCTACGGCGACGAGCTGGAGTCCTTCCGGAAATTTGCCCGTGTCTATCCGGACAACTGCATCCTGCTTGCGGATACCTACAATGTGCTGAAATCCGGCGTCCCGAATGCAATTACCGTGTTCCGGGAAATGAAAGAGCAGGGAATTCAGTCCAAAAACTACGGAATCCGTCTGGATTCGGGAGACCTTGCATATCTTTCCATCGAAGCCCGGAAGATGCTAAATGCGGCGGGTTTTACCGACGCCAAAATCGTTGTCAGCAATTCCCTCGACGAGTTTACGATCCGTTCGCTTCTGCAGCAGGGTGCACAGATTGATTCCTTCGGCATCGGTGAGCGCATGATCACCGCCCGCTCCGAACCGGTTTTCGGCGCCGTTTACAAGCTCTGCGCAGTCGAGGAAGACGGCGAAATGAAGCCGCGCATCAAGATTTCCGAGAACATCGAAAAGGTCACGAACCCCGGCCTGAAGGAAGTCTACCGCGCCTACGATGAGAACGGGCACAGCGTCGCGGACATCATTGCGAAAAAGGACGAAGATATTGCGGCGGTTCCTTATCTCGTGGATCCCGGGAAAATCTGGAAGAAATATGACACGGCACAGTTCAGCTTCAGAAAGCTTCAGGAAATGCAGCTTTCGGGCGGCGAACGGGTTCATCCGGCGGAGGATCTTCAGACCATCCGGGCGCGTGTGCGCGCGCAGATGGACCGGGAAGTCTGGGACGAGGAGAAGCGTTTTGAAAATCCGCACGGACATTATCTTGACATGACGCCGGCCTATTATGACATGAAGATGAACCTTCTCTCAGCGGGCGGCAGATAAGCGGAAAGAGAGGTTTTCCCATGTATCTTGAGCAGCCGGAAAAAATCCGGGATGAGCTTTCGGAGGAGATCCGCAGGTACTGCGAAAAGGCAGGTGTTTCACGTGTTGTGCTCGGCATATCCGGAGGAAAGGACAGTTCGGTTGCGGCAGCACTTTCGGCCCGGGCGCTGGGACCTGAAAATGTATTCGGCATCATGCTTCCGGACGGCGAGCAGAAGGATATTTCGGACTCCCGGCGGGTCTGCAAAGCGCTCGGCATCCAAAGCTTTACCGTCAATATCGGGGAAATGCACCAGGCGATGCTTACTTCGGTCCGGGAAGGCCTTCCTGAAACCGGCAAACCCATGCCCTACGGGACAGGTGCTGAGCGGGAGAGCAATATCAACGTCGGACCGCGGCTTCGGATGACAACGCTCCGCTATATCGCGCAGGCGATCGGCGCGCTTCTGTGCGGAACCGGAAACCTGTCGGAGTCCTACGTCGGCTACTGCACAAAGGACGGGGATACGAGCTGCGATTTCAATCCCTTAGGAAAACTGACCAGCAAGGAAGTTGTCGAACTCGGCCTTTCGATGCCGGAACTTCCCCGGGATCTTGTCAATAAGGCGCCGGCGGACGGCCTGTCCGGTTCGACGGACGAGGAGCGGCTCGGCGTCAGCTATCAGCAGATCCACGACCTGATCCGTCATGGGAGTTCCGGCGATCCGGAAGCGGATGAAATCATTCGGAAAAAGCACCGCCAGTCCGCACACAAACGGGCGCTTCCGACCGTACTGGTTTCGGAAACCTTCCTCCGGGAAGGTCATGAATTTTATGAAGACTGAAGAGAAAATGACAGAAAACCAGGAGAATCCCGGAAAGAAAAGAATCAGGAGAAAGAAGATCGGTATCTTCGGCGGAAGTTTCAACCCGGTGCACAACGGACATATCCGGATCGCACAGGAAGCCATGAAGGCCTGCCGCCTCTCGGAGGTCTGGTTCATCCCGGCGGGTGATCCGTACATGAAAGCCGGAAAGGATATGCTGGCGGCCGAAGACAGGCTGCGCATATTGGAACAGGCGCTTTTGGGCCTTCCGGGTTTTTCGTCAGACCCGATTGAAATCCTCCGGGAGGGAGAAAGCTATACCGTAGATACACTGGAGGAACTGACCGAAAGGCATCCGGACTGCCGGTTTTTTTTGATCGTCGGGGAGGACGCTTTTCACCAGATGCCGCTCTGGAAATCACCGGAACGGATTCTGAAACTTGCGGAGCTTGTGGTTGCGGGCCGGGATACTGAATGCGGGGATGTGCCGGACTTTGATACCGAGCCGCTGCCGGTTCCCGAAAAACGCCTGCACCGGATCATGACGCAGATTGATATTTCTTCGACAAAAATCCGGCGGATGATCCGGGAGGGAGCCTGTATTAGGGGACTTGTTCCGGAACAGGCAGAAGAACTGATTATCAGGTACTATTCGGAACAATAAAAATACACCCTTCTTTTCGAGGACAGAAGCTGTCTTCAAAAAGAAGGGTGTATTTGCAACAGGAAGCAGGATGATCCCCGTCCGGTAACAGAACCAAAGGCTCTTCTGGGAGTTATTCCGCTGCTTTCAGGCGCTTGCGGATGGTGTCGAGGGTCTCGCTCATAGCCTGCTTCAGATCCGGATCTTTCTCCTTGATGAAGTCGTTGGAGATCTGGGTAACACTGTAGGTGCCGCCGCAGTTTGCGAGCGCCTTGATGGCCGCGAGCTTGGTTTCCTTGTCGGTGCTCTGGCACAGACCGGTCAGCGCGTTGATGGCATCTTCGCCGCCGCATTTGCCGAGGGCTGCGATCGCATCCTTTACTACGTCAAAATCCTTATTGTTCAGGAATTTGATAATCTTGGCGCCTTTGCCTTTGGCTGCTAATTTCTCGAGTTTTTCAAGCTTTGCACTCATGGATTTCCTCTCCTTTGTATCAGGGTATTAAAGTACTTTTCATTATAGTGCCCGCAGTCCCAATTGTCAAGACAACAAAAGAAAAAGTCCGTATTCTGCACGGAAGGCGCCTGAAATCGTTCTTGACAGAAGGAGGGATTCTGTATATAATATGCGGGTATGGAGAGGTATCGAAGTGGTCATAACGAGCTGCACTCGAAATGCAGTAGCCGGGTTTTCCGGCTCGAGGGTTCGAATCCCTTCCTCTCCGCTTATTCGGGGAAGCGTTCACAGAAAAAACACTTGCACTTCCGAAAAAAACGTGCTACGATTACCGTACCAATTGGAAGGAGGGTTAATCCATGGCATACAAGATTACTGATGCGTGCATTATGTGCGGCGGCTGTGCGGACCAGTGCCCGGTAGGAGCAATTGCTGAGGGCGACGGAAAGTACGAAATCGATCCGGCTCTCTGTGTTGAGTGCGGTTCCTGCGCGGCGCAGTGCCCGGTTGAAGCGATTGTCGAAGAATAATCGAAAGCCGATAAAGGAAGCTGACTGAAACGTACGGCTGACGTTTCAATCAGCTTCTTTCTTTTATGACGGAGAATGTATGATGAAACCGCTGACTGTATTGTACAACCCGCTTTCCGCGAAGGGAAAAGGGCTTGAGTTTGCGAAAACAATCGAAAAGTTCGCCGGGCCGGACTGCCTCTATGAGGATATCACGAAGATCGGCGACCTGTACGCCTATCTCCAGAATGCGCCTGAAGACCGGGACATCGCTTTTACCGGCGGCGACGGGACGCTGAATTTTGCTGCGAATGCTTTGTATAAAAAGGAACTGTCCCGGCCGCTCTACTATTATCCGGCGGGCACCGGCAATGATTTCATTAACGACCTTGAAAAGGAACAGAACTGTGAACCCTTTGACATCACCGGGTATTTCTGGGGGCTCCCGATCGTGAAGCTTGACGGGGAGGAGCGCTATTTCATCAACGCTTTCGCCTACGGTCTCGACGGCTACTGCTGCGAGGAATCGGACCGGCTCCGTGCGCTCGGAAAGGACCGTTCCTATACGCTGATTGCGGCGCTGGGACTCCTCGGAAAGTACAAACCCGCGAATGCGAAAGTGACGGTGGACGGCGAGACGCGGGAATACACGAAGGTCTGGATGGCGCCGACAATGTTCGGACGTTTCTTCGGCGGCGGCGTGAAAATGGGACCTTCGCAGGACCGGAAAAACCCGGAGCATACGGTGACTTCCGTCGTGATTCACGGAATCTCCCGGATCGGGGCGCTGCTTCTCTTTTTGCAGATCACAGCCGGAAAAGGTGAAAAGTTCCCGAAATACCTGGACTACCGCGCAGGGAAGCATGTGATTGTCGAATACGACCGCCCGGTCCCTGCCCAGATCGACGGCGAGACCCGGATCGGCGTCCGGCGCGCGGAAGTTTTTGCCGGTACGGACTGACCGGAAAAGCTCGGAAACAGCCTCCGAAAAGAGGCCGAAAAACGCTGAAACCCTTGAAAATACTTGACAAAATGCACATTCTGTGTTAAAACATCATGCGGGAACGCAAGAAAGACTAAAAATGTTCCCGATTATTGAGGAGGAATACCATGAATAAGAAAGAATTAGTAGCTGCAATTGCTGAGAAGGCAGAAATCTCCAAGAAGGACGCTGAAAAGGCGCTTGATGCTTTTGTTGCTTCCGTTACGGCTGAGTTAAAGGAAGGCAAGAAGGTTCAGCTCGTTGGCTTCGGTACTTTCGAAGTTTCCGAGAGAGAAGCAAGAGAAGGCCGCAACCCGAGAACCGGCGAGACCATCAAGATCGCAGCAGTGAAGGCTCCGAAATTCAAAGCCGGCAGCGCGTTAAAGGATGCTCTGAACTAATTTCAGAAAACAGTATGCGTCTGGATAAATTTTTAAAGGTTTCCAGACTGATCAAACGCCGTACCGTGGCCAATGAGGCCTGCGATGCGGGGCGGGTATCGGTCAACGGAAGGCCGGTCAAGGCATCCTATGATGTGAAGGTCGGCGATGTGATTGAGATCGCATTCGGGGCAAAGGCACTTCGTGCGGAAGTCCTGGATGTACAGGAAACCGTAAAAAAAGAGAACGCGAAAGAATTGGTAAGGTATCTATAGGAAAAAGCTCTGCACCGTCTCATACGGATCACGCAGAGCTTTTTCAAAAAGGGAGGAATGGACATGGCAGGCACGAGCATCCGAAGAAGACGTGCCAATAAGCGTGCAGTTATCCTTGCGGTCATCGTACTTCTGGTGATCGCAGTGATTTTTGCTGTCCAGGCCGTCCGTCTGCGCCGGGAAAATGAAATCCTGAAGAAGTACAAGGAAGCCCTTGAGGAGAGCCTCGTCAGCGAAGAGGAGATCCGTGCCTTCCTGGAAGAAAACAAGGACAAGGACCTGACCCGTGAAGAGCTGATTGAGCTTGCCCGGGAGCGTTTCGGCCTGATTTTCCCGGATGAGATCCTCTTCCTTCCCGAAGAGTAGGGCAAAATGTCGGCAGTGAGAAAGTCCGTCCTTGAGACGATCCAGCAATATGAAATGATCCGCCCCGGTGATTGCGTCCTTGTCGGATTCAGCGGCGGGGCGGATTCGCTGTGTTTACTGGGGACGCTTTGGGAACTCTCGGCGGAACTTAAAATCACGGTTTCGGCGCTTCACGTTCACCATGGGCTCCGGGGCGATGCGGCAGACCGGGATGCGGCTTTTGCGGAGGAATTCTGTCAGGCACGGGGAATTCCGTATGCCGTCCGTCATGTGGATACGAAAGCCCGCACAAAAGAAACCGGCGAGTCGCTCGAGGAAGCGGCAAGATCGCTTCGCTATGAAGCACTTTCCGAGCGGGCCGAAGAAATCGGGGCGTCCCGGATTGCGGTTGCACATCATGAGAACGATTCCGCAGAGACCTTGCTGTTCCATCTGATCCGGGGAAGCGCGCTTCGGGGACTTTCCGGAATTCCGCCGGTGCGCGGGAAAATTATCCGTCCGCTTTTATTCTGCTCAAAAGACGAAATCCTCCGGGATCTTCAGGAGCGCGGCCTTTCATACTGCGAGGACGAGACCAACGACTCGGATATGGCAACCCGGAACCGGATCCGCCGGGATGTGCTTCCGAACCTTGCAGAGATCCGTCCGGATGCGGCAAAAAAGATTGCAGAAACCGGCGCATATCTTTCGGAAGTAGATGCTTACCTTACAAAAGAGGCGAGAAAGAAGCTCGACGAATTCCCCGCGCGTGACGGTTCGGGGATTGATGCAGCGCTCCTTTCAAAAGCTCCGGGTATTATGCAGGAGTATCTCATCGCAACTTACCTTCGGAACCGGGGCTGTTCCATGAAGGATATGACGCGGGAACACCTCCAAAAGATCGCGGCGCTTTCGGATCTTCCTGTCGGGAAGGGGATTGACCTTCCGTCGGGGCTTCGGGCCGAGAGAAGCTATGACAGTGTGCGGATTTTCCCGAAAAACGGGACGGAAACAGAAAAAACGACAGACAATTCCGCCGTTTCCATGCACATCCGTGTGTTTTCCCGTGTGGAAAACGAGGATTTTCCCGAAAAAGAGTATACGAAATGGTTTGATTGTGATAAAATAAACAGATCGCCGGTTCTTCGGACGCGCAGTCCGGGCGACCGGATTGCGGTTTCTGCGGGACAGCACAAGAAGCTGTCGGACTGGATGATTGATGAAAAGATTCCGAAACAGAAACGGGATTCGGTTCTTCTTGTAGCGGACGGACCGGATATTCTGTGGGCAGTCGGTTACCGGATGGGCGCGGACGCGAAAATTACGGCAGATACCGTGCGCATCATGGAGATTACAATTGAGGGAAGGAGCGAAGAATAAATGAAGGATATTATCAGCGTATTGATCCCGGAGTCTGAAATGAAGAAACGCATCGCGGAACTCGGACAGCAGATTACCGAGGATTTTCAGGGCGAGAGTGTTCACCTGATCTGCATCCTGAAAGGCAGCGTCTTTTTCACCTGTGAGCTGGCGCAGCACATTCATGTGCCGCTGACAATGGATTTCATGCGGGTCGCTTCCTACGGGGACGGTACGACAAGCTCCGGCATTGTACGGCTCTCAAAGGACCTTGATGACTCGATCGAGGGCAAAAACGTCGTCGTGGTTGAGGATATCGTCGACACCGGACGCACCTTAAGCTACCTTTTGAAGCTGTTTGAACAGCGGAAGCCAAAGAGCCTGAAGCTCTGCACGCTTCTCAGTAAACCCGCGCGCCGGGTGACCGAGATCGAAGGCGACTATACCGGTTTTGAGATTCCGGACAAGTTCGTGGTCGGCTTCGGCCTGGATTTCGCAGAGCATTACCGGAACCTGCCTTACATCGGCGTGATCGAAGAATTAGGAGACGAGCGTGAATAATCAACAGGGCAGAAAAAGGACGGGAATGCTGGTTTATGTGGTGTTCCTTCTGATCCTTCTCGGAGGCGCCTTCCTTTTCCAGAAATATTTCAACCGGACGACGGATGTCAGCTACGCCCAGTATCAGGAAGATCTTTCGAACGGCGCAGTTACCGAAGCGGCCATCAAACAGAACAACCAGGTCCCGACCGGGAAGGTGCTGTACCAGACAGTCGGACAGACCGTTTACAGTGTCAATGTTCCGGACGTCAATGCGGAGAAAGACGCACTTTTAGAGAAGGGCCTCGATATCACCTTTAACGATGTACCGGGCGAGCAGCTGTTTCTGTCGACGATCCTGCCGGTTGTGCTGATGCTCGGCGGCTGCTTCTTCCTCTTCATTATGATGACGGGGCGGATGAATGTTGCAAACGGCGGATCATCAGGAAATCCGATGAGCGGCTTCACGAAAAGCCGCGCAAGGATGACCGATGCAGAGAAGAATGCGATCAAGTTTTCCGATGTTGCAGGCCTTGTTGAAGAGAAGGAAGAACTCTTTGAAGTCGTGGATTTTCTGAAGGATCCCGGCAAATACACGAATCTCGGCGCCCGGATTCCGAAGGGCGTGCTCCTTGTCGGCCCTCCCGGAACCGGCAAGACGCTTCTCGCGAAGGCGGTCGCGGGCGAGGCCGGCGTTCCGTTCTTTACGATTTCCGGTTCAGACTTTGTGGAAATGTTTGTCGGCGTCGGTGCCTCCCGGGTGCGCGATCTTTTTGAAAACGCCAAGAAGAATTCCCCCTGTATCATCTTTATCGACGAAATCGATGCGGTCGCCCGGATCCGCGGCTCGGGTCTCGGCGGCGGTCATGACGAGCGCGAACAGACCCTGAACCAGCTTCTGGTCGAAATGGACGGCTTCTCGGTGAACGAGGGCATCATTGTCATGGCAGCGACGAACCGCGCGGATATCCTGGATCCGGCGATTCTGCGTCCGGGCCGATTTGACCGGAAGGTTGCGGTCGGCCGCCCGGATGTACGGGGCCGCGAGGAAATCCTGCAGGTACATGCGCGGAACAAGAAACTCGGCGACGATGTGGATCTTCGGCGCGTGGCGCAGACGACGGCCGGATTTGCCGGCGCGGATCTTGAGAACCTGATGAATGAGGCGGCGATCGGCGCGGCGAAGAAAAACCGCGGATACATTTCGCAGGAAGACATCAACCAGGCTTTTGTCAAGGTCGGTATCGGCGCCGAAAAGCATTCGAAAGTGATTTCCGACAAGGAGAAGCGGATTACAGCCTTCCACGAGATGGGCCATGCAATCCTCTTTGAGGCGCTGCCGGATGTCGGTCCCGTCCATACAATTTCGATTATTCCGACCGGGCTTGGGGCAGCGGGCTATACGATGCCGCTCCCGGAGCAGGACGAAATGTTCAATACAAAGTCCAAAATGCTGCAGACGATTATGGTCAGCATGGGCGGACGGATCGCCGAGGAGATCGAATTCTCGGAGATCACAACCGGCGCCTCGCAGGATATCCGGCAGGCAACCGAGATCGCGCGCGACATGGTGATGAAATACGGCATGTCGGAGCGGATCGGATTTATCAATTACGAACAGCAGGAGGATGCGGTGTTTATGGGCCGCGACCTCGGGCATATGAAGACTTACGGCCCGGATGTCTACAACGAGATCGAGTCGGAAGTCAAACGGATCATCAGCGACTGCTACGAAAAGGCCAGAGAAATCCTGCTTTCAAAGCGGGAAGTGCTGAACCAGGGCGCAGAGCAGCTGATTGAAACCGAGAAAATGACGAAGGAAGAGTTTGAAGCCATCTATTATGGAGAGTCCCGGAATTCCTGAAAAACCGAAGACAAATCCGATCGACCGGGAGGCGCTGTTTGCGGATGAGACCGCATTTTACCGCTTTCCCGTGTCTTTCTGTCCGGGCACGGAAGTTACCTTCCGCTTCCGGACTGCGAAGGATGATGTGAACCGGGTACTCCTTTTCGGGCGGACCGTCCGCCTTGAAATGGAGAAGGCTTTCTCAAAGGGCTCTTTTGACTATTACGAGGCGAAGTACACGGCGGACAACCGGCGCTTTTCCTATGCCTTTGTCGTATTTTCGGATTCTGAGCGCTGCTTTTTCAACAAGCTCGGCGCGACCTCGGAGGAGTATATTACCGAGGACTACATGTTTGATTTCGATCCGGACTTCCATACGCCCGAGTGGGCCTACGGTGCGGTCATGTACCAGATCTTTCCGGACCGCTTCCGGAAGGGAGATCCGGGCAGCTCGGTCCGGTCGGGCGAATACCGCTATATGGGCGCACCGGTCGAGCAGGTCCGGGACTGGGATGCGCCGATCCACGGATTCGATGTGCGCCGTTTCTACGGCGGGGATCTTGTCGGAATCCGGGAGAAGCTTCCCTACCTCTCACAGCTCGGCGTGGAAGTCCTGTACCTGAATCCGATCTTCATTTCCCCCTCGAATCACCGCTACGATTCACAGGATTATGATTATATTGACCCGCATCTGACAGGCTGCGCAGACGGACCGGGCGGCGATCGCTGTGAGAACGGCCGCTTTTCCGAGCATTACCGCTATATTGTCACAGACCGGGAGATCCTGGAACGGTCCAACCGCTGGTTTTCGGATTTTGTCGCGGAGGTGCACCGCTTCGGCATGAAACTGATTCTTGACGGTGTTTTCAACCACTGCGGCTCCTTCCACAAATGGATGGACCGCGAGCGGATCTATGAGGGCGGAAACGGCTATGAAACAGGAGCTTACGTTTCTGAGGACAGTCCCTATCACGACTATTTCTACTTCACGCCGGACGGGCAGTGGCCCTATAACGGGAAGTATCTCGGCTGGTGGAACAATCCGACACTTCCGAAACTGAATTATGAGAGCTCGGATGCAGTGCGGGAGGAGATCTTAAGGATTGCGAAAAAATGGGTCAGCCCGCCCTATAACTGTGACGGCTGGCGGCTCGATGTGGCGGCGGATCTCGGCCCCGGGAAGCGCTACAACCATGAGTTCTGGCGGGATTTCCGGACGGCGGTCCGGGAGGCGAATCCTTCCGCGATCCTGATTGCCGAACACTACGGGAATCCGCGGGAATGGCTGCGCGGCGACCAGTGGGATACGGTCATGAACTATGACGCGTTCATGGAACCGGTGAGTTTCTTCCTGACCGGGATGGAGAAACATTCGGATCACTATGATTCGGTGCTTTATGCAAACGGACGCGAGTTCTTCTACATGCTCCGCGAGAAAATGAGCCGGCTGCCGGGCCAGTCCCTGCTGTCGGCGATGAACGAGCTCTCGAATCACGACCATTCGCGCTTCCTGACGCGTACGAATCACCGGGTCGGACGGCTGCAGAGCGTAGGTGCGCTCGCGGCATCGGAAGGCATTTCCTATGCGGCTTTCCGCGAAGGCATTGTCATGCAGTTTACGCTTCCGGGCGCGCCGACGATTTACTACGGCGATGAAACCGGTGTCTGCGGCTGGACAGATCCCGACTGCCGCCGCACCTACCCCTGGGGCGAGGAGAAGTGGGACCTGATCACTTTCCATCGGGACATGATCCGGATGCATAAGAACCTGAGCTTCCTTCGCACCGGCTCCTTCCGGGAACTGATGGACGATTACGGCCTTGTGGTATACGGGCGTTTTGACGAGAACGGTTCGGCTGCGGTTGTCATCAATCATTCGGACCGCCCAAGAAAGCTCCGGATTCCGGTACGGACGATTGAGATGCCGGAGAACGGGCGTGTTTACCGGATCCTCGAGACGACGGATGTCGGCTACAACATCGGCGTACTGAAGAAAAACATCCGGGACGGAATCCTGTATGCAGAGCTGGAAGGCTGGAGCGCGGCCGTGTACAGCACCGCAGTGTTCTGAGACAGTGAAGGAGAATATATGAAAGCGCTGATTCTTTCCTGCAATACCGGCGGCGGACACAACGCGGCCGGGCATGCAATGAAGGAGGCTTACGAGCGGGCGGGACACCGCTGCGACGTCGTGGATACGATTGCACTGACCAACCAGAAGATGTCGGATTTTGTGTCCGACGCCTATCTCAACATGGTCAACCGCGTCCCGGAAGCCTTCGGAATGGCCTATAATCTCTGGGGAAACATGTCCAGCGAGAAGCGGAAATCCCCGCTTTACTATATGCGGAAACTCGACAGCAAGAACATTTTGCGGCTGGTGGAGCGCGAGCGCTATGATGTGATCATCGCGACGCACATTATCGCCGCCGAATCCCTGACTGTCCTGAAGAAGGATGAATTCCTGCTGACGACGCCCTGCATTTACATCAATACCGACTATACCTGCGTGCCTTTTGAAGAGGACGTGAACTGCGACCGGATCATTATCCCGCACAAGGACCTGACGGAGGAGTTTTTAGACCACGGTCTTGCGCCGGAAAAGCTGCTGCCCTTAGGAATCCCGGTACGGAAGGTGTTCTCGGAAGGCCTTTCCAGGGAAGAAGCGAGAAAAGAGCTCGGGATGCCGGAGGATGCGTCGGTCGTCCTGATGATGGGCGGCTCGATGGGCTTCGGGAATCTCCCGAAATACACGGCGGCCCTGAAAAAGGCATTCGACCATCCTTTCCTGCTGTACATTATCTGCGGAAACAATGAGGAGATGAAAGAAGCACTTTCGCGCCGCTACGGGGACGATCCCGAAGTGCGGCTCGTCGGCTATACGAGCCGGGTGGCGGATTACATGGCGGCCTGCGACGTGCTTTTATCCAAGCCCGGCGGATTAAGTTCCACCGAGGCGATTGTATCCGGAACACCGCTGGTGCATACGCCGCCGATTCCCGGCTGCGAAACCGCCAATGCGGAGTTTTTCAATGATCATGGCATCTCATACGCGGCCGGCGGACCCGAAGAAGCTGCGGAGAAGGCAAAACTTCTCTGTGACAGCACGGAAGCAAGAGACCTGATGAAGAAAGCGCAGAGGGAGAATTCCAATGGTTCCTGCGCGGACGACATCGTGATGCTGTCCGAACGGCTGTTCCGGCTGATGCGGGGAGAATAAACATCACGAAAGAGGAGGCAAAAGAAAAACATTATGGTACTGCAGATTATTCTGATCGTTGCATTTTTCGCGGTCATGCTCGGGGTCGGCCTTTACTGCCGCCGGCATTCAACCGATGTGAACGGTTTTGTCCTTGGAGGACGTGCCGTCGGTCCGTGGCTCACGGCCTTTGCGTTCGGCACCTCGTACTTCTCGGCCGTTATCTTCGTCGGTTACGCCGGACAGTTCGGCTGGAATTTCGGTGTGGCTTCGACCTGGATCGGACTTGGAAACGCCTTTATCGGTTCGCTCCTTGCGTGGCTCGTTTTGGGGCGCCGGACCCGCGTCATGACCCAGTATCTCGACAGCAAGACGATGCCCGACTTCTTTGACCGCAGATTTGGCTCGAAAAACCTGCGGATCGTCGCGTCCGTGATCGTGTTTATTTTCCTGATTCCCTACACGGCGTCCCTGTACAACGGCCTGTCGAGCCTGTTCAACATGGCATTCTCGCTGCCGTACTGGGTGGTCATCGTGATCATGGCGGCGCTGACGGCACTCTATGTTATTTTCGGCGGCTATATGGCAACCGCGATCAACGACTTTATTCAGGGCATTATCATGCTTTTCGGTATTGTGGCCGTCATCGCTGCGGTGCTTCTTCAGAACGGCGGCTTTATGGAAGCAATGAACCGGCTCTCCGCAATCGACACCGGCACTGCCTTAAACGGCGGATTCACATCATTCTTAGGCCCGGATCCCTTGGCGCTTCTTTTCGTTGTGATCCTGACCTCTCTCGGCACCTGGGGCCTTCCGCAGATGGTCGGCAAATTCTATGCGATCAAGTCGGAGGATGCGGTCAAGAAGGGCACGATTATTTCTACTTTCTTCGCGATTATCGTCGCGGGCGGCTGTTACTTTTTGGGCGGCTTCGGCCGGCTCTATGCGGACAAGGTTGTCGCAGAATCCGGCAAGGTGAATTTCGATGCGATCGTTCCGACAATGCTTTCCGGGCTTTCGCCGATCATTATTGCAGTCGTCATCGTACTTGCGCTTTCGGCTTCGATGTCGACGCTTTCATCCCTCGTGCTGACTTCGAGCTCCACACTGACGCTGGATGTGATCCTGCCCGCCGCGAAGAAGGATGTCGGCGAGAAGAAACAGGTCCTTGTGATGCGGCTGTTCGTCGTCTTCTTCATCATTGTATCGGCTGTGATCGCGATCATCAAGGACAGCTTCGGCTTCACCTTCATCGCACAGATGATGGGCGTTTCGTGGGGCGCTTTAGCAGGCGCATTCTTAGCGCCTTTCCTCTACGGCCTGTACTGGAAACGCACCACGAAGGCCGGTGTGGTCGCGAGTTTCATTACCGGCGTCGGGATCGAGCTTGTCCAGCTTTACATCTCGCTTTCCGGCAATAACTTCACGACGCCTTTCCTGAAGTATATCTTCACGTCTTCCGTGCGTTCCGGCGCGATTGCGATGATCATCGGCTTCATCGTGGTTCCAATCGTGAGCCTTCTCACGAAAGCGCCTGACCGGGTCCGCGTCGAGGAGATCTTCGCGAACTATGAGAACAAGGTTACGGTTACGAAGAAAGAGAACCTCGGAGAATAAGGGACTTGACAAAAAGATCGAGCGGGAGGGTTCATCCCTCCCGCTCGATCTTTTCTACTGTATCCGAAAGCACCAGCTCCCGGAGTTTTTTGAGATAGGGTGAAAATGCAACAGCTTCCCAGCCATAGGTTTTCTGGAGGTCGTATTCCAGCGGCAGCCAGGATCGGATGTCCGATTCATTGTGCTGGATCAGCGCCTCCAATTTGTCGAGTGCCTTGTAGACGCGCGATTCGGGGCTTTTCAGGGCCTGCATTTCCGACAGGAGATTTTCCCATTCACTGCGCGAATCGGCCGGAAAAGAGGCAATCCACTGATCAAACAGGCTGTCTTCGGTCTCTGTATCGCCTGCGGTTTTCTCAAAGACCGGGATGTCGCCGGTGAAAGCTTCCCCGAGGTCGTGAATCAGGCACATCCGGATCACGCGGTCCATATCGATGCCGGGAATTTCCGCGCGCATCGGAGAAGCAAGCAGCATGGCCATCAATGCGAGCCGCCAGCTGTGTTCCGCCACAGATTCCCTGCGGCCGGAAGTGGTGTCGCAGTGCCGGGTCTGGCACTTCAGTTTTTCCGCAGTATGCAGGATCCGAAGGAATTCCTCCTGCGGCATCAGTTCAGTGTAATCATTCATATCAGCACCATTTTTCCGCGGGAGCCCGGTTCAGCACCCCGCGGGCAAGTCTCACTTCGTCAGTCTGTCGTAGGCTTCCTGATACTTTTCAACCGTCTTTTCGATCACTTCCTCCGGAAGCAGGTAATCGCTGTCCGGGTTCTTTCGCAGCCAGTCGCGGACGTACTGCTTGTCATAGGAGGGCTGGGATTTTCCTGCTTCGTAGCCGGAAAGCGGCCAGAAGCGGGAGGAATCCGGGGTCAGCATCTCGTCGCCGAGCACCACATTCCCCGATTCGTCGAGACCGAATTCAAACTTCGTATCCGCAATAATGATTCCGCGGGTCAGCGCGTAATCCGCGCATTTCTTGTAGAGGGCAACCGTCATGTCCCGGAGGGTTTCGGCATATTCCGCCCCGCGCTTTGGATAAAGTTTTTTCAGAATCTCCACGCTCTTTTCAAAGGAAATATTCTCGTCGTGCTCCCCGAGTTCCGCCTTTGTGGAAGGCGTGTAAATCGGTTCGGGCAGCTTCTCGGATTCGACAAGTCCCTCCGGAAGCCTGATGCCGCAGACGAGACCGGTTTTCTGGTAGCTCGCCCAGCCGGAGCCGGTGATATAGCCGCGGACGATGCACTCGATCGGAAGCATTTCAAGCTTCTTTACCATCATGCTGCGTCTTTCAAATTCGGGCTTTTGGAAGAATTCCGGCATATCACTGACATCACAGCTCATGACATGGTTCGGAATCAGGTCCTTTGTGAAGTCGAACCAGAAGCGGGACATCTGCGTCAGGATCACGCCTTTTTCCGGGACTTTATTTTTCAGAATCACATCGAAAGCCGAAATCCGGTCGGTGGCGGTGATGATAAGCGCATCTCCGACGTCATAGATTTCGCGGACTTTTCCTTCCTTGATCGGTGCATACTGCTGCATGAGATACCTCCCTGTGGTTTTCTGTATAAGCACATTATAAAAGATTTCCGGGGCCCTTGTAAATCCCGCAAAACAGCGGAATTTCCGGGGCTTTTTCTGATGTCTTTGGTGCTTTTTCCGGAATACGTGCCGGTCGGGTCAGTCCTGCACATTTGTAGAAATCTGAAAAAAGACATTTCTTTTTTAGTTGGAATCACGGCGGTTTCCGATAGAATTATTTTGGGTCAACTTGTGCCTCAGGAAAACCCGGTTCTGCCGGGAGAAAGGAAGTACGGCGAGAAGATCTGACCGTATGGGGAAAAGCGATGGAGTATACAAGAGAGAACACATTAAACGACATTCTCAGCAATGAGACACTCGGAGATTATCTGTACATCGGGATCGCGAAGGGTTTCGTGAACATGATTCCGGAGGACAAGCGGGATCTGCCGCTTTCGGAGGTTGCGGAGCAGGTGAAATCACCCTTCGGACCCTATCCGGTGGACATGCTCTTAAATGCCGCAAACCAGATGCTTCGGGTTCTTCAGTCCGGAGAATATGAATTCCTGCCGATCTGGTGTGAGACAAAGGGAGAGGGGGAATTAAATGTCGGCGCAGGGGACGAGACCAGCGTCTTCCTGATTACGAAGAAATCCGATACGAAGGAGATTCGCCCGGCTACCGTTTTCGTGCCAGGCGGCGCCTACATGCTTGTCGCACTTCTGAACGAGGGAATTGATGCGATGCTGGAGTCCGAAAAATACGGCTACCGCGGGTTTGCGCTGTACTACCGCGTGAAGCCGAATGCGCATCCGATTCCGCAGATGGACATGGCTTTTTCGGTGATGTACCTTCGGAAGAACGCGGAACGCTTCGGAATCGACCCGAACCGGATCGCGACAATCGGCTTCTCGGCCGGTGCGCATCTTGCAGGCATTACGGCCTGCCATCACGAGGATTACAAGAAGCTTGTCCTCGAGGAGCTTGAAAAAACCGACCCCGAACTTGCAAAAGCCTACAGCCCCTATTCCGCGAAGGCGGACCTCATGGGCCTCGGATACCCGGTTATCAGCTTCTCCGTTGACAGTCCCTGGGGCACGGTGAAGGTGCTGACTCCGGACCGGGAGGACCTGAAGGGCTATCTTTCGATCGAGGAGAACGTGACGGAAGACTTCCCGAAGACCTTCTGCTTTGTCTGTGAAAACGACCGCCTTGTGCGGCCCTATACGGGCATCCTGTTTGCGAACGCACTGAAGGAAAAGAACGTTCCGTATCATTTTACCATGTACCCCGAGTCCATGCACGGAATCGGCCTCGGAAAAGGAACACCGGCAGAAGTCTGGCCGGAGGAAATGTTCGGCTATTTCGGGAAATAAGGGTATTACAACACGGGAAGGAGCCGGGAGGCCACAGGAACCGACATGAAAAAAGAAAGAAGCATTTCCTTTGTATTTCTGCGGCATCAGATCATCTTTGCCTCCCTGATCCTTCTGACGCTTCTTGTGAGCAGCATCCTGATGTACCGCTTTCAGCGGAGCAATCTGCGGCGGGAGTATTCCTATCTGACCGAGCGCAGCGCAGATCAGACCGCCGCACTGATGGAGCGGCAGGAGAAATACCTGAACGATATTTTCTGGTCTGTTGTCAATGATTACGACGGTCTGTGGTCTGTGAGAAATGATATCCGGTATTTTGACAAGCGGAAGGTCAAGACCCTGTTTACGGACAAGAAGATCTACGACGCCTCGCTTCAGATGCTGTTCTGCATGCAGCCGGATACGTTCATGGTGTTTGAGGGCGGCGAACAGCTTACGGTTTCGGACCGGCTCTCGGTTCAGGACTATGTCCGTGCAAATTACGATACGATCGGTTCGGTGCTTTCTGCCGTGGAATGGAAGTTCCGGGAGATCGGCGGCAGACACTACTGTATTTTATGCTGTTCCTACCGGGAAATCTATTTCGGGCTTGTGATGGAAACTTCGCAGCTTCTGTCGCGGGTCCGGGAGGACTTTGCGGGAAAGGAGGGCAGCTTCTCCTTCTTTGACGGAAGCGGCACGAAATATACGGAAGTTCTGGGAAGCTACAGCGGAAGAAGAACGATTGATACGGATCCGGTTCCGGTTCGAAAAGACCTGTATCTTTCGGCTTCCGTCCGGGCGGATCTTCTTCGTTTCGAATCCAACGGCTATATGATCCTGATCCTGACGCTTCTTGCGCTCTGCCTTCTGTGGTGCCTGATCATGGTCGCGCTGATCCGAAGATCCGTCCTGAAGCCGGTTGTGCAGCTGTCTTCGGAGGTACAGAACATCCGGAACTTTGACGGATCGGAACATGTGAGCGAAAATGCAGACACGGAGGAACTCCGGATTCTCCAGCAGAAGTTCAACCAGTTCCTGCAGGAAGTGGTCTGGGGAAAGATGTCGCAGATGAACCTGCTTTTAGAGAAGCAGGAGCAGGAACTTCAGATGCTCCGGACACAGCTGAAGCCGCATTTCTACCTGAACGCGATCATGACCATCAACGCCATGACCTATCAGGACCGGAACGAGGACATCCGGCAGTATCTCTCGGTGCTTTCCAGGCACATCCAGTACCTGATCATCCCGGAGGAGACAGCCCGGCTGGATGCGGAGCTTCGGAATATCGAAAATTACGCCGAAATGATGGATATCCGCTATCCGGACAAGGCAGCGGTTTTCATTGACTGCAGGAAAGAACTTTCGGATGTGCGGATCCCGCACCTGATCCTTCTCACGGTTGTCGAAAACTGCTACAAATACGCGATGAACTTAGAGGAGCTCCTGCAGATCATGATTGTCTGCAGAGCCGTGTCGGAAGAAGGTTTTTCGGGAACGGAAATCGTGATTGAAGACAACGGGCCCGGTTTTTCCGGGGAGCAGCTTGCGCGTATCGGACAGGAGAATGATCGGGGCGGCCATATCGGCCTGCGAAATATCATGAGTACGCTCCGGATTCAGTACGGCCGGGAGGACCTCTTCCTGATCCGGAATGCTGAACCGCACGGCGCATCCGTACAGATCCGGATCCCGGATCAGGGGAAGAAAAATGAAACTGCTGATCGTTGAAGACGAGATTAATATTATTCAGATGATTCTCCAGGAAGTGGATTGGGCGTCTCTTGGGATCGACGAAACACTGACCGCCTATCAGGGCGAAAAGGGTCTCGAGATCTGCCGGCGCGAAAAGCCGGACATTATCCTGACAGACATCGAAATGCCGGTCATGGACGGAATCGCCATGCTGGAAGCGCTTCAGGAGATCGAGGGCTATGCGCCGGAGATCATTATCCTGACCTGCCACGCGGATTTCTCATATGCCCGGGACGCCATGCGCTTCGGGGCGGCGGATTATCTGCTGAAGCCATTCTACCCGGAAGAACTGCATACGGTTCTTCTGAAGGCGGTATTCCACCGGCAGAAAATCATCCGGGAGCGGAACAGCGAAGCGGAAAAGGACAGTCTCCTTCTGGAAAACTACTACCAGGCCCTGCGGATTTTTGCGCATGATCTGATCAGCGGCTCCGCCTTCCGGAATCTTTCGGATATTGAAAGCGGAATGGAGCATCAGGGCATCCGCGATTTTGATCCCTATGCGCCGACGCGTCTCGTCTTTGCCGCGTATAATGAGGAAACCAGAAGCGACCCCGACCTTTTGCCTGCGGAGCGTTCCTTTATTTTTGACAATATAGTGCGGGAGGTGATTTACGGCATCAGCGGACGCGGAGGGCTGAACTGTTCCCTCCACATCCGGCCGTTCTTTGTCAATGCGGGCTTTGTGCGGGAGGATTCCGTATCCAGGGAAGAGCTCGCCAGAAGATGCACGCGCCTCATCAGCGAAACAGAGCGGTATATGCGGATGAACGTGATCTGCGTGATTTCGGAGCCCTGTACGGCTGACCGTTTCCCCGAAGCGCGGAAAAAGGCGGAGGCGGCGCTTCCGCAGGTTACGGATAACCAGAAAACGCCGGTATTTCTGGATGAGCGCATGGGAACGGAAAAAGTTGTCTACCGGGCAATTGATTCTTCATTCATTTTCCGCTGTATCGACGAACGGAAGCGGAACGACCTCATTATCGCGCTGAAACGGTATCTGGACGGCTACGGCAGCGAAATCAGTCTTGTCACGCTGCAGGGAATCCGGCAGCGGGTTGCAGGCATATTCTTTGAGTATTATTCCGCGAACCAGATCGACGGCTCGGATGTCTTTGCCGGGAATGACGGGCGGACGCTCTATGAGAATGCCGCCTACGGCATCGTTCAGATGATCAAATTTGTGAACTACCTGTACGACTTTGCGATGGAGCGGCTGTCGCTGGAGAAGAACAAGGATACGCAGGCGGAACGGGTCCGCCAGTATATCCGCGATCATTACCGGGAAGACATTGACCGGGAGAGCATCGCAGCCCACATCCGTCTTGCGCCGAACTACCTGAGCCACCTGTTCCACAAGGAATTCGGCAAATCGATCCGGGAATACATCAATGAATGCCGTGTCATGGAAGCGAAGCGGCTTCTTGGCAACACCAACCAGACCGTTACGGAAATCGCACTGTCGATCGGATTCAACAACATTCCGTATTTTTCGACCGTATTCAAAAAGTTTACCAATATGACGCCGGCGGAGTACAGAAGCGCCGTCGCGAAAGGGGAAGAGTCATGAAAGCTGGGAATAAATTCTGGGATTTTATGGGAAGGCTCGCAGACATGGTCCTGCTGAGTTTTCTGTGGCTTCTCGGGAGCATTCTCATTATCACAATCCCCCTCTCCACCGTCGCCGCCTACTATACGGCCGCAAAATGCATCCGGCACCAGGCAGGCTATGTGTTCCGGGAATACTGGCAGGCCTATAAGAGCAACCTGAAGCAGGGGCTGCTTCTCGGCGTGATCTACGGAATCATTGCAGCGGTTCTTCTGGGAATCCGCTATTATGTGAGCCTTGTCGGCATCGCCAAAGACAATCTGGGCGGCGTGTATTATGTCTTTGTGATTGTCGCCGTCCTGGTTCTTGCAGCATTCAGTTTTTACCTGTTTCCGGTCATCGCGCGCTTCCGCGTTACCCTGTTTTCGGCGCTCCGGCTTTCGATTTATCTCGGAAGCCACAACCTTCCGACGATGATCCCGATGCTGATCACCTTCGCCGGCGCCGTCGCTTTGGTGTACCTGGTCCCGGTCTCTTTGGTGATTGTCCCCGGCGGCTATGTCTACCTCATGACAAAGTCCGTGGAAAAGGCGCTCCGAAAGTACATCCGGACCCTTCCGGATGCGGCGGATCACGAGGGCATGTGGTACATGGAAGAGGAGTAGAATTCTTTACAAAAGTATAAAACATTCGATAGTTTTTATAAGAGAAGAAAAGGAATATAGAATACAATCAGAATAGAAATGTGAACTCGTTCACAAAAAGGAGGAATATTTTATGAAGAAGTACATTGCGCTGATTCTGGCTGCGCTTCTTGCGCTGTCCACCCTGATCGGCTGCACAAACACTCCTGCCGGACAGGATACGACAACGGCCAAGGCGGAAGAGACCACCAAGGCTGCTGAAACTGAGAAGGAGGAGACCACCAAGGCTGCCGAAACCGAAAAGGCAGAGGATGACACAACCGAAGCAGCTACGGAAGCGGAACCGTCAGGCGAAATCCCGACCATCCGTCTTTCCTATGCCTGTATCGTCATCACCCCGTCTCCCGAATCGGTAGACCTCGTTGAGGAGAACATCAACAAGTACCTCGATGAAATCGATCTTGGCGTTCATGTAGATCTGGACCTTCTGGACGGCACGAACTACTCGACGATTATCGACAACGCTGCACTGGCAGGCGAAGACCTTGACATCATCATGCTTCAGGACCTTCCGGCTGCTGTCAACTCCAACAAGCTGCTTCCGCTGGATCCGTATCTTGACAACGATCTTGCGGGAACAGTTGAGACCATCGGCATTGATTCCTTCGCCGGCTGCACATTCGGCGGCAAAGTGATGTCCGTTCCGCGTTACTGCACCGACGTCCTGACCTATTACTGGGTCTGCGACTACGAGGCTCAGAAGCCCGTCCTCGGACTGGAGGAAGGCACAGAGTTCACGATTGACGAACTTGATGAAGCGCTTCTGAAGCTGAAGGAAGCTTATCCGGATATGATCACCATGGGCGTGTTCCCGGCTTCCACCAACAACGTCAACAGCTATCAGCTGTCCGCAGTTTACGGCGGCAAGCAGTACGACAATGTTACCGATCTCGGCTCCGGCGCTGCGATCATCGGCCTGGACAACTACAACGTTGTCAACTACTACGAGTCCGACACCTTCAAGAAGATCTGTGAAGAAGGCCGCAAGTGGTACAACGAAGGCCTTGTCAACGACGATCCGTCCGTTGAATCCGAGCATGCTTACGACCTGATCAAGGCTGACCGCTGCCTGTCCTACATCATCGGCTACAGCGGATACAACGCTCAGGTTACCAAGGCGGAAGAGGACAACACCCATCTGAAGTCC
>JAFYGJ010000086.1:0-2690 GCA_017543275.1 Lachnospiraceae bacterium | reverse complement strand
TAACACCATGTTCGTATTTTTACAAGCGCGAAACCGAGGGAAATCAACAAATATTCGTTCGTTCTTATACATATCTTTCTGTGAAAAACAAAAAAGGTCCGCCAACTCAGGGGCTTTCCCTGAATCAGCGGACCTTTTCCTTAGATCATTCCGAATACTTTCCTCTGCTCAGCCCAGCTGTCCGGGATGCCCTGCCGGAGCTTCTCGAGGGTAAGCCCCTTGGGCTGGCGTCCTTCCCAGATGAGCTTGACGATATCGGGCGCGAGGTTGGCCAACGCGAGCGTCCGTGCAACGTAGGAGCGGTCGACGTTCATCCTGTCGGCTATCTCGCCGATGGTCGTTACCTTCCCGGAGATGATTCGCTCCATGCCCTTCTCCGCCTGGATGAGGGCGCGCTGAATCTGGCTTCTGAACCCCGGTTCTTCCTTTACGTCAACGAGCGCAATGACCTTCCTGTTGTTATGCTGTTTCATCTGGCACGGGATGCTCATGACAAGATTGCCGGTGTCGTGTTCCACCTTGTATTCGACCCCGGCTTCGTTCAGCATCTTTTCGGCGGCAGCGCCGCTCATGATGATCTTGACTTCGTTGGGGAAGATCAGCACTCGCTTGAACAGCGTGTGAGTAAGCTTGCGGCGTTCCGCGGGGAACATCCGGGCCCAGACCTCATCGATGTCGGCAAGCTCATCTCTGGCGTCATCGGGAATCAGTTCCCTTCCGCATATCTGCGCAAGCATCGTGGGCGTGAGGAGGAGGGATTGGATCGCCTTTTTGACGGCCATGTCGATGCAGTTTGCCGTAACCCGGTGGACGGGACATTCACTTGCCGCGGCCTTGCTGTCGCGGGAGCAGACGTAATATTCGTGCTGCCGTTTCCCGTTTGATTTCTTTGCCCGGAACATAGCCCTCCTGCAATGCCCGCAGTAGAGGATGCCGGAGAACGGGTTCTCCACTTCGGGGGATGGCGCTCGCACGACCCGCTTCATGCTTTCCAGCCCTTCCTGGGCGCGCCGGAACAGCTCTTCGGGGATAAAGCCCTTGTGCTCTCCGGGATATTCTTGCCCGCGGTAACATATCTTGCCGATGTAGATCGGATTCTGAAGGACTTTCCGAATGACGGTGCATGAAATCTCGCGGCCGGTTATCTCCTTTCCTTTCTTCGACGTCCGCACGGGTCTTGTGATGCCTTCGCATTTGAGTTTCCGCTGAACGGCCTTGACGGAAAGCGTATTTACGAAGGTGTTGAATATCTGGCGGACAATCCTCGCCTCGTCCGGCTCGATTTCAATCTTCATGGCTACGGAGTCCGCGCGGTATCCGAGCGGGAGGACGCCGCCAATGTATTTCCCCTTCTTCCGTGCGGAAGACAGCTTGTCCCGGATGCGTTCTGCGATGATCTCACGCTCGAACTGAGCGAAGGTCATGAGGATATTGAGCATCATGCGCCCTGCCGAGGTGTTCGTGTTGATTTCCTGCGTGACCGAAACAAAGGCCACGTTCCATTTTTCGAAGAAGCGGCTGAGGTCGGCGAAATCGCACAGGGAACGGGACAGGCGGTCGATCTTATAGATCACGATGACGTCCACCTTTCCGGCTTCGCAATCACGCAGAAGCTTCTTGAGCCCAGGTCTGTTCAGGTTGCCCCCGGAGAAGCCGCCGTCGTCGTAATGCTCAGGCAGGCAGGCAGGCACACCCACCCGTTGGCTTTTTGGCTGGCGATGTATGCTTCCGCCGCCTCACGCTGGGCATCAAGGGTGTTGAACTCCATGTCCAGTCCCTTCTCCACCGATTTGCGGCAGTAGATTGCGCATCTGACTATGGCTTTTTTCGTTTCCATCAGCTTTTCACCCCAAAGAATACCTTTCCGTTCCATTTCGTGCCGGTGATCTTTCCGGCTACAGCAGATAGCGATTTGAATGCCTCTCCGTTGTAGATGTATTTCCCATTCTTGCCCACCGTAACCTCATACTGCTTGCCTTTCCAGATGCGGTACAGCTTCGTGCCTGTCACTTTCGTTGCACGTTTCGAAGCAACTATCTTGAGGTTGGCAAGCGGGTCTTTGTCCGCGATATCGTCAAGGATATCCATGTCGTTCGGCTCGACACCGCCGAAATAGATTTCCTGCAGACGATATATGATTCGCTTCCGCAGATTCCTCGGCGAAGTCTCGCCGCAGCTGAAGCCATAGAGCTCTTGAAACTGTTCATTAAGCTCTTTCATGCTTTTATGGTTGACCGCATCAGCCTGCTGCCGGAGCGTTTGTTCGCTTTGCATGTTTTTCTCCTTTGATTCTTTCCTTGTCCTGACGTCTGGTCTCGACCCGCCTCACAACTGAGGCTGCGAGGCGGGTGAGTTGTTCAATAGTGACTGTGTTTTCCATGGTGCGTCCTCCATTCGGTTTGCGGTTTTCCGGGCAGCACCGCATTCGGTTTCGGCGCGTTGCTCCGGCGACATGTACTTAAAGCGCATGTCTCCGGCTTTATCCAGCGATTTTCCATGAATTCTTCGCATAACGCCCGATAAAAGATAGGTGAGCTGGAGAAAGGTCATGTCTTCTTCCATCATTTCCTCCGTATGTCTGACAGTTTGAGCTTCTTCCGGGGCTCCGCCGTAGTCGTATGCGTCCCTTTCCGCTCGGACAGCTTTATGCGGCTTTTCTTCTTCACCACGACGGCTCCGAACTCCGGCAG
>JAFYGJ010000085.1:0-1996 GCA_017543275.1 Lachnospiraceae bacterium | reverse complement strand
TTCGCAGTAAAGTCGGCCTGAACATTCAGGTGGATCGCGGAAGCCAGGACGCGCCCGCGCTGGTGATCCGTGTGATTACCGGCAAGTTCTGTTCTGCCGGGAACAGATAAAGTAGCCAATCTTCTGCACTCCTTTAAAAAACTTAAGCATTTCCGACAATTAACTAATATATCATAAACCATTATTTGTGGAAAGTCAATTAAAATGGAGAAAAAAGATGAGAGGCAGCGAAAATTTAAGACAAGTATTTAACGCTTGCCTTTCGACTCATCAGACCATATAATATGTGACATCAGAACATCAACCGAGGAGGACCATCGGATGAAAACTGCAAACGGAATCAACCTGACCATGCTCTGTGACTACTATGAGCTCACGATGGGGAACGGTTATTGGAAAGCGAATATGTCAGACCGGATCACGTATTTTGACGTGTTTTTCCGCAGTATCCCGGACAGCGGCGGCTTTGCCATCGCCGCAGGGCTGGAACAGATTGTGGATTATGTCAGGAATCTCCACTTTTCTGAAGAGGATCTTACGTATCTGCGTGGCAGGGGCATGTTCGATGAAGGATTCCTGGACTATCTGAAACACTTTCACTTCCATGGAGATATCTGGGCTGTGCCGGAAGGGACGCCCATTTTCCCGGGTGAACCGATCATCACAGTCCGCGCGCCTGCGATCGAGGCGCAGCTGCTGGAGACCTATATGCTGCTGGAGTTCAACCACCAAAGCCTGATCGCCACCAAAGCCAACCGCATCTGCCGAGCCGCCGAAGGCAGGACAGTGCTGGAATTCGGCTCCCGCCGTGCGCAGGGAATCACCGGCGCTGTGACGGGCGCAAGGGCGGCGTTCATCGGCGGTTGTGCGGGTACCGCCTGTACGGTCTCGGACCAGGTCTACGGGGTTCCGGCCGCGGGGACCATGGCTCATTCCTGGGTACAGATGTTCGACAGCGAATATGACGCCTTTGAGCACTACTGCCGGACCTATCCGGACAACGCGGTCCTGCTGGTGGATACCTTCGACACGCTGCGCTCCGGTGTACCGAATGCCATCCGCGCCTTCATCAATATTCTCAAGCCGCTCGGCATCAAAAAGTGCGGGATCCGGCTGGATTCCGGAGATATGGCCTGGCTGACCAAACGTGCGCGGGAGATGCTGGATGAAGCAGGATGGACCGAGTGCCGCATCACGGTCTCCAACTCTCTGGACGAGCGCCTGATCCGTGACCTGATCCGCCAGGGGGCGAAAATCGACTCCTTCGGTGTCGGCGAGCGCCTGATTACCTCGAAAAGCGAGCCGGTTTTCGGCGGCGTGTACAAGCTCTGCGCAGTGGAAGACAAGGACGGAAACCGGATCCCGAAGATCAAGATCAGCGAGAACATCGGAAAGATCACCAACCCGGACTTCAAAAAGCTTTACCGATTCTATAATGTGGAAACCGGAAAAGCGGAGGCGGATTATATCTGCCTGCGGGAAGAGAACGTCGATGACAGCAAACCGCTGACGATCTGCGATCCCATCGCCCGGTGGAAGAGCAAGGTCATGGAAAACTTTCGCGCGGTGGAGCTTCAGGTTCCGATCTTCCGGGACGGCGAGCTGGTCTATGAGCTCCCGACGCTTCCGGAGATCAAGCAGTACTGCGCCGAGCAGCTTCAGACCCTTTGGCCGGAAGTGATGCGCTTTGACAATCCGCATCAGTACTATGTCGACCTCTCCGAAGAGCTCATGGCGCTGAAGGACGAGATGCTCCACAATGCCGGACGGCGTAGCGCGGGAGAAAAGAAATGAACTCCCGAATCACGCTGCTTCCTGCTTTCGAGAGACGGGAAGAACTCATCCCGCTTTATGAAGAATACGCCGCTATGCTGGTCCGGGTGGAACCGATCTTTACCAAATCCCTTGATCAGCAGAACTATGACGAGGAGATCGTACGTCTTGAGGAAAAATATGCTCCGCCGCAGGGAAGCATTTACCTGGTGTATGTCGACGG
>JAFYGJ010000084.1:0-19790 GCA_017543275.1 Lachnospiraceae bacterium | reverse complement strand
GGACTGTAACGGTGCTGCCAATATCCTGAGAAAGGCATTTCCGGAAGCATTTGCCGAAGTCACGGACTTTTCATTTCTGAAAACTCCTGAAGCAGTCCGTTTCAAGGACCTGAACAGCTGTCGGAACGCTGTCGCGTAAGCAGGAAACCCGACCACATGTATTCTGAAGGGGCGACCCGACAGATAGAGGGGCTATGAACGTCCCTGTGTCCGTACGAACAGCCAGCCTGCTGGTTCGAAAGACGTAAGTGTTACGACGGTCGAAGATACCACTTCCATAGGAGCAACTGCACCGCATGGGAGTGGAGGTTCATACAGCGGTAAAGTAGAAGGAGAACGAGGAAACGCTTGAAGAACAAAGGAACCAGAATCGGCCTCATTCTGACCGGGATTATTCTCACAATCATCGCGGGTGTGCTTCTGGCGCTTTGGCTTCGGGACTGCGATGAACTTCAGCTTTTTCCCACAGGAACTATATCTTCACAGACCCAGACTGCAGATGAGCCAGAAACTATTTTTTCTGAAACAAGAGTTACCATTATTGATGTCGGGCAGGGATCGGCAGCATTGATAGAGTCAGCTGGCGAATATGCGCTGATCGATACCGGGTCTACGGAACGTGCGCAGGTGCCGATCGCAGTCCTGAAGCGGATCGGAGCGGAGAGGATCACACTTCTTGTAAACACCCATTGGGATAACGATCACTGCGGCGCAACGATCGGAATCCTGAAGAACTTCCAGGTGGAACATTTTGCCGGAGCCGGCTATGAAACGGAAACGAGGACTTATCAGAGAATCCGGGAGTATCTGACGGAAGAGAAGATTGAACTGGAAATACCGAAACCGGGCGATACCTATACAGTCGGAAGCTGCTGCATTACAATTATCGGACCGGTGCGGACCGATTATGAGGGTGAAAACAACCGCTGCATCAGCCTGATCCTTTCGGATGGGAAGAACCGCGTATTCTTCGGCGGTGATACAGAAGCAGAAGGTGAAGGCGACCTTTTGGCGAGCGGCGTTGACCTGGACTGCGATGTCTATATCTGCAATCACCATGGTTCTGCTGACGCGAGCAGCAGGCCTTTTTTGGAGGCGCTTTCGCCGGAATACACTGTGATCAGCTGCGGCAGAGACAATGAATACGGTCATCCGGCAAAGCGGACACTGGATACGATCCGGGACTGTGGATCCCTTCTGTATAGGACCGATCTTCAAAGCGATATCGTGTTTCGGATGACGGAAAAAGGCCTTGTATTTGAACAGGACCCGACGGAAGACTGGACGCCGGGTGTATATATGCAATAATATGGGAGGAAGACGGGCTTTGATGTGTTCACAAGCAGGGCATCCACCGCTGCACCTCGAGCTGGCAGCAGTGCTACCATGCGATGGCGCAGTACCGGAATCCGCGCTACGCGTGGGAACTGATGCTCGGAATCTTTCAGTATCAGGATGAATTCGGCATGCTTCCGGAGATGCTGACAGATATGACACAGACATTCAATGGTGTCAAGCCACCGTTTTACGGTGTGGCGTTCGAGTTCCTGCAGGCGTATACAGATTTCTCCTTTGTTACGCAGAAGGAGCTCCTTACCTTATATCTTGGGCTTTCCCAGTATGTATTCTGGTGGCTGAGCTGGCGCGATACCGATCAGGACGGGATCGCCTCATTTGATACGGCAGACGAGTCCGGTTTTGACGACTGCTCGTTCTTCAAGGACGGTGTGCCTGCAAGTTCGCCGGATCTTGCAGCTTATCTGGTACTTTCGATGGATCATCTGTCGCGGATGGCGGAACGCCTCGGGAAGCATTACGAGATGCGGGAATGGAAACGCAGGGCAGAAGAAATGACGGAAAAGCTGATTGCGGCATTCTGGGACGGAAAACAGTTTGTGTCGCGCCTCGCAAACGGAACGCCGGTAGAAGCCGGAACGCTGATTGCCTTTGTTCCGCTGATCCTTGGGAAGAGACTCCCGCAGGAGATCATCGATACCATGACAGAAGCACTTTCCGAGGAAGGAAAATGGCTCAGCCCCTACGGTCTCGCCGGAGAGCGGATGGACAGTGATCACTACCACGACGGCGGCTGCTGGTCTACAGGTTCGATCCTGGCGCCTGCAAATCTTCTCGTGATCCTCGGGCTCAGGTCCTGCGGGAAGGAAACGCTTGCACGGGAAATTGCGCTTCGCTACCTCCGGGCATTGGTCCGGACCGGCTATCCCATGATCATCAATCCGAAAACCGGGCTGGATATCAGTGAAACCCGCTGGGGTGAAAGCTACCCGAACCGGATGGCATGGACCGCCGCAGTCTTTGTGGTGCTGGCCTCCCTGATCTGAGATTCTTAACTCGCCTGCGAGATGGGTGTCCCTCTTCGGCGTAGGTTCCAATACGCCTCAGAAGGACACCCATAACCCTCGGCTCGAGTCTGTTTCTGCGGCCAGTATCCACAACTCGCCTGCGAGATGGGTGTCCCATTACAACAGCGGCCCGTTCCGGTAGGTCTGGCGCATTGGTTCTTCCGGGTTTAGGGTACAGTCCGGGTCATATTCGGGAAGTGATTCTGCCCAGTCGAAGAGGACGGACAGAAGCTCCGCCCGGCGGCAGTAGAACAGAAAAGGCTGTGATTTCAGGTCCGACAGGTCCCGGATTTCCTGGAAAGTGCTGTCCCAGTAATAGTTGTGGGAGAGGACATGACCGTCGAGCCGCCATTCTTCCGGTACGGAAGGAAGCCGGATCTCCGGCGCAAAGAAGATATAGGATTTCAGGGAAAGATTCTGGCGGAGTGTCAGGACTCTCGTTCCGGACTCATCCGTATGGATATTGAGAATCCCCGGATAGAGTTCGCGTAGTTCCTCTTCGGAAAGTTCCGGATTATCGACCTCAAAGGTATCGCTGATCTCATCATACAGATGGCCGCTGCAGGAAAAAAGCGTCCGGTAGCCCTTCCGGTTCAAAAGAAGGATAATCCCGGCCATTTCTTCGTCGCATTCGAAATACCCTTCCCGTAACTTCGGGGAGGGTGCTTCTTTTTCCAGAATATCCAGTGTTTTCAGGTTGATATAAGCCATCTTGAGCTGCACTCCTTTGGGTCGTCGGTTCTTCGGGCGGATCAGTCTGCGCGGACTTTCGCGATACCGCTATCATACTCCGGATCGGCGGATTATTCAATCGCTTTTCACAGTCCGGGCCCTGAAACTGCTTGACAAGCACACACTCTTGTGTCATAGTGCTGTCAAAGGCGGACAGATCCGCATACAAAAACATAAACTGGAGGCAGCTATGATTACAGGAGTTCATCACATCGCGTTAAAATGCGAGAGCGATCAGCAATATGAAAAAGCAAAGGATTTTTATCTGAATGTGCTTGGCCTTTCGCTGAAAAGAGAATGGGCAGGCGGCATGATGATTGATACCGGGGCAGGACTGATGGAGATCTTTAAAACAGGCGGAGACGACCGGGGACAGGGCGTTATCCGGCATTTTGCGCTTGCATCAGACAATGTCGATGAAATCGTAGAGAAGGCAAAAAGCGGCCGGATACAATGTGTTTATCGGCCCGGCGGATATTGTGATCGAATCCGATCCGCCTTTCCCGGCACGGATGGCGTTCTGCTTCGGACCGATCGGGGAAGAAATCGAATTCTTCCAGGAGCGGTAAATAACTGCGAAAAAGAGAAAGATTGAGTTATGGAGTATCTGATCACCTTCCTTGAGGGGGTCATCTCATTCATATCACCGTGTATGCTGCCGATGCTGCCGGTTTACCTGAGCTATTTTGCCGGCGACGGCGGATCGGAAGAGCAGGAGAAGCCCGGGAAAGCGAGAGGCTTTTTTGCCGCGCTGATGTTTGTGCTGGGCTTTACGCTGGTGTTCTGCCTGATGGGGCTTTTTGCAGGCACAATCGGGCGTTTTCTGGTGCGGTACCGGATTGCCCTGAATGTTGTAACCGGGCTGATTGTGATCTTTTTCGGCCTGGTATTCATGGATGTGATTCCGCTGCCGTTCCTTCGGGGAATCCGGGTGCGGTGGAAAGTAACCGGACTGTTTTCAGCTTTTGTGTTCGGGCTGATTTTCTCCGTGAGTCTGACGCCCTGCGTCGGCGCATTCTTAGGCTCAGCGCTGATGCTCGCTTCGGAGCGGGCCAGCATGGGAAAGGGCGTTTTGCTGCTTCTTTCGTATTCTCTCGGGCTTGGGCTTCCGTTTCTTCTGTCGGCGGTGCTCCTCGAAAAGCTCCGGGACACGTTCGGGTTCATCAAGCGGCATTACCGGGTGATCAATCTTGTGTGCGGCGGATTCCTGATTGTCGTCGGAATCCTGATGGCGACAGGACTTCTGTCGAAGCTTCTCGGCGCTTTATCATAAAGGACAGGGAGGATGTTTTGGGATGCTCTATATCATGCGACACGGGAGGACCGACTGGAATGACCAGATGAGGCTTCAGGGCTGTACGGATATCCCGCTGAATGAAGCCGGAAGAGCCATGGCCGAAAAAGCCCGCAAGGAATGTTGGGATGTTCCGCTGGATATCTGCTATTCCTCGCCGCTTGTCCGCGCTGTGGAAACGGCGGAGATCTTGCTTCGGGGACGGAACATCCCGATTATCACAGATCCGCGGCTTCGGGAAATGGGTTTCGGAATCTATGAGGGCCTTGCGGAAATCTTCAGTATTCCGGACTGTCCGATTAATGCGTTTTTCCAGCATCCGGAGCAGTATATCGGGGGGATCGGCGGCGCGGAGACTTTCGAGGAGCTGTTCGCACGGACCGGAGAGTTTCTGCGGGAAGTCGTTGATCCGCTTCTTTCGGAGGGCAAAAATGTCCTGATCGTCGGACACGGCGCGATGAACCTGTCGATCATTAATCGGATCCGGGAGCTTCCGCTCAGGGATTTCTGGAGTCCCGGGATCGAAAACTGCAAACTGATCCGGCTGATATGATCAGGATCCGGACAGCCATTCAATCTATCTGAACAGAGAATGTAAAAGCATGAAAAACAGCAGGAAAATCATCATCTGGATTGCAGGCCTTCTGGTTCTTGCGGTACTTCTTTCCGGCGCTGTAATTGCATATCGGAAGCTTTCGAAGAAATACCCGGAAGTGCAGCGGGAGAGCGGTGAAACGGTCTTCGTGGAAACAAAGACAGAAGCACAGCAGACCGCCGAACCAGAAAGCAGTGAAACAGCAGATACAACAGAATCACAGCCGCCGGAAACGCCTGAGACACCGGGCACAGAGCAGACGGAAGCCGCAGAAACAGACGATGCTTCCGAAGGTTCCGAGCCCTTCATCTGTCCCGATTTTACGATGCTGGACATGGACGGAAACACCGTTTCACTCTCGGATTACTTTGACGGCCCGGTGATGCTGAATTTCTGGGCGAGCTGGTGTCCGCCCTGCCGGGAGGAGATGCCTTTCTTTGATGAGGCATATAAAATGTACGGTGACCGGATTCATTTTGTGATCGTGAATCTGACGGACGGAAGCCGTGAAACCATCGATTCCGCGAAGCAGTATGTCGCAGATGAGGGCTACAGCTTCCCGATTTTCTTTGATACAGAGTACAGCGGCGCCTATGCCTACGGCGTGAGTTCGATCCCGATGACACTCTTTATGGATGAGGGCGGCGAGCTTCTGGCATACCGGATCGGCGCACTGACAGAAGATCTTCTCCTGAGACAGCTGGAAAAAATGGTCCCCGCGGAGTGAGACAAAAATCGCACATTCCCTCTTGAACTTTTTTCGGAATGCGGTAGAATAGAATCAAATAGAGATCGTGAGAAAGGAGCATTTTTATGCACGATAAGGTAAAAATCGGCTTAATGCCGAACCGGCGCGAAGTGTTCAACATCAACACAGCCCGGGAAGAGTATGACATCATCATGCCCATCATTCACGCGCAGATGAAGGACTATGTTGAATGGGTTGAAATCGATGATATCTGCGAGCAGGGTATGGCCTGCCACATCGATGATATCGATAAGATCGTCGAGAAATTCAAAGCGGCGGACATCGATGCGATTTTCAGCCCCTTCTGCGATTTTGGTGAAGAATCTGTCGTGGCAGGCGTCGCGAAGCAGTTCATGCTGCCGACCCTGATCTGGGGCACGCGGGACAAGGTCTCCACCTATGAGCACCGCGAAAAGGAAACACAGTGCGGTATCTTCGCAGCGACGAAGGTCCTCCGGAACTACGGCGTGACCTTCAGCTATATCTGGAACTGCGAAGCGGATTCGCCGGACTTTGTAATCGGTTTCGAGAAATTCGTCAGGGTCGTGAATGTGATGAAGAATCTCCGGAACGCGAACATTGCTTCGATCGGCGATCGTCCGGCCGGCTTCTACAGCGTCATCCACAACCAGCTGCAGCTGATCAAGAACTTCAATATCTCCGTGAAGCCCATCGGTCTTGCTCAGATCGGTGCGGAAACGCAGCGGATCGTTGATGAGAACAGCCAGGAACTGCAGGACTATGTGAAAGATTTTTCCTCCCGGATCGATCTCTCGGAAGTCGAAGATCCTGATTTTGCGACACGTGTCTGCGCAGGCGTTCTTGCAATCGAAGGCCTGATGAAGAAGAATCACTGCCGCGCGGCAGGATTCGACTGCGGCGGCGTAGGCAGGGCTGTCGGCATTTCCGCAACCGGCTGTGTGATTGAAGGCGAGCTTGCGGACCGCGGACTTCCGACCGGCTGCGAGATGGATATCTGGGGCGGCATTTCGATGCTGATCCTGAAGTCGGCAGCGCTCGGCGAGGATGCGCCGCTTCTTGCGGACTGGACCTACCGCCATCCGACAAACGACAACGGCGAACTGATCTGGCACGGCGGCCCCTTCGCATACTCTCTTGCGGATAAGGACAAGAACCCGATGATCAAGGCAAGAAAGTTCCGGAACCGCGCGTTCTACGAACCGCACTGGGAGCTGAAGCCGGGTCATATGTCCATGCTTCGTATGGATGAACTGGACGGCGAATACTACATCTTCCTTGCGGACGCGGACACGATCGAAGGTCCCGACACCACGGCAACCTATGTCTGGATCGAGGCGAAGCCTTCGTGGAAGGCCTGGGAAGAGAAGCTGATGTTCGGCCCCTTCATCCATCATGTCGGCGGTATCTACGGCGAGTACAATGATGTCTTCGAAGAAGTCATCCGCTACATGAACGATTCGCGCCGCGGTGTCAAGGTTCACCTGATCACCCCGACCACACCGGGACCGAAGTCCCTGTAATTTGCTTCATATCAGGCTGCAGTGCAGAGGACGGAAATCTGGACGCATACTGATGCAGCACTCCTGAATCAAGGACCATGGGTGTCCCTCTTCGGCGTATCAAAACCTGCGCCGAAGAGGGGCACTCTTTTTGCGGGCGGATTCCGAAACTGATCAGAGGGCAGCAAACCCGAGCCGAGGGTAATGGGTGTCCTTCTGAGGTGACCTGGAACCGTCACCGAAGGGGGACACCCATCCCGCAGGCGAGTTCCGAAATACAGTGTTATGCCCGGTGGCCGCCGATCTGGGTGTTCCGCTCGATCGTCATCGCGCCGGGGAGGAGATTAAAACCCTTCACAAGCGCGTTTTTGCCGTATTTCCGGCGGATTTCGAGCATAGCCCGCTCAATTGTATACGCGCGGTCCAGGGCGTCAAAATCGGTAAATAAATCCATCTGGAAGGCATTCTCATCCGCGGCGGTTTCCGCGGCATTGACACCGACGCGGCGAAAGAGGAGCCGGTGGTCGGTTTTTCTGTCAAAGGAATCCAGCATGGCCGGTGCGATCAGGGAAACAGCGCTGGTTTTTGAGGAGAGCCGCACAATTCCGCCGGAGTGCTTCGGATGGAGGCGCCCATAGAAGTCCACGGCCATCGGTCCGCTGTAGGAAGGGCAGTGTTCGAGTGATTTATAGTCATAGCCGATGTACCAGGAAAAAACAGCGGCAACGATGCCTTTTTCCATCATATCCGCACAGAGCACATCCACCATCTCGCGGAAAATGACCCGCGCTTCGGCGTATTCGTAGGGCCGGGGAAGAACCTGCCCGTTTGAAAGACTGTTCCGCTCCGGGTGATAGGATTTGATCTCCTGCATCGTGACCGGTTCCTCGCCCCAGGCGTGATCGATCAGGATCTCGCCGTCAATTCCGAAGGTCCGATAGAAATACTCCTCGTCGTACAGGGACCGTTCCGCGATATCCCCCATCGTAAAGAGTGCCGCCTGCTCCAGGCGGCGCGCCTTTCCGCGCCCGATCTGCCAGAAATCCGTCAGCGGCCGGTGCTCCCACAGAAGGAACTTGAAACTGCTGGGATTCAGTTCGGCGATCCGTACACCGAATTTGTCCGGCTTCTTTTTCTTGGCGACGATATCCATGGCGATCTTTGCAAGATAGAGATTGGTGCCGATCCCGACGGTGGCCGTGATGCCGGTATGCGCCAAAATATCATGAATGATCGTCATGGCCATCGCATGCGCCGGATGTACATTTTCACGCTCGGCCTGTTCCTGATAGAGCGGGAGATAAGGCGTGCAGTCAATGAAATTCTCGTCAATGCTGTAGACATGGATGTCCTCCGATGCGGCATAGCGCAGGCAGATCCTGTAAATCAATGCCGAAATCCGCTCATATTCGGCCATCCGGGGACGCGCGACATAATAAAACACCCTGGTATGGTGCTCGATCTCATAACGCTGAATCGCCTGCCGCGCTTCAAACAGGCGCGGGCGCGACGGAACGCCGATTGCCTTTAGGGCGGGCGAAACCGCAAGACAGATCGTCTGATCCGTTCTGGTCTCGTCTGCGACCAGAAGATATGCCGTCAGCGGATCCAGTTTCCGCGCGACACACTCCACCGAGGCATAAAAAGACTTCATGTCGATCGCTATATAGGCCCGATCCGGGCTGTTTTTTAATACATTTGAATCGAACATATGTACGCCTCCGAGGATATCATAACGCGCGGCGGGCAAAATGTCAAGGGGAGAAAGAACAAATGTTCGACCTTATTTCGCCCAAGTTCCGAAGGAATCAGTTGACACGGCTTTCCATCTTGTACTATAATTCCCTATAACAAATGAGTTCGTGAATTACGGTTTTGAAAGGAGAATGTACTATGTTTCAGAAGACGCCGCCGATGGGCTGGAATTCCTGGAATACCTTTGGTCCGGATATTAATGAAGATGTTATTTTGACGATGGCAGACGCCATGGTGGAAAAGGGATATCTTGCGAAAGGCTATGAATATCTTGTAATTGACGACTGCTGGTCGCTTCACGAGCGGGACAGAGAAGGCAGACTTCAGGCGGATCCGGAGAAATTTCCGCACGGGATGAAGTACGTTGCGGACTATGTCCATGAAAAAGGCCTGAAGTTCGGCATGTACAGCTGTTCCGGCACCCAGACCTGCGCGGGCTATCCGTCAAGCTTTGACCATGAATTTATTGATGCGGAAACCTTCGCTTCCTGGGGCGTCGATTTCCTGAAATACGATTACTGCTATCATCCGAAGACGGTTCCGGGACGCGTCCTGTATCACCGGATGGCAAATGCCCTCAACAACTGCGGCCGGGACATCCTGTTCTCCGCCTGCTCCTGGGGTGCGGACGAGACTGCGAAGTGGATCAAGGAAACAGGCGCTTCGATGTGGCGCTCCACGGGCGATATTTTCGACAGCTGGGAGAGCATTAAGAAACTGACTTATCAGCAGCTTGAGATTCTGCCCTACGCAGGCGTCGGCTGCTTCAACGACATGGATATGCTCGTCGTTGGTATGCACGGCAAGGGAAATGTGGGCCTCGGCGGCTGTTCAAGCCTGCAGTACCGGACGCATTTTTCGATCTGGGCGCTGATGGGGTCGCCTCTTATGATCGGGTCGGACATCCGCGAAATGCCTGACGAAGATCTTGCGACACTGCAGAATGAGGAAATGATCGCAATCAACCAGGATCCCGTGTGCAGGCAGCTTGCGGAGCTTACTTCCTTCGGCTGGAAGCCGGAGAACCTTTTAGTGCTGTTCCGGCCGCTATCTCAGGGAGATCTTGCGATCGGCCTCTTCAACCTTTCGGATGAAGACCGGCATATGGGCTTTGTGATCGACGAAATGGGCATTCCCGTGAGCTCCAATAAGACGCTTCTTCTGCACGACGTCTGGTCGAAGCAGGACATCCTCGTAAAGAACGAAACCTATACCGAGCGTGTCGAGGCTTACGGCTGCCGCGTTTTCCGCGCAAAGATCGTGAATAAATAAGATGGAAACCTGCAGAAAGTGCGGGCGGCCCTTAAAATCCCTGGAGATCGGCGCCACGAAAAAGTTCATCAACCGCGGAGCAGAAGAGTTCTGCTGCCTGACCTGCCTCGCCGGAGAATTCCATGTGACAGAGGCACTGCTTCTTGAGAAGATCGAGCATTTCAAAAGACAGGGCTGCACGCTTTTTGACTGATATCGGACATCATTGTACTGACTGAAAGGAAACAACTGAATATGAAACTGCTGTTCAAGCTGAGCCGTGAGGCGATTCGTTATAAAGGACTGTACTTTTTTGCCATCTTTGCCACACTGGGGCTGACACTGGTGAATCTTGCGGCACCGCGCGCGCTTTCAAGGATGACGGGTATTGTGAGCGCGGGCGTTGACGAGCCGGGCCTTCGGCAGATCGGCATCCTTGTAATCATCCTGATCGGGCTGTATCTTCTGAGGATTCTGTTCCGTTTCATGAGCAATTACCTCGCGCACAAAGCGGCATGGTACCTGGTCGGTGACCTTAGGACCAAGGTTTACGACAAGCTGGAGCGCATGCACCTCGGCTTCTTCCACGACAAGCAGACCGGTGACCTGATGAGCCGCGTCGTGAACGACACCAGGGATTTTGAGCTTCTGTATGCACACATGATTCCGGAAACGATCACGAATGTCGTGACTTTTGTCGGCGTCTTCACCGTCCTTCTGATTCTGAACTGGAAGCTTGCCCTGATTACCTGCGCGCCGATTCCGCTGATCCTCGTGTCCGGCATCATTTTCGGCAAAAAGGTGCGGCCGTATTTCCGGATTTCACAGAAGAAGATGGGTGAACTGTCCGGCAAGCTGCAGGACAATCTCTCTGGCGTTCATGAAATCCAGTCCTTCGGGCGGGAAGAGTACGAGACCGGCCGTGTGGATGAAAAGAATTTCGAACATGTGCGGGCGATGCTGCAGGCGCTGAAGATCAGTGCGGTGTTCCACCCTTCAGTTGAATTCATCAGCTCGCTCGGTACGATCCTTGTCGTCGGATTCGGCGGATATCTTGCGTATCGCGGAAATCTCGGCGTGGAATCCGTCGTGGCATTCCTTCTGTACCTTTCCCTGTTCTACCAGCCGATTACGGGACTTGCAAACCTGGTTGAGAGCATGCAGCAGTCTCTCGCGGGTGCGGAGCGTGTCATGATGATCCTGGATGCGCCGTATGAAATCAAGGACAAGCCCGGCGCAAAGGATCTTGAGAACGTGGAAGGCGACATCAGTTTCGACCATGTGAGCTTCTACTATGAAGAGGGCGCGCCGGTTCTGGAAGACGTTTCTTTCCACTGCGAACCCGGAAAAATGCTTGCGCTTGTCGGCCCGACCGGTGTCGGAAAAACCACGCTGACGCAGCTGATTTCACGTTTCTATGAGCCACAGTCCGGCCGGATTTTAGTAGACGGACAGGATATCCAGAACGTAACGATCGAAAGCCTCCGGAAAAACATTTCCCCGGTGCTGCAGGATACTTTCCTGTTCAACGGGACAATTGCCGAGAACATCGGCTACGCGCGTCCGGATGCCGATATGGATGAGATTATAGAGGCTGCCAAGGCCGCCAATATCCACGAGGACATCATGGCGATGTCCGACGGCTACAATACCGAAGTCGGGGAGCGCGGCCTCAGGCTTTCGGGCGGACAGAAGCAGCGCGTTGCGATTGCCCGCGCGATTCTCCGGCGTTCGCCGATCATCATCCTTGACGAAGCGACGGCCTCCGTTGACGTGGAGACCGAGCAGCAGATCCAGAAAGCCATCGCCGGAATCGCCGGGAAGCGTACGATCATTGCGATCGCACACCGGCTGTCGACGATCCGGAATGCCGACCAGATTCTTGTGATCGAGAACGGTTCCGTGACGGAACGCGGCACGCATCAGGAGCTTCTGGAACTCGGCGGCGCCTATGCGCGCATGCATGAAATCCAGGCTGCGGCAGCGACAAGGGGCGGAATCGCCTGATTAAAACCGTTTCAGTTCCGGGAGGAAAAGGCCCGGGACGGATAGGATGTTTTATGAAATATTACCAGATCAGGGAACTTCTCACTCCCTGCAGCGAAGAAGATATCCGGGACCGCAGCTTCCAGTATGTTGCGGTCCTGAACAGTGCGGAGTGGAAGGAAAAAAGCGAGCAGTTCGATATGACGATTGATATTGAACTCGACCCGAAAAACGTGCTGGAAACGAAGGCGATCGTCAATTACGACTCGCTGACCGGTACCTTTTTCGTGCCGGACCGCACGGATATCACGGGGAAGCAGAACACCTTTGCCTTCGCGCTGGACGAGAAGGGCATCGTGCTGATTGACGACGACGAGTATGTCGAAAACCTGGTGGAAAGCGTACGGAAGCAGAAAAAATGGCGGCTTCCGAGCCAGGAGCGTTTTCTGTACGACCTTTTGGAGCAGATGATCGGGCCGGATCTTCGGCTTTTGGAGGAAACGGAGCACCGGCTGAACCTGGCGGAGGAGGAGATCCTTCAGGGCGAAACAGAAGAGTACCCGAAGGAAATCAACGATATCCGCGGCGAGCTTCTGGACCTTCGGATGCATTATGAGCAGCTCGTGGATCTCGGGCAGGAGCTGGAGGAGAACGAAAACGGCTTTTTCCGTCAGGAGAATCTGCGCTTCTTCCGGCTTTTCACGGAGCGTGTGATGCGGCTTCAGGACCGGGTAACTTCGCTTCGGGAGTACGTCGTGCAGCTTCGGGACCTGGTGCAGTCCCAGCAGGCGGAAAGGCAGAACCGGATCATGACGCTTCTCACGGTGGTCGCGACGATCTTCATGCCGCTGACGCTGATTGCAGGCTGGTATGGCATGAACTTCCGCTATATGCCGGAGCTGGAGTGGAAATGGGCCTATCTCGGGGTCTTTGTCCTGTCGATTGCGATTGTAGTCGGCTGCCTGATCTGGTTTAAGAGGAAGCACTGGTTATGAGCCTTTATGCAATCGGCGACCTGCACCTGCATTTCCAGACCGAGCTGAAAAGCCAGACCCAGAAAAAGGGCGTCTGGAAAAACCATGAGGAAAAGTTCCGGAAAAACTGTGAAAAGATGATCGGTCCGGAGGATACGCTTGTACTTCTTGGAGATCACAGCTGGGGAAAGGACCTTTCGGAGTGTGAGAAAGATTTTCAGTATATCTGCGACCTTCCGGGAAAGAAAATCCTGACGCGCGGAAACCATGACATGTTCTGGGATGCGAAGAAGACAGAGCGGCTGAATGAACAGTTCGCCGGGAAGCTTACGTTTCTGCAGGGCGGATACCTCGCATATGAGGACACGGCGCTGGTCGCGACAAAGGGATTCACTTTTGAAGGCCCGTTCTATCTGAATGGACGCGGGCAGATCGTGGGCTGGGACGAGAAATCGGAAGAGCGTGCGAAGAAACTCGTTCAGCGTGAGGCGGAGCGTCTTAAGGAAGGGCTTTCGGCGGCGAAAAAAGACGGATACCGGCGGATTATCATTTTCCTGCATTATCCGCCGACGAACATCCTGGAGCGGGAAAGCGCCTTTACGCGCCTTGCGGAGGAGTACGGTGCAGAGAAGCTTCTGTACGCGCACTGCCACGGGGAATCGCGCTTCTATGACAGCATCATGGGGCTTCACAACGGTGTGGAATACAGCCTCGTTTCCGGCGATTTCCTGCGCTGGAAACCGATGAAGGTATTGTAACAGAAAGTGATGGGGGAAACACATGCCAATCGGAGTTCTTGTCAATACGGCAGCCATTGCGATCGGAGGAATTCTCGGTGCCTTAGCCGGCCGGATGCTGAATGACCGGCTGAAAACGACGCTGAATATGATCTTCGGCGTCTGCGCGATGTCGATGGGCATTGCGTCTATTGTGCTGATGAAAAACATGCCCGCCGTGATCTTTTCGGTCATCATCGGAACGGTCATCGGGGTTGTCATCAAGCTTGGCGACCGGATCAGCGCAGGGGCAAGAGGGATGCAGAAGCTGATGAGCAAGGTTGTGAAGCCTCCGAAAAGCGGCATGTCCGAGGAGGAATTCACCTCAACACTGGTGACGGTCATCGTGCTGTTCTGTGCGAGCGGAACCGGAATCTACGGCTCGATCGTTTCGGGAATCAGCGGGGACCACAGCATCCTGATCGCAAAATCCATCCTCGACTTTTTCACCGCGATGATTTTCGCCTGTTCCCTGGGAATGGTTGTTTCCTTTGTCGCTGTTCCGCAGCTTGTGATTTTCCTGCTTTTATTCTTCCTTGCGCGGCTGATTTATCCGCTGACAAACGATACGATGATCTGTGATTTCAAGGCCTGCGGCGGTGTGATCCTGATTGCGACGGGCTTTCGGATGCTGAAGCTTCGGGATTTTCCGGTTGCGGACATGATTCCGGCGATGCTTTTGGTAATGCCGGTGAGTTTCCTGTGGGTCCAGTACATTCTGCCGCTGATTTCTTAGTGGCTGCTTTTTCGCTGAAAATTATAGCAAAAGATCAGATAAGGATTGTTTCGGATGACTGAAAATATCATTGTCTGCGGGCTGAACGGCTCCGGGAAAAGTACTTTCGGAAAGATGCTCGCAGTGACGCTCGGCTGCCGCTTTAAAGACGCGGAGGATTATTATTTCCCGGAAAAGCAGAATATCGATTACCGGGATCCCGCTTCCGGGAATCCCTATGAAAAGAGCCGCACCAAAGATGAATGTGCGGCGCTTCTTCTCAGGGACTTACGGATCAGCAAAGGGCTTGTGTTCTCGGCTTCAGACGGGGATTTCGGAACGGAGGTTTCCGAAAAGTTTACTTCGGCTGTTCTGATTTCGGCGCCGAAGGAACTCAGGATGCAGAGAATCCGGCAGCGGGCGGAAGAACAGTTCGGAGAGCGCGTGAGCCCCGGCGGGGATCTGTATGAGCAGGAAGAGGCCTTTTTCCTTCATGCGGAGACCATCGACGAATCCCGGCCGGAGCGGTGGCTTGAGAAACTGCGGATTCCGGTGATCCGGATCGACGGGACAAAAGGACTTGTCGAAAATCTTCGGACGGTCGTTCGGCGGATGGACGAGCGGGAACGGATCAGGGCGACGCTTTTTGAGCACCGGGACGAAAAGTATGCGGATTTTCAGGGCGGCCTGATTCCGGGGACACCCATAGAGCGCATGATCGGCGTGCGGACGCCGGATCTTCGGGCGCTTGCAAAGACGCTTTTGTTCATGGAAACGCTTCAGCCGGGGACGGTTCCTGCTTTTCTTTCGGATCTCCCGCACTATTATTTCGACGAGGATCAGCTGCACGCCTTCCTGATCTCCGAGGAGAAGGATTTTGACCGCTGTCTGTCTGAGACGGAGGTTTTCCTTCCCTTTATCAATAACTGGGCGACCTGCGACCAGCTTTCGCCGAAGGCATTCAAAAAGACACCGGAACGGCTGCTTCTGGAAATCCGGGGATGGCTCCGGTCTGATCGGACCTATACCGTGCGTTTTGCGATCGGCTGTCTGATGCAGTATTTTCTGGATGCGCGTTTTGATCCAAAATACCCCAAAATGGTCTCTGAAGTCCGCTCAGAGGAGTACTACATCCGCATGATGATCGCCTGGTATTTTGCGACCGCGCTCGTGAAGCAGTATGACGCGGTGCTGCCGTATCTTCAAAAAAAGCGCCTGGATCCCTGGACGCACAACAAAACCATTCAGAAAGCAGTGGAATCGAGGAGGATAACGGAAGAGCGGAAAGAATACCTGAAAACACTGAAAAGATGAGAATATAAAAGAACATCAACCCCGAGCGAATGCTGCAGGATTGATGCTCCCCCGTGCACCATCAGGGGCTCGAACCCAGGACACCCTGATTAAGAGTCAGGTGCTCTACCAACTGAGCTAATGGTGCGAAATATTGAACACATGCGCTATTATAGTCACACAATCCGGAAAAGTCAAGGACTTTTTCCGGATCATTTTATTTTTGTGAAAACTGTGTGTAGATGTGTCCGGAACAGTTGATTTTTCAGTTAATTTTCGTTATACTCTGTGCAAACTGAAGATTTTAAGGAAGCGATATGATTTCTGAATTTTACGACCCTGAAGCACGGATTGAAACAGAACGCCTGATCCTGCGGCCGCTTGAAGAATCGGACGCACTGGCAATTTACCGGAATATCAATCATGACCAGGAGGTCCTGAAGTATTATCTTGCGCCCTATATTGAGAACGAAGAAGCGGCCTCTGTCGCGGATACGGTGCGTATCTGCCGGAATCAGAAGATGTACTGTTTCGCGATTGTGCTGAAGGAAGACAATACCGTCATCGGCATGCTGAACCAGTGCAGTTCACCGAACCGCTACATGAGAACGTTGGAACTGGGCTATGCGATTGGGACGGCCTACTGGAACCACGGATATGTGACCGAGGCACTCGGAGCTGCGATTGACTTCATGTTTTCACGAGGCATTCACAAAGTGACCTGCTGTCACATCACGGAAAATACGGCGAGCGGCCGCGTGATGCAGAAATGCGGCATGGTTTACGAGGGAATTCGCAGAGAAGAACTTTTCTATCACGATCAGTACTGGGATACGGCAAATTATTATGCGCTGAATCCCGCCGATGAGGGCTGATTATGAGGCTTCGGAATATACCGGGCGCCGAGGAGGAGATGGAGCGGAATCCATTTGTCATTCAGGCGCCGGAGGAAAAGAAAGGAAAATGGCGGGAACTGTTCGGAAACGATCACCCGCTCATGATTGAAATCGGCTGCGGAAAAGGGCGTTTTCTCTCAGAACTTGCGCTCCTTCATCCGGAAATCAATTATCTCGGGATTGAGAAGTTTTCATCAGTGCTCCTTCGGGCACTCGAGAAGCGCGCGGAGCTTTCGTGCAGCAACCTGTATTACCTGCGTTTTGATGCGGAGGCAATCGAAGAAGTCTTTTCGGAAGGAGAGGTGTCTGGCATCTGCCTGAATTTTTCCGATCCCTGGCCGAAGGCCCGCCACCATAAGCGCCGGCTTACATCCCGCGAATTTCTTGCGCGTTATCAGCAGATTTTAGCACCGGGCGGCGTTGTTGAATTCAAGACCGACAATGAAAAGTTCTTTGATTTTTCGCTGGAGGAAGCGGAAGCATCGGACTGGGAAATCCTTCAGATGACCCGGGATCTGCACCGGGATCCAAAGATGAACGAAGGCAATATCATGACGGAATACGAGGAGAAATTCTCGCTTTTAGGAAACCGGATTTATAAATGCATTATGCGTCCGGGAAATATGAACAAGGGGGAACCTGAGAAATGAAAAAGTGGAAATTCGCCAGAATCACGGCACTGCTTCTTGCGCTTGTACTGACGCTCGGTTCGCTTTCCGGCTGCCTTACGACCGGAATGCTCCTTGGCGTCGCGGCACTTGAGAAGGTCCGCGATCTCCAGGATGAAACGGAGGAGGAGAGCGTCGTCGAAGAGACGAGGCCTGCTAATACCGAGAGCAGCGAGAAGGAGACCGAGCCGCCTGAAACGGAGACGCCGTCTTCCGAAGAAGAGAGCAGCAGCGAAAAAGAGACGGAAACAAAGGAAACGGAAAAGGCTTCCGAAACCAAAGAGACAAAGACCGAGAAAACCGAGACGGAAACGGAAGAGACCGAAACCGAAGAACCGGAGACGAAGGATCAGGACAAGCCGGATGATGTCAATCAGGCTTTCCACGAATTCACCGATCGCGTGCACGGTGAACTCCTTGCCGGATCGACCCTGACGGCACATTACCGGCTGATGCACCCGGAGAACTTCGGCATCGACACTTCAGACCTGCACTGGTACTCGATGGATGTTTCCGACGAGGCTTTTGAAGAATACCGGGAAACACTTGACGGCTACCGCGAGGAGTTAGAGTCCTTTGACTATGATGATCTAGACTGGGAGGCGCAGCTGACCTACGATGCGTTCAAGGTCTATCTTGATCTTGAGGATGAAGGCTTCGGACTGGACCTTTTGTATGAGCCTTTAGGCCCGAATGCAGGCATCCAGGCGATGCTTCCTGTGGACCTTGAGGAGTACAAGTTCTATACCGAGTCCGATGTGAAGGACTATATCGAACTGATTCGTCTGGTTCCGGATTACTACGAAGATATCATGAACTTTGAAAAGGAAAAGGCTGACGCCGGGCTTTTCATGGAGGATGATATTTTAGAGAATACGCTGGAGCAGATCGAGGATTTCCTGAAAACAAAGGATGACAGTTTCCTGATTACCACCTTCCGCGAACGGCTGGAGGTCCTGGACCTTTCCAAAAAGGAAATGGATGAATACTGCGAAGAAAACGAAGACGCAGTGCTGAATTCTTTCTATCCGGCCTATGAATACCTGCTGGAGGAACTGCCGAAGCTGAAAGGCAAAAATGAGCATGAAGGCGGTCTCTGCAATTATCCGGACGGCGACAAGTATTTTGAGTATCTGCTGAAGGCGACGGTCGGAACAGACAAGACACCGGATGAGATGATCAAGATGCTCGACCAGGCCATTGACGAGGGCATGAACACCATTACCATGCTGCTTCGGGAATCGCCGAGCCTGTACTTCATCTTTGATGATGTACCCTATCCGACAACCGATCCGAATCTCTGCCTCAGGATTCTGCAGAACAAGATTTTAGAGGATTACCCGGAGATCGACGACGTGGATTACGAGGTAGACTATGTCGACCAGTCCCTTCGGGATTATCTGAGTCCGGCCTGCTATATGATTCCGCCGATGGACGGAAATATCCGGAATTCGATTCTGATCAACTGTGACCGCGGAGCGGAAGATGAGGATATCTTCATTACCCTTGCCCATGAGGGCTACCCCGGCCACCTGTATCAGATCAATTATTTCCAGCAGAATGCCACATACCTCCTTCGGGACGGAATCGGAACGAACGGCTTTGCGGAAGGCTATGCCACTTATGTGGAGCACAACGCTTACCATTACATCGACGACCTGTCTGACGACGGCGCGGAAGTTCTGGCAGCAAACGCCCGGATTTCGCTTGAAATCTATGCCCGTGTCGATCTCGGCATCCACTGGCAGGGCTGGGACGTAGACGACGTCGAAGACTATATTTCGGATTATTTCGACGGCGCAAAGGATGCGGCGCAGTGGATGTATGATTATATGCGCGCGGACCCGGGCACTTACGAGCTTTACGCGATCGGCGAACTCGAGATCCTGGACATCGAGAATGAAGCCCGCGACGCGGATGACTTCGACCTCAAGGAATTCCACAAAGAACTCCTCGACTGCGCCCAGGCGCCCTTCTCCGTCATCCGCAAGTATATCCTCGGCGAGTGACCCCGAGGCCTCCCGGACGCGGCTTTCTGTCGCTTCCTGAACGCAGGTGCCGCGGGTGGTTCCGGCATCCCGGACGCGGCTTTCCAGAAGGCAGATATCCGCTTCCCGGGCTAAGGCTCCGGCATTTCGATTTTCTACGAGGGATCTGACAGCGCAGCCTCTTTCCCGCACCCTGACGGGCACGTGAAGAGTCTGCCCCATCAGACCCCTCTTGAAGTTCCGGGTCCCTTCGGCAACTCAGAAAAACGAAACCG